>JAJSLK010000075.1 GCA_021272165.1 Methylacidiphilales bacterium
TATCGTCTGAAACCCCCACAAAATTGAAGGAGACACCGGTTGCGGTCAAATCGCGATACAGGGGGTCGCGATAGCCAGCTGCCGAATCGGTGAAAAAATCGACGCCATCGGTGATGGAATCACCTAATGGCATAATGGTCAAAGCCTCTGCTACGCTTTGGCAAAGCAGTAATAAGGACAAGGCGGCCCAGATGACAATGAATGATTTGAAGGAAGTCATATTTTTCACTTTCGTTCCGATATAGAGGTTATTCTCCGCTGGACAGGCATAACATTGGGGATCCGTTTTGCAATCCCAAGCCGACTGTTCCTAGGGCGTGAATTTATTGTAACAGACTCTTTCTCGACAATGAGAGCTCTTGCTCACGTGAAGTAAAGTGAGCCAGGGGTGAAACGAGGCGTCATAAACCTCATACCTTTGCAAAACGAAATGTTCCTCTGGAAGACCCGTTGCTTCAGCTTATTAGCTAAGTAACGGGTAAAGAAAGGTGATCTTACCTTATGTCAGGTAGAGCAAAAACCTCGGCGCAAGCTCCGAGATTTTTGAGATAGCCGCCGCTGTCCCAGTGGCGGTGGCTTCCCGAACCGTTCCTTCGATCTACCGCCGACAGGGAGGGCGGCAACTGAGAGTTAAGCGGCGCACAGCGCGGATTCACGCACTTTGAGCTTGGGGGCAAGCAGGGTGGAACCGGGGCGCCATATGCCGGGTACGAACGTGGTGGACGCAACTTCGGGAATGCCGTATTGGCGATGCTCCATGAGGGAGACCAGTTTTTCAGCAGCGACACGACCCACTTCCCTTTTGTTGGCATAAACGCCCGCCCAGTCGATCACGTCATCGTCGGTCGCAATGTGGACGATGCCAACTTCGCGTGGCACCGAAAATCCGGCTTTCTTGACCCACTGGACCAGCAGATTGTTGGCTCCAATGATCACGTCGGGACGTTCTTTTTTTATCCAGGCCGGAAACAGCCGCTCATCCTCGTAGGGTCCCACATGGCCCATAAAGAGCGGCTCGACGCGGCGGGATTTTGGCAGCGTCTGGTTGAAATATGAAATCATAAAGCGGATGCCGTGCCGGGAGAAACGATCGGCTTCCTCCGTTAAACTCACCCCGATGCGCCGGTAGCCAAAACGTTTTACCATTTTAAGCGCCAGCCCAAAGTTGAAGACAATATCGGTCGCGACGCGGTGAAGCGGCGGGGCCATGAGTCCCTCGCCAATCGAAACAGCCGCCAGTTCGTCCCATTTCAGGCGAATATGTTTGCAGGGACCCGTAATGAAGACGCCGGAAATACGTTGATAATTGATCGTCTGCGCCAGACGCCGCATGGTGAAGCCGGGGGTCCTCGTCCATATCTCTTCGATTCTGTAGCCCAGTGTCTGCAAACATTTTTGAGCCCCCTCCCGATAAGGGGCCAGGTAGCTATGCTGCTTCCACGCGTCCTTTTCACGCTCCGAGTTCAACCAGACGACCGGCAGCAGGTCCTTATTGATGGTTTGACGAATGCCGGCCATTCGCGTGGACAGACGCGGATCCGGGAAATAACCCAAGCGCTCGGCAATCTGAAGTACCTGCCGGCGCGTTTTCTCACTGACACCGGGAAGGTTGCGCAGGGCGCAGCCCGCCGAAGTGGTGGAAATACCAGCGATTCGAGCGATGTCGCCCAAGCTGATTTTATTTGGCTTTGTCTCTCGCGTCGAATTTTCCGACTTCATAGAGATCAGATTTTCTTCGTTGGAAAATGGAGGTACTTAATCAGATCGTTTTAGAATTTAAAACCAGATAAACGCGATCATAGCTTTTTAGGTTGAGTTTGTCCATGACGAGGTGATCCAGCTTCTCTACTAGTCCAGAACGAAGTGTCAGGTTTGCGGTTAAGTTTCGAGGGTAACAGGGGCTAGAACTCAAGCTTTTGGCATAAAGAGCCCGTAGGATGAGTGGATCCGAGAATTTCCAGCAGAGCCTGGGCTGGAGTCGATTTGGCGCCGATTCCAAATCGGCTCTGAGGATCAGCGGAAAATATCGAGAAAGCGGTCGATGAAGCCGCGGGCGGGCGGATTATTATTTTCATTTTCCCCGGTCTCGCTGGGCGACTCCTGATCGAGCAACTGATGCTGGTCGGGCGTGAGGTAATAGCGCTCGCCGCGGCCGAAGAAATCGCCGCCGACATTGTAATATTGAAGGCCGCCGGGTATGGGGAAATCGACCATCTGGTAGTGTCCCTGCGCCTGCTTCATGACGTTGGCCCAGACCGGGAGCGCAACCGTGGCCGCGTAACCGCCGGGCATGATTTCGCGGGGCTGGTCGTAACCGATCCAGACGCCGGCAACGAGATGGCTGGTGAAGCCGACGAACCAGGTGTCCTTGTAGTCGTTGGTCGTGCCGGTCTTGCCGGCGGCGGGGGCAGTGAAGCGGTATTCCTGCCGGACCGGCGTGCCCGTGCCGAAATCGAGAACGTTCTGCAGCATGCCGGCGACCTGCCGCGCAACCTGTGGCGTGAAGACGCGGTGCCCCTCGGGCTGGAACTGATAGATGACGCGATCGTGGTCGTCCTTCACCTGAACGACAATGTGTTGGCGAACCCAGACGCCCTGGTCAGCGAAGGTGGCATAGACACCGGTGAGTTCGTTGAGGCTGATGTCGCAGGCGCCGAGATAGCTCGCGCGATAAGGCGGAATATCGGTCGTGATGCCGCACCGGTGGGCGTAACTGTTGAGCAGACCGGAACCGACGATGTCTCCCATGCGTTCCGCGGAATAGTCATCGGATTTGACCAGGGCGTCATTGATACGCAGGGACGTTTTGGTTTCGCCATCGTCAGAGGGAATGGGGCCGGTCGAGGCGAGATTGAAGGGGGTCGCGTCGATCAGGCTGGCAGGGCAATAACCCTTTTCGGCAAAGGCGGTGGCGTAAATCAGGGGCTTGATGGTCGAACCGATCTGGCGGCGGGCCTGCATGGCGCGGTTATACTGGCTGAGAGCGAAATCGCGCGAACCGACGACGGCACGGATCGAGCCCGTGGCCGGGTCCATGGCAAAGAAGGCGCCTTCGAGGATATCCGTGTCGGGTAAACCAGTGTTGGGATCGCCAAAGCCATTGGGGTGACTTTCACCCTTGGAAGACTCGATTTGATTGATGCGGGCGGCGAGAGCACCTTCGGCAATCGATTGCAGGTGGGGATCGATGGTGGTGAAAATCTTCAGGCCACCCTGCTGGATGGTGTCGGAATCGAGCATCTGCTCGAGCTGGCGGCGGACCTCGCTGGTGGCAAAGCCCCCGCCGAAATCGGGACGAGGCCGCAAAGCCAGCGGGGCCTTCTGCGCCTTGTCGGCATCGGCCTGCGTAATGTAGCCGGCCTTGACCATGCGGAGGAGGGCGCGGTCACGGGCAGCGCGGGCGGCGTTAATGTCCTTCCAGGGCGAGGAGGCGTTGGGACTGGAGATCATGCCGGCGAGGAGAGCGCACTGGGCAAGGTTGAGCTGGTGCGCGGAAACACCGAAGAAGGCATAGGCGGTGGTCTCGGCGCCGTAGAGGCCCTGGCCGAAATAAATCCGGTCGAGGTAATAGCGGAGAATCTGTTCCTTGGTGTAGGACTGCTCGATGCGGTGGGCGAGGAAGATTTCGAGGAACTTGCGGTCGTAGGTGCGCTCGAGCCGGCCGATGCTGTTGCGGGCGAGCTGCTGCGTGATTGTGCTGCCGCCCTGCCGCGAACCGTGGCCGATAAAATTGGAAACCCCGGCCCGCGCCATGCCGATGATGTCGATGCCGCCGTGCGAGTAAAAGCGGCGGTCCTCCGTGGCGACGACCGCCTCGCCGAGAAGCTTGGGCACGGGTTGATCAGGCGGCAGCGCAATGCGGTTTTCGTCAAAGAAACGGCTGAAGGGATGGCCCTGGTAATCGTAGAGGATGGAGGCCTTCGGCATTTCGCGGATGATGTTGATGTCGATCAATCCGGCGCGGGCGCTGTAGTAGGCGTAGACAAGAACAACCACGCTGATGCCGGTGATGAGCACGCCGGCCAGAACCCAGGTGAAGATGGTCGATTTGGGCCGGCGACGGCGCGGCACTTTGGAGTGGCTAATCAGTCCCGGCTTAAAATCACTCATAAGAGATGGTCTGACCGCGTCGGGGCTGCGCCACAGTTACGGAACTTCGGTCGGAATGACTTTCGAAACGGAGGAAGGCGGCGCGGCCGGAGAGTTTTTTTTCGCAGGCTGTTCCCCGACCTTTTCATTGCGGGCATCAAGCATGAGCCGGTGGACCAGGTAACCGACGATGAGGAGATTGCCCGCGACGATAAGGAATTTCCACCAGACCACGCGGACGAAAATTTCGTAAATTTCAAAAGGCAGAAAGGAGCCGGTGACAATGACAACCATGTACTCGGCCCAGCGTTTGCGCAGATAGAGGCCGATCCCTTCGGCTAAAAAAAGCGCGGCGTAGAAAAAGGCGGCGTAACCAAAAAAAGCGAGCCTGTGGGACGTGATGTTCTGCGCCTGGTCGAGGAACCAGTCGACGATGTGGCTTTCCGGGTTGATGTGGTAGGGAACAATGAAGTAATCGTTCAAAAATTGAACAATGTTGTGGTGGCGCAACCGCAGGAGACCGAAGCCGACGGCGATGAAGAAGAGGGCATGGATGAGCTTGTAAATCGCGATGACGCGAAGGATGAAATCCTCCCATGGGGCAACTTTGGAGACAGGGGGACTCATGGTTACCTTTTTGACGCAACATGATGGCTCGGAGTTCGATCAAAAACCTCGCATTAATCAAGGTCACTGAACAAACACCGCTGCCATAGGTACATCCATCATGCCGCGACCGATGGGAAAAGCGCGACAACTTTTGTAAAAATTTCGCGATGGCCTCTTCGCACAACTGTGTTTAGTTGGGTCATGGCCCAGGCCGAAACGGAGACATCGGAGTGGCTCGAAGCTGACGGACTCGGCGGTTTTGCCAGCGGAACGATTTCGACCATTCGGACCCGGCGTTATCATGCGCTGCTACTGGCGGCGACCGAGCCCCCCGCCGGACGGATGGTGCTGGTGAATGGTTTCGACGCGGAAGTCGAGACATCCGCGGGAACCTTGGCGTTAACAACCCAACGTTATGCGCCTGATGTGAACCATCCTGATGGCGTGACGCGAATGGAGCATTTCTCGCCCGATCCGTGGCCGCAATGGAGTTTCGCCCTGCCCAACGGAAAAATCGTGTTCGAGCTTTTTGTGCCGCGTGAGATTCCCGCCGTCGTTTTGCGCTGGTCGCGATCGGGCCAAGGCGCAGCGCCGCTGAAGTTGCGCATGCGCCCCTTTTTTTCGGGCCGGGACTTTCACGCCACCCATCACGAAAACCCGGCTTTTCGTTTCGATCCGGAAAATCTCCCCTTCGGTCAACGCTGGCAATTTTACGATGGCGTACCGAAGGTCACCGCGCTGCACAACGGCGATTATCGTCATGAACCGTGCTGGTACCGAAATTTTTTCTACGAGGAAGAAGCCAACCGCGGCTTGGATGCAACGGAAGACCTGGCCGCGCCGGGCATCCTGGAATTCGATCTCACCGCGGGCCAGGCGGTCGTGATTTTTGCGGCGGAAACACCGGGGAATCCATTGCCGGAATTCACCGGCGTGCCGGAATTGGCGGAGGCTCTCGCGAACACGGAACGGACTCGCCGCGCGGTATTCAGCTCCCCTCGCCTTCGCGCGGCGGACGCCTATCTGGTACGGCGGGGCACGGGGCGGACAATCATCGCCGGCTATCCCTGGTTCGGAGACTGGGGCCGCGACACGTTCATCGCGCTGCGCGGCCTTTGTCTCGCGACCGGCCGGCTGCCGGAAGCGCGCGACATCCTCACCGCGTGGGCCGGAGCTGTTTCGGAAGGGATGATGCCCAACCGTTTTCCTGACCGGGGCGACCAGCCCGAGTACAACTCGGCCGACGCCTCGCTCTGGTATGTCATCGCGGTGCACGAGTTTCTCGAATCGGCGAAGGCCGATCCCTCGCTGCCGGTCGAAATCGATGTCTTGCTTGCCAGCGTCGAGGCGATCCTGACCGGCTACTGGCACGGCACACGGTACGGCATCAGGGGCAGTCCGGACGGGTTGCTGGCCTGCGGCGTACCGGGCGTGCAATTGACCTGGATGGACGCGAAGATCGGCGACCGGGTAGTGACACCACGCATCGGCAAGCCGGTGGAGATTGAGGCGCTATGGCTGAATGCGCTGGCGTGCGCTAGTCATTACAATCCCGCCTGGGACCCGATTTTCCAACGAGGCTTGACCGCCTTTCAAAGCCGGTTCTGGAACGAGGAGCGCAGCTGCCTTTTTGATGTGGTCGACGCCGATCATCAGCCGGGAAAAACCGACGAAAAACTTCGGCCTAATCAGATTTTTGCTGTTGGCGGGCTGCCGTTGATGTTGATCCAGGGAGACCATGCCGCGCGGCTGCTCCAGACCGTGCAGGATCATCTTTGGACGCCGATGGGTTTGCGCTCCTTGGCCCCGGGTGAGGAAGGTTATACCTCCCATTATGAAGGCGCTCCAGAGCAGCGGGACTCGGCCTATCACCAGGGTGCCGTCTGGCCCTGGCTGGCCGGGCCGTTCATCGAGGCATGGATTCGGGTGAAAGGACAGTCGCCGCAGGCCAAAGCCGAGGCGACCCGGTTGTTTCTAACCCCGCAGCTCGCCCGGCTCGACCTGCCGGGCCTTCACCACGTGCCGGAAATTGCCGAGACCGAACCGCCTTTCACCGCGCGGGGCTGCCCTTTCCAGGCTTGGTCCGTGGGCGAGATCATCCGGATCGAACGGCTGATCGGAGGATCAGGATGATGAAGCGTTCTCGGCTGCCCACGAAGATAATTCCCGTTTTCACAGGCACGGTAACCCAAAGAGCCGATCAAACGTCTAAATGAGCTAAAGACACCTTTCCCAACGCCGAAAATAGGTTATGGTGGGAGTAGGGAGCGTATGAGAATTATTATTACGTCCGGGCCGAGTTACGAACCTCTCGACAAGGTGCGGCGGCTGAGTAATTTTTCGACCGGGGAGCTCGGGACGATGCTGGCGGAGGGTTTCGCCAATGCGGGCCATATGGTGATTTGTTTCCGCGGTACGGCCTCGACTTTTGCCGCGCCTCTTTGGCCGGTGGAAGTCATTCCATTTACGACCAACGACGATCTCGAAGAAGGTTTGCAACGGCTACCTTTTCGCGAGGAGGTAAATATCGTTTTTCACGCAGCGGCTCTTTGCGATTTTCGCGTGGGAGCGGTGGTTAACGAGAAGGGCGAGCCGGTCCCGCGGGGGAAGATGCCAAGCCGGGACGGAAAGCTGACCGTTACCCTCGAGCCTGCGCCGAAGCTTATTGCCTCGTTGCGGCGCCTTTTCCCCACCAGCCTGCTGGTTGGATGGAAATACGAGATTGAAGGAACTGCCAACGAAGTCCGCGCCAGGGGCCGGCAACAGATCGAGGAATGCCTGACGGATGCATGCGTGCTGAACGGGCAGGCTTACGGGCCTGGCTTTGGAATCATGACCAGGTCCGGCGAGCAGACCCATCTGCCCGACAAGAAGGCACTTTGCCGTTTCCTGATCGACTGGGCGGACCGGATGCCGATCAATCCACCCAAGCCGGGGCAGGAGAGCTTTCACCCGCTGGCAACCTTTATGCCGCTCTCGCCTTTTATTTAAGGCGATTCCCTACAGATTAGGCTCCGCGACGGGCGCATGTTGCGGAACGGAGTCCGATGTATCCCGGCTGAACCAGGCGACCGCCTCGCGGATGTTTTCCTCGATCGACTGGATCGGCGCCCAATTGAGTTCCTGTCGCGTCCGGGAATTGTCGAAAAACTGGATGCGCCGCGACTGGCAGGCTGACTCGAGACAAATACGCGCGCCAACGCTGCGGGGATTGAGGAGATCGATCGCCTCTCCCGCCATGCCGAGCAGGGCGATCATCGTGCCAGGAAGGCAAATGGAGGGCGCTTTGAGGCCGGTTTCGCGGGCGAGCAAATCGAGAAATTCCTTAAGCCAGAGGTTCTCATGGCAAAGGAGGTAACGAGCACCGGGGCGGCCCACTTCCGCCACCCGGCGCAGGCCGCGGCTAAGATCGCCGACGCCGATGAAGTTGAGGCCGGTGCGGCAGGAAAAGGGAAAACGGCGCGCGAGAAAATCGCGGATGATGCAGCCGGTGGGGGTGGGTGCTTCGTCACCCCAGCCGATGGGGCAGGTCGTGCTCGCAATGGTGACGGGCAGGCCTTTCCGCGCCCAGTCGAGTGCGCGTTGCTCGGCGTGCCACTTGGATGATTTGTAAGAACAAAGGCGTTGGGGCTGGTCGGGAAAATCATTTTCGTTAAGCGGCGACGCGGCGGAAACAACGCCTTCCCTTTTGCTCAAGACGCCACAGGAACTAAGATGGATGATTTTCCCGATGCCCGCTGTGGCGGCGATCTTCAGCAGATTCTCGGTGCCCTCGACATTGATGCGCCAGAGCTCGCGACGATGGCGCAGGCCGAAGCGATAGATGCCGCCGATGTGATAAACGATCTCGCGGTCGCGACAGAGCTTCTCCAACAACTCGGGCCGGCCGAGATCGCCCACCATGATCTCCACGCTGTCGCCGAAAAGCATCTGGGCCTTGTCCCGGCTGCGCGCCAGGATGCGCACCTCATGGCCGGAGGCAGCAAGGTCACGGGTCAATTGCCGCCCAATAAAGCCGGTCGCACCCGTGATGAGGACTCGAGAACCCATGGCAGAAGGAACATAACCTAGCAAGTGCGGTGCCACGGAGCTTTTTATGCTTTATCGCATTTAACGGGACGAACCTCCAAACGAGTCTGAAAATTAAAAAGCGCCCGGCTTTTGACCGGGCGCTTATCATTCGGAAAAATAAACGGACCAATTTACTGTGAAGCTGCGGGAGTCTTGTAGATCTGATCGAAGACACCTCCGTCACCGAAATAAGTTTTCTGCACCTGGTCCCAATCGCCAAACAACTTGGCGACGGTGAAGAGTTTGATGGCCGGGAACTGGCTCGAATATTTGGCAAGAACGTCGGCCGACCGGGGACGATAGTAGTTCCGGGCGATCACGTCCTGTCCCTCAGGTGAATAGAGATATTTAAGATACGCCGTGGCGACTTCGTGCGTACCGTGCTTATCGGCGTAGAGATCGACGACGGCGACCGGCGGTTCGGCGAGGATGGACTGGCTCGGATAGACAATCTCGAACTCATCGGGATTGGTCTTCTTGAAGCTGAGCAGCGCCTCATTTTCCCAGGCGATGAGGACATCCCCTTCCCCGCGCTGGACGAAGGTGACCGTCGAGCCGCGGGCGCCGGAATCGAGCACCTTGACGTTGCCATAGATGGCTTTCACAAATTCCTTTGCCTTGGCTTGGTCGCCGCCATTGGTTTCGAGCGCATAACCGTAGGCGCCGAGGAAATTCCAGCGCGCGCCGCTGGAGGTCTTGGGATTTGGCGTCACGACTTCCACGCCGGACTTGGCCAGGTCGGGCCAGTCCTTGATCCCCTTGGGATTGCCCTTGCGCACGAGGAAAACGATGGTCGACGTGTAGGGCGAGCTGCGATCAGGGTAACGGTCTTCCCATTTGGGCCCGATGATGTGGGCGTTGTTGACGATGGCGTTGATATCGGGCGGCAGGCCAAGGGTGACCACGTCAGCCTGAAGACCATCGATCACCGCGCGGGCCTGTTTGCCCGAGCCGCCGTGGGACTGCGTGACGGTGACCGTGTCGCCGGTCTGCTTTTTCCAGTAGGCGGCAAAGACCTGGTTGTAATCCTGATAAAGCTCGCGCGTGGGATCGTACGAGACGTTAAGAAGGGCGATGTCTTTGGCTGGGGCCAGGGAAATACCAAGCCCAAGGCCAATGACCGTAAGGAGAATAATGAGGTTTTTCATAAACTATATAAGTTCTATGGACATTATAAATAATTTTCGAGAGGTCAAGTCATTTATCTTATTCGTGTAGTCTAGTTAAGTTTCAAGCGACTGCAAATCAGCGCCTTTTAAATGCAAAAAGTTATTCTACTATTGGCCATGCCCTTGATCGTCCTTCAAACCATCCTTCTTCTGATCGCTTCAAATACATTCATGACTTGCGCCTGGTATGGTCACCTCAAATATCTCCATAATCGGCCCCTTTTCCTGGTCATTCTGATCGCGTGGGGAATCGCATTTTTCGAATATTGCTTTCAGGTGCCGGCCAACCGGATCGGATTCAAGGCACTGGATGGCTACCAGCTCAAAATCCTGCAGGAGATTATCACGCTGGTGGTGTTCGTCTTCTTTGCCAAAGGGGTCTTGGGCGAGAGCCTGCGGTGGAATTACATGGTCAGTTTTGGATTTCTGGCTGGGGCGGCCTGGTTCGCGTTCGCCTATAAATCATAGCCCTCTGCATTGCTAATCGGCCCGACCTTGGTTAGATTCGACCCTCCTTATGTCCGCCTCATCCGCTGCCCCTGTTGGCACTTATACCGCACTGGTCACACCGTTCCGCGATAATCGCGTGGATGAAAAGGCCTTTGAACATCTGCTCGAGGAACAGATCGCGGCGGGCGTGGATGGCGTTGTCCCGGTTGGAACCACAGGCGAATCGGCGACGCTGAACATGGAGGAGCATCTGCGGGTGATTCAGCATACGGTCGAGGTGGTCGATCACCGGATCAAGGTTTACGCCGGTACCGGGTCGAACAGCACGACAGAGGCGATTTATCTGACGCAGGAGGCGAAGAAGCTCGGCGCTGACGGTTTTCTGGTCGTCTCGCCCTACTACAACAAGCCGTCTCAGGCAGGAATTTTTGCCCATTACTCCGCCTTGGCCGAGGCGACATGGCTGCCGATCATTGCGTACAGCGTGCCGGGGCGGACCGGCGGCGAGATTTCGGTTGATACGATGGCCGGGCTGGCGCTGAAGCATCCGAACATTGTCGCGATCAAGGAAGCGGGCGGATCAATTGAACGGTTCAGCCAGTTGCGGCAGGCATTGCCGGACAACGTGACGATCCTGAGCGGCGACGACTCAATGACGCTGCCCGCTCTGGCTGTCGGTGCCAGCGGCGTGATCAGCGTGGCTTCCAACCTCATTCCGAAGGACGTGGCGGCGCTGGTTCGCACCTTCCGCGAAGGAAAAGTGACGGAAGCGGAAGCGATGCATCGGCGGCTTTATCCGCTGTTCCGCGATCTTTTCATCGAATCGAACCCGGTGCCCGTGAAGACGGCGCTGGCGCAGCAGGGCTGGATGACAAGCGAAGTGCGGCTTCCTCTCGTGCCGTTGCAGCCCCAGAATCGCGACCGGTTGGAAATCGTGCTCGAACAGTACGGACTGCAGGGCAAGTCATGATCGCGACCAGGACCAGAGTAGTAATCGTCGGGTCGAAAGGCCGGATGGGACACGCGCTGATGCACCTCGCCAGCCAGGACCCGGAATTGGAACTCATCGACGGCATCGACCAGGGCGACGACCTTCCCGCCGTGATTGGCCAATGCGATGCAGTCATTGAGTTCGCCCATCATTCGATTACCGCCGGGCTGGCTGGGACGGTGGCCGATCACAACAAAGCGCTGGTCATCGGCACCACGGGTCATACGGATGAGGAACGGCAGGCCATCGAGGCCGCGGCAAAGCGGATCCCGGTTGTCTTCGCCCCGAATTTTTCCGTGGGCGTAAATCTCCTTTTTTATCTGACCCGGATCGCGGCCGAGACACTGGGCGAGAATTTCGATCAGGAAGTGGTGGAGATGCATCACCGCCAAAAGCTCGATGCGCCCAGCGGCACCGCGCGGCGGCTGGGGGAAATTCTGGCCAAGGCTTCTGGTGGAACCTACGAGGACCTGACAGTTCACGGACGGCACGGGGATGTTGGGGCGCGGCCGAAGAAAATCATCGGGATGCATGCCCTGCGCGGTGGCGACGTCGTGGGCGACCATACCGTTCATTTTGCCGCGAACAGCGAGCGGGTGGAGCTGACCCATCGTGCATCGAGTCGCGATGCGTTTGCTTCCGGCGCTCTTCGCGCGGCGAAATGGGTGTGCACCCAAAAGCCGGGCCTCTATTCGATGCAGGATGTGCTCGGGCTGAAATAAGCCTGGGAAATCCTCGTCTCGTCGGCATCACCAGGGTCCTGAGCAAAAAGGGTTGCCTCGCGCGGAGAGGTACCTTATTGTCTATGGGAACAGTTAACAACCCATTCACTCCCATGCCCATTTATAACAGCATCCTCGAAACCATTGGCCGCACGCCTCTCATCAAACTGAACCGCCTTACGGAAGGTCTCGAAGCAACCATCGTGCTCAAGGGCGAATTTTTCAATCCCCTCGGCAGCGTCAAGGACCGTATCGGTCTGGCCATGATCCAGGCGGGCGAAAAGGCGGGAAAGATCACGAAGGACACGATTATTGTGGAACCGACTTCCGGCAATACGGGTATTGCGCTGGCGTTTGTCGCCGCAGCGAAGGGCTACAAACTGATTCTGACCATGCCGGAGAGCATGTCGCTGGAGCGTCGCACGCTGTTGGCGTTGCTCGGCGCCAAGCTCGTTTTAACCCCGGCCGCCGAGGGCATGAAGGGAGCCATCGCCAAGGCGAAGGCTATTCTGGAAGAGACGCCGAACGCATTCATCCCGCAGCAGTTTGAAAATCCGGCCAATCCCGAAATCCATCGGAAGACGACCGCCGAGGAAATCTGGAACGATACTGACGGTAAGGTCGACATCCTCGTCGCGGCAGTCGGCACCGGCGGAACGATCACCGGCGTTTCCGAGGTGATCAAGACCCGCAAGGCCGACTTCAAGGCCATCGCGGTTGAACCGAAGGATTCCCCGGTCATCACCCAGACGCTGAAGGGCGAGCCGCTCAAGCCGGGCCCGCATAAAATCCAAGGGACTGGTGCCGGTTTCGTGCCGGGCAATCTTCACCTGAAGGCCGTTGATGAGGTCATCACCGTGAGCAACGAGGATGCACTCGTGACTGCCCGCCGCCTGGCCAAAGAGGAAGGCATCCTGGCCGGCATCTCGACCGGGGCGAACGTCTTCGCCTCGATCCAAGTAGCCAAGCGCCCCGAAAACAAGGGCAAACTGATCGTGACCATCGGCTGCAGTACCGGCGAACGGTACCTGTCGACCGCGTTGGCGGAAGAGGCGCGCAAGGAAGTCGGGGCCTGATTTGTCAGCTCTCCGTGTAATCGGCCGCGTCTAGGCGTCGCCATTCGCGACGGAATAGCAGAAACAATCTGGGGAGAATGGGGCCGGAAACTGGCCGCAAATGCGGTTATCTTTCGAAATTTGGTTTTTTCTTGCCTAATTTACGCACCTAAACTACTCCATCAGACAGTCAGCATACTTTCTGCTCGAATGATCTTCGACTAGAAATAGGAAAAATGCTACTGTCGCCCCGATCAGCTCGATCCCCTGAACGGATAGAATCGTGAACGATGTCCCCACCCGAACCCAGACTGTTGTACGCAAGCCCATTGTTCTGCGCCAGATTGGCACCGAAACGGGGGGATTGACTGCCGCACCCAAAAGCGAACCTGTGCCCGCCCACGAAAAAAAGCCGACAATCACTTTTTCCACTCCGTCGTCTTCGACTGTTCCCACGGTCGATCCCCAGGCAGAGTTGAACCAGCTGCGCGAAGATATTGTTAACTATCGCCGCACCTTGGAACAATGGACCCAGGCCGAGCAGGAGTGGGGCAACCAGCGCCGTCTTTTCCAGGTGATGACGGACAATGTTTCCGACCTGATCGTGCTGATGGACCGGCAAGGTCACCGGGTCTGGAACAATCCGGCCTATAACCGGGTGCTGGGCTATGAGACAGAGGAACTGGCCGGAACCTATGCTCTTTCTGAAATTCATCCCGACGAACAAACCCGCGCGACCGAGGCGCTCAACAAAGTGGCGCAGGAAGGAACGCAGCACCAGAGTGAATATCGGGTGCAAAAGAAGGACGGCGGCTGGGTGCAATTGCTAACCGAAATCATTCCCCTCCATGATCAAAACGGCCAGGTGGAATCGATCCTGATGGTGGCCACGGATGTGACCGAAAAAAATCGCCTGGCGGAAGCTCTTTCCCTGGCCAGCACCGAAGCGACGGCGATGGGGATGATCGAGACGATGGCGCGCGACTTCGACCAGATTCTTACCAATGTCATCGGCAATTTGACCATCGCCAAGAACCTGAATGGGCCGCACAACGCAATCGCGGTCCGGCTCAATGAAATGGAACGCTCGCTTCAACGGGCGCGCGATCTCATCGAGCAGATGTTTTCCATCGCGCCGCAGGCGGGACAATCGCGTGTCCCCATCGTGGTCGAGGAAGCGGTGCAGGAGGCTGTGCAGGAAGTCCTGCGCGGAACGATGGTGCGGGCGGAATATCTTTTCCCGCGCAAGCTGCCCGAAATCGAAGTCGACCAGGAGGCGTTTTCCCATGCCATCCGGAACATCATCACTAATTCAGTGGAGGCGATGGACAAGGGCGTGATTCGGCTCACGGCGGAGAACATTCCACGGGAGCAATTCGCCAACCGCCATGACATTCCGCTCAAGCCCAACGATTACATCTGCCTGCGGATGCAGGACCAGGGCCACGGCATCTCGGAGAAGGCGCTACCGCGCGTCTTCGAGCCTTACTTCACCACGCGATCCGGCTCGCAGGGACTGGGGCTCACGACCGCATTGTCCTCCATTCAACGGATGGGCGGCACGATCCTGATCGATTCGACTCCGGGCGCGGGCACGACCGTCTCCGTTTTTCTACCTACGTCCAGGAGCTCCAGCGCAATAACAACGACGACCCCGGTTTCAGCCACCGGCCCAATGCCGAGCATCACACCAACCGCGCCGACACCCACCGGTTCAGCCTCAATGCGGACGGGCACAGGGGGATTGTCAAAGGTTCAGAGAAAGCGCATTCTGCTCATGGACGACGAGCAGATGATTTTGGATATTGTGAGCCGGATGCTGGGGCATCTCGGTTACGAAGTAACGACGTGCACTGACGGCTCGCAGGCTATCGCGGCCTTCGCCAAGGCGAAGTCGCAATCGGAGCCTTTCGACGTTGTGATGATGGATCTCGTCATTCCCAATGGCGTCGGGGGACAAGACGCGGTGCATACGATCAAGAAGATCGATCCCCATGCCAAGGTCGTGGCCAGCAGCGGTCATCTGGATCATCCTGTGATGACCGATCACAGCAAATTCGGTTTCAATGCGGTACTCGAAAAACCCTACAAGCTGGAAAAGTTGCAACAGGCGATCGAAACCGTGGTCAATACGCCGGCCTGACAACGTCTCCACAGGGCCGATGAGAAGCTCGAAATCGTCCTCGGAAGAGGATATCATCGCCGTTCCATGCCTTCCGTCTTCATCAAAACCTACGGCTGTCAGATGAACGTGCGCGACTCCGAGCAGGTTGCCCGCGATCTGGCCAGCCGCGGCTATGACTTGGTGGAGCATGAGGAGAAGGCCGATGTGGTCCTGCTCAATACATGTTCGGTCCGCGACATGGCGGAGCAAAAGGCGATCGGCAAGATGCAGACGCTCGGCGGCCGCAAAAAACGTCGCCAGCACCAGGTCATCGGTTTTCTCGGCTGCATGGCCCAGAGCCGGGGCGCCTCCATCCTCGACGAGCTGCCCGACGTCGACCTCGTGGTGGGCACACAGAAGTTCCACGAGGTCGGCCGACATGTGGACGAACTCTTCCGGCAGCACCGCGAAAATCCTGCGGCGGTGCCAGCGCCGCGCGTCGATGTTGCCGAAGAGACCGGTTCCCAAAATACCATTCGGGATCATCTTCTGGCGCCGCGGCAGGTGACCGCTTTCGTGTCGATCATGCAGGGCTGCAACATGCACTGCACGTTCTGCATTGTCCCAAGCACGCGCGGAGCGGAGCGCTCGCGGCCCCTCGCGGAAATCGTCGCGGAAGTCGAATCACTCGTGGCACAGGGCGTGAAGGAAGTGACGCTGCTCGGACAGATCGTGAATCTTTACGGTCGGCATGAATTCCCCTCCGTCGACGGGCGGTCGCCCTTTACGCAACTGTTGCAAGCCGTCTGCGCGGTGCCCGGACTGCAACGAGTCCGGTTCACCTCACCTCACCCGATCGGCTTCAAGGATGATCTCATTGCCTGTTTCCGCGAACTTCCGAATCTCTGCGAGCATGTCCATCTTCCCCTCCAATCGGGCAGTGACCTTATGTTGAAATCAATGCATCGCGCCTATACCCGCGCGGGATATCTTCGCTTGATTGACAAGCTGCGCGTAGCGCAACCCGGCATCGCCTTTACCACCGACATCATCGTCGGTTTTCCCGGTGAGACCGAGGAGAATTTCCGCCAGACGTGCGACCTCGTGCGGGAAATCGCCTACGACAATGCGTTCGTTTTCCGCTATTCCCCTCGCCGCGATACCCCTGCCGCGACGATGGAGGGACAGTTACCGGAGGACGTGAAGATGGAGCGCAACCAGGAACTGCTCCGCATCCTCGACGAAATCGCCGCGCAGCGAACGAAGAAATTACTGGGCCGCGAAGATGAGATTCTGGTCGAAGGCGAAAGCCGGACCAATCCGAGCCGTTTCCAGGGCCGGACCCGGACCAACCGCCTCGTGCTCATCGAAGCAAATGACCGGTGGCGCGGCGAATTGCTGCCCGTGCGCCTGACCGAATCGACCGGGTTCACCTGGTACGCCGAACCTAAATTGGTCTGATCATTTTGGGATTTCCCAAACGAATCGCCAGGGCTTGAGCGCCCAGATACCGGCATAGTCGACGCCAATTCGCGGCGTCCTCTTCACGGCTCCGCGAGGAATTTTCACCCCGCGGTCCTCAATCCAGATCGTCTCGCCGAGGAGATCGCCGCGGTTGTGATGCCGGCCAATGCCGAGAGCCGCGCAGACGCGGCCGGGGCCGCTCGCCCAATCTTTTTCCGCCACGCCGCGACGACGTCGCCTCACAAGTTCCTTTCCACCCGTGATCTGCACCGCGCGGACCAGCACGGCCTCAGGCGAATTGAGCGGGCCGGTGACAATATTAAACATCCAATGCATGCCGTAGCAAAGATAGACATAGGCCGCGCCGCCGGGGGCAAACATGATTTCAGTCCGATCCGTGCGGCGATTGCCAAAGCCATGAGAAGCAGCATCGCGCACGCCGCCGTAGGCCTCGGTCTCGGTGATTATGCCCTCGGCATACCCATCGGGTTCCTGCACGCAGAGAAATTTGCCGAGGAAAAATTGCGCCGCCTGTGTCGGCTTCATCTCCGCGTATTTGGCCCGTGTGAGTTTTTGCCCGCGCGAGCCCGCGCTCGACTCAGTCAACGAGCTGAATCCGGTAGGTGAATTGGTGTTTGCGGCCACTGAGAAGATATTGGGGAAGCGCGTCGGGCCCGCAACTCCTGGTACCCAGACCCCGCTGGGCCAGGTCAATGTTCACGATGGTTTCCGGATGGGGCGTCAAGTCAGTCGTGTGCCGGGCCCGGAAGAAATCATTCGCCGTGAAATGACTGGCCGAGAAATTCAGCAGCGGTTCGCCGATAAAGCGAAGCCCCTCTTTTGCCTTCTCGGATTGAATTTCAAACCAGCGCACGTCGGTATGATTGCCATTTTCCTGCGGCATCACATAGGGCACGTCAAGACCGTTCACGGTGCTTTGATAGCGGCCAACATTGGCGGACGCTTTGCGGTCGCTGTAGTTTTCCCACGGCCCACGGCCAAACCAACTCACCTGTTCGAATCCCTCCGGCACAGCGAGCGTGATGCCGATGCGCGGAAGATCCTCCATGATCTCCCGACCAAGGGTCACGTGGTTTTCAATGCGCACCTCGCCGTTATCCAGAAGGGAAATGAGCTGCTCATGCCGAAAGTCCTCCCAATTGCCGCGGCCTGAGGCGCGGTGGATGGTGCGGAGCGCCGTGATGCCGGTACGCGCGGTTTTGACCGGCTCGATTTTCTCCAGTTTGATTTCGACCCGGTCGAGCGCCGTCGCGAGCCAGCGGCCGAGCACCTTGTCGTCCTGTCCGGTCCAGAGCTTGATGCCGTCGTTATCGGTGGCGCCGCGCCAAACCTGCAGACGCGGCCCGCTCTGGAGCCATTCCCGGTCACGGGCCCAGAGTGAATCGATCAGCCCGGTCTTCCGATTGACGCATAGTTCCCATTCGCCCGCGGCCAATTTCAGCTCGTTCTTCGCCTCCTCGAAAATCAGTGGCGCCGCGGAGGACTTGGACAGGGAACGCGCGGGACGGCTCATCGTGATCTGGTCCCAGGCCACGATATGGCCTTTCGGAGCCCAGGCGGTTTCCTCCTTCAAACGAAACGTGAGGTTAAGAAACGCTTCCTTGCCTGCTGGGACAACGGGCAGCACCTTGCCCAACGCGATGACCTTGCCGGTTCCGGGCGCAATTTGCAGGCGGGGCAGATGCCCCTTCGCCACGGTCTTGCCTTCGATCTGAAATTCCCATTCGCCCTGCAGGTGATCGAGCCCGGTGAATTCCTGTTTGTTGCGGATTTCAAGCCGGCCGCCCTTGGCAGCGCGAACGGAAACCGGCTGATGAAGATATTTCATCTCGTACATGCCGGGATGCGGCGTGCGGTCGGGCCAGACCAGGCCGTCGCAGCAAAAATTCGCGTCGTTCGGCACATCGCCGAAATCGCCGCCGTAGGCCCAATAAGCGCGACCGTCGGTTGTCTCCTGCCGGATGCCGTGGTCAACCCATTCCCAAATATAACCGCCCTGCAAACCGCGATGGCGGTACTTCTCAAACAGCGCCCAGTAGTCGCATAGGCTGCCATTGCTGTTGCCCATCGCATGCGAATATTCGCAAAGGATCAGAGGGCGCTCGTCCTTGCTCTCAACCGCGTACTTGCGCAGCATCTCGATGGGCCAGTACATGGGGCAGACCACATCGGTCGCGTGGCGGCCGGCATTCCAGAAAATCCGGTCGTGCGCGGGAGATGCGCCCTCATAATGGAGAAGCCGAGAGCGGTCGAATCCGCGGATCCATCCGGCGGCGGCATCATGATTCGGGCCGTAACCGCTTTCATTGCCGAGCGACCAGAAGATGATGCTGGGATGGTTTTTGTCGCGAATGACCATGCGCATAACGCGATCAAGGAAAGCAGTCGCGTAGCGACTGGAATGGCAAAGGTAGTCGTAAAAATCGTGCGCTTCGATGTTCGCCTCATCGACCACGTAAAGGCCGTATTCGTCGCAAAAATCGAGGAAGGCCGGGTCCTTCGGATAATGCGACGTGCGGACAGCATTGACGTTGAACTGCTTCATCAACCGGATGTCCTGCAGCATCCGCTCGCGGCTGATCGCCTTGCCCTTCACATCGTCGTGATCATGGACATTGACCCCCTTGATCATGATCGCGCGGCCGTTGACCAGAAGCTGCCGATTCTTGATTTCAATGCGGCGAAAACCAACGCGCACCCGTGCCCATTGCTCGCCCTCGCCGGTCTTGAGTCCAATTAGCAGGGCGTAGAGCGCAGGATTTTCGTCCGACCAAAGTTTCGGAGCCTTCACCGCACCGGAAAGAGCAACGGAAAAACCTTTTCTCCATCCTGGATCAAACTTATAGGCAGCTTCGAGCGGCTTAGCGAAGACCGGTTTGCCCGCCGGATCGAGGAGATAAGCGGTAACCTGCGGACCATCCTCGACCTTGCCGGGGAAACCGATTTCGACGGTGAGGTTGAGATTGCCGTTGCGGAGCGATTCGTCCAGCTCGGCCCGGGCGTCAATGTCGCGGATAAAGGTTTTCGGTGTGGCGTAGAGGAAGACGTCCCGGTGCAGGCCCGACATCCACCACTGGTCCTGGTCTTCGGCAAAGGTTGCATCCGACCATTTGACGACCACGGCGATGAGTTCGTTTTCCCCACCCGGTTTGATCAGGGTGGTGAGATCAAATTCCGCGGGCAGGTGCGAATCCTTGCTCATCCCGGCGCAGCAGCCGTTGCAGAAAACGTAAAGCACACTGTTAGCGCCGCCAAACTGGACGACAATCCGGCGATCGGCCCAGTCGCGGGGAACCTGGAATGTCCGGCGATAGATGCCGGTTGGGTTCTTCACCGGTACGTCCGGCGGATTTTCCGGAAACGGCATGCGCACATTGGTGTAATGAGGCTGGTCGAAGCCCTGGGTCTGGAGATTTCCGGGCACGGAAATTATGGTCCAGCCGGAGAAATCGGCCAGGCGATCGACCGCTTCATTGGGGTTTTCGGCCAGCTTAAATTGCCATTCGCCGTTGAGATCGAGCCGCCAGGGCGACTTTTCCGCAGGCTCCTTTGCCGCCGCGGCGCGGGTAGGGAAAAGGGTAAAGGTGGAATGGGCAGGGAGTTTGTTCAGGGAAAGCAGCTCAGGCATTTCCCAGGTTGCAAACTGGCTCTTGCGGAGAAGAGAAACCAAGTCCATGGCGTTTTCTTGAGTCATACAAATTGAGAATGGATCTCCTGCACGCCGGACATGCGCCGAGGCCAGGGAGGCTTAATTCTAAAACTCCTGAATCGTCGTGGGAATAGAAATCCAGCGCTTGCCCCGTTGAATCACCCGAAAGGTGGAGATACCCCAGGCCTTGACCGGCCCGAGCGTAATTTCACGGTTCAGCCAGCGACCCCGCAGGAGGATGGGCCGCCCGGCGATTTCCTGCACCCGGACGATCCAGCCCCTGCCATTTTCGGCCGGCTTAAGGGCCAGCAACTGGACGTTTTCCGTCTTCAGCGAAAAAAGCGAACCAGAGCGGGGCAGCGGGCCGGGATGGGCGCTGACCGGCACATTCACCAGCGGTTGTTCCAGTTCCAAGGCTAGGCGCGGCAGATCCCTCACCTCGGTCGTGAAGAGGAACCGGAAGGTCAGTTCGCCCGCATCAACCGCAGGCCGCCAGCTTTCCTTGTCGGCGGGAGTCTCGTCGCTGTTGGCGTAACGCGAAGCCCGGACAATCGTGGCCCGGAGCGCTCCCGCCTTGCAGTCGTACCCGTAGAGCGCGTCGGTGGCGAAACCGAACGGCGCACGGCCTTTTTGCGTCGTGCGAATCCAGCGGCCGCCGGGCACCTCGCCGCAAATCCCGCGCTGCGCCCGTCCACCCGGCACTTCAAAGAGGGCCTCGTCACCAACCGGCAGCACCATTTTCAACCGGCTGCTCCGGTCATTCCATAGCACGCGGGCCTGGACGTCGACAACCGGACGGCCCCGGACGAGGAAAAAGGTCAGGTCGATCCACGACCGCTTGCCGAAAAATTTGACCCATAGGGCGGCGCGTTCAGGCCCCTTTTCGAGGATTTCCGTTTTCTCGATTTTCCATGTTTCCTGCACGGTGGAGAGATTGACGGCATCCGGAATTTCTTCCATGCCACCCCAGGAACCCCACGGGTCTTTGACATTGATGAACGAGAGACCGGCTCCCTTGAACAGCGGACGGCCCTGCGCCAGAATCTGGAGCGAGCTCGAACCGCGGCGGGCCTTGATCTGGTAAAAGCCGTTGAGGATAGCATCCTTGCGGGCGGCGGCGACTCCCTTGTCGGCGGTTTTTTTCCTTGTCGCTTTTTGCGGCAGCCCCATCTGGTAAACCGACCAGCTCATCGGCGGAAGCTTGGCCTGAAAAACAACGCGCTTGCGCCAGGGGAGATCGCTCATGGCGCTGTGTTCGTTGCCGATGACTTGGAACGGCACGGGTTGTTTCTTGGCATCAAACAGCTCGACGGGACAGAGGTCTGCCTTGTGCTGGTATTGCCAGAGCGGACGGTAATCGAGCGAGGCCTCAAGCTCGACGGGCCCCTCGTAGATGTGAGGATGAGGATTCCAGACCAGAAGAGCCACTCGACCCGGATGATCTCCACCCATTTTGGGCACAGAAGTATCGATCTTCGCGGCCAGGGCGTTGAGCGCGTTAAACTCAACCCGGAGGGCGTCGTGACCGGCGACGCCGAGCCAGGCGAGCTGCTCCTCGTAGGCCCGTTCGATGCTGGAACCGGGGAGGATATCGTGGAAGGAATTGAAGAGAATCGATTTCCAAGCCGGAGCGAGCGTTTCGGGCTTTCGATTCAGGCTGGCATCGATAATCGAAGCGGTTTTTTCGGCGCGAACCAGCCGCCCTTCGGTCTTGCGGTAAGGGAACTTGAACTTGGCGACCGAGGCATAGCAACCACGCAGACAGAAATTGAGTTCACCGCGATGTACAGGGTAAGGCCGCTCCTCTTTCGCCTCATCGGCAGCCAGTGCATCGAAGAAGCGATGCAGGCTCGAGTGGATTACCTCCACCTCCGGGTTCTTGTCAGCCCAGCGGCCAATTTCTTCCAAATGACGCCGGCTGGGGCCGCCGCCGTGGTTGCCAAGACCGTAAAAGCAGCCGACATGGAGGACCGGCTTCTCGATTGTCTCCTTGAGGTAGCCGTCGAAGCGGCGGAAAATCTCGTCCCGCTCCGTTCCGTACCAGCCGACCGTGGGCCGATAGCAAAGAATCCGCGCGCCGCTGTCGCTCTCCCACCAGAAGGCGTGATTATCGAGGTGGAATTGCTTTTCCATCGGACGGGTAAACGCGAAGCCGGTCATGCCAGCGGCGGTCAGGATTTCCGGCAGGCCGGCACTGTGGCCGAAGGAATCGGCAGCCCACGCGACGCGAGGACGAAAACCGAAGGCGCGCTGGAAATAGTTTTGCCCCACGGTGAAATGACGGGCGAGGGTTTCGGTCGCCGGCATGTTCGTATCGGGCTGGATGTAGGTCCCGCCGATGACGTCCCAGCGGCCTGCCTTCACCATCGCTCTGATCCGGGCGAAGGTTTCGGGGTCGGTTTTTTCGATATGCTCGTAAATCGCCGCCTCACCCCGCATGAAGGTCATTTTCGGATATTCCTCCATCAGCTCGAGGATGGTCCGGACGGTGATGATTCCTTCGTTGAGGCCTTCGCGCCAATCCCAGAGCCAGACGGGGTCGAGATGCGCGTTCGCCAGTAGGTGGAAAGTGACTTTCTTCTTCATGTCTTTTTGGGCTTGCTTCAGCCCTGGCAGGAACTTCTTTGCCGTTTGGGAGGTTTTTGGGCTTTTTTGTTTGTTCGTTTGGTCAACGGGAACAGGTTGAGAGTTGAAAAGATAACCGGGTCTACTTCGCAAAAACAACATAAATGAACCTTTCTCCTTTAAAGGAGTTGGCAAAAACTCATCTGCTTCTGAAAATAATCAAATCGAAGCGGCTTCGAGTCGATTTTTGACCCTTTTTTGCGTTAGTTTTTACCCTTGAGTAGCTTTCGAGGCAAAAATTTAATTGACGACGCCTTAAAGGTAAACTACCCCTTTAAAGGGGATTTTTTGGCCAGATTAGAACCCTGTAAATACTATGCCAATGCTTCTGGGCAACCTTCCCTCCAGCGAGCTGCTTCAGCAGATCGTTTTGGACACCAACCGCAAGCAGCCGCTTCATGTGCAACTGAAGACCTCTCTGGAGCGGTTGATTAGTGAGAATTTTGACGATGCGACCCGTTTTTTCTCCGAAGCGCAGTTGATTGAAAATCTCCGGATTTCCCAAGGCACTGTCCGGCGGGCCCTGGCCGAACTGGCGGCGGACGGCCTGCTGGAAAAGAAACCCGCCCGCGGCTCCATCGTGCGGAAGCGGAGCCAGAAGTCGGGGCTGCGAAACCTGGCCGTCTTCCTCCCGGAATACTTCTCCTCGAATATTACTCAGATCCTGACGCTTTTGAATGTCGAGTGCCTGAATCGCCACATTCACCTGCAACCTTTTTACACCCACCGCGGCGAGCGGCTGATCCACGCCTATCGCCAGCTCAGCTTTCTGCCGCATGAGGGAGCAGTGGTTCTTTTGGCCAACTCGCCGCCGGCAACCACGGAGCTCGCCTCCGCCTTTGGAGACAAGGGCTATACCTGCATCGTCGTTGATACGCTGCTCAAGAGCACGGCGCATAAGTTCGTCGGCGTGGACAACAAGGCCGGCATCGATCTGGGGCTGGACCATCTCGTGGGGCTGGGACATCGCACGATCGCCCTGCTGGTCAATGAGCCGGAGGCCCATGAGAACGTACAGGAACGAGTCAATGCGTTCCAGGCGTACGGACGAAGCCATCCCTCGCTGGGCATGCGCGTTTATCATACCGGGATCGACATCTGGGAGAACTCGGGCGTCGGGGCGCTGAAGGTGATGGAGGAGATCTGGAATACGCAGCCGCGGCCGACAGCGCTTTTCGCCGTTTCCGACACCGGCGCTACCGCCGCAATCCAATGGCTGCAAAAGAGGAAGATCCAGGTGCCGGAGGATATTTCGGTGCTGGGTTTCGACGGATCGGATATCGGCGCGATGATTCATCCCGCTCTTTCCTCGGTGACCAATCCTTTCCTGGCCATGTCGGAGGCGATTTTCAATATTTTAGACGAATCCACACCGGAGCCACGACGGGTCTTCATGGCTCCTTCACTCGTTATTCGGGAAAGCACCAGCACACCACCGGCATGAATGCCGACGAAATGACCATGCAAAACATTTCTTCATCGATGACTTGTCCAACGACACCAACGCCCACCCGGGTCGCACGCTCCGCGCGGCATCGGTCAATCCAGGCCTTCACGCTGGTCGAGCTTCTGGTGGTCATCGCGATCATCGTGCTCCTGACCGCGATTGCGGTGCCGGTTCTTCCTTCGCTCATGAAATCGAACCAGTTCGACGCCAATGTCTCGACGCTCGCCGGGATCATGGAACAGGCCCGGGAAACAGCGATTTCGAACAACACCTTTGTCTGGGTGGCATTCAATGAACCTTCCACGACCAGTCCTGGGAATGGAATCTGGGTCGCCTCGATCAAATCTGCCGATGGCACCGATCCCGTGACGCAAAGCGGAGGCAACAGCGGCTGGTTAACCCCGCTAACCATTCCCAATTCCAATCCCAATCTTCAGTTATTAAGCAAAATTCAGAATCTCCCCGGAATCAAAGTTGTCGATTGGGATCAAATCACGGCACCAGTGAAAAATAACGGCCTCACCCCCCCCACCCCCCCCACGAGTCCAACCTATCTTCAGGGAAGCACCAAAACTACGGAAGGACCACTGGGATGGACGGTCACCCCCGCCCAATATACCGCTGGGTACAATTCAACTACGGGTATTTTCAATCAGGCCGTTGAGTTTACCCCTGACGGTGAAGCCCATGTGGTCGCCTGGAACAGCAATATCCAGTTCGGAATGGTTTCGAGTACGAGCTCGGCTACCAATAATGTGGCTTTGTTAAATCTCTCCCGGCTTACCGGAAAACTGACCGTTTATCGGAACTGACATTAGATTACATTGTAATTACAAAGTAATCGCGCTATATTGTTAGAAAGCTCCCCCGATGACCCCAAAAAAATTCAAAAAACAGACTGCATTCAGCCTGATCGAGGTGGTGGTCTCGATGGCGATTGTCGTATTCGCGGGATTCGCCCTGATCGGCCTACTGGGTTTGGGACTGCAAAATACCCAGGATTCCCGGCAGCGGCTGCAGGCCGCGTCGATTGCGGAGGCGATTTGTTCCACTCGTCGCGGAGCAGCAACGAACGATTTGACGTCAGTCCAGCCCAATTTCCCCCTGCCGCCGCTCAATCCCAGCTCCGGCAATGCCAATAACCTGAATGGTCCTCCTTTTCTTTATCTATCCTGGGATGGAGCGATCACCAATCAGCCGAATGCCAGCTTTGGCCTTGTCTATAATGTCAACAGCACCGGGACGTCGCCCGGCTATGCCACAGCCTATATGTGTTTCTTCTGGCCGGCACAAGCCAATCCGACTAACGCAGCAACGGGACACTACGAAATCACCACCACCTTCGGGTTGCCATGAAAACGATCAGATCACAAAAAGAAACGTTATCGAATGGCTTTACCCTGGTCGAGCTCCTCACGGCTATAACTATTCTGAGCATCATTTTATTGGCGCTCGGCGCCGCCATGGGATTTGTCTCACGCCTTTGGCTTAACGGAGTCGGGACGGTTGATAATTTCACCAAGGCCCGCGTCATCATGAATCTGTTGGATCGCGATATCCAGATGATGGTCATGCGCCCGGATATGGCGGCTTTTGTCGACAGTAATGGAGCTGCCGCATGCGCTTTCTATACCAATATTCAGGGAGACCAGGGAACGGCCACCCCCGATACGCGGACCATTTCGCTCGTGCAATATGTACTTAATCCTACGACAGGCTCAAGTGATGCGGCCCTAACAACCCTGGGCAGAATCAATTATGGGATGAATTTCACCGCCAATGGAGTTACACCCCAGCTTCTTCAGAGCGTGGTCGCGCCCTCACCGACTCCAACACCGGCTCTGCCGCCGCCCCCCTCCGCCACGAAGGACACAGATAATATCGCCTCCGGCGTCCTGATGTTTCAATGGCAATTCGTGGATGGCACAGGCGCCATTCTCACCCCTCCCTATACCCCCAACACCCCCACTAGTCTTCCAGCCAATGTTCCTTTTTATTACGACTATACCACGCCGAGCGCTCCCTATAATCCGCATGTGGTCGTTATCTCATTACTCGTCATCAGCAATGCGGCTTATACTATTGCCGAACAAACAGGCAAGATGTCGCAGATTACGGGAATTTTTAGTGGAACACCACCGATCAATGGGACCACCCCTGAGACCTATAGTCAGTATTGGAACAGCATTTTGCAGAATCCGCCCTCGACGTTTACCAGCCTCCCGGCCCAAGTTCGCGACGGAATCAAGGTTTTTGAACGCCATGTCCCGCTGCCCGTCGCCGTTACTTCCTCCTGACTTCAGTTAGCGGGTGGAAAATAAAATAGTCCGTTTGTCCTGATTGCGTGCTCGCAATTGATTAATTTCCTTCTTTTGATCGCTTGCTTTATTTCAAAAGATAAGCTGCTCATTGAAAGCATCTTAAGGTAGGACAAACCTTATTGCTGCTTTCCTATAAAAATGACAAAATGAAAAGATGGAGATCAAGTCCCGTCTTGTCTTCGAAGAAGCGACTCTTGGCATACCCGGACTCCATTCGATTGGGCAATACGATTACGCTACGGCCAAGCCAGGCCTCCCGCCCCATCAGCATCGCGGTTGCGTGGAGATCAGCCTGCTGGTGAAGGGTTACCAATCTTACCAAGTGGGCGGAAAAATTTACCATGTTAAGGGCGGTGAACAGTATATTTCCCTGCCCGGGGAGATTCATGACACAGGCAGCGAGCCACAGGAAAAGGGCATCCTGTATTGGCTGATCCTGAATGTGACGAAGCAGCGGGACAAATTTCTTTTCCTGGCCCCCCCGATGGCGCACAAGCTGACGGCTGACCTGCTGAACTTTCCGTTGCGTCATTTTGCAGCCTCGTACGAGAGCAGGGCCACGCTGGACAAGGCGTTCAAGGCCTTGCAGAAAATCCGGATTGCGGATGAATGTACCGGTATTTTTCGCAATAACCGGACACTGCCGGCCTCATCGGCCAATGGCCACGGAGTTCATCGGCCTGATGCGGATGACTCTCTGGCCTTGATGGAGGCGGTCAGTCATCTCGTCTATTACATCTTGCAGACGATCCAAGCTTCGCGTTCGAATCCGCGCCCGCTTTCCCCGCCGATTCAGGCGAGTCTCGACTTCATGAAGAAGAATGAGCGGGCATGGCTGAACGTGGCGGTGGCGGCCGAGCATGTCCATCTTTCCGAGTCGTACTTCAAGATCCTTTTTCGAGAGGAAATCGGCCTGCCGCCGGCCGAGTATATGTTGCACCGGAAAGTGGATGCCGCAAAAGTTTTGCTGAGGAAGCATCCCGCCAATGTCACCGAGGTGGCCTACAGCCTGGGGTTTTCGAGCTCTCAATATTTTGCCACGGTCTTCAAACGGTTTACGAGTCGTACGCCGTCCGAGTTTATCAGCGAGCGCAGTCCCGAACTGACTTTCATGGTCGATTAGCCAAGCCTCTGTTCAGATTTTTGGGAAAGATAAGCCCGTAGAATTCCTGCAATCACACGGGCGTTTCATCAGATTCGCAAGATTTAGATTACGCCATTTCCACCCGGTCCTTCACCCCATCAATACGTGGACATTGTAGGATTCCTTGCCTTGCGTTATCGGAATGAGCGTGTCGCCAATGATTTTTCCATCAACCGTGATCTTTTTCACGCCCTTTTCGACATGATCCGGATTGCTGACAGTGATGTGATAAACGGCCCCGCGAAAGCTGCGCTTGGCTTGAAATCCATCCCAGTCGGGATTGATGCAGGGATCGATTCTTAGGCCGTTATATTCAGGCCGTATGCCTATAATCCAATCCGTCACACTTCGAAAAGACCATCCTGCGGTCCCGGTCGTCCATGGATACCATCCTTCTCCCGGTCGCTGGGCGTCCGGTCCGTTGATATACTGGCAGAAGACATAGGGTTCGATTTTTGCCAGTTCGATGTCCTCGGCGTTTCTGGAAAACGGCGAGAAGCTGCGGTATAAACGATGGGCTTCTTTTCCTCTTCCATATTTTGCCTTGGCGATGACCGCAAAGGCGTTTCCATGGGAGAAAACCGAACCGTTTTCCTTGGTTCCAGGCTCAAATTTCGAAAGGGATCCCAAGTCCAATTTCGTTTTGGAAGAATAAGCCGGCGTGTGGAGGATGTAGCCTTTCTCCGTCAACAGGGCCGCGTCCGCCGCCTTCAGGCTCTTGTCTATTCTATCCTTATCCGTGATTTCGGAAATAATCGCCCACATCTGTGGATTGAGATAGATTTTCCCTTCCTCACAGTCCTTATTCCCAAGCATGATTCCTTCATCCGTAAAGGCCCTGACAAAATAATCGCCATTCCAGGCGTGGGTGTTGAAGCTGGCTTTCAAGCTTTTTCGCTCCTCCCTGTAGCTTTCAATTTCCCCGCCGGTCTTCCCGGCGGCGGTAAACAAGTCCACCGCTTCGCCGAGCACATAGTAAAAGAACTCGGCCAGCCAGACGCTTTCTCCTTTCCCCTCCTTGCCGATATTGGACAAGGCATCATTCCAGTCTCCGAACTTAATCAACGGCAGATCGTGCGGGCCCTTGCGATGGAGAACGGCATTCATGCCGTTTATCAAATGTTCGTAAATGCTCCCTGAGCCACCATCCATATAGGGCGCGATGACATCCAGAACCGCGAAATCTCCCGTTTCCTTGACATAGTCATTCACCACAAAAAGATACCAGAGCAGGTAATCGGATTTGTCTGCCTCCGATCCTTTATAGCCGATTTCCACGCGCAGCGTCAGGTGGGAGGGCGTTCCGTCCTTCTTGATGTATTGCGCCAGGTTGATGATCGTTTCCCTCGCCTTTCCAGGAAGAACCGGAATGATCCCGAAGAGGTCCGTGGCCACATTGCGAAAAATAGGGCCGCCGCTACAACCATACAACGAAATGAATGTCCGCCAGGTCAGGGCATTGATCAACGACTGATACTTGATCCAATAGTTGCTTTCCGCGTTCAATGCGGCGTCGGGCGTATGGATCGTCGATGTCTCCAGCAAAGATCGCCAGTGATCCTTCGTCTGCTGAAAACTCGCTTCACTTGCCTTGAGGCTTTTATCCACCGGCGCGCGTTCTCCCTTCTTCGCAACGCCAAATGTCAGGGCCAGAGTTTGCGACTCGCCGCCTTCAAGATCAAACTTCCAACCATAGGAAACGATGGCCTGGCTGCCGATGGAAAGATCCTTCTTGAAATGACCGCCGCTGACCGTTTCGGGGTTGTGGATGGATCGGCACCGCCCCAGGAAACTATCCTTGGAAAGGTCGTAGGCGAGAGGGTCCATGCTTGCATAGGAATAGAAGGAATAAGGCCATTCAAAAAAGTTGCCCTCGATGCCCTGATTTCTTGAACGGTTGATGGTCAGTACGCCATCTTCCCAATGGACTTGATTGAAGAGGTTGTAATCAATGGGGCCAAATCGGTAAAAAATCAGGCTTCCAAGAATCAGTTCACAATAGGAATAGAGGCTTAAGGATCTCTTCCGTGTTCCCTTATTCGTCAAGCGCACAATCCACTTTTCCTCGTTCTTATCCAAAGGCACAAAATAGCTTATGGATGTTTCCACGTCGTGAGAAACCGTAGTGAGGGTCGTGTATCCCGGAGCATGTCGGGCCTCAAAAAAATCCGGGGCCTGCATGGATGGCGTAACGGTCGGATTCCAATATTCCCCCGTGTCGTTGTCGCGCAGAAACAAATACCTTCCCGGCAGCGGTTCGATCAAGTCGAGTTTTCCAACGTAAAGAATCTGGTTGTATAAGGAATCGATATGAAACGAAAATCCGGCACCAACCTGGGTGACCATTGCCGTGTAATCACCATTGGTCAGATAATTGCTCCATGGGCGCGGCGTGTCAAAACGCTTGATGATGACTTCCCTGCCATCATCCGATAATGAGATATAAGGTGATTTGTCGAAGATTTTCATTTTATTACAGGTGTGCATCCCAAGCTTCTGAATGAACAGCGGCGACTGTAAGCGGAATGACCGTCAAAATGGCGGTCGCACCAACACTTTCAAATCCTGCTCCTGTTCGAATTCTTTGAAAAAAGGGAACGGTCATGGCTTGATCCAAATGGCAATCAAACACGGGAGAAGACTTGCCTGTCTACTGGGTAAAGTCAATTTTTCCCCGTTCCCAAATTCCTGACCTTGCCCCATTTTGAATGGCACGACCCACCCGGCAGGTCCATGGAATGAAAGGCCAGAAAAGGAGTGATACTAGAAATTTCATGTGCAGGGTGTTGGGCGGTTATTGTATCCTGAGACTCATGACTCAGAAAGCATGTACCCTTCGACAAAAGGTGACCAAGAACATCCAGTGTAATTACCTCCTATTTCTTCCCCAAAGTTACGATCAAACCAAGAAAAGGTGGCCATTGATTTTATTCCTACACGGGATGGACGAAAGTGGAGATGACCTCAGTCTGGTGAAGAAGCATGGTCTGGCCAAAATTGTTGAAGAAAAGCTGGACTTTCCTTTTGTTGTGGTGTCACCCCAGTGTCCGAGGGATGAGTGGTGGTCAACGGATGCGTTGGTCAGCCTTTTAGACACGGTGGAGAAAAATTACCGGATTGATAAAAAGCGAGTATACGTCACTGGTCTCAGCATGGGAGGGTATACCACTTGGCAGTTAGCCATCGAGCATCCCCATCGATTTGCTGCCATTGCTCCGATCTGTGGGGGCGGAAATCCTTACCTGGCCTATAAGATCAAGCAGCTACCTATCTGGGTATTTCATGGCGCAAAGGACAAGGCCGTTCCTATCGCCGAGTCTCGTGAAATGATATCCGCTTTGCGCAAGCAAGGCGGCAACATTCGTTTCACGATTTATCGTAATGGTGGCCACGATTCTTGGAGTAAAACCTACCAAAACGAAAAACTGTATGATTGGTTTCTATCCCATAGCCGAAGCTGACAACAATAACAGAGGATTGCCGCAAAAAGGGCGATAGTATAAGAAGTCTTGTTTGGGCCACATTGACGGCATCGCCATTTGTGACACCCGCATGGTGCAGCAGAACCGCGAACGAATGCGGGCCAAAAGCTCCTCGAAACTAAACGGCTTCGCCATTCACGGAGTAATTCCAAGCCGTCGCCATCCCGCAGGCCCAAGTCCATGACGATGACATCGTAGGGATTGTCTGTCCGCCAGGGCGTCCGGGGCCTCCTGGCAACTGCAAACCCAGGTGGCGGCATGGGCCATTTCCTCCAAACCACGCGAGATAAACTGACCAACTCTTCTCTCGTCTTCAACAAAGATTTGATCATTCCACAAAATCCCCTCTTCAGGAGTGGATAAACATCCCGGCAAGAAGCAATTTCTATACTCTACCGACTTTTCAGATAGCCTCTAGTGCCGCATATTCGCTTACGTTGCGTTCCGGCCGTTGTAGTAAGGTGCATCCCGATCTGCGGCGTGGTGCCGCGCTGTTCTGACTCCCCCGGGCGGAGTCTGTTACCTTGACAATGATGGCGACTCACGGGATGGTCATTTTGGGTGGCGTTCCATCGCCGTTTTTTTGACTTTTGAGCGCCAATAAGGATCGACTATTCGAATCGAAGAGTTTAAAGTTAACTTAAAAGTTTTATCAAAATACTCGTAATGAAGTTGCTTCTATGTTTGCATTAGCAACCAAAGTTATATGACCAGCAATCCTTATTCAGACTTTATGATAAATGATTTTTTCTTAAAAAATCTCCTCCAAAATCATCCTGATCATATTTATTTCAAGGATACAGAGTCTCGATTTTTACAGATCACCCCAAGCATGGCCAAATGGTTGCGCCTAAAGTCACCCGATGAAGCCATTGGTAAATCCGATTTTGATTTCTTTACCTCCGAGCATGCAACCATCGCCTTTAATGAGGAAAAGAAGATCATGCAGACCGGAATGCCCCTCATTGGCATGGAGGAAAAAGAAACTTGGCCGGATGGAACTTATACTTGGGTGACTACGACAAAAATGCCCTTGCGAGATAATGAGGGGAAAATTGTAGGAACTTTCGGAATTTCGCGAGATATTACCACTAACAAGCTGGCCGGGATTGCACTGGAAGAAGCTCGAAAAGCTGCTGAGAGAGCCAACCGGGCGAAGAGTGAATTTCTGGCCAATATGAGCCATGAGATTCGAACGCCGATGAATGGCGTTATCGGCATGACTGGATTGCTGCTCGACACCGAGCTTAGTGAAGAGCAGGTGGGCTTTGTGGAAATCATCCGACAAAGCGGCGATAACCTTCTGACCATCATCAATGAGATTCTTGATTTCTCAAAGATTGAATCCGGCGCTCTGGAACTCGAACCTCTTGCCTTCGATCTGATTCCCTCTGTGGAGGACGTTTTGGATGTTTTTAGCGCACGATCCGCCGAGAAAAATATCGACTTGGCCTATCTTTATAATTCCGGTACGGCGGGAACCATCGTTAGCGATCCCACACGCCTGCGCCAAGTGCTTATCAACCTCGTGGGCAATGCTCTCAAATTCACCGAAAAAGGTGAGGTCGTTGTGGAAATTACCTCCGAGAGTTTTCCCTGTAAAAATATACCCCCAGATCATGCATGGCTTCGCCTCCTGGATGAAAAGTTTGCAGAAGAGGAATGGATGCTCCTCAAGTTTCAGGTCCGGGATACCGGTCCCGGCATTCCTGCAGATCGCATGGATCGCCTCTTCCAACCCTTCAGTCAGATTGATGCCTCGATAACACGCCGTCACGGCGGAACCGGCTTGGGCCTTGTCATCGCGAAACGCCTGGTCGAAGCAATGGGCGGAAAGATTTGGGTCGAGAGTTGGCCAAACGAGGGGACCTCGTTCTTCTTCACTCTCTTGACCAAAGCTACCAGCGCACGGCGCCGGGTGAATTTAAGCGCTTCGTGCTCCATGCTAAAAAATCGGCATATTCTTATCGTGGATGACAGTGAAATCAATTGTCGCATTCTGCGCACTCAAACTGAACGCTGGGGGATGATTCCTCATCTCTTTGAAAAACCGGAGACAGCCTTGTCCTGGCTGCGGGAGGGCCCCCAATTGGACATGGGTGTCCTGGATTTGCAAATGCCTGCCATCGATGGTTGCCAGCTCGCCAGGGAAATCCATGCACTCGATAATTATAAGAATCTTCCGCTCATTCTCCTCAGTTCCTGCCTTCCAGCCAAGAGTACGGAGGCCAATTTTATTGATGAATTCGCGGTCCGTCTCATGAAACCAATCAAGCAAGACGAATTGTTTGATGCCTTTACGACGGCCTTGGGAAAGATCAAAACTATTACGAAATCGTTGCGCCAAAACAAAATTTTTGATCCTACCCTCGCTACGCGCCTGCCCTTAAAAATCTTGGTTGCCGAGGATAATGTGATTAACCAGAAAGTTGTCTTGAGTGTTTTGCAAAAATTCGGTTATTGGGCTGACCTGGCCGCAGATGGGAAGCAAGCGCTGGAAGCAATTGAGCGCCAAAAATATGATCTCGTTCTCATGGATGTCCAGATGCCGGAGATAGATGGCATCGAGGCTGCCCGTCACATTTCCGCGCGCTTGGGTCCTTCCGAACGGCCTTACATTGTCGCCCTGACAGCTCATGCGTTAAAAGAAGACCGCGAAAGCTGTCTGGCTGCGGGTATGGACGAGTATCTTAGTAAGCCGGTACGGGCCGAAAAAATTCAAAACATTATTGAACGCATTGCTGCCCGCTTGGGTTCAAGTGGCAAATTCGGTGAGAATTAGAGCCATTATAGCTTACAGTGCGCATATAGCCGCCACAGCGGCGGTGTAGGCGGGGTCCGAACCCCGCGTAGGTCGCGGCTCCCACGATCATCGATTTGTCGTTGAAGGGCGCCGTATTCGCAATGTGCCATGGCAGGGTATTGGTGTTGTCCTGGGCGACGAGCTGGTTAAGGTCCTCTGGACATAGGTCGTGGTATTGGTGCCGCTGTAGAGTTAAAGCGAATTAAGCCGGATTAGGCCCAATAGCTTTTTCCCTGACACTTTCCCTGACAGTTCAAATTGCCTCTTTTTCATGAAGCATTGTCATCTTTGATTTTATTTGCTTGATCAGCAGGTGACATATTCCGCGCCAGTCGCGTCTCTAACCCGCTGGGTAGGACGAACTCGGTAGGGCAAGGTTTCTTGCAGACCGCCCAAGGTGACGGTCTATCCGAGGGACTCCTGTGGTTGGCGGGGACGAATGCTGGAGGGGGGGTGGGACTGTGCATTGAGACGTCCGGATGGATGCAGGCAAGCCGTTCGCACACGGCCTCTGTACTCGAAGAAGCTTCCCATGGCCTTTATTTTTGCCTGGTTGGCATCACGTCAGCTATTAAGTGTCTGTAAGCGAGCACAAATGAGGAGGTTTAGCTTTAGGCTTGAGGTTGAGAGGGAAAGCAACCTAGGTTTGAGACGTGAAGACATACCGGACTTTCTATTGTGCCCTATTGGTGGCCGGATTCTTCCCGATTTTTGCAGAAACGATGCAGGCCGCGCAGGTAGAGGCCCGGGTGAGTTCAGTTTCTGGAACGGTGGAATTCTCCCCGCCCGGCTCGATTTCTTTCTCGCCGTTGAAAAATGGCCAGGAACTGGCGATTGGCAGCACGGTTCGCACCGGTGACGATGGCAAGACGATCATTGTGACGACACCCGGCACCGCGATCGAGGTTGGTAACGGTTCCAATCTCAAGATCACCGAACTCGCCTTTTCAAAATCGGGTTCGACCGTAACCGAGCAGAAGGCTCACCTCGAACTTACGTCGGGCGTGGTCAGCGCGTTGATCGATCACAACACGCCGAAGGCGACCGATTTTTCCATTCAGACTCCGCAAGGTGCGGCGGCTGCGCGAGGCACGTTCTACGCGGTCTATGTCATCAACGGCAAGACTTACGTCGGCGTGAAGGAAGGCAAAGTTGGGGCGATGGCCTCCGGTGGAATTTAGGCTGTTTTAGCTGTTTTAGCTGTTTTAGCTTTTTTAAGCTGTTTTAGCCGTTTAAGCCGGATAACGATGGCTGTTTATTTTGTTTCCATGACGATCCGACCGTCCCAATTGTCGGGAGGAGGATGGGTGGAGAATTCGCGACTGACTTCCAGGTAACGCTTTACGCAATAGTCGTAGGGGTGATTTTTCTCGCAAGCGCGGAAACCGGCTTCGGCTTCGGTAAAGCGGCGCGCCATGAAGGCGTCAAAGGCCTGCTCGTAAAGCGTGACCTCTTCCTCTGTCCAAGCGGATTTGAGCAGATCGGTTTTTTCCGCCAGGACTTCATAGACGACGGTGGGTTTGGTTTTTCCCTTGAGCAGGACCAGGCCAAGCCGTCGCACGAGAAACAAGTCGGCAAGGAGCAGCCTTACGCTTTCGCTGATGGCGAGATCGGTGTGGAATGTCTTGGTCATGCCTTCGAGCCGTGAGGCGATATTGACCGGGTCACCGATGACGGTGAATTCGGAGCGAATTGAGGCGCCGATCTGGGCGGCGGCCACGTCACCGTGATTAAGACCGATGCCGATACGCAGGGGATTTTGCGCCACGGCATGGCGTTCAACGTTGAGGTCGTATAGTCTACGGCGCATCAGGAGCGCGGAACGGACGGCATTGCGGGCGTCTTCTTCAACACCGAGACTAAGGGCGGGAATGTCACCCCACGCCGCCATGATGGCGTCGCCGATGAATTTGTGCAGGGTGCCCCGGGATTCCTCGACGCAGCCGACCATGCGTTCGAAGTAGGTGTTCAATTGCCGGACGAGTTCCCGGGTGTCGATATGTTCGCTGAACCTGGTGTAGTCCCGGATGTCGGAGAAGAGGATCGTGACGGGGCGCATCGATCCACCCAGGTTCAGATTTTCAGGGTGATCGAGGAGATGATTGACGAGTCCGGAAGGTAGCATGCGGCCGAAGATTTGTTTGAGCTGTTGCTTGCCGCGCTGCTCCTCGCGCCAGCGCAGAACGACCGCACCAAAATTCACCACACCGTAACTCAGGATCGGCCAGACGAGCGCGATTTGCAGACTCCAGGCCCCAAAAATGACGAAGGCAAAGAAAGCATAGAAGACCACCACGGCGACAGGCAGGAAAACGGCCCAGAAAATCGGGGCTTTGCGGAGATCGAAAAGCGTCGTCCACGTGACAAGCGCCCATCCAAGGACGACCCATTGCCACGGGACAAAACTCAGATAGTCGTTGTGCAGGACATTGTTGATGACGTTGAGGTGGGTGTAGACGAGAGGGCTGCCGGATTGGAGCGGAGTCGGGCCCAAGTCGGTCAGGCCAGTTGCGGTTTGGCCAATCAGGAGAACTTTGTTCTTCACATCGGCTTCCTGGGGAAGTGGAATCTTATGCTCGGCGTAGTCCCCGAGAGAGCTGAGCAGGGCGATGAATGAAATGCCCTGAAAACTGTCTTCGCGGCGATAATTGATGCTGAATTCGCCCCGCTCATCGATTGGTATTGTCCAAGTCTTGCCGGAAGAGTTTTTCAGCTTCACGGCATGATCGGGCAGGTCGATTTCGACTTTGTCGGGATCGACATTGAGCATCTGGCAAAGTATCTGGAGCGCGAATGAAGGATATACTTTATCTTTCACATGGATCAGCAGCGGTATGGTGTGACGGATGCCATCGATAGGCGATGGTTCGTCGTTGACAAAGCCGAAGAGGCTCTGTTTACGAAGGGAACGAATGGGGAAAATGGCCACATTTGAGCCGACGATTTCGGTCACATCACCCCGAACATTTGGTAAAGAGGCGGTAAGGCTCGGCTGGGCGAGTTCGACCTGGGTTTGGCTTTCAGCGACTAGTTCGTCTTCGGGTTTATGTTCAGGCGTTAAACTGAGCGCGCCGGTAACGACGCTGGGCAGTTGTCCCGCCGCATCTGCGAGAAGAGCGTCATAATTACTGCCGGAAGTGGATTTGTAATTATGAAATTTGTCATAATCGTCCGTAAACAGGAGGTCGAAAGCGACTGTGTGCGGATTGACGCCTGCATTGATGATGGTCTTCAAGAAATCGGCCTCGATATTCCGGGGCCATGGCCATGCTCCAGTGTGATCGATTGATTTCTGATCGATCCCGACAAGTACAAGGCGCGAATCGGCCGGTGGGTCGAAAGGCGCGCGCATTTCGAAACGAAGATCGACCGTTCCGTATTCGAGCATCTGAGCAACACGCGTTTGTTGGAAAAGCGCCACCAAGCCAAGCGCCACGATGGGGGCCAGCAAGTGATATATTCGCTCCTTCATCCAATCGATGAGGGAAGGAGATGGGTGCTTCGCCATGGCGATTACCTCCCGGAAAAGAGACTGGGAGGCAAGCTTATAGCACTGTTAATGCAGAATTACTTAAGTTAGGGGAGATTATAGCCTTGTCAGAACAATTTGGACCTCCTACCTTTTCAAGAGGCTAGACGCTAGTATGTATTTATGTGCAGTAATGGCTCAAATAAAATAGACGCGCCGATAAAGCCATGGAACATGCTTTCGGCATGTAGCTTATCGGCGTTGCTACTTTTCGGGCAAATGACGCCTGTCCCGGGAAATCCCACAGGGGGGCAAGTTGCGGCGGGCAGCGCAAGTATCACAAACGCCGGGAGCACGCTCACCATTAACCAAGGCTCGAATGCAGCCATTATTAATTGGCAAAGTTTTTCGATCAATAGCGGGGAATTGACCAAGTTTATTGTACCCAATAGTTCTTCGGCCACGCTGAATCGCGTTCTTGGCGGAAATGTCTCGGCCATTTACGGCACGCTTCAATCCAACGGTAAATTTTTTCTGGTGAATCCGAGTGGAATTGTCGTCGGGGCCAGCGGGCGCATCGATACGGCGGGATTTCTCGGTTCGACGCTAAATGTTTCCGATGATGAGTTCCTCAAGGGAGGCGATTTGCATTTCACGGGCACATCAGGCGCGGGGATTGATAACCAGGGAGTCATTCATGCCGAGAGTGGCGACGTCTATCTTATCGCGAACCAAGTCAATAACAGCGGAACGCTGAGCGCGCCACAGGGTAATGTCGGCATGGCTGCCGGTTCGTCCATTCTTCTTCAGCGAGCAGGGGATCAGCATCTGTTTGTGCAACCAAATGTTTCCACCGTTACTCAGACGACCGGCGTGACAAATTCGGGCGCGATTGAGGCGGCCACTGCGGAACTCAAGGCAGCGGGGGGCAATGCCTATGCGCTGGCGATCAACAATACGGGCAACATCGTGGCGACCGGTTTCAAGAAAGTGAATGGCCAGGTTTATTTGACGGCGGATGGTGGGGATATTACGAATAGCGGTGAAATTTCGGCGCAGAATCCAAATGGCGATGGCGGCACGATTGTCTTGAACGGGCATGGAACTTCCTCGGCAGGGACGGTGCTGAATTCCGGGAAGCTGATCGCATCAGGTCAAACGAAGGGAGCCGAGGGCGGCACGGTGCAGGTACTGGGGAATCGGGTCGGCATTATAGATCACGGCGTGGTTGACATTTCAGGCGATGCGGGCGGCGGCACGGCGTTGATCGGAGGCGATGAGCAGGGGACGAATCCTGCCATTCTCGATGCGGACCAGACTTACGTCGGGCCGGATGCACAAGTCATTGCGGACGCTCTGGCGACGGGCGACGGCGGTAAAATCATTCTTTGGGGCGATGTGAGCACGCAGGCTTACGGCCAGTTGAGCGCGCGCGGTGGCTCGTTGAGCGGCAACGGCGGTTTTGTGGAAACAAGTGCTCCCACACTAGATGTCCAAACGGCGCCGAACGTCTCCGCGCCGCACGGCATGGCGGGGACGTGGCTGCTCGATCCGTCGGATATTCTCATCAGCGACAACGTGACGACGACTCCCGGTTTCAGCGCACCTTTCATGATTACCAGCGGCAGCACGTTCGATTTAAATCAGTCCGATCTGCTCACCGCCCTCGTCAACGGCAACGTTACGCTTGACGCCAGCGGTGGTTCCGGCGGAAACGGGACGATCATCTGGCAACAGCCTAACGGGACGGCACTTGATGTCAGCAACATCGCGGGGCATACGCTGACGCTCGATGCGCCGGCCCAGTTCACAAATACATCGATGACTCAGATCGTGCTGAGCGGTGTCGTGATCCAATCGATTAACGGCGGGGGCAGTTTGAATCTGGCGTTCAATAGCGCGAGTCCTTCCAATGCCAGCAACGTTCAGATCCTCAATTCCAATATTCAGCTCAATGGGGGTAGCATGACCGCCTACGGTACCGGGTTCATGGATACGACGCAGTCGACAAGTTTTGGCAATTTCGACGGCATTTATATTTCCAATTCCAATCTCGCTTTGGCGGGTGGAAATCTCGTCCTGAACGGAACGGCGGGCTACTACTTCAATAACGATCCCTCGATCAATGCGGTGTCGGCGGGGTTCGGGATCGATGTTGAACATTCAACCATCACAACCACGGGGACCGGTACGGTCTCCATGACGGGTAATGGAGGCATCACCACTCCACTAGTCACCAGCGCGACTTCGATGATTGGCGTCGAGGTCAGTAACGCGACCGTGATCGGAACCGATCAGGGAAATACTTCCATTACCGGCACGGTGAATTCGGGCAATGGGGTGGGCAACAGCGCGGGCATTGTGGGCGTGGATATATCGGGTGGCTCGAATATTACAACAACGAAGATAACGGGAGCTCCTTCCGCCGGTGGCATTACGCTGAATGGCAACACGACCGGCTCGACCGCGACGGATAATAGCAATGTAGGCGTGAGGGTCGCCGGAACTTCGACCAATCTTTCCACAATTTCCGCAGGTACAGGCGGCAACATCAGCATAACGGGCAATGCGGGGAATATCACAGCCGATGTGACGGGGTTTACGAATGGCGGTGGAGAGACAGCGGGTATTCAATTGAGCAATGGCGCCACTTTTACGGGTATTGCGTCGGATTCGATCACGCTTAATGGAACCGCGGGGGCTGATACAAGTCCTGGTGCGCCGCAATCTTCAGCAAATTCCACAGATTCCACAGGAGTCAGTATCCAGAGCAACAATACGGGATTCACGACGCCTATCGCGATCACAACATCCACCGGAGATATCTCTATTACCGGCACGGGCGGCACGAGTCTTACCAGCATTGAAGGCGTGCAGATTAGTGGCGGCACTTCACCGGCTTTAACGACTATCACATCGGGTACGGGCAATATCACCATCAATGGTTCGACTCCGAATAATGCAGGTGCTATCACGCAGAGTCTTGTGGCGGTCGATCTCAACAAGGGTAGTGAAGTGTTGACGGGGGCGGGATCGATCAGCATGACTGGAAACGTCTTGGGCGGCAGCGCGGGCAATGGCGAGACAGGCATTGGGATTACCCAGAGCGCCGTTGTGGAGGCAACCACCGGTGGGGTGACGCTCAACGGCAACAGCTCCGCTTCTTCCGCGACGCTTTCGGGTGGCGTGGCGATTTTTGATACGGGGACCCAGGTCCTGGCAGGAGGCGGGACGGGACTTCAGATTACCGGTTCTTCCGGAACGATCAATGGATCGACAGGCGCGATCATCAATACCGTTCTTTTTAACCCGACGAGCACTGGCGTTTTCATCGCGAACGGAGCCAGCGTGGGCACGATCGGTTCGGCACCGATCACGCTTCATGGCACGGGTAATACCAATAGCAACACCGATCCGGTTTCGAGTTCTACCGGGGTGTCGATTGTGAATGGGGCGAATCTCACTTCCACCGGTGCCGGCAACATTTCCATAACGGGCACTGCGGGGTCGTCACCGACTGCGGGCATCGGCGTGGTTATCGAAAAAACGGCTTCTCTTGTTACGGTCAGTACCACGGGACAGATCAGCGTCACCGGTACGGCGGGAGGAGGCAACACGGGTGGAACGTCGATACCGAGCACGGGTGTGAGTATTGACTCGGTGGTCACGCTTGATGGTCAGGGCATTACTCTGACAGGAACCGGAAACGGGCCCGGCGCGCTGGGGCCGAGCAGCCTCGCTCCGGGCATTTATGTCGGCGACAATTCGACCGGGAGCTTTCCGACGTTGAATGCGGGTACCGGCGTGCTCAGTTTTATTTCCAACGTGAACGGAGGGGTGAACGCATCGGGGGCCTTTACGGCGGGCAGTACTTCGGTCCAGGCTGGCGGATTCGGGGTGGAAATTTTCAACATTGGCGCGGGCAGTCTTGGCGCTATCAATCTGACTGCAGCGAATACGGTGCTTTACCAACTGGGGTCGATCGATCTCGGCAACGTTTCAGCCGGTAACCTGACCATCCTCACGCCCGGCAATGTTACCCAAAGCGCCCCGATTAACGTTACACTACTTCAAGGGGTAGCGGGCGGTTCCATCACTCTTGCCAATCCTGCCAACTCGATTCCGCAACTGGGCCAGATCAGCCGCGGCGGCGCGGTGAATATCGTGACAAGCGGGGGCATTGCCTTAAACAACTCTATCAACGCCAACTCGGCAAGTTTCACACTGACCATCGACGGGATTCCATTTTCACTCGATCTCAACAGCGGGGGGACTCTTCCGGCGCCCTTCGGAGACACGCTTCCGGCCATCGCCACGAATCTTGCCACGCCGGTGACCGTTCAGGCGCTTGGAGGCAATGTCATGCTTGGCCCCCTCGCGAGCTTTGCGAGCACTAACGCGGGGAATAATTTCACGTTCGTGGCGGCGAATAATTTCGTGAACAACGCCACTCTCGGCGCATCCGTTTTCAATACGACGGGCGGCGCGAGCTGGCTCGTTTACTCGACCAGTCCGACGCTCGACACAACGGGAGGGCTAACGCCCAGTCTTATCCAATACAACATTACTTATCCCTCGTTGGGTACGCTGCCGGCGGGAAGTACGGGGCTCTTTTATAGCGGAAGCAATCCTAGTGGTACGGGTGGCAGTGGCGGCACGGGTGGATCAAGCCCCTCAAGCCCGCCGAACGGCTCGGGTGATGTCGGCGGTGGTACGACAACCGGCCAGCAAGTGGCGACTGTGTTGCCGGTCGATAATCAGGTCGATCCGAACCCGCCGACTTTTAGCACTACTCTTCTCGTCGTCGATATTTCATCGCTGGGTGCTGATATCAGTTATAATCCGCAGGGATCGACCAGCCCGATTTTCGAAAATGTGTCGCTTCTGGCGGGGGCATCGAGCGGCGATTCCGATGTGGGTCCCGACGATGTCGTGAAAGTCGGCGGAGGGACTGTCACCAGCGCGAAGGCTCCTCCCGCTGTCACCGGTATTCTGAATGGCGCCTTGAATAATCAGGTGAAGCAGGACCTTTACAACGCCCTGCACGGGCATTAGTCAGCGATCAAAAGGGGAATGAAGACATATATTTATTTAGAGGTTGTCCGAAAAGTCGACGCCTTGATTTGCTTGAGCGTGGCCCTTGCTGCTTTCTGTTCCAGCGCTATGGCACAGAATTATGAGCAAGTCGCGCCGAAGCAGCCGGAGAAAACGAGTGAAGGCACCATTTCAAACGAAGCTTCCGCTATTGCGGCAGGGCATGGCCACACGGTTGTCCTGGTCGATCGCTTGAACGGAATCTTTTTGCTTTCCGACATTCACCAACTGAAAAAGGGCGGCGTGAAGAGTTCGCGTACACTTGAACCAGGGATGGTCACGCTCGCTCAGCGGCCCGACTTTGCGCCCGTGGTGGAACCTTTCATCGGCCAACCGGTGACGCTGAAAAGTCTCGACGAACTTTCCCGCGCGATTGTCGCCTACTACCGGCAACACGACCGCCCGGTGGTCAATGTCTTTGTTCCTCAGCAGAATATCACGAATGGATTTGTGCAGGTCGTGGTGGCGGAAAGCCGGGTCGGCGAGGTTACGGCCTCGGGTGCCAAATATTTTTCCAACGATGAGTTGCGTCATGAGTTAGAACTGCGAACCGATGAGCCGATTAGCGGAGATAAAGTTCGCGACGACTTGAACTGGATTAACCGGAATCCTTTTCGGCAATCGGACATTCTTTTTTCTCCCGGCTCAACTCCCGGCACCACCGACGTTCAGCTCCGCACCCAGGATCGATTTCCTTTGCGCGTCTTTGCTGGGTATGAAGATAGTGGCAACCAGCTCACGGGTGACAGCCGGTATCTGGCCGGGTTCAACTACGGCAATCTTTTCGGTGTGGGGCAACAGCTCTCCTACCAATACACTACCGGAAGTGACTCGAACGAATTTTTCGCGCATTCAGGCACTTACGTCATCCCGCTACCGTGGCATCACGAACTCACTTTTTTCGGTCTCTACTCGGAGGCCAACGCGAACGTCGCCACGCCGCTTACGACTTCAGGCGTGAGTTGGCAGACAAGCATGCGTTATGAGATTCCACTACCGGGGACGCAGGCGTTCCAGCATTCGGTTATTGCTGGATTCGATTTCAAGCAGAGCAACAATGATCTCGAATTTGGCGGCTCAACGATTTCCAATGTGTTTACCGACGTGGCGCAGTTCGTTCTTGGTTATCAGGCCAGTTACGCCGACGACTTGGGAAGCACTTTTGCCAGCGGAACTGGTTTCTGGAGTCCCGGCGATTTGACCGGAACTTCGGCCAATACCGACGCTTCCTACATGGCGACGCGCGCGGGGGCTACGGCGAACTACGCCTACGGCCAGCTTTCGCTGCGCCGGGTCACACGGCTACCTTGGGATTTTACCTGGTCAGTGCGCGGTTTGTATCAAGTTTCCGATGCGAACTTGCTGCCAAGTGAAGAATTCGGATTGGGCGGTTACGAGACCGTCCGCGGCTACGATGAACGCGAAGCGAATGGCGATGACGGCTTTCTTGTTTCCACCGAGGTGGCAACTCCGCCGGTAAGCCTTGGACAAATGATCAACCTCAAGCAGGCGACCGACCAATTGCAGTTTCTCGGCTTTGTCGATTATGGCGGCACCAGTTTGCACCAGGCGACGGCTTCTGATGTGAATCCCAACACCAACCTGCTCGGCGTTGGGCCGGGAGTGCGCTACAATATTTCACCTTACCTCGCCGTCCGTTTCGACTACGGTTTTCAACTGATCAGTACGGGCTTCGATACGCGCCACGATTCGCGCGGTCATCTAGGCGTCGTGATGAGTTATTGATCTTTGCTTGGTCTTTGACGTGCTCCCGAAGTTTAAGCACTCTGGCCTCCGGCAGGATTGGTGCCAAACTGATGGAGCTCTTGCCGCCTAAAGTTGTGTCAGAGCTAAAGGGGGCTTCCGTCCCGTCTGTGGTTGCGCCAAAACAGCAGTGAAATTCGGCTACTCCGGATCAATTTGCTCCTGAGTAAGAAGTTGCCTTTTTCATTGCCTGACCTGAATCTAAAATTAAATTCCGCTGAAGCCGGAATGAAGTCAGCGCTCCGGCTTTTCGAGAAACTTGTCGTTGACCCGGGTCGCGGCGGCGTATCTCAACAGGTAACCTGCGAAAATGAGCGCAAAAAATTACTCGTCCACTTTCTGGTTAGCTTACTTCCAAAGGCGCTTTCAACTTGAATCCATAGCTCATCGGTTAAAAATCTGAATAAACTTTCATTTAACTTTCAGATTTAATTAAGGACAGTATTTTAGCCTACTAGCGTGCAGAATTTTAAAGCGATCTCATTTTAGAACCACTGATGAAAGAAGATATTTATAGCCACATTGTCGCAACCGAAATGGAATCGCACCACTTTGGTACAATATTCTTCACCGTGAGGACATTAAGGTGACCCAAGGCGGCACCGCCAACCTCAGGCTACCGTTCCAATTCAAAGTGGATGGCAATGTCACCTTTTCTCCCTTCACACCAGCTTCGGAGGGCGTGCGAATTTTTATTTCGGCCTACGTCCGCGAATGGGTCATCTGGCATAAGGCGGGTTGCCGTGACCTATCTCTCTGTGATCTTGCCGCCTTTCGTGCAGCCGCCATTCATTGCTACTACTTGGATGACGCCCCATGGAAGGACACCAGGAATTGGCTGGGCGAAGTATTCGGCCTCCCGGATGATCTCACTTTTATGGAGTTTCGTCCCGAGAAGATTTCCCAGACGATGCTTCGGATGCTGTCTCTTCTCAGGCCGGAAACATTAGCTTTGCCTGAACGCCCCGCGGAGGGCGACAGGAACTTGCTAATCCTGGCCTGCCCGGTAGAACATTTCCTGATCCTGGGCGGGGATAACCGCCTGGCGCTGGACAGCACCACTCTTTTGAACGGGTACGGTTGCCGTCCGTTTCCGCGCCCCGAAGCGGTGACGTTTGCTTCGTCCACGGCTACCTCCATCTCCAAGCATGCTTTTGATATTGTGGAAGAGCGCCGCCAAGTGCTGATCGCTGATGCGATTCGCAACGGTACTCCAGCAGCGGCGAAGAAGCTCGGCGACGAGGTGCGGCTGGGAATTGGAGAACGGCTCGGCGTGAAACCTGGGATGGCTCAGGTCATGATTTCGTCGTCAGGAACAGATACTTTTCTCGTCAACCAGGGATTGATTCGTCTCATCTCGGATTCACCGCTGGTGAGCCTGATGGTGGGGGCTGATGAATCGGGCTCCGGAGTCCCCCTGGCCGCCCAAGAGCGGCATTTTGCGGTCACAGCCGCTTTCGGTATCGAGGTCGAAAAGGGGCAGCCGCTTGGAGGCTGCGCGAATGACGGAAGTTTTATCGAAGTCCTCCTTCACGATCTGAACGGCGCCACGTTGCCTGCAAAATCGGTAGACCAAAGCGTCTGCAAGCTGGTTGAGGACAACCTTTCCACCGGTGCCCAGGTGGTGATTCATGCCATGAACCACTCGAAGCTTGGTCGCATGGGACCATCCGCTTCACTTCTGCTGAAACTCAAGAAACGCTACGGCGACCGGCTGCATGTGGTCGTCGATGCCTGCCAGATGCGCCTTGATCTAGACGAACTCCGGGAATATCTGAAATATGGATTTCTGGTCATTATCACCGGCTCCAAATTTTTCACCGGTCCTCCATTGAGCGGCGCCGTCCTGGTTCCACGTCAGATAATGACGCGGGTGCCGGCCGCGACGCGAACATTTCCAGAAAGCTTCAACGCTTATTGCACAAGCTACGATCTGCCCTCTGACTTGCGAAAAATACTGGCCAGACCAGGAAAGCATTTTAACCTTGGCTCTTACTTTCGTTGGATAGCGGCGCTGGCTGAAATGAAGAGGTATTTCCGCGTTCCATTCCGCGTCCGAAAACAAACCCTTGATGATGTTTGTCGACGATTCGAGGAATGCCTCCTTGCCCGTTCCTGCATCGAAATGCAATACGAAATCAACAAAAGAAAAAACCGAAAAAATCCCGGGGAACTCAGTGGACGACGCATGATCTTCCCGTTCTTTTTGAAGTATCTGCGTGGTCGTCAGAAACAACTTTGCAGCGAGAATCAGGTGAGAACGATTTATTCGCTGCTCAATCAGGACTGCTCGGGCCAATTTATTTCCGAAAATGCCAGGGAATATCGCCTTCTTGCCCAAAGATGCCACATCGGCCAGCCTGTCCTAACGCGTCATTGCTCGGGCCAAATGAGCGCCGTCTTGCGGGTTAGTGTCGGAGCACGGGTTATTTCCGAGAGCTGGTCGAAATCATCGGGCCGCATCATGCCTGACCTGATCAACGATGAGGTTTGGCAGGTAAGCGTAGTCCTCGACAAGATCGAGTTACTTCTAAGAAAAATCGCCGATGCCAGTCTCTGAAAACTCGATGCTAAATATTCATTTAGACACTGTTTTAACAATCTATTCTATTCAATGAAAAGCTACGCTGGCATGGAAGTTGAGGGAGCCTATCAAAAAGCATCTCGTTTCCTGCCCAAAACCCGTTTTTTTGACTATGGATTGTCTCTTATACGTTTTTATAGAACTCATCGCCGACTGCCCGTGATTCCAGGAGGAGGGCTAAATGACGCCCTTTTCTTCATCATGACAACGGACGAAATTCTCGATCCTCTGCGGTGTTTAGTCTCTGACAAGGCGCTAGTGAAACAATACGTAAGGGAAAAACTCGGTGACACTTACAATGTGGAAACGATAGCAATCCTTGATTCATTCGAAGACGCCCTCCACTTCACCTATCCGACCGATTGCGTGATCAAGCCCACTCACCTGTCTGGGGAAATACTCTTTCGACGTGGCGGATCATCAGTCGACTTCGATAAAATACGTTCCTGGTTCAGTTTTAACTACTATCTTCACACCCGCGAGGCGAATTACCGTGACCTGAAGTCCCGAATCATCATCGAACCCTTCATTTTCAACCAGGAAACGGTGGAGGACTATAAAATTTTCTGCCTCAATGGCCAACCGCGCATTATCCAAGTTGATTTTGACCGACACACCCGTCACACGCAAAATCTTTACACCACCGATTGGGAATTGCTCCCTTTCGCCATGAGTGACCTGGGACAGGGAAAACCGAAGCCAGGCAATTTAAGCCAGCTAATTGATGTGGCCGCGAAACTTAGCGAAGATTTCAATTTCATCCGCATCGATCTTTACACCGATGAACGAGCCATTCTCGTTGGAGAAATCACCAATTGTCATCAGGGGGCTCAGGGCCGGTATGTGCCGCCCGAGGGGGAGAAGATCATGGCACGGCTTCTCTTCGGGGACTCCGGTTTTTATCGGTCGATCTTGAAGAAACAATCCCCTGTGTACCACCAGCGCACAAATGGGTTCATTTGACCTATTTTCGGGCTGAACCACACTTTTGGGCTCACTCGGCACTCAGAAGTGTTTTCGATGGCCGGCGGGTGATAGGGCTTTTGACAGATTACTGCTTCGGGAGAGGGTGTGTCGGTTGATGTTCCGCCGCAACTGCCAGGATGTCTTTGATGAGTTCCTGCAGATCTTCAAATTGTGTTCTGTGATTCGTCAGGCAGATGCGGATGGCGACTTTACCGGATAACTCGGTTGTTGAAGGCACAGCCAAGCCACGATTTTGTAGTGTCGCAATGACTTGCCGGTTCAAAGTGTTGATCTCCGGTTCACCCGATAAACCTTCAAGCCGGACACGTAAACAAACGATATTGAGAGTGACTGGAGCCAATAATTCCAACTGGGGATATCGGGCGATTTCCTCCGCCAGTTGGCCCGCCTGCACGCAGTTCTTCACAATGGCGGAGCTGAGCGCGTCAAAGCCCAAAGCCTGAATCGTAAACCATACTTTTAATGCGCGGAATCCACGGGACAATTCAGGACCGTAGTCGCAAAACCACGGCTCGCCTCCAGCGAGACCATCCGCGAGACTTTGGAGATACTCCGGTCGCAAAGAAAAGGTCCGCCGCTGAATTTCCCCTTCGCGGATCAGCACACATCCGGCGTCATACGGGACATGCAGCCATTTATGCATGTCGAAAGCAAGGGAGTCGGCGGAGGTGATGACAGACGCCAGATGGCGATAACGGGGAAGGCAGACAGAAAAAGCGCCAAAAGCCCCGTCAATGTGATGCCAGAGTCCCTCCCGGGCGGCGATGGCCGCGACGGCACCTATGTCATCGATGGCTCCCGTATTAACCGTCCCGATGGTGGAAATCACGCAAAACGGCAAAAGCTTCTGTTCTCGATCGGCTCGAATCGCAGCTTCGAGCAGGCCCGTATCCATCCGAAATTCCGCGTTCACCGGGATCAACCGCAACGCCTCGCGGCCAAGACCAAGCAGGTCAAGCGCCTTGGTGACGCAACTGTGCGCTTCGGCAGATGCATAGGCGACCATCGAGACATTTCCAGCGCAAAGGCCTTGCCGCTGCACGTCCCAAGTTGCGCGTGAATTCCGCGCGCAGGCGAGCGCGATGATCGTGCCCATGGAAGTCCCGCTGGTCAGGATGCCGGCCGAGGAATGAGGGAATCCGAAGAAATTTCGAAACCAGGCCACGACTTGCTTTTCCAATGATGTTCCAATGTGGTTGCGTCCCCCCACATTACAGTTCATCACTGCCGCCAGGGCTTCCCCAAGCGCCCCATAGATATTTCCAGAACCATGCACCCATCCAAAAAACTTCGGGTGAGTATTACCAGTGGCATAAGGAAGAATGTGTTTCTCAAAATGGTCGACTAATTCTTTCAGCCCCATTCCCATCGCGGGCATGGGGGTCTCCGTCAGAGAGGGAGGAGCAACCCAAACCGGTTGCTTGCGAATGTGGCGTTGACGTTCCAGCGCCGCGTCAACTGCGCGCTGAAATTGATGTAATGCTAAATCCCAATCCTGGGGATCGAGACCATTCTGATTCTGGGGTTGAACATCATCCATGAACTTTTTTTGTGTGTTCTTAAGATAGGCTCAGGCACTGCCAGAATTGAGTCCCAACGAGAGGAAAGTTTGGGTTGAGGTTACAACGTAACAGGAGCGTAGGCTGGATCAAGCTCTTGGCTCCTGCTTGTCGTGCTATTGTTGACAACGGCATTGTCAGCTCGATAGCCTGTTTTGACATTTCCCGTCGTGGCCATACAAATGATTTCTCTTTTGGCTGCTTCTACATTGGTTGGAATCGCTAATTTTCTGCCGCCGATCTTGCTTCCGGAAAAGAGGGGATTTCCCGACCCCCTCGAGCTGGCTGACGGATCGTCTGTTACCTCAAGGGAGGTCTGGTTTAACCAGCGTGTGCCTGAGTTGCGCAAGCTCTTCGAAAACTATGAGTATGGACGGTATCCGGCGCCGACGCCCGTCCATGCCACGGTGGTGACGAGAGAGGAGAACGCGCTCGGAGGCCAGGCTCTTTTACGCGAGGTGCAAATTGATCTGGGTCTGGAGCGCCCCGTATCATTGCTTGTCATTACCCCTGTTCATCGTGCCCATGCGCCCTGCTTTCTCTGCCTCAACTATCGCAGCAATTCAAGCCTCCTGCAGGATGCCGCCGTCCCTATCCCGGAGACTGCGCCAGGAGAACCCCTACCCATGCGCGGCGCATACGAGGCTAACTGGTCCATGTCGACAACCATCGCCCGGGGTTATGCCATTGCCGTATTTTGTACCGGAGATGTGGTACCTGACAATGCCGACGGCGCCAAGCAGATGTTACGACACTGGCATCCCCTTACCTCTATACGTGGGGGAAATGACACAGGCACCCTGATGGCTTGGGCCTGGGGTGCTTCGCGGATGCTCGATTATTTGCAGACACTCCCTGAAATCGATCCGAAACGGATCGCGATAATGGGGCATTCGCGGGATGGCAAGGCCGCGCTGGTGGCCGCCGCTTTTGATTCGCGCTTTGCGCTGGTGATAGCCAGTCAGTCGGGTTGCGGCGGGGCAGCACCCAGCCGTCAAGAATCAAATCACCCCTTGGGGGAAACGCTTGCCCAAATCAACGATAAATTTCCCTGGTGGTTCGCGATAAACTTTCACTCCTTCAATCAGCAAATCGACCGGCTTCCGTTCGATCAGCATGAATTGATCGCTCTTTGTGCGCCGCGGCCCGTACTCCTTTCCTGCGCGACCGAAGATGCCTGGAGTAATCCCTCGGGCCAATTTTCCATGCTGCATGAAGCCGATCCGGTTTATCGCCTTGTGTCCGCTGAAGGATTGGAAGCAGAAGAAATGCCCCCCAGCGGTCAGTTGATCGCGAGTCGACTGGGCTACTTCATCCGGCCTGGAAAGCACTCCGTCCTAGCGCAAGACTGGGCCGCCTGGCTTGATTACGCCGACAAATGGCTCTGAGTACCGATCGAAACGCCTCGCCATTCCCTGACAGTTCAAATTGCCTCTTTTTCATGAAGCATTGTTCTCTTTAATTTTATTTGGTTGATCAGCCGGTAACATATTCCGTGCTAGTCGCGTCTCTAACCCGCTGGGGAAGATGAACTCGGTAGGGCAAGGTTTCTTGCAGACCGCCAAGGGTGATGGTCTATCCGAGATACCCTGTGGTTGGCATGACGTCAGCTATGGGGTGTTACTTCTGTCAGAAATATTCGGGCTGAAACGCAACGTTAGCGTTACCGGGGCACCGGCGGGCACCTCTGCCCAGCTCAGCGCGCCTTTCGAGAAAACACTTATCAGAGTGCCGTCGACAAATGCAAGTGCATCGCCCTTCTCGCTGTACCAACCAAAACGTCCGCCGTCGGCTAATTTCAGCTCCAACTCTGTCGCCGTAATCCAGCGAACAGATTCTATGGCGCGCGAGCCATTAAACTTATCTATCAAGCCAAACAAAGCGACGCCGTCATAGATTGCCGAAACGATGACCAATTCGTAGCCGAGGGGGGCCAGGCGAACGGGGAACCGTTGATCACGTTCGGCAATCGTCACCTCGTTGTTCGAAGCATGATGAAGCGCAAAACGATTCGCTGCGATTTTGGGAAGATCTGACGGGGAATACTTGCCGGTCACGACCTGCGTCTCCGTTTCACTGTAGAAGCAATTAAAAATCCCCATGACACCGATTGGCGACGGAAGCCCCTCCACCGCGTTGGAATTCACAATCTTGGTCACGCGGCGGACAATGCGTCCGTCTTCAAAGATGCTGTCCAGTGCCGGAAGCGCGGGCTGTTGGCATCGAAGAATTTTACCGCCGCAAATAGTGAGCTTCGCGAGGAGGTCAAAGTCGTGACTATCCGGCTTGTCGCTGACGTAGATAGGACCTCCGCTGATGGCCCGTGCCGCGGCGTGAAACGCACCCGCCGGATGACTTGACTGGAACATGTCCCAGTCCGGCAGAGCAAAGTTCTGCACCCAGACCGCATTCAGGGCATTGTTGAAAATATGCTCCACAAACGTCTTCGGTTCAGCCGGGAAAAAGTCCTGAGAGCTGCGCCAAACATTGGCGGACCTGAAATGGTAAACCGCGTCCGTGGTATTGCTCATGCAGTGCAGACCCTCGCCTTGGAAATGAGCGAATTCCGAGTCTTGCAAGGCGTATTGATAAGCGCGCATGGTCGAGGTCGGCGGCACCTCGGATGTGCTGAAATGATCCAGGCTTGCCTGGTTATCCACTTTCACCATGGAGACGCCCTGATCCCGCAGAAACCGGTGGTAATCGTCAAAAAAACGCCCTACGTCTTTCGGACTTACCAGGTAACGTTTCTTGGGAGCCGGATCAGGCATGTTCGCCGCGGCGTTTTCGCTGCAAATGATCTGGTATCGCTTGGCCAGTTCGCCATCCGGGAGCACACCATCCCAGAAGCCTTGCAAGGTATGCCACACGCCAAAAATTTTTACTCCATATTCGTCGCGAGCCCGATCCACCATCACTTTAAGCCCGTTCGGAAACCGCTCCGCATTCGGTCCAAAGGAGACCAGCAGATTGTCTTTCTCATCCTGCCAACCGCCGTCGAGAATGAGAACCCGTGGAGACAATCCTCCAGCTTTGAAGGAGGCAAGCCCTTCGAGCACTTTCTCCTCGGATACCTCGAGGTAAAAAGCGTCCCATGTGCACCATCCCAGATAATCCACCCATCGGGGAAGCGGCTTTTCCGTACGCAAGCGGAAGGTGCCGAGTCGTTCGGCAATCTTTCGCATCGCCCATTGCACGAGCGCGATCGGATCGTTGCCTGTTGCGACGAAAAAAAGTGTGGCCTTTTCCGGAAGCGGATCCTTCTCCGGCGTATGAATGCTCCATCCTTCACTGCCACCGCGCAGAATGCCGCGCACGTTTCCGTCCACCAAGGGTAATGCCACCGCATATCCCCCCGCCTCTTCTCGCTCCCACAGTACCATGAAGAACTCGCCTTGCGCCGCTTCGGAGCCGCGTCCAAAAACCGGTCGCGGCCACCAGGGAATATAGCGTTCGAGTGCCAGCCATCGTCCGGCCCCCACCAGCCGGAATGGAATTCCTGCCTCCGCCCGCAGGCTCTTGTTGAGAAAGGTGATCCATTGGCCATTCCATTCTGATTCGGTCACACCGGAAATGGAAGTCTCTGAGGAGAAGCCGGAGATTAGTTGATCCATAAATAAAATACGCGCCCATCGTGTCGACGGAATTCAAATCACCAGGCTTGAGTCCGACAAGCCGCCATTGAGTCACGATCAAGGTACACTTTCCGCCTGAACGTTAATATAGATATAGGAATGCACCTTGCGAAAGAGATCAATGGGGAATTTCCCCTATTAGGGACAGTTTTTAACTTCCACAATATTGAAGCGGTTCATAACTTCTGACAAGATTATTTTCGACTTTCATCCTGTGTTTTAAATAACTTGAGAAAAAGATCTGCTCTTCCCCCTTTCATGATCCGTATGCGGATAGTTTCCCATCAAGAAGACACTTCCCCGTCGGGTCGGTGCAATTGAGGTAGTTATTCAGGCAATAGGCATAGAGATTCGTCCCTGGCTAAACTCTGCACCCGATAAAGGGTCACGACTTAGGAACCGTCCGAGATCGAGGTTATAGTAACGGGCGCGGTAGAAGTAGTTGCCCATCTCTGCGTCGTAACTTCGGCCCGTATACATGATCATGTTGCCGATGCCGGTCAGCGTCAGCACGGTACCGGAGCCGTTCTCGATCTGGAAATGGCCCTGCGTATCGTATTCATATTGTTCCAGCACGTTGCCCGAATTGTCGGCCACCGCCGAGATGCTGCCATGCCCGTCCCGGTAGTACCATTGCTTGTTGGTGCCGTCGGTGCGCATGACGACCTGATCAATCCCGGGGCCGAGATAATAGGTCCAGGTGGTGGTGACGATATCGCCCGGCCGCAGGGTGGGGCCAAGCATCTGGCGGACATATTCCCGAAAGACATCGCTGTCGGTGGCTCCTTCGATCGCCATATAACTGGTGGCCCCGTTGAGCCGGATCGAACCGAGCATGGTGATGGTATGCCAGTGGCTGACCAGGACGAATATACGGCGGGGTGGGCCCTTGTGTTGGAACGTTCGGATGAATATAGATCGGCGCGTTGCCACAAAAGGCCTGCCCCAAAAAGGCCGCGTTTGATAAAGAAGCTGAGGCGCCCTTCACTTTTGCTTCTGGTTGGCATCATGCCTGCCTGTGGTTGCCACTATAATGGGGCCATCGCTTACAAAAAATCGGCGATTGAAATTGCGGTTTTTTCTCGCCTGCTAGAAAAAGATTGAGTTCTAGCTAGGTTCAGTCCAACCCTGATTTCTAAAAATGAAGGTACTGATCGTTGAAAACGAGCGAAAGGTCGGGCAGTTCATCTCACGGGGCTTGCAGGAAATGGCTTACTCCGCAACCTGGGTACGCAACTGCCACGAGGCGAGGGATGCCTTGGCGGAGAATCCGCACGACGTCATCATCCTGGACCTGGGCTTGCCAGACGGCGACGGTCTGGACTTGCTCCGTGAATGGCGCAGCCTGGGATTCAACGAACCCGTCCTTATTTTGAGCGCACGCGATGCCGTACAGGACCGGATCAAAGGTTTGAATCTGGGGGCTGATGATTACCTGGCCAAGCCTTTCAGTTTCGAGGAACTATTGGCCCGTATTCGCTCTCTGCTTCGTCGCCATGGGGGAAAGAAAACAACTGTCTTCGAGCATCGCGGAATCAAGATGGACTTGCTGGCGAGGACGGTTACCCGGAACAACCAAAAGATCGATCTCACCGCTCGAGAATTCTCGTTACTCGAGCTATTCATGCAAAACCAAGGGCGCGTGCTGACGCGCACCATGATTTCAGAGAAGATTTGGGAATCACAGGATGATCTCGATGCCAATCTGATCGACGTCTACATGCGACGCCTTAGAAAGAAAATCGAAACTTCCGCGGAAGCCCCCATTTTCAAAACCCTGCGCGGCGTCGGCTACGAGATGCCATGAAATCGCTTAGGTTCCGGCTGGCGCTGGCCTACATGCTGGTCGTCACTCTCACGGTGGCCTCCGTCCTTGGCATTGGTCGCTGGCTGCTGGAGGTCAGATTAATCAGGGGGATCGATTTTCTGAACCATGCGGAATTTCAGGAAATTCAAAATCGCATCGTTGATCGTGGGGTCTTGATACCTCGCAGCGAACTTTTGCAAAGAATTTCAGAGCACTCCGTTATTGATGCGCCTCTCTACTTTTTTCAGGTAAGCAAGCAAAACGGAAATGTGATTTTTCGCTCTGACAATCTGAAGGATGCGGTCTTGCCCAATCCTCCCGGAAATAAAACCGCCTGGAGTTGTTCTGTCCCTCCCTTTGGCAGTATGCGCGCGGGCAGCTATGTGGTTGGCGACTTGAATATTGAGATCGCCACATCGACCAAGAATATTGACGCTCTTTTCTCCGATTATTTTCAAGTCAGTCTCGTACTCATCGGCTTTGTGGTGATTTTTGGTTTGATCTGGGGATTTTGGATGAGCCGTCTGGCCTTGAGTCCGATTCGAAGCATCCAGCGAACGGCCCGTCGCATCAGCGCCAACAATCTCGGCGAACGTATTGCTGTCGATGAAGGGGAAGGTGAAATTGGCGACTTGAAGCGGCTCCTCAATCAAATGTTCGACCGGCTCGAAAGCTCGTTTGATCGGTTATGGCGCTTTGCAGGAGACGCCTCTCACGAACTGAAGACTCCGTTAATCTTGATCCGGTTGCAGTCCGAGCGGCTTCTCCTGCACAGTAATTTATCCGCGCCGGATAAAGAGGCTGTCCAACAGCAACTGGAAAACATCAATCGCCTTAATACGGTAATCGAGAAGCTACTGTTCCTCGCCAAGTCCGAGGTTGGAGCAATTTCATTGAATCTCCAAACGCAACCGACGCAGCCGGTGATCGCCGGCTTCGCCGAAGACGCCCAGGTACTCTGTGAAGATCGACAGGTGATTTTTCGGTTGGTGGAAAATGACGATCTCCGGCCCGCATTCAATTCCACACTCATCCGGCAGGTTCTGCTCAACTTGGTGACGAACGCCCTAAACGCGCTACCCAGCGGCGGTGAAATCGGCCTCTCATCTCGCCTTCACTCAAGCAACTGGGAGATTATCCTGGAGGATAGTGGTCCTGGACTCCCCGCTCATCGACTCAAGGAAGTTTTTGAGCCTTTTGTCAGGGTCGATCAAGGTGCTTCGCAAGATCAGGATGCTGGGAGTGGTTTGGGACTGGCCATCTGTCGCCGCATAATTAATTTACACGGAGGAAGCATTCGGTTGGAAAATCGTGTCGATCAAGGCGGACTAAGAGCCATTGTTGAGATACCGCTTACCCGGTAAATCGGCGATGGCTGCTGTCTGAATATTTTTTCAGTTAGGGTTCAGGTTCTATTCAGGAGCGAACTGTAACCTGCATCTGTTTAAGATCCAAAACCGGAGAATGTTCTGCTTACGACTCGTCGAAATGCGCTCAAGACTATTGCCGCCACCGTTATTGCTTCGAGGTTCATTGGTAAAATCGGGCTACGGGCGCAGTTGCCTGCCCTTGTGAGCACACCTCCCAAGCCGGCGGGTCCCTTTACGGTTCCACCGCTGCCTTACGCCTACGAAGCTCTGGAACCCTCCATCGACGCGGAAACCATGCATCTTCACCACGATAAGCATCATGCGGCTTATGTGGCCAAATTGAATGAAGCTGTCGCGAAGGAGCCGTCATTGGCAGCCTGGATCAACGTAGAAGATCTTCTCAAGAACCTCTCAATGGTTCCGGAATCGGTCCGCGCTTCCGTTCGTAATAATGGAGGTGGCCACGCCAATCATTCGCTCTTTTGGCAGACGCTGAGCCCGAAGAGCACCGGCATGCCGACCGGTGATTTGATGAAGGCCATTGATTCTGACTTGGGCGGTTTCAATAAATTCAAGGAAGATGCCGTGAAGGCAGGATTGGGGCTCTTCGGCAGTGGCTGGGTTTGGTTAGTTGTGGATAGTTCAAAAAAACTGGCCCTTCTGACAACTCCCAATCAAGACAGCCCCCTATCCAACGGCAAGTATCCGCTCTTTGGCCTTGATGTGTGGGAACACGCTTACTATCTCAAATACCACAACGTTCGCGCTGATTATCTCAAAGCCGTTTGGAGTATCGTTAATTGGGATTTTATTTCCAAGCGATACGCTTCAAGCCTTTAAGTCCAATGACGTCTGGGTTTAGGACACTGTTGGTCCTATCTTGCCATAAAATCTGAATAAACTTTCAGTTAGATTTCAGCTTCAGTTCAGGACGCTGGATTAGATTGCATGAGTGCAAAATTTCAGAACCATTCAGCCAAACCTCCTATCACGTCCTCTCTTCCCGGCAAACCAGCGCCAGCAAATCATAAGAACTGAAAATGCTGCACATTCCATTAAAAATGTCCTTCATATCGAGACAAGTGTGAATTGGGGAGGCCAGGAGTACCGAACATTGGAAGAAATTCAATGGCTCAATCAACATGGGTACCGCTCCCTTCTTGTCTGCCAACCTCATTCCGAGATATGCAAAATGGCAAAAAAAAGGGAGGTGCCATTTCTCGCTCTTCCCGTCAAACGAGGGTTAAATCTCGCCAGTTTTTGGAAAATCCTGCGGTTATTACGGCGCGAAAAGATAAACATTATACACACTCATAGTTCGAAAGATTCCTGGATTACGTTTCCATTGTATCTGGCGGGTTGGACCGTCGTTCGTTCGCGACATGTATTACTGGGGGACAAAACCACTATTAATCGCACTTTCTTCTTTCGCTACGGGTGCAGTCGCATCATCGCCACTGCCAACAAGATTCAAGACGACCTGATCCGTCGCTTCGGTGTTCGATCCGACAAAGTGGATGTGGTTGGAGAAGGCATCGACTTCCGAAAATTTAATCCCACCGTCGATGGCAGCCGCTTCCGCAAGCAATTCCAAGTGCCGCCCGGAACTTTACTTGTCGGAATGATCGGAATGATACGAAAGCAAAAAGGACAAGCGCAGTTCATCGAGGCGGCTTTGCGGATCCTAAAATCCAATCCCAATGTTCGTTTCGTGCTGGCGGGCACAGCCACGGAATCCATGCGTGCTTATGAAGAGCAATGCCGACAACGCATTGAAGAAGCCGGCGCCAGCAATTCCATTTTAATGCCGGGCTATATTGATGACGTCCCTGGCTTGATAGCGAGTCTGGATTTGATGGTTGTTCCTTCATATTCCGAAGCGCAATCGCGCGTTGTGCCGGAAGCCTTCGCCATGCGCAAACCGGTAATAGCCTCCTCTGCTGGAGGGCTGCCGGAACTTATTCACGACGGGGTCAATGGATTACTTGTTCCACCCGGAGATACGCCATCCCTAGTGAATGCGATAGAAAGGTTGCTTGGTGATTTAACTCTGCGAGAGAAACTTGCTTATGCTGGATACCAGAAGGCTTGCCCGGATCTGTCGTTCGACAGATTGATGGAAGCAACCCTTTCCGTTTACCACAAAGCTTGTGTTGCAAAATGAAATTTCAGGTTTTGACGCCTTCAGGGACTGAGTTGCCTGACTATTTTACCCATTTGGAGCCATTTCATGCCGCTTTCGAGACCGGGCTACCGATTTTGATGTATCACAAACTTCGTTATCCGTCCTTTTTTGCGCGCACGAAGAGTATTTATTTGGATCCAAAGTTATTCGAGCACCATCTCTCGGAACTCTCCGCTGCAGGCTTTCAATCCGTATCCCTAAACGATGAATTGCCCATTGCTGGCAATCCCGACCGTGGTGTGGTTATCACTTTCGACGACGGTTACGCCAATGTATTCAAAAAGGGTTTGCAACTGCTGGAAAAATTCAAATTCAAAGCCATTCAGTTTCTGGTTGCCCGGCATATTGGAGGTCGCAATGAATGGGACATTCAGCATGGCGAACTTCCGGAAGATTTGATGGACGAAAGCCAGATTCGAGAATGGCTTGCCGCCGGACACCACATCGGCGCCCACACTCTGACACACATTTCTTTGCCCGACTTACCGGAAGCGCAAACTCGAGAGGAAATCGCTTCCAGCAAAAAAATGCTTGAAGACCGATTTGGCATATCGATTGAACACTTTTGCTATCCTTATGGAAAATGTGATGAGAGGACCCGCAATCTGGTTGGAGAAGCCGGCTTTTTGACCGCCTGCTCGACTGTTCCAGGTCTTAATACTGCAAAAACGGATCGATTAAAGCTTGCTCGAATAAGCACCCGTTATCGCTCACGCAAACTGAAAGACCTCTGGCTTCTAAGATGACATCCAACCATTTGTTATAGAGAGCGAGCTATCTATTCGGGAGTCCGTGAATAATGCGACCGATGGATTATTGCAACAGACTTATTTGCAATTATCTCGTTAACTAAAGGGAATCCAGTTGATCCATGAGCAGACTTAATCCAGAGCTTCAACTTATGAAAATCATCTCATCTTTAATAATATTATTATTTCCCATTTTTTTGCACGCGACGGATTTGCCGCTGGATGTGAAGCAAAGCTCACTCAAGTTTACGGGACACGCTTTCATGCATGACTTTAATGGTGAGGCACAGGAATTCAGTGGCAGCGCCCAGGCAGATCCACAGAAGCCAGAAATCGTGGTCAGCGCCAAGATTGATATCCAAACAGCCAAGATGACTACGTTCGAAAGCGCGCGCGACCAAAACATGTATGATTGGCTTCATGTTGACGCCAACCCGGCCATCAACTTCGAATTGAAGGACGTTAAGTTAGTCCAGGGCGATTTCGACACAGCGACAAAGGATCATCCCGCCCAATTTACCATAGGCGGAAATTTCACACTCAACAAAGTGACAAAGCCTCTCGCGGCGTCGGTCTTGGGATGGAAAGCAGGCAATTTGCTGATCGTAGTCGGCAATACCAAAATCAATACAGCGGATCATGGACTGCCCATCATTAAGCAGCTTTTTATGACGGTCGATAAAGAGGTCGATGTGACTTTTTACCTCGTATTCGATTTACCGTCAGATTTGCAGGTACCGGTGAAGCACTAAATTTATGAAATATGATGTCATTATTGTTGGCGCGGGGCCGGGAGGATCGACCGCCGCCTTGGTCTTAAGCCGCGCAGGCAAAAGGACACTAGTCCTGGAACGTTCGATTTTCCCTCGTTCGAAGGTATGCGGCTACTCGCTTAACCCGCGCTGCTGGCCTATCTTTCAAAAATATGGGCTGATGCAACGTTTCAATCAGCTGCCGCATTTTGATATTGGAGGATTTACCCTTGAACAGGAGGGAACACCCATCGTTAGACATTCCTTTCGGGCCCAACGCACACGAACGGTCGAGCGCGGAGTTCTTGATCAGTGGCTTGCACGGGAGGCGCAGGAAGCAGGGGCCATTTACCGCTTTGGAGTGACGGTCAAGGGTATCGTCCAAAGATGCGTGGAAACATCATCCGGCAACTACGAAGCTCCCATCATCATCGGAGCGGACGGACGAAATTCAATCGTCGCACGCCTAAGCCATCTATCGCACCCCTCGGAACCTTGCGGACGCGTGGCCTGGCAGGCATTTGTCGATGTGCCTTCTTTAGGAGATCACGTGCACATGAATGTCTTTCCGGAAGGCTACTACGGAGTCAATCGAATCGATGCGACAAGAACGAATATCACGATCGTTATGTCTGCCGCAACCAAGGCTACACCACAGGAAATTATGCATCGCTACTTGCCGGAAGCAACTTGTCAGCCCTGGAAAAGTGTTCATCCCATTTCCCGCCGCCCTTGGGAAGTCACGAATGGCCAGACGTGGCTAGTCGGGGATGCGGCGCGCATTTTAGAGCCACTGACCGGAGAAGGAATTTATAGCGCCGTCGCTTCAGCCGAGATGGCGGCACAGCATATCCTTTCCATTCCCGAAGTCGGTGTTACCGCCGCCGCCGCCAGCTACCGTCGACAGCATCGCCGATTATATGGTTCACGCACGCTGGTCAACTCAATGGTCCGCTGGGCACTGGAAGATTCTCTGCGAAGCACTCGGATCATGAATATGCTCAGGCACTTTCCCTCTGCTGTGAGTCATATGGTTGAATGGGTGCAAAGCCCGGCCAAGCCTAATACCCAATTCGCGAATGGTATTGGTTTGGAAAAGCCTCTGGCTTATCCTCTTTTTCAACCGTAACCAAATATGCGATCATTTATTTTTGGATTCATTTCGGCCTTCGTGCTACTTGCTGTCGCTGGCTTCGTGTACATTGAATTGGGACTTGCGCCTGTGGCGACATCCTCTCCACCGCTGCCTTTTGAAAGATTGATCA
>JAJSLK010000052.1 GCA_021272165.1 Methylacidiphilales bacterium
GGGTCGAGAAGGTTGCTTTCCCTGTTTTTCTCCGTGCCTCCGTGTCTCCGTGGTGAGATGGGGGTTAACTGCGCTTAACATCGTATAATCTCCCCAGATGATCACCGTCTCCAAAGAGGACTACCTCAAAGCCATCCTCGAAGCCGAAAGTGAAGGCGAATCCGTCATCTCCGCCCGCCTCGCCGACTGGCTGAAAGTCTCCGCACCCGCCGTCACCATGGCGGTACGTCGTCTGAAAAAGGACGGCCTCGTCCGCGTCCAGTCCGACGGACACGTGCGCCTCACCGCCGCCGGCCGCAAGATCGCTCGCAAACTCACGCTCCGTCACCACCTCATCGAGCGCATGTTATCCGAATTATTCGGAATGGAATGGTGGAAGGTTCACGACGAAGCCGAGCGCCTCGAGCACGCCGTCTCCCCCGATTTCGAGGCCAAACTCCTCGCCAAGCTCGGCAAGGGAGGCGCTTGCCCTCACGGCAACCTCAGCGAGATGGAGAGCCCCGCCAGCCGCCGCCATCGCGGCCTGCTTCTCCTCGCCGACGCCACACCCGGAGCCGCCTACGCCGTCAGCGGAATCTACGAGCGCGACCGCCGCCTCCTCGAATTTCTCGAAGCCCGCGGCATCCGTCCCGGAGCAAAGTTGCGTCTCCTCGAGCGCAACTACGACCAGACTCTCGCCTTATCCACCGCCAGCGGCAACGTCTCTCTCGGCCGTGCCGCCGCCGACCGCGTCTGGGTCTCCCCCGCCGACCACCGCCCCGCCCGCTAATCTCTTCGGGATTTGTCATCCATCCGCGAAGTCGAAGGATCCCTTTCCCCTCCTGCGCCTTCAGCCGCCTGCCACGTGCCTCCATCACTTTTCAGTCTGGTAGTGGCTCAGTTTGAATTTAGTCTCCAAAGAGGCCGTCATCCCGAAACGCGGCGTACTTCAGCCGCGGGAGGGATCTCCCATAGATACAGCCAGTGGGAGTTCCTTCGTTCCGCCTGAAAAACGGCCGCACTCAAGATGACCCAGGCCATAGGCCGAGAAATTCAACGCCGAGCCGCCACTCCCAGCCTAGCTTACTTAACCATAGTTTATTTCCTCGTGTATACTTACGCTAATCTCAACTGGGGAAGGTCCGGCGCACACCCATGAACATCAGCCCGATCCCGCGAAGCATTCCAAACCTCAACCGATGAAGCCTGTTCCCGCCCAAAACGAAGACGAAGTCGTAGTCATCACTCACGAGGACGTGGACCGCGCTCACGATCGCGTCCGTGTATCCCAAGCCCGCGCCCAACGCGGCTTTTCCTCGCGAGCGCGCCTGCTGTGGTTGCTGGTCGGCCCCGGTGTCCTGGTCATGCTCGGAGAAAACGACGGCCCCAGCATGCTCTCCTACGCTGCCACCGGCGCCAGGTTCGGCATCGGTTTTTTCCTGCCTTTTGTCGCCCTCACCTTCTGCATGGCAATCGTCGTTCAGGAGATGACCGTCCGCCTCGGCGCCGCTACCCATCGCGGACACGCCGAACTCATCTTCGACCGCTTCGGCCCCTTCTGGGGCTGGTTTTCGATGATCGATCTCACCATCGGAAACTTCCTCACCCTCATCACCGAGTTCATCGCCGTCCGTGCCGGCCTGGGTTTCTTCGGGGTTCCTCCTTGGATTTCAATCCTGATCGCGCTCATCGTCCTCTACTCTGCCCTCATGAGTCACCGCTATTGGACTTGGGAACGCATCACTCTCGCCGCCGCCGCCTTCAACCTGATCTTCATTCCCGTCGCGCTCATGACCCACCCCAGTTGGCACTCGGTCAGCCACGCCTTCATCACCTGGCAGCCCCTCCCCGGCTTTAACAAAGACACTCTGCTCATCCTCCTCGCCGATATCGGCGCCACGGTCACGCCCTGGATGCTTTTCTTCCAGCAGAGCGCCACCGTCGACAAAGGCATGACCACAAAAGATATCCGCTTCGGCCGCATCGACACCGTCCTCGGAGCCGCGTTAGCCACCGCCGCCGCCATCGCCACCATCCTCGCCACCGCGCCGCTGTTTGCCCATCGCATGACTGCCGACAATTTCCAGGCCGCCGAATTTGCCCAAGCCCTCCAACCCATCATCGGACGCTTCGGCGCTTCGCTCTTCGCCCTCGGCATGGTCGAGGCCGGCATCGTCGCCGCCATCACCATCTCCACTTCCTCGGCCTACGCTTTCGGCGAAGTCACCCACAAACCGCACAGCCTCAACCTTCCCATGGGAGAAGGCAAACCGTTTTACGCCGTGCTCACTCTGTGCGCCGTCGCCGCCGCAGCCATTGTTCTCATCCCGGGCTTGCCCCTGGTCTACGTGGTTCTCATCGTGAACGTAGTAGCCGTTCTGGCCATGCCTCCAGCGTTGGTTTTCCTCTTCATGCTGGTGAACGACAAAGAAGTGATGGGCGACCTGGTCAGTCCCCTGTGGGCCAACATTCTGTCCGCCGGCGTCGTCTTCATCCTCACCGCCGCCGGCATTCTCTTCGGCATCAGCATCATCGCCCCCAACATCTTCACCGCACTCGGAGGGAAGTAGGAATGAACCTAAGCCTGCAAGAATGTCCATGTGGGGATAGAAGATGTCCATGTGGGGACAGCCGCCCTCGGCTGTCCAGTCGAGCGAAGCTCGACAGCTTCCTGCCCCCATCTATGAAACTCGACCTTCGCGGGACCTTAACCCTATGACGAAAACACTACCGACACCGCCCTCCACGCTCGATCAATCCTGGGTCCTGAACTCCCTCGAACATGATCAACTCGCCCGCGCCAAAAAGCATCCCATCCCCCGCCGTCACCTCAAAGGCCCCGAACTCCTCGTCCTCTGGGCCCTCCGCCTCTATCTTCTCTTCATGATGGCCGTCGTCGCCTATCAAGTCTGGCTCGCCGCACGCTGAACCTGCATTTGAACGAATCGGGAAGGGCACGACTTCAGTCGTGCCGGCATCTTGGATTTTGGGTGGCGCAGCCCTTCAGCGCTGCGATTGAGTCCTAATTAGCGAACCGGCTTTAGCCTCTGAGGTCGGCTCCCTAACGAAGAGCCCTGTCGAGTCGGGTTGTCATCCTGAGGAAGCGGAGTCGCTCGCGAAGCGGGCGACTCCCGACGAAGGACCTGTGCATTTTCGGCCGGCCGCGTCACTGGACATGAAATGCTGGGCCCTCCCCCCACTACCCGTGAACTCTCCCTCTACGCATTCCCCACGAAAACGACTAAACTTAAAGGTTCCCACTGGATCAGCTCCGGTCGCCGTGTGGCGTCATCCACTGGGGCATCCATCATCAGGAAGGCCATCATGTCCTTAAACAGCTTCAACTCTCGCTCCACCCTGAAAGTCGGCAGCAAAGAATACGAAATCTACCGCCTCGACGCCCTCGACGGGCAAGGCATCTCCACCACCCACCTGCCTTTCTGCCTGCGCATTCTGCTCGAAAACCTGCTGCGCACCGAAGACGGCCGCAACGTCACCCAGCAGGAAGTCCGCGCCCTCTCCGCCTGGAACAAGCGCTCCAAGCCCGACAAAGAAATCGCCTTCACTCCCAGCCGCGTCCTCCTCCAGGATTTCACCGGCGTCCCCTGCGTCGTCGACCTCGCCGCCATGCGCGACGCCATGCAGCAACTCGGCGGCGACCCCGGCCTCATCAATCCTCTGCAGCCCGTCGAACTCGTCATCGACCACTCCGTCCAGGTCGACGAATTCGGCACCGCCAGCGCCTTCGACGTCAACGCCCTGCTCGAATTCCAACGCAACAAGGAGCGTTATTCCTTCCTGCGCTGGGGCCAGACCGGATTCCGCAATCTCGCCATCGTCCCGCCCGACACCGGCATCGTCCACCAGGTCAATCTCGAATACCTCGCCCGCGTAGTCTTCGTCCAGGAATCGAAAGGCGAATCGACCGGTCACCGCACTGCCTATCCCGACACCCTCGTCGGCACCGACAGCCACACCACCATGATTAACGGCCTCGGCGTTCTCGGCTGGGGCGTCGGCGGCATCGAGGCCGAAGCCGCCATGCTCGGCCAGCCCGTCTCCATGCTGATTCCTCTCGTTGTCGGCGTGAAGCTCACCGGACGCCTGCACGAAGGCGCCACCGCCACCGATCTCGTCCTCACCATCACCGAA
>JAJSLK010000072.1 GCA_021272165.1 Methylacidiphilales bacterium
TCACTGAGAAAAGCCAATACACCCCTTTACATCGGGGGCGAATGAACTTACAATGGTAAGTCAGGAGACGCACATGAAAGAAACCAAAGAATACACGCTCTACAACGAAACGGTGATGGATCACTTCCTCAATCCCCGCAATATGGGTGATTTTCAGGAAGCTGATGGCGTCGGCGAAGTCGGTGCGGCGGCGTGCGGCGACATCATGAAGATCTCCCTCAAGATCCGCGACGGCAAGATCGAGGACGCCCGGTTCAAGACCTTCGGCTGCGGCAGCGCGATCGCCTCCTCCAGCATGGCCACCGAACTCATCAAGGGCCGCACCCTCGAGGAAGCCAAGAGTTTTTCCAACCAGGAAGTCGTCGACGCCCTCGGCGGACTTCCCCCGGTCAAGATTCACTGCTCCGTTCTGGCCGAGGAAGCGCTCAAGGCCGCCATCGAAGACTACGAGGCGAAGCAGAGCCCCAAGGTCGCCTGAGCCACGCTTTGAGGGATCCCTTTCCTCTCCGGGCTTGTCGGTTCCACGATCGGGCCGGATTAACCCGCATCATCTGAAGGAAAATCATGGATAAGCGCTTTGTCTACCTCGATCACCAGACCACCACGCCGGTTCTGGAGGAAGCGCTTCAGGCCATGCTTCCCTATTTCCGCGAGGTCTATGGGTCGCCCTCCAGCCTGCATCGCTACGGCCTTCAGGTCCGGGAAGGTCTCAAGGAAGCCCGCCAGAAAATCGTCGCGATGATTAATGCCGAAAGCGAGGAAGACCTGATCTTCACGTCCGGCGGCACCGAATCGGCCAACCTCGCCATCAAGGGCTTCGCCGACGCCAATCACCGCAAGGGCAACCACATCGTTGTCTCCGCCATCGAGCATCCCTCCGTCATGAACTCGGTCGAGTACCTGACCAAGCATGGCTTCGAAGCCACTAACGTCCCCGTCGACCCCATCGGCCGCATCAATCCCGACGACGTCCGCGCCGCCATCACCGACAAGACCATCCTCGTCTGCGTCCATCTCGCCAACCACGACATCGGCACCCTCCAGCCCGTCAAGGAAATCGGCAAGATCACCGCCGAGAAAGGCATCGCGCTTTACGCTGACGCCCTTGCCGCCGCCGGCTGGATGCCCATCGACGTCCGCGATCTGGGCGTGCAGCTCCTCAGCTTCAGCCCGCATCACTTCTACGGCCCAAAAGGCATCGGCGTTCTCTACCGCAACCGCAAGGCCCGCGTCACCAGCCATATTCATGGCGGCGTGCAGGAAGGCGGCCGCCGCGCCGGAACGGAAAATGTCCCCGCCATCATCGGCGCCGGCGTGGCCGCTGAAATCGCCGTGTGCGATCTCGCCAGGCGCGTCGAGCACGTTTCCATGCTCCAGAAGCGCCTCTATGACGGCCTTTGGAAAAACATCGAGTACATCAAACTCAACGGCCCGCCGCCCGGCCCGCTCCGCATCTGCAATACGCTCAACCTCAGCACCGAGTTCATCGAGGGTGAAGGCCAGCTCCTCCTCCTCGACCACCAGGGCATCGCCGTCGCCAGCGGCTCGAGCTGCGTCAGCAAATCGCTCAAGGTCTCCCACGTCCTCAGCGCCATCCAGCTCGACCATGCTTTGGCGCAGGGCAACATCATCATGAGCCTCGGCAAGGACAATACCGTCGAGGACATCGACTACGTCATCGAAACTTTCCCCAGGATCGTCCACCGCCTCCGCGACATGTCGCCCATGTGGAAGGAATTCGAGGAAGGCGCCATCGACTCCGTCATCAATCCGACCGGTCGCGGCAAATCCTTCACCCAGCATGCCGCCGACATCTCAGGCAAACCGGCGCATTAGGCCTCTCATCAGACATAGCACTCCGAAATTCTTTGTGATCTCTGCGTTCTTTCGTGGCTAAATAGGCCCATGTCCTCTCCCCTCACCTCCGACGCCGTCATCGCCCAATTGCGCGGCGTCAAATATCCCGGCTATAGCCGCGACATTGTCTCCTTCGGCCTCGTTCGCGACGTCCAGATCGACGGCTCCCGCGTCCTCGTCCAAATCGCCCTCACCACCGCCGATCCCAAAATCCCGAAGCTCATCGAGGAAGCCGCCGCTGCTGCGGTTGAATCGATGCCCGGCGTCAGCGAAGCCGTGGTCCGCCTCGAGGTCAGCGCGCCGGTCACCAAGGCGCTCCAGGCCGAGGGCGGTCTGCCTCAAACCAAGATCGACGGCATCAAGCACGTCATCGCCGTCGCGAGCGGCAAGGGCGGCGTCGGCAAATCGACCGTCGCGGCCAATCTCGCCATCGCCTTGCGCGGAAAAAATAATGATGTCCGCGTCGGCCTCTGCGACTGCGATCTTTACGGCCCCAGCATCGGACTCATGTTCGGCACCAACGAACGCCCCACCGCCACGGAGGAAGGCATCATCCAGCCCGTTCGCCGCTACGACCTTAATCTCATGAGCATGGGTTTTCTCCTCGACGACACCGCGCCCGCCATCCTGCGCGGCCCGATGGTCACCCGCTACACCCAGCAGTTTCTCCGCAACGTCAACTGGGGCCAGCTTGACTATCTCATCCTCGACCTCCCTCCCGGCACCGGCGACATCCAGCTCACCATCGTCCAGACCGTCGCCCTTTCCGGCGCGGTCATCGTCACCACACCCCAGGAAGTCGCCCTCATCGACGCCCGCAAGGCCGCCTCCATGTTCGCCAAGGTCAATGTCCCGGTACTCGGTCTCATCGAGAACATGAGCTATTTCGTGTGTCCCAACGACGGTAACAAATATGACATATTTGGCACAGGCGGTGGCCAGCGCGAAGCCGCCCGGCTCGGGGTCCCCCTGCTTGCCCAGGTTCCTCTTGAAATTGCCCTGCGCGAATCGGGCGACCGGGGTGTTCCCCTCACCTATACCGACCCGGATGGCCCTACGGGAACTGTCTTCCATCAGGTTGCGGAAACCCTTCGTCAGCAGTGTCCTGCTTGACTTTTTAACTTAAGTTAAGGATTTCTATGACCTTTGGATCAAACCATTTAACCAGTTGACAAAAGCGCCTTAGTTTCGTCTTATTAGTATTAAGATATGTCGGAAAACTCCGCGCAAGATCACGACAGGCTGTTCCAAAAGTCTGCGCTTTATCAGGAGTTCTTGGCTGAGCGCGAGGAGATCCTTCGCCATAAATGGATCGAAAGCGAGAAGGCGGGGCACGACATCGGCTTTGAAAAGGCCCTTCTTGACTGGATCGTCAAGCATCGTGCCGGCTGGCGCTCCCTTCGCCATCAAAAGCCCCAGACGCAGGGCAACGATCGCCCCAATCACGTCGTGGCCGCCTAGGCCGCCCCGGTTTGACAGTCCCCTCTACTGCTTTAAAGTAACATTATGTCCGCCACTACCTTATCCGCGGTGACCCTCACTGAGAGCGCCGCCCGCCATATCGCCGAGATCATCGGCGAGCCCAATTCCGAGGGCAAAGGCCTCCGCATTTACATTGAAACCGGCGGCTGTTCCGGCATGTCGTATGCCATGGAAATTTCACCCCGCAAACCATCGGACGAGGAATTTTCTTCCCGCGGCGTGAAGCTTTTTGTCGAGGATCGCGGCTTGGTCTATCTCGCCGGTTCAGTCATCGATTACAAGGACGGTCTGACCGGCGCCGGGTTCCGTATCACGAACCCCAACGCCAAGCAGACCTGCGGCTGCGGGAAGTCCTTTGAGGCCTGATTCCGGTGCCTTAGCCATCCTGGGGCGCGCTTTTCGCAAGGGTCTGCTGGCCGCCTGGCACAACCTCGTGCCCATGCTCGTTCTCGAAGGCATCATGGCCATCGTCGTCGTGGCCTACTATTTCTGGCTGCCCGCCACCACGTTTCTCCACAGCTATGCTGTCTGGCAGCGGCAGGGTGGACTTCTTCTCTCCGCCGCCGCCACTGCCCTCGCCGGCGGTGTGCTTTCCGAACTCAGCCTCGTCTATCTCCAGGACCGCGGCCGCTGGACCGCCGCCCATTTCGAGAACATGGGCTTCAAGCTCTTCATGTTCTTCATCACCGGGTCCATGGTCTACGAATTCTACCTTCTCCAGGCCATCTGGTTCGGCGATGGCGCGAGCTGGAACGTCCTGGTCCCAAAAATTCTCGTCGATCAATTTCTCTACACCGCCTTTCTTGCCGTCCCGCTCGTCACCATCATGCTCCGCTGGCAGGCGCTCCGTTATTCAGGCAGGAAATTGTGGAAGGAATTAAACTGGCATTTTGTCGACGAGCGAATGCTCCCCGTCCTCGTCACCAACTGGATGTTCTGGATTCCCGGCGTCACCCTGATCTACTCGATGCCGCAGATCCTCCAATCGCCCCTTTTCATTTTCGCCACCGCCATCTGGGGACTGCTTCTGCCCGCCGTCGCGAAGCAGGGCCGCGGCGAACCGAAGCCCCAGGAACTCGCTCCGACATAATTTCTCCGGCGCGGATTTCTTGAACTCTTGATAAGAGTTCAATATTGCAAATGCCCCTCCCCGTTGCATAACTCGAAGGATGGATTTCTCCCGTTATTGGGCGGTGCGACAGAAAAAAGTCGATGCCGCGCTTGATCGTTTTCTCCCCTCGGACAAGACCAAACCCACCACCATCCACGAGGCGATGCGCTACAGCATTTTCGCTGGAGGCAAACGTCTGCGCCCCATCATTTGCCTCGCCAGCGCGGAGGTCATCAACGGCAAATCCGATTCCGCCCTGCCACTGGCCTGCGCGGTCGAATGCATCCACACCTACTCGCTCATCCATGACGACCTCCCGTGCATGGACAACGACGATTTCCGCCGCGGCAAGCCCACGTCGCATAAAGTCTACGGCGAAGGCATGGCCGTCCTCGCCGGCGACGCTCTGCTCACCATCGCGTTCGAAATCGCCGCGCTGACCAAGCCCGCCCCACGCTATTCCCCGGCGGCCTACATTCGCGAGCTTGCGCAAGGTTCCGGCACCCAGGGAATGGTCGGCGGCCAGGTCGCCGATCTCGAGGGCGAAGGCAGAAAGATTTCCCCCGCCGAACTCCGCTACATCCACGAGAACAAAACCGCCGCGCTCATCACCAGTTCCATCCGCCTCGGCGCCATGTCAGCCAACGCCACGCCGAAACAGCTTGCGCATCTCACCGACTTCGGTCAAAGCCTCGGCCTTGCCTTCCAGGTCATCGACGACATTCTCGATGTCACCCAGACCACCGAAAAGCTCGGCAAAAGCGCCGGCAAGGACATCACGGCGCAGAAGGCCACCTATCCCGCCCTCCTGGGCCTCGACAAGGCCCGCAAGGAAGCCGACCGGCTTACCGCCCGCGCCCGTGCCGCGCTCAAGCCCTTCGGTCGCGCCGCGCAACCGCTCGAAGCCATCGCCGATTTTCTCCTCAAGCGCGAGAGTTGAGGCAGCCGTCAATCGTGGTAGCTGTCGTACCTTCTGCTGGTAGCCGCCGATGTCCCTATCGGCGGTGCCTCCCTCCGTGGTAGCCGTCGTACCTTCTGCTGGTAGCCGCCGATGTCCCTATCGGCGGTGCCTCCCTCCGTGGTAGCCGTGACCACCGGGCGACGGTTAAACGAACCCACGCCTGGCTATCGCAGGCCGCCAAAACGATTCAGTTGAATCGCGGGCGTTAAGGTGACATTTTGGTTGAATGCCGCGCCGCCGTTACGATCTTGAGAAAAGCGAAGCCCGCCATCTCGCTCCCTACGCGCAGAACAGCTCCACCACCCGCGGCCGCGCCCATCCCGAGGACCAGCACCGTTTCCGCACCGAGTTCCAGCGCGACCGCGACCGCATCGTCCACAGCCGTTCCTTCCGCCGCCTCGAATACAAGACGCAGGTCTTCCTTAACGGCACCGGCGACCACTACCGCACACGCATGACCCACACCATCGAGGTCTCGTGCATCGCGCGCACTCTCGCCCGCTCGCTCGGCCTCAACGAGGACCTCGCCGAGGCCATCGCGCTCGCTCATGACCTCGGTCATCCTCCCTTCGGCCATCTCGGCGAGGACACGCTCCATCAGCTCATGGCCCGGCACGGCGGCTTCCGCCATAACGTCCAAAGCCTCCGCGTTGTCGAGGAACTCGAGCTCAAATATCCCGAGTTCAACGGCCTCAATCTCACCTGGGAAGTTCTCGAGGGTCTCCACAAACCCTATCCCCCCAACGGCCTCATCGAGGGTTTCATCCAGCCGTCGCTCGAGGCGCAGGCCGTCGACCTTTCCGACCAGATCGCCTACATCTGCCACGATCTCGACGACGGCCTCGACTCCGGTCTCATCAACGAAAAGGAACTCGCCGGCCTCGAACTCTGGAAAGTCACCCGCGAGCAGGCCCTTGCCCCCTACCCGCACCTCGACGCCGAACGCGGCCGCTATTACGTCCTGCGCACTCTTCTTGGGCGGCTGGTCGACGACGTCATCGACTATTCCAGCCGCGCCATCCGGGAACACGCCACGCAGACCAGCGACGACGTCCGCCGCCAGCCCCCGCTCATCACCTTCTCGCCTGAGACCGCCAAGCTCGCCCGCGAACTCCTCAATTTCCTCTATCAGCGCTTTTACCAGCACCCGACCCTCACCGCGGTCCGTCGCCGCTCCGTCGACTGCCTCCAGCAGCTCTTCGAGCTTCTCGTCGGTCATCCCCATCTTCTCAGCCCCCAATTCTCCATCCGCGCCCGCAAGGACGGCGTCCACCGCGCCACGTGCGACTACCTCGCCTGCCTCACCGACCGCCAGGTCTACATCCAGCATCGTCATCTCATCGGCGGCGAATCCTCCATTGAGGCCTCCCATCTCGAGCAATCGGCGCTTTTGTAAGTGCGACGGTCACGGACCGCCGCTACAATGGAAAAAATGATCAACTCCGCCTACACGCCGCCGCTCGACCTTATTCGCCGCCCGCGCCGCAATCGCCAGAGTGCCGCGATCCGCGACCTGGTCCGCGAAAACCGCGTTCACGCCGCCGATCTCATCCAGCCCATTTTCGTGAAGGACGGCTCGGGCGCACCCGAACCGGTCGGCAGCATGCCCGGCATCGAGCGCGTCGGCCTCAAGCAGCTCCTCGCCGAGGTCACCCAACTCGCCACACTCGGCATCCGCGCTGTTGCTCTTTTCCCCAGCATCGACCCCGCCCTCAAGGACGCCCGCGGCAAATACGCCGTCTCGGAAAAAAACTGGTTCTTCGGCGTCATCCGCAAGCTCAAGGCCGAAGTCCCCGACATTCTCGTCGTCGCCGACGTCGCCCTCGATCCCTACACCACCCACGGCCACGACGGCGTGCTCGATTCCGCCGGCGATGTCGCCAACGATGAAACCGTCCACATCCTCACCCATTACGCCACGCAGCTCGCCGCCGCCGGCACTGACATCGTGGCCCCTTCCGACATGATGGACGGCCGCATTGGCGCCATCCGCGACGAGCTCGACCGCGAAGGCTTCACCCAGACCTCCATCCTCGCTTACGCCGTCAAATTCGCTTCCGCCTACTATGGCCCCTTCCGCGACGCCGTGGGCAGCTCCAAGGGCAAGGGCGTCCCCACCCTCGACAAACGCACCTACCAGCTCGATCCCGCCAACCTGCGCGAGGCCCTGCTCGAGGCCCGCCTCGATGAAGACCAGGGCGCCGATATTCTCATGGTCAAACCTGCCGGTCTCTATCTCGACGTCATCTCCGCCGTCAAGGCTGGGACCCTCCTGCCCGTCGCCGCTTATCAGGTTTCCGGCGAATACGCCCAGATCCACGCCGCCGCGAAAGCCGGTTGGCTCGATCTCGAAAAAGCCCGCGACGAATCGCTTCTCGCCATCAAGCGCGCCGGAGGTGACATCATCCTCACCTACTTCGCCCGCGACGTGGCCAGGAGCCTCATCAAGGCAGGCTAAATCTGTTATTGCGACTAGTTTTAGGTTAAGTCGCTAGTATTCGTTTGACTTAACCCACGATGATTCTCAGCTTCGAAGCTGAAAGCAGAGTTGTTTAAATGAATGACGATATTCAAGACCCGCCTTCAGATTTTGGCATCAGATTAATGGAAGGCGAAGAGGTGCTCTTCTCTCTTCGCCCCTATCGCTTTGTTCGGTACGCCGTGATTGCCGCTGCATGTACGATCATTGGGATAGTTTTTATTCCTTTAACCCTCCTTTGGGCTTTGATCGCCCAACACCGATTTCATTATTGGCTGACCAATCGGCGCGTCATATGGTGCCATGGCTTCATCGGCTATCAGGTTCGCAGCGTCCCGCTGGAGCGCATAGCCGACGTGGTTATCAGTCGGACTCTTCCGGAGCTTATCGCTGGAATGAGCTCAATTGACATTCGGGACATGACCGGACAGACCCAACTCCGGGGAAATATCGGCGGTCAATTGGGCGCAAAATGGATAGGTGTCAAAGATGCCCCCGAGATTCAGAAACGCATTCTCGAGGAAATCAAACGGGTTAATGAGCGTACCAAAAGCCTATAGACGAAAAGTCGTGTCTCGCGGAAATAATCGCGTTACAGTCCTGCTTTAATGACCACGGCCTGGACCCGCAAAGATCTCCTCACCATCCGTGAACTGGATCGCGCGGAAATCGAATTGGTCCTCGACACCGCCCGCAACTTCAAGGACCTCCTGGCCAAGCCGGTCAAGAAAGCCGACTCGCTCGTCAGCCGTACCGTGGTGAACCTCTTCGTCGAGCCCAGCACCCGCACCCGCACCTCCTTCGAACTCGCCGCCACCCACCTCGGCGCCGACGTCGTCTCCATCGACAGCGAATCGAGCTCCTTCCGCAAAGGCGAAACACTCAAGGACACCGGCCAGGTCCTCGAGGCCATGAAGGCCGATTTTGTCATCCTCCGCCATTCCGCCGCCGGCGCGCCTCAGTTTCTCGCCGAGCGCCTCAACGCGCATCTCGTCAACGCGGGTGACGGCGCGCACGAGCATCCCACCCAGGCCCTGCTCGATGCCTTCACCATGCGCGAGCGCCTCGGCCCGGGCCGCTCCTGGAACGACATCCACGTCGTCATCTGCGGCGACATCCTCTTCAGCCGCGTCGCCCGCTCGAATGTCTGGGCTTTAGCCAAGCTCGGCGCGCGCGTCACCCTTGTCGGCCCCACCACCCTCGTTCCCGACATCTTCGCCGAACTCGGTGTCACTGTTGCCCATGACTTCGACTCCGTCCTTGCCGAGGCCGACGTCATCATGCTTCTGCGCATCCAGCACGAGCGTCAGCGCCGCAGCTTCTTCCCTTCCGTCGGCGAATACGTCTCCCTCTTCGGCCTTAATCTCGACCGCTTCAAGGCCTGCAAGCCCAATGTGCTCATCATGCATCCCGGGCCCATCAACCGCGGCGTTGAAATCGCCAGCGAACTCGCGGATGGCCCCAACTCCACCGTCCTCGACCAGGTCCAAAATGGCCTCGCCATTCGCATGGCCGTGCTTCATTTGCTCGGCACCGTCAAACAGTAGCCGCTGGCCGCTAGGCAGACAGCCAAGTGCATTGGCACCTTTTAAAATTCCGTCATCCTGAGCAAGCCGGGCTTGTCCCGGCGCTGTCGAAGGATCTCTAACCATTTTCGATTTGATGGATCCTCTTGAAAATAGGGTAATTTCGAATCCGAATTTAGCAGAATTTCCAGCTAAAGTTAGCATTTTTAGGTTTTCCAATGTCCAATCGGGCAATGTCCCGTGGCCCATTGGAGCTTAAAGCGGGTGTAGCCGATTGGCTCTCAGACACTGTTCAG
>JAJSLK010000073.1 GCA_021272165.1 Methylacidiphilales bacterium
CTGAACAGTGTCTGAGAGCCAATCGGCTACACCCGCTTTAAGCTCCAATGGGCCACGGGACATTGCCCGATTGGACATTGGAAAACCTAAAAATGCTAACTTTAGCTGGAAATTCTGCTAAATTCGGATTCGAAATTACCCCCAACGGGAAAGATTCGACAAGCTCAGGATGACGGATGTTTTTGTGTGGGCATATTGACTACCCTCAAGATCCACCCATTGCCCTTTACAGGAGCAAAAATCCTGTTCATCCGGGCAATCCTGTCTAAAAATACCCTTTCTCATGCTGAACCCGTACCGCACCTATACCTGTAACGATTTGCGCGCCACTCAAGCCGGAGAGACTGTTCGTCTGGCCGGCTGGATCCACAACAAGCGAGACCTGGGCGGCGTCCTTTTCGTCGACCTGCGCGATCATTACGGCATTACCCAGATCGTCATTCCGCCGACAGCGGCCTTCCAGGACGAGTTCGCGCACCTGCCAAAGGAAACGGTGGTGAGCGTGCAGGGCCAGGTGCGTCCGCGGCCCGAAGGAACGGTAAATCCGAACCTGCCCACGGGCGAAATCGAGATCGACGTTACCGGCTACGATAAGCTGGGCGGCTGCGAATCGCTGCCAATGAACGTCTTCCCCGAGGACCATACGCCGGAGGAAACCCGGCTCAAATATCGCTTCCTCGACTTGCGCCGCTCCAAACTACACCAGACCGTGATGCTTCGCTCGCGGGTCATCGCCAGCATCCGCCGGCGCATGATCGATCTGGGGTTCCAGGAATTTCAGACGCCGATCCTGACGTCCTCGTCACCGGAAGGCGCGCGCGACTTCCTGGTGCCCTCGCGCCTTTACCCCGGCGAATTCTACGCGTTGCCGCAGGCACCGCAGCAGTTCAAGCAATTGCTGATGGTGAGCGGCTTCGACCGCTATTTCCAGATCGCGCCCTGTTTCCGCGACGAGGACGGCCGCGCCGACCGCACGCCAGGCGAGTTCTACCAGCTCGATGTGGAGATGAGTTTTGTCACGCAGGACGACGTTTTCGCAGCCATCGAAAAATTGATGGAACCCCTCTTCAACGAATTCAAACCGGAATGGCCGACCAATGCCCGGCCCGACAAGACGTTCCAGCGGCTGGCCTACAAGGAATCGATGTTGCGTTACGGCACAGACAAACCTGACTTGCGCATTCCGGTTGAGATCAAGGACCTGACTCCGCTTTTTGCCAAAAGCGAGTTCAAGGCATTCGCAGGCAAGACGGTGCGGGCGATGGCGATTCCGCAGGCGTTCGATCAGCCCCGTTCCTGGTTCGATAATCTGCAGGAGGAAGCAAAGAAGCTGGGTGCGCCGGGGCTGGCCTATATCAAGATTGACGCCAATGGAGAGCTGACCGGTCCCATCGCCAAATTCATGATCGGCGATAGCGCCACGGCCCTTAAGGAACTCGGGGCCAAACAGCAGTCGGCCATCTTTTTCTCCGCCGACCCGAACGAAACGAAGGCCGCGAAGGTCCTCGGAGCGATGCGGGTCAAGATCGCGGAGCAACTGGGCCTGATCGAAAAGGATGTCTTCAAGTTCACCTGGATCGTCGATTACCCGATGTACGAGATGAATGAGGAGACGAAGCAGATCGAATTCTCGCACAATCCCTTTTCGATGCCGCAGGGCGGGCTCGAGGCGCTGGAGAAGCAGGACCCGTTGACGATCCATGCCTACCAGTATGACCTGGTTTGCAACGGGTACGAGATCGCCTCGGGCGCGATCCGAAACCATGTGCCGGAGATCATGTACAAGGCGTTCGCGCTGGCCGGGCATGACAAGACGGTGGTTGACACCGAATTTGCCGGGATGATCAACGCCTTCCGCTTTGGCGCTCCACCCCACGGCGGCATCGCGCCGGGAATCGACCGTATCATCATGCTGCTGGCGAACGAGACGAACATCCGCGACGTCATCGCGTTCCCCATGGCACAGAATGGCCGCGACCTGCTGATGAATGCTCCTTCGCCGGTTTCCGAGCGACAACTCCGCGACGTTCACCTGACGATTCGCAAGCCAGTGCCAAAGGTGTAGCGAGAATCGGAAAATTTGGTTCGAAAATCTGACGGTAGCCGTCGACCGCCGGGCGACGGAAGACCGATCCCAACCTGTTTCGTCCAGCCCGTCGCACGGAGTGCGACGGCTACCCCTCCGGCATCCAAATATAAGGCCAAGCTTCCGGTTTCTGCACAAGACCGGCACGAACTGGATTTTGCAGGATATAATCGGCCTTCCACCGGTCGTTATCTTCATTACGGATTCGATGATCAAAAAAATTCTCCTGCCAGGAAATCCCATGCTGTTTCACAATCCATTTTTTCCATTCGCCTATGATACGAGCAAAGGATGGAACGTCAGGAAAACTGAGCAAAAAGTGAATATGATCGGGCATTAACACAGCCAAATGACAAAACCACCGGCTTCTCTCATGATAATCAGCGATAGACTGAAGAATATTCTTCCCCATTGAAGGATGACATAATTGGTTGATTCCCCTTGGTAAGGCACAAAGGGTCACAAAATAATCTGGATTGCCTCGTACCCAAAAGGGAATTTCATGGTCCAAATGCTTTCTTACCGGCTCCTTCATGTTCTTAGGGTAGCCGTCGCACTCCGTGCGACGGAAGACCAATCCCAACCGGTTCGCCCAGCCCGTTGCCCGGCGGTCGACGGCTACCGCGTAGCCATGATACAGGCATAAGGCTTGCTCTCTTCCGTCATCCCATTTCACTATTCGGAAGGAACGCCCCCATGCGCCGCACCAAGATCATCGCCACCCTCGGCCCCGCCACCTCCACGCCACCCATGCTGGAGGCGCTCATCCAGATGGGGGTCAACATCTTCCGCTTCAATATGTCCCATGCACCGCATGACTGGGTGCGGGCGGTGGCGAAATCGATCCGCGAGATTTCAGCCCGGCAGGGCCTCGAGGTGGCGCTACTGCTTGATACGCAGGGACCCGCCATCCGCACCGGGGTGGTCGACCGGATCTACAATTTGGAGGTCGGCGACTGGGTCAGCTTCACGGTGAAAGGGCAGAGGGGCACGGTACAGATCACGACGGAGGCGAACTATCCCTATCTCGTCGATGACATCGAGGTGGGAAACACCGTCATTGTCGACAATGGAAACCTCCGGATGCAGGCGATTGAAAAGCGCGAAAATGAACTCGTCTGCAAGGTGCTCACCTCCGGCCCGCTGGGAAGCCGCCGGCACATCAACCTGCCGGGCGTCGACGTGAAGCTGCCGCCGCTGACGGAGAAAGATTACCTGGATCTGGAACTGGCCTTCGAGTGCGATATGGATTTTATCGCGATGTCCTTTGTGCGGCGGGCCAGCGACATCGAGCTGCTGCGAAAGCTGATCGTGGAACGCAAAAGCCCGATCCGCATCATCGCAAAGATCGAGGACCAACTGGCGGTGAAGAACCTGGAGGAAATCATCGAGGCTTGCGACGGGCTGATGGTGGCGCGCGGCGATCTGGGCATCGAGGTGCCGTACGAGGACCTGCCGATCATTCAGCGGCGGGCGATCAATCTCTGCCTGGCGGCAATCAAGCCGGTTATTGTCGCCACCCATCTGCTGGAGAGCATGATCACCAATCCCTCGCCGACCCGGGCGGAAATTACCGACATCGCCAACGCGGTCTTTGAGCATGCGGACGCGATCATGCTTTCGGGTGAGACGACGACCGGGAAATATCCGCTCGAGTGCGTCGAGATCATGGACCGGATCTCATCGCGCATCGAACAGGGCCGGACGGTGGGCACCTATGTCAATCCGGTCGAATGCAAGACATCGAACCAGCGGATGAACGCGGCGACGGTTTTTCTGGCCAATGAGTCGCGCTGCGCGGGTATTTGCGTCTTTACCCACAGCGGCAAGACGGCCCGGTTCATCGCGGGGCTGCGGCCGCAGACGGCGCCGGTGTTTGCCTTTACGCCAAACCTGGATGTCTGCCGGAATCTCTCGCTTCATTTCGGCGTGCGCGCGCATGTCATCGAGTTCCATAACGATCCCAACGAAAATCTTCTTCGGATGCAGTCGCAGCTCCTCAGCCGCGGGTACGTGGCCAAGGGCGATACCATTGTGGTGATTTCGGATCTTGTGGTCGGCAAGGACACCCTGCACGCGATTCACCTACATAAGCTCTAGAATTCGCTTCAACAGTAGCCACGGGGTTCACTAGTGTTGTGTCCCTGAAATAGCTGGAATAAGTCTATGCGGGAAGGCATGAATAGATCATGCCCCTCGGACGCCCCATCATCGGACTAAATATCACACAAGAACAACAACAGGAACTACAGGCCATGGTCCGGTCACGCA
>JAJSLK010000011.1 GCA_021272165.1 Methylacidiphilales bacterium
GGCATCGCGGGAGAGGCCAAAAAAAAGAGCAGATGCCTATCCTCCACTTTCTCTCCAGCCCTCACCCAACCGGCGGCGACAGCGAAGCACCCCCCCGATTTTCCCATCGGGGGTGCGAGCAAGCCGCGTCGAATTTCTCGGGGCCAGCCAGAAGTGTGACAGGCGAAGTTCTGGCGCACTTCTGGCGCGGGGTGGCTCTGCGACGGCGGCGGGAGACGCAGGGAAAAGGGGGGCGTTTCCCGCCGCGGTCGCCACCATGAACACTGTGACGCGAGCGGGGCGGGGTTGGCGTAGTCCATCCCCGCCCGGCGGAGCTTCCTGACGGACTTATAAGCTAATGGGAGTGATGTTCTCGTGAACGTAGATCGCACCGTATTTCTCCCAATTCTTATAAAAGGTGCCTCCTGAATCTGCGCCCTTGATTGAAATGCAGTAGTGGTAAGGCATCTCATGGCCCCACCAATCTTTTTCTGGATGAATCTCGAGAGCCACATTGAGGCTAGCCAGGGCATCGAGCGTTTTTTCATTCACCTGCGCGGTGGCGTGGACTTTTTCGATTTCCTCCTTAACGCGGGTTTGGAGGGTGCTCACCATTTCCTGCTCCATGCTGAAGACGACATAGATGCCGACGGCACTAAACAGCAGGGCGCAACTCAACGCCCAAACGACTGCGTTTCCAATGGTCAACCACCTGATGGCACCGGTGAGGATCGGTATGCGATCGCCCAATCGTTCTTGTAAGAGATCACACTCGTCGTTCACCCTTGCCACGGGCTTGACCGCTCCTTCGACCACGGAATCCTCGATCTTCTTCGTCAAAGCGGAGGAATCGATTTTATCGAAGGCCGTTTGGACAACTCCCTCTACTTTCGGGACGATGGCTTCCATGCGCCCGGCGGCGGCAGTCGATGAATCGGCACACCGGTTCGCTTGCACGAGCGTCTTCTCCTGAGCCTTGGCCTGAAGACCGATTGTTGTTTCCAGCCGAAGCATGTTTTCAGTCAAAGGCTGGACCAGTTCGCGATTGAATTGCCCTGGGAGCTTTTCCATGTAGCAGCGATTGGCCTTCAGGAGCAGAAACACGTCGCCAAGAATCCCGGTGCCTTTGCCGTCCTGCAATTCGACCGTCAGGAAAAGAGTCAGCCGTTCCCGCTCCTCCTGCGAGTCGAGCGACGCGACCATCGCCTGGGTCGGGCCATCCAAAATATAGGCACCGGTCACAGGATGTTCTCCAAGTTGATGCCGGCGGCCACGGTGCGCTCGCGCGGCTTGCGGAGGTCGCCGGGTGCCTGAATCTTTTCGGCATAGAAGTCAGGGAGGAGGTAGGACTTGATCTCGTGAAAGCGGCGAAACATTTCGGCCAGCCACTTTTCGAGGACCATGCGGTGGACCATATCAAGGCCAAGATCGGCGTTGGCAATGGCCTCTGCTGGGGAAATCGCGCGGCCTAACTTCACCTGAATACCCCGCAAATGATTGCGGGTATCGGTCATAAGAGAGGGTATTTCCAGAGACCCCGCATGGTAGGACGACAACTGCTGTTCGAGTAGACTGCCATCGAAGAATTTGGTGGTCGGGATGCGCTCCGGGTTGCGGACGATGACCCAATCGACCGTGTCGCCAAGGGTATCGACCGTCTCGCTGATGTCCTCCATGTCGGAGATTTCATCGATGGGAAAGATCAGGACCGTCGCCCTGGCCTTCGCCTGGGCCGCGAATTTCGGGAAATCGACCTGGGCCATCGCCGAAAGGATGATTCTGTTCATGTGGGCCTGCGGGTCGATCACCGTCACCGGAACATGGGTGACCTTTCGCAGGATTTTGATGATGTCGGCCTCCGGCTCGCGACTCGTTTCGATCAGCGTCACCGCCTCTGGGAAGGTGCTGCTGAGGGTACGGTTGAAGACATCAAGATCGTACCCTTTCCAGGGGACGCCGTGTTGGTCTAGCCAATTGCCTTTGCAGATGGCTTCCATTGATTTACCGAGACCGCCCCGTGTCTGGATAGCCAGGGCGAGTCGATGGTTTATTTCAGAAATTAATTTTGTATTTGGGTTTTCGGATTTCATGGGTTGAGGGGTCGGAGGCTGGTTCAAAGAACCCGTCCGCCGACGTGGGGGTAGGTTGAGTGGTCTGATGGGATGAGGAAGGTGGTAATTCGAAGACGTGCTTCTTTCGCGCTCGTACCTTCACGAAATGAAAGATCGTGCTGGGGGAGGCTTTCACGCAGTGCGTCTCCAGCAGCGCCTGCGCAATGCGCGGATAGCTCCAGCGTTTGGCTCGCGCCTCGCGGATAAAATCCTCGTAGGGGATGAGCTTGGATTGAAAGGGAGCGGTCATGGTCAAGACGTGGTGATTCGAGCCAATGGCAGCTTCGTTCGAGCGGATTCGAGCTTCCGATCGATTCGATAAGGCAAATGCTCGAATCGGCTCGAATGCCATTCGAGCTTCGTTCGAGCACTCAGAATTTCTAAGCGGGGCTTAGACCTATTGCGTCTGTCTTCCTCACTCATTGATCTTCGTTTTGTCGTGATGTACCGGGTCATGCTGATGGTTCTGGGATTTGAGATATGCGCTGCTGTTAATGTGGGATAACAGCCTTTACACACTATATCACATACAGTAGAGTGTCAAGGAATCCATGTTCACGAGAGCCAAGATTTATAACGGCGACACCTACCTGAAGAATCATCTCCGGGCTAACGACTACTATTCCAAGGGCGAGAGGGTCACGGGTGAATGGGTCGGGATCGGAGCGGAAAAGCTGGGCCTGAATGGAGAAGTGACGCCTGAGCAATTTGAAGCCCTCCGCACCAATCATCATCCCTTAAGCGGGGAACAACTGACTCCTCGTACTAAAGAGTCGCGAGTGGCTTCGACTCGGGAAGCCGTGGATGACTTTCGCAAAAAGCATCATCGCCAGGGCACTGATACGGAAGTTGAGGCTCACCGACTGAAAATGGGGCCTCAACCGAATCGCGTGGCATTTTATGATTTCCAATGCTCGGCCCAAAAATCAGTTTCGATCATGGGAGTGCTGGCTGGGGATGATCGCTTACGGGATGCCCATGAAAGGGCTTCGCGGGTGGGGTTGAAAGAATTGGAGAAGTTTGCCGCGCGTCAGACCAATACCGCCACCACTCGCGGGAGTGAATTGACTGGGAACCTTTGCGGGGCGGCTTTTACCCATGACGCCAGCCGAGCCCTCGATCCCCAGCTCCATACCCATTTCGTCCTGGCCAATGCCACGCAGACCATTTCAGGAAAATGGTTCGCCCTCCATGAAAACGGGATGTTGGAGGCGGTGCGGTACGCTGGGAAAGTCTATCAGAACGAGTTGGCCCGCGAGGTGAAAGCACTCGGCTACGAAGTACGGGAGGTGCGAGAAAAGGGCGAAATCAAGGGATTTGAGATCAAGGGAGTTTCCCAAGAATTGTGCGAGCGATTCGCCAAGCGCCGGGAGGAAATTGAACGGGAGATCGACAAGTTTGAAAAGAAGCATGGCCGGGAACCGACTCGTGCCGAGGTCAGCGCCATTACCCGGCAGACGCGCCCCTCCGAATTGAAGGAAATTTCCACGACCGAAGTTCGGAAATTCCAGTTCGGACAATTGAACGCCGAAGAATGGAACCAGTTGCAGAAAGTGCATGCCCAGGCACGGGAGCGCGTCAAACATGGCGTGAAGGCCCCGGCGGGGCAGGAAAAGGCCGCGCTCAAGGCAGCGGTCGAGCATATCTTCGAGCGGCAGAGTGTCCTTCAGAGGCATCACATTTTGGCTGAGGCGCTCAATCAAAACGTTGGCTCTCTCGATCTGGCTAAATTGACCGCCCAGGTGGAGGCCGGAAAAGCTGGGCTGATCCGTCTGGCCGATGACCCGGTTCAGCCTCTCCGGTCGGAGCATGCCACGCGCGACGGGCTGAAAAGTGAACTTTGGTCGGTCATTTTCGTGAATAAGACCAAGGGCATGTTCCCCGCGCTCAATCCCAGATTTGAGCCAAAGGGAAAACTTTCCCCGGAACAACGTGACGCCGTGAAGCATATTCTAAACAGCTCGGATCAATGCTGTGGTATGCGGGGTGTGGCAGGTGCTGGGAAAACCACGACGCAACGGGAAGTGCGGCGCGGCTTGGATGAGGCTGGGCATCGTGTGATTGCCATTGCGCCCACGGCTTCGGCGGCAAAGACGTTGCAATCGGAGGGGTTCAAGGACGCGACAACGGTGGCCGATTTCCTCCAGAATGGCCCGTCCAAGTTTGATCTGCGCGGCGCGGTTGTCATTTGTGACGAAGCGGGCCTGCAATCGAACCGGCAGGGCGAAGCATTGCTCCGGCTCGCTCAACAAAACGACATGCGGGTGATTTTCGTTGGTGATGTCAGGCAGCACGTTTCTGTCGAGGGAGGCGATTTTCTACGAGTGCTCGAAACTCACAGCAATCTCAGCCGATGGGAAGTCACGGAAATCCAGCGCCAGCAACATTCCGGGTACAAAGATGCAGTGGGACTGCTTTCCTCCGGTGCCGCCCGCGATGGCCTTGCGGCCTTGGACAAGCTAGGCTGGGTGCATGAGGGACAAGGTAACTATCTGAAAGATGCGGCGGCATCCTATTTTCGATCGACGGATGACGGCAATAACTTGGATCGCTGTCTGGCTGTCAGTCCCACCTGGGAGGAGAACCGCCATTTGACCCACGAAATCCGCTCTGGGCTAAAAGAGCGGGATTTACTGCCCAAAGAGGATACGGCCTGCATGGTGCATGATTCCCTTCGCTGGACTATTCAGCAACGGGGCAATTGGCGCAACTATCAGCCTGGCCAAGTGATAACCGTCACGAAATCCATGGGCGGCTGGAAGGCTGACGAGTCCGCGTCAGTGGCTCGGGTGGAGATCGGGAAAGTAGTCGTGCTATCGCGTGACCATGAGCGGGCGCTCCCCTTAAAATCGGCGGGTTCATTTGACGTTGCCATCGAACGTCCTATTGCCGTGTGTCCGGGTGACAAAATCCTGATCCGGTCAAATGCGCGATCGCTCGGTCTCATCAATGGACAAGTGCTGACCGTCGGCAAAATCGAACCTGACGGCACGCTCCAAACGCGGGAAGGCATTTCCGTGCCCGACACATTCAAGCAGTGGACCCACGGCTACGTCGTCACTTCGCATAAGGCGCAGGGCCGAACCTGCGAGCGGGTGGTGGTGGCCGCAGCGCGTCTGGATGCCAAGTCGTCTTACGTTGCCTGTTCGCGAGGCCGGGAATTCTGCTCGGTGCACACACCGGATAAGGCGGCGCTCATGTCCCATTTACCGGAAGGAAGTCGCAAATCGGCCCTCGATGTTCTGGCAACAAATCTACCCAAGAGTCTGTTCACTGAAGTTCGTTCGACTGCATACCGCGAGATCACCGCACAAATCCGACGCATCCATGCCGCAGTGAACCGCCGCACGGAACAAATGCGTCAGATGGTGAGGCGACATAATCAGCAACGCCAAAGAGCATCCATGACTGAATCCGTGGCCGGGCAAAGGCATACGCCAGCGGAATCAGAACGCCCCCACTACGACTTTAGCCCCATCCAGTCCCAAAGAACCGGGATCGGCATATAACTCAAACCAGAAAGAAAATTTATGGTTCTCAAAACCAAAGACGGAACATTCGACTCCAAGCCCGCCAATTATGAACGGGACACTCACCCGGCCGGAATCAACTTTGAACTAAAAGATGGAACCGCGCTTTTCGCGCCCTATTCATTTTTATCTCATGCCCTACACCACCCTGATGAAATCATTATTCATTATAGTTTTGGCGTCGTACGAGTCCGAGGTGAATGCCTCAGCCCAATTTTCACCATGATACGCAGTCAAGAGCTTGACTCGATCAATTGCACCGCGGATAAATTAGCTAAACCACAGGAGCCGCGCGTTCGGGACATTCTCTTCGAGGATGCCAAAACGCTTATGGATTGAAGAGCTTGGTTGTACCTATGCCTTTCGCTCTTTGTGCGAAAGGGCGTTAAACCCGGCGATTACATCAAAGAGTTCCTCGTCGATGGAGCTCTGACGAAGACGGTAGAAGGTGCGGTTCAGGTCCGTCATGAGCGAATCGATATTTTTCTCAGCGCGCTGCATAGCAGCGAGGCGGCTGGCGTTTTCGCTGGCTAAGGACTCGGCACAGGCCTTGAAGAGACTGATAAAAAGATATTCCCGAATGAAAGCGCGAAGGGTTATTTCCTGGCTTCCACAAAGCTCCGGAAGAATCTTGGTTGGCCAGCGGATTTTAATGAGGTCCTTTTGCCATTGGGCGTCCAAGGGCAGAAGGCGTTGGTTAACTGGCTCATACTGCGCACCAGAGGCGAGTTTGGTATAAAAGACGTCAATGGTGGCGCATCCACTTTCTTGCGCTTCAACCGCGATCTGGAGTTGTCCAACCAATGAGGTGATCGCATTGACGGAGCTCGGGACGGCAAATTGTCCAGCCATGGCGAGGCCTGCGTCCGCCAAGCGTCCATAGATACGTTCGCCAACTGCCCAGACTTTCTTATCGCCGGGAACCGCTCCCAGCGTCTTCTGGACGAAATCGGCCATTGTTTCATTGAATTGACCGACCAATCCCTGATCCGAGCCGAAAACTATCGCCCCGGCAATCTTCGCGCTGCTTCTGCTGCGGGAAATCAAGGGAGCAAATCCGCTTTGGCGAAAGCACACGCTCAAACCAAGTTGCACGGAGCGTTCGTAATCGGCTAGAGCGTGTACCGCTGCTTCATATTGGCCGATACTGGAAGCGGCCACCGCTTTCATGGTACGAACAACCGATTCGAGCTTAACCGCTCCATCGATCTTACGTCGGAGATTTGCCAGGGTATCGCTCATGGTTTCTTTTGGAACGGCGCCAAGACCTGACGAGCGATTTTTAGAACCGCTTCTCGATCTGCGTCGTTAAGATCCTTTCCTGAGACAAAACGCTCGCGTACGTCGGGCGCTATCTGCCCAGAAGCGGTGTACAGCGTCTGTTCAGCTTCTCGCATTTTGTCGAGTGGGATGAGATCAAACAGTCCTTCGGCGAGGGCCAGCAACTCGCTGATTTGATCAACCACCGAGACGGGTGAAAATTCGGTCTGTTTGAGACAAGCCCGAATCCTCATGCCGTGGTTGATAATCTTTCGTGTGCCCTCATCGAGTCGGGAGCCGAAGCGGGAGAAAGTTTCAAGTTCCTCGAACTGGGAATAGGCCAGCTTAAGATTGCCGGCGATGGCGTGATAAGCCGCCAGTTGAGCCTTTCCCCCAACGCGGGAAACGGACTTCGCTACGTCAACTGCCGGCAGCGTTCCCAATTCGAAAAGGGTGGGCGAGAGGTAAAGTTGCCCGTCGGTGATGGAAATGAGGTTGGTGGGAATATAAGCAGCGATGTCCTGCGCCTCGGTTTCAATAATCGGGAGGGCGGTGAGAGAACCGCCTCCAAGCTCTATACTCAGATGCGTAGCGCGTTCGAGGAGTCGCGAATGGATGTAGAAGATGTCGCCGGGGAAGGCTTCGCGACCGGGCGGCCGTCGCAACAAGAGAGAAAGCTCGCGATAGGCGCGGGCGTGTTGGGTCAGGTCGTCATAAACGATGAGGACATCCCGGCCTGCTTCCATAAAATGTTCCGCAATACTGGTTGCCGCATAGGGCGCAATATAGGCCAGGCCGGGGGCATCGTTGCCTTCGCTGACCATGACGACGGTGTAGTCCATTGCCCCGCCGGTGCGGAGTTCGGCAATAACCTTGGCCACGGCGGAGGCGCGTTGGCCGATGGCACAGTAGATACAGAGGACATTCTGTCCGCGTTGGTTGAGAATGGTATCGACGGCAATGGCGGTTTTCCCCGTCTGTCGGTCACCCAATATCAGTTCGCGTTGCCCCCGCCCTACCGGTACGAGGGCATCAATGACCTTGATGCCTGTCTGCATCGGGACTGTGACGGGAGCGCGATCCATGATTGCTTTGGCATCGCGCTCGATAGGAAGGCGCTTACCGGTGGCAACGGAGTCTTTGTTATCGAGCGGCCTGCCCAAAGGGTCGATCACGCGGCCCAACAATTCATCACCGACGCCTACATCCATTACACGCCCAGTCCGTTCAACTTCGTCGCCCGTGTGCAGGTGAGAATATTCACCGAGCAGCACCACACCAATCTCGTCTTCGTCGACGTTGAACGCGATGCCATAGAGATCGCCGGGAAATCTGATCAGTTCCTCAAACCCGACACCCGGTAATCCAATAATAGTGGCAATTCCCGTGGAGACGGTGGTGATGGTGCCAGTCTCGCGGGGGGAGAACGAAGGAACGAACGTCTCTCTTGCCTGCGTCATTCCGGCGAAAGTAAGATCGACCGCTTCGAGTAAGGAATCAGGCGGCATGAGGGACCACCTTCACGGAAATCGGATCGGAAACCGTCTTGGGTTCCAGAACGGCGCTTACGGAATTGGTCAGTGACGTCAGGTAGTCCCGAATGCTCCAGGCGATCTTTTGCCCGTTCACTGCCAACTCGATCCCGCTAATTAGTTCGGGTTTTGTCTCGAAAGTGAATTCCGTTCCCGTATTCAGTAGCGGTTTGATGACATCCTCGACCGACTTGCGTTGCTGGGGGGTGAGATCGAATGCGCTGCGTATGAGGGCGATTTTTGACGAGGCCTGAAGGTCCGTCTTAAGTTCTCCTCGCTGTTTGTCATCGATGCCCTGGAGCCGTTGGATAAAGATGTCCGTCATGCGCTGCTCGAGGCTCACTCCAGCCAAGTCGGACAGTGTTTTTCGCGCAATGGAGAAAACTTCCTGCTGGGCGAGTGTTCCAATCTTCTTGTTCAAATTATCGAGTTCTACGTGCACACCCTTTTGCAACTTGGAACGCAATTCGTCGGCATCCTTGCGAGATGCTTCCATAAGTTTATCTCGCTCGGTTTTCGCCGCTTTTGTGGCTTCTGACAGCAGCCCGACCCGCTGCCGATCGAAATCCTCGTTCTTGTGCTGAAAATCCGTTTGCTCCTTCAGGGCTTCTGCCTTTTTCTTTTCGGCATCCTGAAGTTGTGACGCGATTCGTTTTTCCCTTTCGTCGATGGCAGCAAGCACGGGTTTGTAAAGAAACCGCTTTAACAGCCAGACCAGAACAAGGAAGTTAACCGCTTGTGCGGTAACCGTGAACCAATCGATCAACATGGCTTACTTTCCCACCGCTTGGGTGATGACGTGATTCCAGAACGGATTGGCAAAAATCAGAATCATGGAAATCACGAAGCAATAGATCGCCATCGATTCGATCATGGCCAGTCCCACAAAAAGAGTCCGCGTAATAGTCGAGGCGGCGTCGGGCTGCTGGGCCAATGCGCTTAACGCACCGGCCACAGCGCGTCCCTGTCCCAAACCTGGCCCCATGGCCCCGATGCCCATGGTGAGACCTGCGGAGATGATTGATGCCGCTGCAATGATAGTTGTGTCATCCATATTTTGTCCTTTGTTATGATGCTTTCTTGTCTGCCTCTGAATTCCCTGTGCCCGTAGCGGCTGCGATATAAACCAAAGCCAGAATGCTAAAAATATAGGCTTGGACCATGCCGGTCAGGAGGCCGAGCGCACTCATCACCGTGGGAAAGAAGAAAGGGGTGACGATGAAGAGGATGCTCAGAATCATCGTCCCGCTCATCATGTTGCCGAACAACCGGACGGCGAGTGCCAGGGTCCGGGAGAACTCGCCCATGATATTGAACGGCAGCATGATGATGGTCGGTTCCACATAAGACTTGAGATAACCTCGCAAACCACGCTCCTCGATGCCGTAAAGGGGTACGGCCACAAAAACGCAAATGGCCAGTGCGGTTGTCGTAGAAAGGGAACCGGTGGGTGGCTCGTAACCCGGAAAAATTGTAAAAATGTTGGCGAGGGCAATGAAAAGAAAAAGGGTGCCGACAAACCCGAGGTACTTAACTGGTCGCCTCAAGCCGACTTCCTCGATTTGCTTCTTCATGGAGGTGACAATGATTTCCAGCGCGCATTGCCAGCGAGAAATGGTCATTTCAGTGGCGAGTCCACGGGTGATCAGCTTTGCACCTACCGCGAGCACAAGCATGAGTCCCCATGTGTAAACGATGGTCGCATTGAGCTTGAGGAAGCCGTACTGCCAAAAGATCAGTTGATCGGTACTAAGGCGCATGGACTTCTTTCTCTGGCGTCACAGTCAGTCGAGTTATCACTACGCGGGCGATGAAGAACCCCAGCAACCCAAGCAGAATTTTTCGCCAGTCGCCCTGCGAGATGAAATAGAATCCAGCCAGAGCGAAACCAGTGCGTAAAAGCGTGCTGCCGAAGAACCACAAAGCCGGATGATCGGAGGTCAGGCCTTTCTGTATGGTCAGCCAGAGTCCGCCGAAGAATACGGTGCCGATCAAGCCACCTGCCAGGAGAACGGCAAAAAATAGAGCAATGTCATTCATGCTTGTTCTCCTCATCTTCACGAATGGCCTTTTCTTCCCTGGCCACCCAATGCCAGGCATTCAGACACCCAATGAACAGACCGAAGATGAGCAAGGTTAACGTCCAGGAATGTACGCCGGGATAATGCTGGTCGATAAACGCGCCGAGTAGAGTTCCGAGAAGAGTCGGAATGGCAACGGACCAACCAATCAAGCCAAACATGCCAAGACCCAGCCAGATACCCTGCACACCGCGACGCTTCGTCTTCAGCTTGCGCGCTTCTGCCGCGCCAATTTTTTGGCTGAGCGCGTCTTCCCTGCTTTCGGAGGTTGATTCGGTATTATCACGCATGATGAAACTCCGCGAATCGCCTGATCAATCCGCTCTCCAATTTTGCCACAGCTGCTCGCACATTTTTCTCCCGATCGCCTAAAGAAAGAAATTCCCGCTCCACTGCCTGGCGCAATTGACCAAGATCCGTGCCGCCTACGGCATAACGCACGGAAACAAGCACTTCTGCCCCGACCTTTACGAGGACGCCTTCGTCGATGGCAACGTAGACGTCGTCTTTTTCTTCGGTGGCATAGGTCAAAATGCCTGGGGCCAATGCTGCAACACAATCGAGGCGATGTGGCAGGATGCCGAACGAGCCGCCTCGCGCTTCCGCGACAATGCGGGTTACATCACCTATCTCGCCAAATACTCGAGAGGGCAGGAGGATTTTAAGCTGCATGAGCGACGGTGGCATGAGGCACCTCCTTTGGGGGATCGATGGGCTTTTTCTGGTCGGGCTTCTTCGCTTCACCGATAGCGCCAATCATGTAGAGACTGCTCTCCGGATAGTCTTGAAACTCGTCCCGCATGATTCGCTCGCAACCATCGAGGGAGTCTTTCAAGCTTACCGTCTTTCCCTTGATTCCACTGAACTGCTCGGTGGTGAAAAAAGGCTGCGTAAGAAATCGCTCCAGTCGTCGGGCGCGGGCGACCACCTTCCGGTCTTCCAAAGACAGCTGTTCCAGTCCAAGCATGGCGATGATGTCCTTCAGCTCCGCGTATTGGGCCAGCGTTTGGCGAATTTTTTGTGCAAGGTTGTAATGACGGTCACCTACAATGCTGGGAGTGGCCATTTTGGAGCTCGATTGCAGCGCATCCACGGCGGGGAAGAGCCCTTCACTGGCGCGGTCACGAGATAGCACGATTGATGCGGAAAGATGTGAAAAGGTGTGCACCGCTGCCGGGTCGGTGAAGTCGTCCGCCGGGACATAAACTGCTTGAATTGAAGTGATGGCCCCGCTGGCGGTGTTGGCAATGCGTTCCTCCAGGCCGGAGAGCTCAGTTCCCATGGTGGGTTGATAACCAAGGCGGGAGGGCATTTGCCCCATGAGACCAGAAACCTCCGAGCCTGCCTGAATGAATCGAAAGATATTATCGATGAGCAGGAGAACGTCGCGATGTTCGTCGTCCCGAAAGTATTCAGCCATCGTCAGGGCCGCGTTTCCCACGCGAAAGCGGCTTCCGGGCGGCTCATTCATCTGTCCGAAGATCATCACCATGTTGGGCAGCACCCCCGCCTCCTTCATGTCATGGTAAAGCTCCTGACCTTCGCGGCAGCGCTCGCCGATGCCGCAAAAAATGCTTACGCCATCGTGGTGGCCCACCATGTTGTGAATCATCTCGGTCAAAAGGACTGTCTTGCCTACGCCGGCTCCGCCGAAGAGTCCGGCTTTGCCGCCGCGTTCCAAGGGGAGCAGGACATCAATCACTTTGATACCGGTTTCGAACATTTCCGATTTCGTCGAACGCTCGGCCAGAGAGGGAGGGTTTCGATGGACTGAGCGCCATTCCACATCCTTGAGTGCTTCGCCTCGGTCGATGACGTTGCCAAACACATCAAACATGCGGGAACGAATGCCCTTGCCCACCGGGGCTTTCAGAGGGCCGCCGGTATCCGTTACCGCCATACCGCGAGCTAGACCTTGGGTGGGGGTTAAGGCTATTCCCCGTACCGTGGAAGTGCTCAATTGAGCCCACACCTCGATGACGATCCGGTTGTCTTTTCCCGTGCGGAGCAATGAATTGATCGGAGGCAGATAGTCCTCGAATCGAACATCGACGACGCTGCCACGTATCGAGGTAATCGTACCGTTATGGGATGGAGTTTCCTGACTCATGTTAACTGGATATCACGGATGTTCTGATCGAACTGCAATCCATGCGGAATTCGATTCGGGATTCGGGTTTGGCGACAGTGGGGTGCGTTCGACGGCTTAGAATAATATGCGGCCAGCGAGAGTCCTCGCCTATGGGGTGAACACCCTATATCAACAGCGGAGACGCAGGTTAATGTTGATGGTGAAACAGGAACGTTGTTCCACCGGAAGACAACGTGAACTCCGGCGAAGGCCACCATCGTTCGAGCAAAAAGGCGACCATTATGATAACCACGACCAAGTCTCACCTGGCTCCCCCCATTGCGATCCTTCCCGATCTAATGTCGCGGCCCGAGGGCATTAACTTCAGCGTCGCAGTCGCTGTAAAAGGTTTCGGTAAATTGAAAATCCGCCCCATCCAACTTGATGATGAAGAGGAAATGATTGCCTTTCATCAGCGCCTCTCAAAGGAGAGCATCTATTTGCGGTATTTTGAATTTCTGGGATTGGACGAGCGAACTTCCCACGACCGACTCATTCGCATCTGCAAAAATACCGTTGAGTCCTATGCCATCGTAATGGAATCCGCTGCAACCCCGCATCGTCCGGAATCTATCTTGGCGGTTGGAAGAATAAGCACAACAGATAAGCCTTATGTTGCCACCTTCGATACTTTGATTGTCACAGAAAAGAACGAGCTGCATTTAGCTAAAGTGTTGATCAAACAACTCGTCAAGTTGGCCCAGGCATTTGGATTTCAGACGTTGACGACAGAATTGTTGGTCGCCGATCACGATACATTGAACTTATGCCGTGGGTTGGGATTCTCTTCACACAGTCTCCTGGAGGACGGCTTAGTCCGCGTCACGCAGGAGTTATAAATCCGCGATTATTTTCTCTCGACTGAATTGCGACCGAACGATGCCACTCGACGCTAATTATTACATTCGGCGCAATCGAAATCCATAATGCAAGCGATGGTTCTAGATTCCGCGCAAACGGCTTTGCGTGAAACGACCTTGCAACGGCCTAAAATCCGAGAAGGACAAATTCTGGCGCAAGTCTGTGCCTGCGCAGTTTGCCGGACAGACCTTCAAGTCGCGGATGGAGAGTTGCCTGATCCCAAGTTGCCCCTAGTCCTCGGCCACGAAATCGTGGGCCGGGTGGTAGAAGCCGGTAAGAAAGCGGACCGTTTCAAGTTGGGCGCTAGGGTTGGCATTCCCTGGCTGGGCTGGACCTGTGGAGAGTGTCGCTATTGTCGTTCTGGACAGGAAAATCTCTGTGAAAAGGCCAAGTTTAACGGTTATACCCTCGATGGGGGCTATGCGGAATACATGGCAGCGGATGAGCGTTATTGCTTTGAGATTCCAGAAAGCTATTCCGATGTCCACGCTGCACCACTAATGTGCGCGGGACTCATTGGCTATCGGTCACTGGTCAAGGCCGGTGACGCGGAACACTTAGGCATTTATGGCTTTGGTGCGGCAGCGCACATTGTCTGCCAGATTGCCAAGCACCAAGGGCGGAAGGTTTTTGCTTTCACGCGGCCAGGCGATGACAAATCTCAAAAGTTTGCCCTATCGTTGGGGGCAGTTTGGGCGGGTGATTCAAAAACCCAGCCGCCGGAACAACTTGATGCTGCGATCATCTTCGCCTCCAGCGGGGAGTTGGTGCCCCAGGCGCTCAGAGCCGTTGCTCCCGGTGGAACCGTTGTCTGCGGTGGAATCCACATGAGTGACATCCCATCGTTTCCTTACGACATCTTATGGCGGGAACGAACGGTCTGTTCAGTAGCCAATTTGACGCGGCGCGATGGAGAAGAATTCATGACCCTGGCCTCAACCTTTCCGATAAAGACCATTATCCAGACATTCCCGTTTAGAGAAGCTAACGACGCCCTGACTCATCTCCGCACTGGTCAGTTGCAAGGGGCGGCGGTCTTGACGATGTCCTAGGGGACTTGAGGGTCAATCAAGCCACCTTCATTGACTTCAGCCGCTTTGCGGGCAGTTACAGTGAACTGAGAGTCCGCCAAATTGTCTTCCCTAGTTCGGTCAGTTTCGTGATCCGAGGGATTCACCATCGGTTTGTCTGGCGCTGATTCCGACCGTTCGAGAAAGTGCCGTAGTCCGATGACCTCGTCCATTTCGGTCACATCCTTTTTGCTGGTTGGGTGCAAGACAAGGGTCTGTCCATTACGCGTCACTTTGAGGCTGCCATTATGCTCTTTCGTGACGTCGGCGATTTCTCCGAGGAGGGCGTGAACATCGCGCCACTCCAGGTTATGGGAAATAGGGTGCTGGAATATTCTGTCGAAGGTGCGTTGGTGAGAGCCTGTGAGAGACGTGGTAGTTTTCATATATGGATAAGCTCGAAGTAGAGCGACGGCGAATGGTTTACAGCTCGGCAGTCATTGAGAGAATTCTGCCAGTGACTTCTTCTGGCAATAAGCATGCGCCAGGTGCTTTAGACACACTATGGGGTGAACACCCCATAGCAGTTGAACAGCCCACGGCTTAGCGTGATTTTCAAGCCCCACCCCCTCTCGTCGCCCAAAGCGCTTTGAGAGAAGTCCCCAACATCATCTTGGTCTCTGACGCAAATCGTTGGTCCCCCCCCCCTCACTCAAACAAACAACTTAGGAAACACGCATATGGCAAAAGTACTCGGCATTGATCTCGGAACGACGAACTCATGCATGGCGGTCATGGAAGGCGGAGAGCCGCTAGTTTTGGAGAATTCCGAAGGCAAACGGATCATGCCGTCGATTGTTGCCTTCACGAAAACCGGAGAACGTGTCGTCGGAGACGCCGCCAAGAGGCAGGCCGTCACCAATTCCCGGAATACCATCTACTCGATTAAGCGCTTCATGGGGCGCAAATTTGAGGAGGTGCAGGAAGAAATTAAGCGGGTGCCCTACAAGGTAGTCCGTGCCGCCAATGGCGACGCTGCTGTTGAAGTCACCGTTGATGGCAAAATCAAGCAGTTCACCCCGCCTGAAATTTCAGCAATGATTCTTTCGAAGCTGAAGGCCGATGCAGAAATGCGCGTTGGAGAAAAAATTACCCAAGCGGTCATTACTGTGCCCGCGTACTTCAACGATTCCCAGCGCCAGGCGACCAAGGATGCAGGGCGGATTGCTGGGCTCGAAGTCTTGCGAATCATCAATGAGCCGACGGCGGCGTCCCTGGCCTACGGCCTCGACAAAAAGAAGAACGAGATGGTCGCAGTCTATGACTTGGGCGGAGGTACTTTCGATATCTCCATTTTGGACATCGGCGACGGCGTTTTTGAAGTCAAGGCGACGAATGGCGATACCCATCTTGGTGGTGACGATTGGGATGCCCGCATCATGGACTGGATCCTGGGCGAATTCAAAACGACTTATGGTATGGACCTGCGCACGCAGCCCGACTCTCTTCAGCGCATCAAGGAAGAGGCGGAAAAAGCCAAGATCGCCCTTTCGAGCACGCTCGAATACGGAATCAATTTGCCGTTCATTTCTGCTGATGCGAATGGACCCAAGCATCTCGATTTGAAGCTAACGCGGGCCAAGATGGACCAACTTTGCGAGGATCTCTTCGACCGGACCCTAGGGCCAGTCAAGAAGTGCCTGTTAGACGCCGGAGTCACCTCCGACAAAATCGATGAACTGGTCATGGTCGGTGGCATGACCCGGATGCCCCGAGTAGTGGAAGCCGCCCGGTCGCTGGTCGACAAGAAACCCCATCAGGGAGTCAATCCCGACGAAGTCGTTGCCATCGGAGCGGCCGTTCAGGCCGGCGTTCTCAAGGGTGAAGTGAAGGATGTCGTGTTGCTCGATGTGACGCCACTTTCCCTCGGCCTCGAAACGCTGGGCGGTGTCTTCACGAAGCTGATCGAACGTAATAGCACCATTCCCACGCAAAAATCGGAAACGTTCAGCACGGCGGCGGACAATCAGCCTGGAGTTGAAGTCCATGTTTTGCAGGGAGACCGCCCCTTGGCTAAAGACAATAAATCCATCGGCAAATTTCAACTCACCGACATCCCGCCAGCCCCACGAGGCACCCCTCAGATTGCCGTATCCTTCGACATCGACGCCAACGGCATTTTGCATGTAACTGCCAAGGATCTTGGCACCGGCAAGGAGCAGAAGATCACCATCACCGCCAGCAGTGGCTTGTCCAAGGATGAGATCGAAAAGATGCGTAGAGATGCCGATCTCCACGCTGATGAAGACAAAGCAAAGCGCGAAGAGATCGAGGTCCGCAATGAGGCTGACGGTGCCGTCTATCGCTCTGATAAAATGTTCAAGGACAACTTGGATAAGCTTTCTGAAAGCGACAGGGTCCAAATTGAACAATCCGCTCAAAAAACCAAAGATGCGTTGGCGAGCGGAGATGTTCCTGCCATGAAATCGGCCAGCCAACGCCTGAATCAGGTATGGCAAGCCGCGTCCGCAGCGCTCTATCGAACTTCATCAGCCAAGGCAGCAGCCAGCCAGAACGGTGATCACAAGAATGGAGCCGCAGGACCTGAACACAAGGACGGGGACGTGGTTGATGCAGAACTTGTGGAAGAACAGTCCAAGCATTGAGTTTGATTTGGGCCTGTCTCACAGGGCAAATCAAGGTCACGAAACGGTCCAATTAAGGCTCTCTATGAATTCAAAGAAACATTCGCATGTCGAACCGGCGGACAACGGAAGCACGACCGCCACCGCTGTCGTGGAGGCCGCTCCTGATGCCCACCAAGCTGAGTTGGCCGAACAGAAGGATCGGTACCTCCGCCTAGCGGCCGATTTTGATAACTTTCGTAAGAGAACGGCTCAAGAGTCCGAGCGACGCTCCGGCGCAAAAAAGGAGGCGCTGATTCACGAACTCCTGCCCATCATTGACAATCTGGAACGGGCACTGGCTGTGGGACCAAACACCTCGTTCGAGCAACTCCTCCAGGGAGTAGACATGATTCTGCAACAGCTTCGGCAACTCCTTCGCCAGAATGAGGTGGAGGCGGAAGAAAGTCAGGGTAAGCCCTTTGATCCGCTCCGCCATGAAGCGATTGGTTCTCGTCAAGATCCTACCAAGCCAGACCATTCCGTACTGGAAACAGCGCAGCGCGGTTACCATCGAGGCAAGGAGATTTTCCGGCCAGCCAAAGTGATCGTCAACGACTTGAGTAAGTAGAAATGTTTCACGATGCCCGTCGAGTTCAAGGATTATTACGTCACCTTGGGAGTTTCGCGTACCGCGAGCGATGACGAGATCAAGAAGGCGTTCCGCAAACTCGCTCGTAAGTATCACCCTGATGTGGCCAAGGATAAGAAGTTGGGCGAAGAGAAATTCAAGGAGATCAACGAAGCGCACGAGGTTCTCAGCGACCCTATAAAGCGAAAGCAATACGATGAGTTAGGTCCAAACTGGAAGGAGGGTTCTGCTTATCAACGTTCTTCCGGCCCACAACCGGGTCGCACTGGGAGTTCGCGCCGCCAGCCAGGTGACGATTTTCATTTTGAAGGGACGGGATTTAGCGACTTCTTCGAACAAATGTTTGGGGGACGGGGAAGGTCAGGGTTCTCGCCTCAAGGGGGTGGGGCAGATTCTGAACCATTTGGTCAATCTCACGGTTCAACGCCCGGAAGAGACATTGAAGGTGATATTCTCGTTACCCTTGATGAGGTGGTGAACGGGGCTGTTCGGGAGCTTTCTCTCCAAAGCAACGATCCACGGAATGGCCAGGCGAAAACACATCATTTCAAAGTACGGATACCGGCGGGAATTCACGAAGGTCAACGAATTCGGGTGCCTGGAAAGGGCGGGGAAGGATCCGGACAGGCATTACCCGGCGACCTTTATCTGCGGGTAAGACTGGCTGCGCATCCTGATTTTCGTGTCCATGGGGCTGATCTCTTTTACGATCTCGATCTCGCGCCTTGGGAAGGCGTATTGGGCACGACCGTGAAGGTCCCGACTCTCAAAGGTCACGTCAATCTCCGGATTCCACCGGGAACGAATAACGGCTTGCAGTTACGCATACCCAAACACGGTTTGCCCAAGGGAAAGACAGAGGATCCCGGCGATCTTTACGTTGTGGTCGATGTTCAACTTCCGAAAAATACCAACGAGAAGGAACGCGCGCTTTGGGAGCAACTTTCAAGCATTTCCACATTCAAGCCAAGGAGTGAGTCATGAACAACACTGTCCTCGCCGAGAAAAATTCACTAACGCTGCTTTGCGTGACCGAGACTGGCCCTTCGACCTATACGCTCGAGACCGCCGCTGGCCTTGCGGGCATACATCCCGAAATGCTCCGGTATTACTGCCGTTTTGGTCTTTTTCGCGATGTTGGGGCGACGCCCGATGCGGAACTTATTTTCGACGACGATGCCATCTACCAATTGCGTAGATTCGAGCACTATCGCCGCAACAACAGGGTAAGCCGAAAGACGCTACGATTAATCTTCAGTCTCTGGCGCGATATTGAACTTCTGCAAACGGAACTCCGGTATCTGCGCGAGTCATAAGCCTCTTGAGTTATGATGAACCGCCTTAAACGGAGGCACTTGGCCGATTTGTATGGGGTGTAGACCCCATATCACTAGCAAGCACTTCAAGTAGCCTTAAGCCAACTAGCTGAGGCAGTCACGCCACCGAACATGCTTCCGCTGATTCGGAGGCGGTCTCTCCAGCTTTGAAGCACCAAACATAGAACTGCTCGGCCTCCGTACCAAAAAGGCTACTTGGAGAGCGACCAAACAATATGAACAAGCAAACACGAGCGATTCTTCACGACCTTCACCAACTAGCCGAAGACGCACAGGCGTTGATTGCGGCTACCGCCGATTCGACTGGAGAGACCGCCGCAGAATCCCGCAAACGCCTTACCCTAACTCTTGAACGCGGCAAGAAGCTGTACGGCGATCTGTCCTTGAAGGCGTACGACAGCGCATTGAACGCTGACGAGACCGCGACCAAATACGTCCATCACGCTATCGGCATCGTAGCTGGGGCCGTCCTGGGCTTTTTCGCTGCCCACCAGTGTATTTCCAAGCGCCCAAATTAGGGGGGAACGCATCACGCCCACAATTTAACCAAACCAGAAAATTAATTATGAAAACACAAATCCTCGCATCTGATCTCACTAAGCAAGCTCCACATAGCCCGCGCAATCGTATCGGTGGATTCGCTATTGCCAGCCGTACCGTCGATAAATGCCGCGCTGAAGTGGCGGGAAAGCTCGGTGAATATCATTACGACTGTCCCTTGGATAACGTGCTTTTCACCTTCAAGGGCATCACTGGCGCACAATTTAAAACCGCCGTTCAAGCATCCAAAACTTACGAAGACGTCGGTTCCTGGTTACTGGCCAACGGTACATCGAAAACTCCTGCGGAGATCAAAACGTGGTCGGATGGAGTGGAGGCCGGTAGCCCGATGAAAAATCCAGAGAAGCGCGATTTCTTCGTCAAAAACTGCACAAAGCTTGGGCTTGATCCGGAAACGAGCACCACGTTCGATTGGCTTGAAGCCGATGACCGCGCCAGCTTCGGCGAGATTCCTCTCAAGGAACTTAAGGCGAATGCTGCCAGTACCGGCAAAGAGGAAGACCGAAAAATGTACAAGACCGGGAACGATATCTCCCAAAGCCAGCGGCTGGAGATAAACGCGATTTTAAACCAGAGGTTGGCGTCAGCGGTCGATCTGCAAATGCAGATGAAGCAGGCGCATTGGAATGTCAAAGGGCCCAATTTTATTGGACTACACGAGCTGTTCGATAAGATTGCCGAGGCGGCAGAAGATTATGTCGATCTGATCGCCGAGCGTATTGTTCAGCTCGGAGGCATCGCAGAAGGAACCGTTCGCGTTTCAGCCGCCCGTTCCCAACTCGATGAATACCCGCTGGCGGTTGCCGAAGGCACTTCTCATATCAGCGCGGTTGTAACGGCTCTTTCGACCTTCGGACACGAGGCGCGGGGTACCATCACCGAGGCGGATGACCTGGATGATGCCGACACGGCCGATCTGTTTACCGAGGTTTCGCGGGGGATAGATAAGTGGCTCTGGTTTGTCGAAGCTCACACCCAATCCACGAAGTAGAAACGCTGCCTGATCTAATCATGAACAAGCCCACCATTTCCCAAAAAGCGCTCAACCAACGAAAGCGTAAGGCCGAAGAAGCCAACCCCAGCCCAAAACCCAAAAAGCGTGACAATACGTTTTCTCAATCCCGCGACATCCGTGAAGATCGCGATATGCGTCAAACGAAGACGGATGAACCCCGAACACTTCAACACCCACTTTAGCTGACACTTATGAAAATCGATCCACCAGAAGACGCGGCCTTGATCATTAACTCCGCGGGCGTCGGAACGGTAACCGACAAGATGGTCCGGGAAAGAGCAGTTGAACTGGCCGTAATTGACGGACGCACCGCCCAAGAAGTATCAACGTCCGATAGGGAACAGGCCAAGCGGGAGTTGACGGGCGGGTCTGACCAAGACCCGAATGAGGCCCTCCTTGAGTCTACACCGGAATCTGAACGATGGGACCCTTTGCCGGGATCCACGGGGCATGTCGCCCCAGTGACTTCCATCGACGATGAAGATGACGAAGGTCGAAGCGTGAGCGAGAGGCTCGTCGAAGAGGGTGTCTTGGAGGCCGAGCACGATCAGATGGTCCAAGCTGCGAAAAAGCAGAAGGAGGAGAATAAATAATCGCCGTTTAAGCTGTCGAGCTTTCGACCATGCGATTGGCTTCCTCCGGCCTTGAAAGGCAGAGATTATTTTATGACCAAAATTACGAGCAGCGAGATTCGGTTAGTGTCGCGTCCCAAGGGGATGCCTGTCGCGGTAAACTTCACCTTGGCCATGACTGAGTTGGAGCCACTTCAAGATCAACAGGTGCTAGTTCGCAATCTCTTCATGTCGGTAGATCCCTATATGCGCGGTCGCATGAATGAAGGGGAATCGTATATTCCGCCCTTCGAGATAGGCAAGCCGCTCGAAGGCGGAGCTGTTGGCGAGGTCGTCGAGTCACGCTCCAAGGAATTTAAACCCGGCGATGCCGTCACCTCGAATTTGGGATGGAGGGAATACTTCGTTGCTTCGCCGAAGGAGTTGTATTCGGTCAGTCGCGATATACAGCCGCTCTCGGTTTACCTCGGCGCTCTTGGCATGACGGGCATGACGGCATGGGCAGGGCTCAATTCAGGGGAGGTCAAAGCCGGAGATGTCATTTTTATTTCCGGTGCCGCTGGGGCCGTCGGAAATATGGCTGGGCAACTAGCCAAGTTGCGCGGATGTCGTGTCATTGGATCCACAGGGTCCATGGCAAAGGTGATGTTTCTGCGGGCAGAATGTGGCTTTGATATCGCCTTTGATTACAAAACTGCGCCTGTTCTCGAACAACTGAATCTCGAAGCGCCGGACGGTATTGACGTTTATTTCGACAATGTGGGCGGGGAAGCGCTTGAAGCGGCGCTTTCAGTTTTGCGTATCCATGGCCGGATCATCGCCTGCGGTGGTATCTCCCGGTACAACGACAAGAAGCCTCAACCCGGTCCTTCCAATTTATTTAACGTAACCGCGAAGAGGCTCACGATGAAGGGGCTGATCGTTACCGATTGGATGGATCGGCGCAGCGAGTTTGAAAAAGAAGTGGGTGGTTACTTCCGCTCCGGCAAGTTGAAGAGCAAGGAAACCGTTGTGGAAGGTATTGACCAGGCAGTGAATGCATTCATCGGTCTCTTCGACGGGAAAAACTTGGGCAAAATGGTGGTGAAGCTGACCTGAAGCCCACGCCGAGGAGGGTTTTTCCTCGAAACGAAATATGTCCAAACTCTTTTCCCTATTGCCAGAGCCTAAACTTATCGGCATCGCCGCCGATCACGGCGGCTATGAACTAAAGCAATATCTGGCCGAAATGTTGCGTAGTGCTGGCCACGACGTGATCGATTTCGGTGACCGACAGCCCAAGGCGGAGGATGACTATCCTGATTTTATCGTGCCACTGGCACGCGCCGTTGCGGGCGGGGATGTGGAACGGGGCGTGGCCATCTGTGGAAGTGGTGTCGGGGCCTCTGTTGTCGCCAATAAAGTGGCAGGAGTGCGGGCCTGCCTTGTTCACGAAAACTTCTCCGCACACCAAGGAGTGGAGGACGACGACCTGAACATGATCTGCTTTGGTGGCCTCGTCATAGGTCACGCCCTTGCCTGGGAGTTGGTTCAAACATTCCTCACGGCGCGGTTCAGTGGCGCGGAACGGCATCGTCGTCGACTCGCCAAAATTGCGGATTTGGAAAAATCGCGTTGAGGTAAAATTATGAGCGAATCCAAACCCATACCGCGTCCAGCGTACAACCTTCTACCCACGGAGGTTGATGGATTCGACTCCCTGGCGGAACTAGCTCTGGATATGCGCTGCTCGTGGAATCATGGGGCGGATACCCTATGGCAGCAACTTGATCCTGATTTATGGGAACTGACGCAGAACCCATGGGTTGTCCTGCAAACGGTCTCCAGAGAGCAGCTTATGAGCAAGCTGGCCGATTCCGCGTTTCGGAAGCGTGTGGATGAACTGCGGGCAGCGAAGCAGCAGGCGGAGGAGACGCCCGCGTGGTTTCAGCAGAATCATCCGCAATCCCCTTTGACCTGCGTCGCGTACTTCAGCATGGAATTTATGCTCAGCGAAGCACTGCCGATCTACTCGGGTGGCTTGGGCAATGTGGCCGGCGATCAGCTTAAGGCCTACAGTGATCTGGGCGTACCGGTGGTGGGAATAGGGCTGCTCTACCAGCAAGGCTACTTTCGCCAAGTTATCGACAAGGATGGAGCCCAACAGGCTCTTTTCCCCTATAATGATCCCGGTCAACTGCCGATAACGCCGCTGCGACAACCGAATGGAGAGTGGCTACGGTTGGAAATCGCCTTACCCGGTTACTCGGTATGGCTGCGTGCCTGGCAGGTCCAGGTCGGCAGAGTGAAGCTTTACCTTCTCGACAGCAACGATGCGGCAAACTTTCCTGCCCATCGAGGCATCACCAGTGAGTTGTATGGCGGTGGTCCGGAAATGCGTCTCAAGCAGGAACTGCTTCTTGGGATTGGCGGATGGCGGTTGCTCGGGGCGCTTGGCATCCAGCCGGAAGTTTGTCATTTGAACGAGGGCCATGCGGCCTTTGCCGTCTTGGAACGCGCCCATAACTTCATGCACGAGACTTCCGTGCCCTTTGAAGTCGCGCTGGCTGCCACGCGTGCGGGAAACCTCTTCACTACTCACACCTCGGTTGCTGCTGGTTTCGATCGCTTTGCTCCGGGACTTATTGAGCAATATCTTGGTCCCTACGCGGAACAAAAGCTCGGCATCAGCCTCCATGATTTACTGGCCCTCGGTCGTCAGAATCCAGACGATCCATCGGAAGCTTTTAACATGGCCCACCTAGCCATACGAGGCAGTGGGGCAGTGAACGGCGTGAGTCGCCTGCATGGTGAAGTTAGCCGGAACCTCTTCGAGCCTCTTTTCTCCCGATGGCCAGCACCTGAGGTGCCTATCGGATATGTGACCAACGGTGTTCATATGCCGACTTGGGATTCGGCTGCCGCGGATGATCTTTGGACCGAAGCGTGCGGAAAGGATCGCTGGCTTGGCACGCAGGAAAATCTGGAGAAGGACATTCGCTGCGTTTCCGACATCCGTCTTTGGCAATTTCGAACCGCGGCCAAGAAATCTCTTGTTGAATACACTCGCAGCCGCCTTTCCAGGCAATTGGCTGTTTCCGGCAGATCGCCCGAGTTGGTTGAGGTGGCCAAGCATCTCTTTGATCCCAACGCATTGACCCTGGGCTTCGCGCGTCGCTTCGCCACCTACAAACGACCGAATCTGCTGCTGCACGACCCGTCGCGACTGCTTCGGCTATTGTCCGATCCCCACCGGCCGGTGCAACTCATCATCGCCGGCAAGGCCCATCCCGATGACCAAGGCGGGCAGGCCTTAATCAGTGAGTGGATCCATTTCATCCGTCGGGTAGAAGTCCAACCTCACATCATTTTCTTGAGCGACTACGACATGCTGTTGACGTCGCATCTCGTCCAGGGAGTCGACGTCTGGATCAACACGCCGAGGCGTCCATGGGAGGCATGTGGGACGAGCGGCATGAAGGTACTGGTCAACGGGGGGCTCAATCTTTCGGAATTGGATGGTTGGTGGGCCGAAGCCTATCTTCCGGATTTGGGTTGGGCGATTGGAGATGGCCTGGAACATGGCACTGATCCGGACTGGGACCGCGCCGAAGCGGAGATGTTGTACGACGCGCTCGAACACGAAGTGATCCCAGAGTTCTATGCTCGAGATGAAAAGGGGATCCCGACCGCCTGGGTGGCTCGGATGCGAGAAAGCATGGCACAATTAACCCCTCGCTTTTCAGCCAGTCGCACGGTACGCGAGTACACCGAACAGCATTATCTTCCGGCAGCGACTGCCTACCGTTCGCGAGTTGCCGATAAAGGCGCAATCAGCCGACAAATGGTCAACTGGAAGCATCGCCTCGAGGAGGAATGGACCAAAATTCATTTCGACGAAGTGAAGGTGAGGACTCTTGGGAACGAGCACTCCTTTGAGGTTCACGTCTGTCTCAGCGACCTCGACCCCGAATCAGTACGGGTCGAGCTTTATGCCGATGGAGTCCTGGGCAGTCCATCCGTGATTGAGAAAATGAAGCGCGTTCTCCAACTGGCCGATACTTCCAGCGGCTACGTTTATAGCGCGACAGTATCCTCGGATCGTCCCGCGTCGCACTTCACAGCCCGGATTATCCCGTATCATGATCGCGTGGCAGTTCCCTTGGAAGAATCCCGCATCCTGTGGCAGCGGTGATTAGACCAAGAAGGCTTGGCGGAATTCTCAGAGGTGAGGCTAATTCAAGATGGGGTCTTCACCCCATAGCAGCGGTAACGGAACGGAGACTATCTTAAGACTTCCCCCGCAGTAGCAACTTCGAGGTTTAAACAAACGCACCTCTCATCTGAGGTGCAATAGATGGACATACCAAAATGAGACAAACCAATTCCTTCGGAACCTTGATATTCATCATCATTTTTGGCGTTGGTGGAGTTTTGGCTTACGTTGTTGGCGGGATTGCCGGCACCGTGGTCGCTAGCTGCATCGGAGTCGGTGCATTTATCCTTGCCATAATTGCTTCCAGCGCCATTCGGGTGGCCAACCAATGGGATCGAGCGGTGATCTTGCGTCTCGGTCAATTCCACGCACTGAAGGGCCCGGGACTTTTTTTTATTATCCCAGTGATCGATGCGATTCCTTATTGGATCGACACCCGCGTCATCACCACCGGCTTTAAAGCGGAAAAGACGCTGACCAAAGACACGGTGCCCGTCGATGTGGATGCCGTGCTTTTTTGGAAAGTGGTTGATCCCAAGAGGGCGGCCCTGGATGTTGCCGACTACGAAAGCGCGATAAGTTGGGCCTCCCAAACGGCGCTGCGCGACGTCATCGGCAAAACCATGCTTTCGGACATGCTGGAAGGTCGGGACAAAATCAGCAGCCTGCTGCAAAAGATTATCGATGAACGCACTGAGCCCTGGGGGATCAATGTCATTTCAGTCGAAGTGAAAGATGTCTTAATTCCTTCAGGCTTGGAGGACGCCATGTCCATGCAGGCGCAAGCCGAAAGGGAGCGCCAGGCGCGGGTAATCCTCGGCGACGCGGAGCGACAGATCGCGGAGAAATTTGCCGAAGCAGGCAAAAGCTACGAAGGCAACCCGATCGCTTTTCATCTGCGAGCCATGAATATGCTTTATGAGGGACTCAAGGAGAACGCCACCATCGTCATTGTCCCCAGCACTGCGGTCGAAAGCATGCAGCTCGGCGGTCTCGCCGGCATGACGGCGCTAACCATGGGATTAGGCCAGGATCGGACAAAAGTTCCGCCTATCCCTCCCAGAGTTCCTGAGGACGGCGTAAACGGTCATCAAGAACTGGCGCTCAAGACCTAGTCGTAACCGACAAGGTATCCCCAGAAAGATCAATCCTATGAAAACCAGTGTTGAGAAAAGCGATGAAGAGATGAAGATCGATGTGCTCGCGGAGCTCGAATTTGATCCAAGTGTGAAAGTCACCGATATCGGAGTCTTGGTCAAAGACGGAACGGTGACGCTCAACGGTTGCGCGACAAGCTACGGCGAACGATTCGCTGCGGTGCGTTCTGCGAAGCGTGTTGCCGGGGTCAAGGCCATCGCTGACGACATTGAAGTTCATCTGCCTGATTCCTCTGTCCGATCGGATGGAGATATTGCCACAGCGGCTGCTCATCACATTGACTGGAATTCGACAATCCCCAAAGGCATCGCAAAGGTAACAGTTCGGGATGGTTGGGTGACCTTACAGGGCGAATTTGGGTGGTGGCACGAGAAGAACGCCGCCGAAGAAGCAGTGCATCACCTGGTTGGTGTCAAAGGCGTAACCAATTTGATGACAATCAAACCCAAACTGGCACCAGCCGCCATTGAGTCGGCAATCAAAGATGCCATCGAACGGAATGCCCTATTGGTAGCAGAGCAGATCCAAGTTGAGGCAGTGGAAAGTGAGGTAATCCTCCGTGGTAAGGTTCGAAGCTATACCGCACGAGAGGAAGCCGAACGAGTCGCTTGGGCCGCGCCGGGTGTGCTCTCAGTAGTAAACGAGTTGGATGTGGAATGGTTTTGGGGCGAGGAGTAGCGGAATTGTAAGCACCACGCCCGGCTCCGAATTGCCGACCGCGTTCAGTGCTCAAGTGGCCTTCGATGTCGGATTCATCACCGGGGGGAAGAGATCGGCGTCGGCATCGTGGCCCTTGCGCACCTCAACCGACATCTTGCTCAGCTTGGTAAAGATCTTTCCACGAAGACGAAGTGGCCACCAATCGTAGAGGTAGATTTCCATGGGGCGCCACATTGCCACCCAGCCGGCGATGGTGAGGCCTTGTTGGATAAAGTCCGGCAGAATGCCAGTTCCCTTGGGCAAAAGAATCTCAGTAATGAAAAGGCAGAGTCCCAGGAAGGAGAGGCCAACAATTAGACTGGTTCTGCCCTGCCTCATCAGACGCTTGAATTCTAGTTTATTGAGCCTTTCCCGGTAGACGAAGTAGTTGCGAACAGCCTTTTGGGCGAGATCGCTGGCACGGTGGCCTTCGGGCGGTTTCTTCAGATAGATGATAAGCCCTACTGGTTCGTTTATCGGAAACTCCTGTGCCCAACTTAAGATAAAATCTTCTGCACTCCGGTCGAGGTCCCTGTCTGGAAAAGGCGACGGGTCGATGGTGTTAAAGAGCTGGTTAAGGTCTCGCAGGTTTAATTCGATTTGATGGACCACTCTGCAAGATACACCCTTTTCTTGCTTAGAAGAATTCTAACCCACAGAAAGTCTAGCCTAAATTGAACCGCTCGGCACTGCTGGAACGGTTCCGGAATTTTCGGTGGAGGTCTGGACTTTCGCAATCTTATGGGGTGTTCACCCCATTGTTCTTCAAGCCTCAAAGTTCCAATTTTTAGATTGGATGGATGTGAAGATCACACCATCCAAAAAAAGGACCGACCTATGCACGCAAACGCCAAGACGCTTACCCCCGATCTGCTCCAGAAAATGAACGCCTATTGGCGTGCTTCCAACTACCTCTCGGTCGGCCAGATTTATCTTTATGACAATCCGCTGCTGAAAGAGCCGCTGAAGCTTTCGCATGTGAAGCCACTGGTAGTGGGGCATTGGGGGACCACACCGGGTCAAAATTTCATCTACGTCCACTTGAACCGGGTTATCAAGAAGTATGACCTCAACATGTTTTACATTGCCGGGCCTGGACACGGTGGCCCGGCCCTGGTGGGCCAGACTTACCTGGAAGGTACCTATAGCGAGATTTACCCGAACATCAGCCAGGACGAAGCCGGTCTGCAAAAGCTATTCAAGCAATTCTCTTTCCCGGGCGGGATTTCCAGCCACGTTGCGCCGACGACTCCGGGTTCGATTCACGAGGGTGGTGAATTAGGCTACTCCCTCAGCCACGCTTTCGGAGCGGCTTTCGACAATCCAAGCCTGATTGTCGCCTGTGTCATCGGCGACGGCGAAGCAGAAACAGGTCCTTTGGCGACCGCATGGCAGTCCAATAAATTTCTCGACCCCGTTTCCGACGGTGTCGTCCTGCCGATCCTTCACCTCAATGGCTACAAGATCAGCAACCCAACCCTCATGGCCCGGATTGAACACGAAGAATTGGAGCAATTTTTCCGGGGTTGCGGCTGGACACCCTACTTTGTGGAAGGCGATGAGCCGGAAAAGATGCATGAGCTGATGGCTAGTACCTTGGAAAAAGCCGTCGAAGACATCCGACAAATCCAAAGGAACGCCCGGGAGAACAACGATGCTTCCCGTCCCCGCTGGCCGATGATCGTTCTCAAATCGCCCAAGGGTTGGACCGGGCCCAAGGTCGTTGACGGTTTGCAAGTCGAGGGCACCTTCCGGGCGCACCAAGTGCCGATCCTTGTCGATGCCGAACACCCGGATCATGTCGGGCAACTCGAAAGTTGGATGAAGAGCTACAAGGCAGAGGAGTTGTTCGATGCCAATGGACGTCTTCTACCGGAATTGGGCGAATTGGCTCCGAAGGGTGATCGTCGCATGGGAGCGAATCCGCACGCCAACGGCGGACTTCTCCTGCAAGACCTGCGCATGCCGGATTTTCACGCCCATGCCGTGACCGTGCCTTCGCCGGGTGCCGTTGAGGGACAGGATACCATGATCCTCGGTAAGTTCCTGAGGGACGTAGCCAAGCTGAATCAAGACCAGCGCAATTTCCGTGTTTTCGGGCCCGATGAGACCCTCTCGAATCTTCTCGGGGCCGTCTTTGAGGTCACCAATCGCCAGTGGGACGCTCGCGAACAAACCAATGATGAGTTCCTTGCCCCTGCCGGACGCGTTATCGATTCGATGTTAAGCGAACACCAGTGCGAAGGTTGGCTGGAGGGGTATCTCCTGACCGGTCGGCACGGGCTATTCAACAGTTACGAAGCTTTCATTCGCATCGTCGATTCGATGTTCAGTCAGCATGCCAAGTGGCTGAAAGTCACATTGGAACTCCCGTGGCGTCGCAAGATCGCCTCGCTGAACTATCTGCTCGCCTCCCATGTCTGGCAGCAGGATCACAACGGCTTTACTCACCAGGACCCCGGTTTCCTCGACCATGTGGTAAACAAAAAGGCGAGCATTGTGCGGGTCTATTTGCCACCTGATGCGAACTGTCTCCTCTCGGTCTTCGACCACTGCTTGCGCAGTCGGCATTACGTCAATGTGGTCGTGGCTGGTAAACACGCGCTACCGCAATGGCTCACGATGGATGCAGCCGTCGTGCATTGCACCGAAGGTATCGGCATCTGGCAGTGGGCCAGTAACGACCAGAACGCTGAACCGGACGTGGTCATGGCCTGCTGTGGGGATACCCCCACACTGGAGATATTAGCCGCCACTTCCATCCTCCGCGAGCACCTGCCCGATCTTAAAATCCGGGTCATCAACGTCGTCGACTTGATGAAACTACAATCTGCGAGCGAACATCCACATGGATTGAGCGAGACGGATTACGATTCGCTCTTCACCAAGGACAAACACATTATCTTTGGCTTTCACGGCTACCCGTGGCTGGTCCATCGCCTGACTTATCGCCGGGCCAACCGAAACCTGCATGTCCGGGGTTATAAGGAGGAAGGCACGATCACAACCGCTTTCGACATCAGGGTGCAAAACGAATTGGACCGCTTTCACCTCGTTCAGGATGTCGTGGATCGCGTCCCCCATCTGGGGTCCAGGGGGGCCTATCTCAAGCAAGTGATGCAGGACAAGCTGATCGAGCACAAACACTACATCGACGAGCACGGCCAGGATTTACCCGAAATCCGGAACTGGAAGTGGGACGCTTCCAAGTGATTGCGCTCAAGCTGATCGAAACCGCCCAGGCGCTGTTCGCCGATGATAAAGGCTTGTTGGCGATGGATGAAAGTAACCCGACCTGCAATAAGCGATTCGCTGAGTTCGGAATTCCGCAGACCGAGGAGGCCCGCCGTTCCTATCGGGAGTTGATCGTGACCACCCCTAACCTAGGCGAGTGCATCAGCGGTCTGATTCTTTATGACGAGACGATCCGTCAAACAAAGAAGGACGGCACTTCGTTTCTTAAAATCATTGTCGATGCGGGAATCATTCCCGGTATCAAGGTCGATGCTGGCGCGAAGGACTTGGCCGGTCATCCGGGCGAAAAAATTACCGAGGGTCTGGACGGCTTGCGCGAGCGCCTTGAAGAATACGCCAAAATGGGAGCTCGGTTTGCCAAGTGGCGCGCCGTAATCATGATCGGCCCAGGCATACCCAGTCGGGGTTGTGTTGAGGCAAACGCCCAGGCGCTGGCCCGCTATGCCGCGTTGTGTCAGGAAGCCGGACTTGTTCCCGTGGTTGAACCCGAAGTGTTGATGGATGGCGATCATTCCATCGACCGGTGCTTTGCCTTAACGGAGGAGGTATTGCGCTTGGTCTTTAACGAGCTCTACACCCAGCAGGTGATGTTAGAGGGAATGATCCTGAAGCCCAATATGGTGGTGCCTGGGCTTACCTGCCCCGAGCAGGGAACGGTCAACGAGGTGGCGGACGCAACGGTGAAGTGTCTGTTGCGCGCTGTCCCCGCCGCCGTACCAGGGATCGCGTTCCTGTCGGGGGGCCAATCGGGTGAACTGGCATCGGCTTGCCTGAACGCCATGAATGTTCGATTTAGAAAGAAACTCCCGTGGGCTCTCGCCTTCTCGTTTGCCCGCGCTATTCAGCAACCGGCCTTGGAAGTTTGGAAAGGTCAGGAAGCCCATGTGCAGTTGGCGCAGCACGCTCTTTATTATCGAGCCAAATGCAATCAGGCAGCGAGACGCGGCAATTACCCCGCTGCGATGGAAGGGGAATGAAGATGGATCACCCACCTCTCTATCCGCTGCGATTCAAGCCGATCTACCAATATCGGCCCTGGGGTGGCCGGCGTTTGGCCAACCTACTCTCTCTTCCACTGCCTGGGGACGACCCCATCGGAGAAGTTTGGTTGCTCAGTGACCGAGAAGATCATCCCAGTCTCGTCGCAGAGGGACCGCTGAAAGGCAAGACTATCGAGGAATTGCTGAAGCAATCGTCGGAGGACTTGCTTGGAAATCTGGCCACTCACTATGCCCGTTTTTCTCTCTTGCTGAAGTTTCTTGATGTGCAAGGTCGGCTCTCGGTCCAGGTGCATCCATCTGATGCCTACAAGGAGTTCATTCCAGTGGGTGATACCGGAAAAACCGAAGCATGGGTGGTTCTGGAGCGCGGACCTGAAGCTACCATTTATGCGGGGTTGAAACCGAACACCACGGCTGATGCTTTGGGGCAGGCAATTACCAATGGAACCGTTCCTGACCTATTGGCTAGCTTTGCGCCCCGCGTGGGTGACGGTGTCTTTATTCGGGCCGGGACCGTTCATTCCTTGAGCGACGTGGTAGTCTTCGAAGTTCAGCAAAACAGTGACGTGACCTTCCGCCTTTATGACTGGGATCAGATCGATCCTCAAACTGGCATGAGCAGGCCTCTGCAAGTCGAACAAGCCATGGCCTGCATCAATTTTGCGCAGGAGGCGATCGGACCAGTCGTGCCACAGATCCACGATGCGAAGCCGCTCCCTTGGGAGAGGCTGATTCATTGTGATCATTTCGGGGTTTGGCGTGTTACCGAAGAGTTCCCATTTATGGCTGGTGCCGCTGGAACTTGTCGTGTGCTGGTCTGCACCGAGGGACGGGCTGACTTGGAGTTTGGCGGGGTCGATTATCCCTTTGGTGAAGGAGATGTTCTGCTTCTGCCCGCTGCCGTCGGAGCATGTTCGTGCCGACCGAATGGCAACGTCACGGTGTTGGAAATTTCGCTGCCTGAAATCCGATAACGTTATGAAACGGCTAATCGTCTTTGACTTGGACCGTACGCTGGCCGAAAGCAAAGCATCCATCGATGGTGAGATGGCGGAACTTCTCAATTCTCTCCTCGGGGTCGTGAAGGTTGCCGTTATCTCCGGCGGGGCGTGGTCTCAGTTTGAGACACAGGTGCTGGCTCAACTTTCCCGCGATGAACGCCTGAAGAATCTGTCCCTTCTGCCCACCTGCGGCACCAAGTTCTACAAATATGACTCGCAGTGGGAGCTGCTTTATTCGGAAGATTTCACCGAGACAGAAAAGCAGAAGATCATCGGATCGCTGAACCAGGCAATTGAGTTATCGAACTGCAAGGAGGAGAAGGTCTGGGGAGAAATCATTGAGGACCGGGGAAGTCAAATCACCTTCTCTGCGTTGGGCCAAAAGGCTCCGTTGGACGAGAAGAAGAAATGGGACCCTGATTTCACCAAGCGGCAGAAAATGAAGGCGCTTCTGGACAAGCTTATTCCTGAATTTTCCGTTCGCCTGGGCGGTACGACATCCGTGGACGTGACCAAGCATGGCATCGACAAAGCCTACGGAATCCGAAAACTAAGGGACGTCCTCGGTATTGCCATATCGGAGATGATTTTTGTCGGTGACGCCGTATTTCCCGGCGGAAATGATTATCCCGCCAAAGAAGCGGGCGCTTTGTCCATCGAGGTTAAAGACCCTCATGAGACAAAGCGCGTGATCGAGGCCATTCTCGCTTGTCTCGGAGAAACTCCATGACTGACTTTCAATTGCAGCGCCTAGGTATGGTGATGGAACCAGAACCCGGCAATCCACAGGAAATCGAAGGCGTCTTGAATCCGGGAGCCGCTCGCGGTCCTGACGGTCATCTCTACCTGTTTCCACGGCTCGTCGCTCAGCGAAATTACTCCCGGATTGGTATTGCCCGCGTCAAATTCAACCAAGACGGCGATCCATGCGGAGTCGAGCGATTGGGTATTGCGCTGGAACCGGAAGCTGACTATGAAAAGACCTCTCACGGCGGCGGCGGTTGCGAGGACCCGCGCATCACATTTGTTGAGCCGCTCAAGTGCTATGTCATGGCGTATGCGGCGCTCTCATCCATTGGTCCACGAATAGCCTTCGCCATCTCAAAGGATTTGTTTCACTGGAAGCGACTGGGACTCGCGACTTTTGCTCCGTATGACGGCATCGATTTCGTTCATGTGAACAACAAGGATGCGAGCCTCTTCCCTGTGGCCATTCCTAACCATTGCGGAAAAATGCAAATGGCGCTCCTCCACAGACCTCTTTTCCCCGGTACGCGCCCAGAGGAAACTGCTTGCCAGGAAGGCCCTCGTGAAGTCGATCTCGATCATGAAAGCATTTGGATTTCTTACTGCCCGATGCCAATCGAAGGCAGCGAACCAGAGTCCATTGGTCTGTTTAATTCGCATTACCGACTTGCCGCGCCTGTTGCTCCCTGGGCAAGGTTAAAGGTCGGCGCTGGCACCCCGCCCATCCTGACCCGACACGGCTGGATGATCATTTACCATGGTGTAAGTGAAATGGATAAGCCAAACAGCGAAGGACACCCCTTGTGCTACTCGGCCGGAGTAATGGTGCTTTCGAAAGAGCACCCCGACGAAGTCCTTTATCGTTCGGCTGAGCCGATCTTGACGCCGATGCTGTCGCAAGAGCGCTTCGGAATTGTTGCCAACGTCGTTTTCCCCACCGGCATCGACCGCCGTGACGACCTTGCATTGCCGGATCGCTTTGACGTTTATTACGGAATGGCCGACAGCCGGATAGGTGTGGCGCGTCTTGATCTGCCGGAATTCCTACCTTCGGGAGGAGTCGCTGCCGAGCCGAAGGGGAAGGTGTAACGCCATGAATCTACTTGTTCTTAATGCTGGAAGTGGAAGTCACAAATGTTCGTTGTTTCGCGTCGGGACAGTTCTACCAGTTGAACCGTTGGAGCCGGTTTGGAAAGCGGCGATCATGGCGACCGATCCCGGCAGCACGTCGCAGGAACTCTCCTTAACTGTGGAAGGCGAAGGACGAAAGAAAGAACGCAAGACTCTTCAAGCCGGTCTTTCTTCAAGGAAACGTGTCGAGTATCTGCTGAACCTTCTTCGAGAGGATGAATCGTTGGGCCTGGAAAATGCGGAGGCAATTCACGCTGTGGGGCATCGGGTGGTTCACGGTGGCGTTGAATTCGACAAGGCAGTCTTTGTTGACGCACAAGTGGAAGAGGTGATCAAACGGCTGGCTGCCTTTGCTCCGCTCCATAACCCGATCAACTTGGAAGGCATTCAAGTTGCCCGGGAAATCCTTGGTTCTGCCATTCCACAGATCGCCGTTTTCGATACGAGCTTTCATCGAACTCTTTCGGAAGCTGCCGCGACCTATCCGGGACCCTATGCTTGGTTGCAGAAGGGGATTCGACGCTATGGGTTTCATGGCACCAGCTTTCGCTGGGCCAGCGGCCAGGCCTCCCGTTTGCTCAAACGGGAGAGCGATCCTGGGTTGCGATTGATTATCTGCCATCTAGGTGGCGGATGTTCGCTTGCCGCCACCATCGGCGGGAAAAGTGTTGATACCACGATGGGCTTCACGCCCATGGACGGCATTGCCATGTGTACCCGGTCAGGAGCGCTCGATCCGGGTATCCTGCTTTTTCTCATGCGGGAAAATTCCGATATCAATAAACTGGAGAAAACACTGGATAGAGACAGCGGGCTCCAGGGGCTTTCTGGACTTCCTGGCGACACCCGAATTTTACTGCCTGAAGCCGGTAAGGGTAACCAGCGAGCTAAGTTGGCCATGGACGTCTTCGTTCATCGATTGCAGGCGGGGATTGGACAGATGCTGGCTTCGCTTAACGGTCGCCCTGACGCAATCATCTTCACTGACGCCATTGGTGAGGACGAGCCTCTCGTCCGGTCTCGCGCCTGCGAACCCTTCAAGTTTTTCGGCGTTGAAGTTGATCTCGAAAAAAATGCAACTTCACCAACGGATACCGATATTTCTCTCCCGAAAAGTCTGGTGCGTGTTCTGATCGTCAAGTCGCGGGAGGACTGGCAGATCGTCCAGGACTGTCACCAACTTTGTCAATCGAGGACGTAGCGATATGCTGGGTCACAGTAACAGTTCCAACATATCGTGGGAGAAGGCGTTCCAAAGCGCGATAACCGGTACCTTTGGATGGTCAGGATCGTAGCCGAGAACGCTGAGTGATGCCGTGCCGAGTACGAAATGAGGTCCTTCGATCACAGGCAATCCAATCCATCGTGCCGCAAGGACGCAACCAAACTGCCCATGCGAGAAGAGCGCGATCTTTCCGTCGAGCGTACGAAGCCGAGCGATAAGTCGGTCGGCACGGTCGGAAACTTGCATTGGGGTTTCACCTCCGGGGCAACCATCGCGAAAGATGTTCCAGTCCGGTCGCTGTTTGCGGATATCCGGGGTGCAACTACCTTCGTAATCGCCATAGTCCCACTCGGCCAGATCCGGTTCCATTTCAGCACCCGTAGTCGATGCAACCAGAGTGCACGTTCGCTGGGCTCGTTGACTTGGACTGCTTAACACACGCGTGAATTGGGTGCCCTTTAGTCGCTTCCCAAGTTGGCGGGCTTCGTCTTCGCCGTGTTCGGTCAAAGGAATATCCGTTCGACCCGTGTGCTGGTGGGTGAGCGACCACGTGGTTTCGCCGTGGCGGATGAGGTATAGGTGGAGAGTCATCTCGGGTTTAGCCTGTTTGTCCTAACGCAAGGGGAAGCCCAGTTTGTGCAAGTCTTCCGCAAGGTGATCGCGACCAGTTAGCAACCTAATCCGGTCGACGGCCTGACGACTCCAATCGACGATCTCGAGTTTCTGTTTCGCCTGGAATTGACGCATGAGTCCGTCGTATTCGGCGACGGCGGCAGGAATGCCTGCCGCCGTATACTGCTCCCGATGAAGCACCGCCGCTTGCGGAAGGCGTGGTTTAATGTCAGTTACGATCGAGGGATCGGGAAAGCCGACCGTCAACCCGAATACCGGAAAAGCCTTGCTGGGAAGCCCAAGTTCAGTGGCGACTAACTGGGTATTGTTGCGAATGGCCCCGATGTACACACCGCCAAGCCCAAGCGACTCAAGCGCAATAAAAGCGTTTTGAGCCGCCAAGGTTGCATCGACGACGGCCATGATCAGGTATTCGACGTAATTCAGGCTTTCCACGGCGACTTTCATGCTTTCGGCAATCGACTGCAAAAGGGACAAATCAGCAATCCAAACAAGGAAAAGCGGTGCCTCGACAATGTGCTTCTGAGAGCCAGCCAGAACCGAGAGCCGCGCCTTACGCTCAGGATCTTCCACCGCGATGACGCTCCAGGTCTGTAGATTTGATGAGGTGGAGGCCGACTGCGCAGCAGCGACCAAGGTCTCGACCGTTCCCGGCGGAAGCGCCTTGGGCAAATAGCTCCTTATTGAACGGTGGGAGAGGAGGAGCGAAATCGTCTCGTCCCAAGGCTCGGATAAATCTTTCTCGTTAGATCGGTAACGTTCCTGAAGAAGGGTTGAAGCGGTCGGAAACGTGGATGAATTTCTCATAGTTTTTCGGTTATATATCAATGGTAATTGTGTCCGAACATGACTAGCGAAACGACCTTCCCTTTTTTGAGACACATTTGGAACACTCGTCGCCTGAGGGCTGCTTTCGAGTCGCTACCGAGACGAAGTTAAGCCTCATGGGAGTTACACGCTATGGGGCGAAGACCCCATAGGCGTGATCAAGCCCTCGATTTGGCGTCGTCCAATGCTCGTTATGAAGATCCCTGTTTCCACGTCCTCGTCGACGTGCAACGCGGCACAAACATCGAAAGGGGTCTCCTGAGCCAGCCAAAGCGCAACTATCCGACGTTTACTTCGTTTGAACAATGGCCAGAATCGCAGCCTTCAAAGCTGGTGCCAGGGCTGGCCAAGCCGTGACAATCTTGGCCAAATCGGGGTTTTGTAAAACTTGTGTGCCTATTTGTGTGCATGCTTTTGTAAGCTGCTTTTGTTTCAACTCAGCATCATAGTTTCGAGTTCTGGCATAATGATCTAACCTGAGAGACATCGCTTAGACCGTTTCCAAGAGAGAACCGATGATCTTCTTTCGCTCCTCGGACAAGCTGGGCCAAGCCATGACCAAGCGGGTCAAAATGGGATCAGGAGAGTTTTGTGAGTCTCCTTGTGAGTCCGGGCTTGCAAGTTGCTGATGTTCCAAGCTTGAATCAGAGGTTCGAACCCTGTACCGCGCACCCGTTCATCGGATGGACGTAAGGCCGTCCCTTTCTTGTTGTGCCGGATGGACCATGCCACGGTGCGGCATGTTTTTGTCATCTGCCTGGAGTCGCTTCGTTCTGGTGTTTAGCCTGATGGGCATAATGGCCCAGGCCGAGGCGCCACCGGATCCGGCCACCAGCGGCGCACGCGGCCTCTATTTTGCGAAGAAAGCGTATGTGCCCGAGCCGCTGCCGACTTTTGCGGAGTCGCGGGACAAGCTGCCGAGCCCGGTGCTCGAGAGCCGGCCCGAGCTGGTGGCGATGTACTGGAAATGCTGGGAGCTGGCATTCACGCATTTCCGGCAGCCGCGACCGGGCTCGCCCTATGTTTCCAATTATCTCGACGCGGCGTTCAACGGCGACCTGTTCCAGTGGGACACCGTTTTCATGATCATGTTCGCCCGCTATGGCAACCGGGTTTTTCCGGCGGTTCAGTCGCTGGATAACTTCTACTGCCGCCAGCACGAGAATGGATATATTTGCCGACAGCTCCATCCGGACGGCTCCGATTACTACTTCGACGGGCCGGTCCACACGGTGAATCCGCCACTTTTCAGTTGGGCGGAGGTCGAGGAGTTTCACCAGAGCGGGGACAAAAGCCGCTTCGCTCGGGTGCTTCCGGCGCTGGAGAAATATGTGGAGTGGCTCAACACCGACGGCGATCCGAGCACATACAACGCCGATCCGAACTGGCTGAACCACGGGCGGCGCGCGCCGGGCACGGTGCATCATCTTTACTGGAATACGGGGCTCGGCAGCGGGATGGACAACACCCCGCGCGGCGGCGACGGCTGGGTGGATATGTCGTGCCAGATGGTGATGCAGTACAACGATCTCGCCATGATGGCCGATGAGCTGGGGCAGGTGGAGAAGGCGGCGAAGTTTCGCGCGGAGGCCAAGGCGATTGGAGACAGGATCAATCGGTGGTGCTGGAACGAGCAAGATGGTTTTTACTACGACGTGGATAAGGACGGAAAGCAGTTCAAGGTGAAGACGTCGGGCGGCTTCTGGCCGATGATCGCGGGCATCACGACGAAGGCCCAGTCGGACCGGCTGGTGGCGCATCTTCGCAACGAGAAGGAATTCTGGCGGGCCATCGTCTTCCCGACGCTGGCGGCGGACGAGAAACATTATCAGCCGGAAGGCGGCTACTGGCATGGCGGGGTGTGGGCGCCGACCAACTTCGCGATCATCAAGGGGCTGGAGGCATGCGGCTACGAGGATTTTGCGACCGAGGCGACGGACAAATATCTCAGCGGGATGGCGTCGGTGTTCAAGGATACGGGCACGGTGTGGGAGAACTACGCGCCGGAGCTGCCGTTGCGGCAGGGGAGGCCCGCGCAGCGCGATTTTGTGGGCTGGACCGGTGACGGGCCAATTGCGTTACTGATCGAAAATATCCTGGGCTTTCGCAGCGACGGCGTGCGGCACCGGCTGGAGTGGCGGCTGACCCGCACCGATCGCCATGGTATCGAGCGGCTGCCGGTGGGAGAGGCGACGGTGACGGCGATTTGCGAGGCGCGCGTGGATGCGGCGGCGCCGGCGAAGATCGAGATCATGACTGACAAGCCGGTCGATCTCGAGGTGATTAAAGGCGGAACGAAGAAGAGTTTTTCGGTCAATCCCGGCGAGACCACGCTGACGGTTTTATAGGGGTCGCGTTGCCGTTCGCCGGGGTGGCCGCGGGTTTTCTATTTTGTGGCTGCGTGCAGGGCCTGATCGATGTCGGCCTTGATGTCGGAGACGTCCTCCAGTCCGATGGAGAGGCGGATGTAATCGGGGGTAACGCCGGTCTGGGCCTGTTCTTCCGGGGTGAGCTGCTGGTGGGTGGTGGAGGCGGGGTGGATGACCAGCGACTTGGCATCACCGATGTTGGCGAGATGCGAAAGCAGCTTGGCCGAATTGATGAATTTCTTTCCGGCTTCGAGTCCGCCCTTGATGCCAAAACCGATCAGGCCGCCGAAGCCATTCTTGAGATATTTTTCCGCGACGCGATGGCTCGGATCATCGGGAAGGCCGGGATAGGTCACCCAGCTCACGAGTGGGTGGGTCTTGAGCCAATGGGCAATGGCGAGCGCGTTGGCCGAGTGCTGGCGCTGGCGTAGCGGGAGGGTTTCAAGGCCGAGGATGAACTCGCGCGCGTTGAACGGGCTGAGGGCCGCGCCGATGTCGCGCAGCAGGGTGACGCGGACCTTGAGAATGAAGGCGACGTTGCCGAGGCCGGGGACATTGCTCAGGGCGTCCCAGTATTTCAGCCCGTGGTAGCTCGGATCGGGTTCGGTGAATTCCGGGAACTTGCCGTTGTTCCATTGGAACCGGCCGGCATCGACGATGACGCCGCCGATGCTGGTACCGTGACCGCCGATATATTTGGTGGCGGAGGTGGCGAGGATGTCGGCGCCGTAGTCGATGGGCCGCACCAAGCCAACGCCGACGGTGTTGTCGACGACGAGGGGAATGCCGTTCTCATGCGCAATGGTGGAGAGCGCTTCGAAGTCGGGCACGTCGAGCTTCGGGTTGCCCACCGTCTCGACATAAATCGCCCGCGTTTTGGGTGTGATCGCGGCGCGGAATGCATCCGGTTTGCGCGAGTCGACGAATTTTACCGTGCGGCCCAGTTTGGGAAAGGTGTAATGAAAAAGCTGGTAGGTGCCGCCGTAAAGGTTGTTGCCCGCGACGATTTCATCGCCGAGCCGGGTGATGGCCAGCAGGGAATAGGTGATGGCGGCCTGGCCGGAGGCGACGCCCAGCGCGCCGGTGCCTCCTTCGATGGCCGCGACGCGCTGCTCGAAGACGTCGGTGGTGGGATTCATCAGGCGGGTGTAGATGTTCCCGAATTCCCGGAGGGCGAAGAGATTGGCCGCGTGCTCGGTGTTCTTGAAGACGTACGAGGTGGTCTGATAAAGCGGAACGGCGCGGGAGGTGGTGGTGGGATCGGGAACCTGACCGGCGTGGAGGGCGAGGGTATCCAGTTTTTTGGCGTTATTGCTCATGTCGATAGGAATTATATGGTTTTAGATTGAAAGCAAGCCCCGGGATCGAAAATCCGGGGCTTGTGATTGAGCGGTCAGGAGCTCAGAATTCCCACTTGGTGGTGATTCCCCAGACGCCGTTGGCTTCGTGGTTGAGAACATTGCCGAAGTGGCCGTATCCGCCCGCCAGGGTCAGGTTCTTGTTGACGACGTAGGCGGCGTCAAGCGTCCACCAGTCGCTTTCCACTTTGAAGACATTCCCAATGGCATTGTAGTCGGTGGGCTGCTGTTTGTACTCGCCGGCGAGCGCGAAGTTATCGGTTAGGAAGACGACAACATTGCCTTCGAAGACGAAGTTGTACTTGTTGGTGAATCCGCCGAGGCCGTCCCAGACGGCTTCGGTTGCGCGTCCGCCCGCCTCGAGCAGGACGGGTCGCGGGAGTCCCTTGATGAGTTTGGAGGCGTAGAGGGTGAAGTCGGTGCCGTTGTCTTTTTTGATGCCGGTGAGCGAGTAGAGAGCGCCGCCGAGTTCCTTGTTAACGGTGGCGATGCCGTCATTGTACTTGTAGTGGACGCCGAAGGTGACGGCGGGCAGCCAATTTTGCCCGAATTCATTTTCCTCCAGAAGCTGGAAGCGGAGATTGGCGTTGTGCACCTGGACTTCGTGGGTGGAAATGCCAAGGACTTGCGGCAGATCGCCGAGGCCGAGGCGGTTCCAGCCATAGCCGATCTCAATCCGCTTATAGGGCGATTCAGTGATGGTCAGGGCCTCGAGATTCATTTGATGGCCCAAATCGATGTAGGCAAATCCGGTGGCGGGCCGGCCGACGGGCTCGCCATTGCGGGGCGGGTTGACGATATAGGCGGAAAGGGTGGAGAAAATACCGCCATTACCTTCAATCTGGTGCAGAGGAAGCGGCGGAGGTTTTCCCGTGTTGTCCGCGGCGGGCGGGGTAATTTCCTTAAGGTCCTTGGAATCCTGGGTGTTCTTGGCGACCTGGGGATCTTTGGCCTTCTTCGCTTTTTCGGCTTTTTGGGCTGGCTGGGTGTCCTGAGTGTCCTGGGCCGGTGAGGGCGGGGCGAAGAGGAGGAGAGCCGCGAGCGGGATGAGGAGATGAATGGACTTTGGTTTTACGGGTTTATGATGGATGTGTTGTTTCATTATTCTTTCCTTGGTGATGAGGGGTTGATCAAAGTTTTGTGGGTCAGGAAACCTGTTTCCGGGCCTCTTCGGCCAGAGGGGTGGAGAGATAGCGTTCGCCGGTGCTGCAGCCGATGGTGACGATGAGCTTCCCCTTGTTTTCAGGGCGGCGGGCGATCTGAAGAGCGGCCCAGACATTGGCGCCAGTGGAGATTCCGGCAAGGATGCCTTCCTCCACGGCCAGACGGCGGGCGGTCTTGATGGCGTCTTCATTGCTGGCCGGGGCATCGCCCGTAATGCGGTCGAGTTTGATTAAAGGGGTTCGACCTACGGTGGAAATGATGTCGGTAAAGATGGGCATGATGGTTTATGCGTTGAGAACAGGCTTATAAAATCCCTATCGAATTTATCGACTATAAGAAAAGCGCACGGCTCGCGCTCGCCATGCCTTGGCGAGAATTCGACGATAATTGGCGTCACAAATTGACGCCAGAAGGCCGGCGCCGCATTTCCGCAGAGCTTATTTTTTATCCGGCGAACCGAGCATTTCGCGGATGCGCCGGGAAAGATCGGAAGGGGTGTAGGGCTTGTGGAGGAGGTTGACGCCGGGGTCGAGCGCGCCTTGGTGGACGATGGCGTTTTCGGTGAAGGCGGAGGTGAAGAGGACCTTGATCCCGGGCTGGAAGACCTGGATGAGTTCGGCGAGGTCCTTGCCGTTGGTCTGAGGCATAATGACGTCAGTGAAGAGAAGATGGATGCGTTTTTCCTCCTGCTGTTTGGCGACTTTAAGCGCTTCGGTGCCGTTGGAGGCGGAAAGAACATCGTAGCCGAGACGCCGGAGGAGCTGGCCGGCCATGCCGAGGAGTGCGGGGTCGTCCTCGACGAGGAGAATGGTTTCGGTTCCGCGCGGAAGGGGAGATTCAGCCGGTGGTGACGAAGATTCCACGGCAATTGATTCGGCCGGGTATTGCGGCAGATAAATTTTGAACGTCGTGCCGCGGCTGACCTCGCTGTAGACGCTGATGTGGCCGCCACTTTGCTTGACGATGCCATAGCAGGTGGCGAGGCCGAGGCCGGTGCCCTGGCCGATTTCCTTGGTGGAGAAGAAGGGCTCGAAAATGCGAGTGCAGACGGCCTTGGTCATGCCCGCGCCCGTGTCGGTGATGGCGAGGACGGCATAAGGGCCTGGTTTGAGTTCGCGGTAGCTGGCGGCCTTCTCGTCGCTGATGAGGAGATGAGCCGTTTCGAGCGTGAGCATTCCTCCGCCGGGCATGGCGTCGCCGGCATTGAGGGCCATGTTCATGATAACCTGCTCGATCTGCCCGGCGTCGACTCGCACGGGATTGAGGCCGGGCGTGGGCATGACACGGACGTCGATATGGGGCCCGAGAAGATGGCGGACCATCGGCTCGATGTCGGTGATGATTTTGTTGAGATCGAGAATACGGAGCTGGAGGATTTGCCGGCGGCCATAGGCAAGGAGTTGGCGGGTGAGGCCGGCGGCGCGTTCGGCGGCCCGGCGGATTTCGGCGGCGCTGGAGGAGTGGGGATGGCCGGACGGGAGATCGTCAAGGAGCAGTTCGCTCTGGCCGATGATGGCGGTGAGGATGCTATTGAATTCGTGTGCGACGCCGCCGGCCAGCTTGCCGACGGTCTCCATCTTTTGCGACTGGAGAAGCTGGGCCTCAAGCCGTCTGCGCTCGGTGATGTCGGTGAAGATGACGACGGCGCCGGCAAGCTGGCCGTTCTGGTCATGAACAGGGGTGCAGGTGTATTCGACGGAGAAGCAGGTGCCGTCCTTGCGCCAGAAGGTGTCACTGGGCACAGTGCGGGTCTGGCCGTCGCGGAGACTGACATGGACGGGACATTCCTCGACGGGATAGGCGGTGCCGTCCCGGCGCGTATGATGGATGGTGGCGTGAGAAGGCAGGCCGATGAGCTCATGAACCTCGTAACCGAGCATCCGGGCGGAGGCGGGGTTCTCGTATTTGATGCGACCATCGGGACCGACCCAGTGGATGCCTTCGCCGATGGAATTGAGAATAAGGCTATGCTCATTGCGAAGTTTTTCCAGGGCTGCTTCCGCCTGCTTGCGGGCATCTATATCGCGCCCGACTCCGTAGAAGACCATTTCGTCTGACGAGGCAACGGAATTGAACTGGAGCCACTTGTAGGAGCCGTCCTTGCAGCGGCAACGGGTTTCCACGCCGAGATTTCGGCCTTCCGCGCGGCAGCGTTCCATGGCGGTGATGAGACGGGAAACGTCATCGGGATGAGCGAAATCGAGAAACGGCCGGGAGAGAAGTTCCGCGGTGGAAAAGCCCAGGATGACTTCAAAGGCGGAATTGACCTGTTTGAGAAAGCCGTCGTATCCGAAGATGAAGATCAGATCAGGCGAAAGCATGAACATGCGGTCGATCTGGCGGGTTGCTTCCTGCCGCAGGCGCATTTCGGTTTTGAGCTTTTCGTTGTCTTGCCGCAGGAGATTGGTGATGGCGATCAGGCGGAAGGCGGTCCAGACAATGACCAGGAGGGTAATGGCGGCCAGGAAATCGATGGCCAGTTTGATTTCGCGGATGAGCTGGGTTGTTTGGGTCAGGGTATCATTTTGTTCGGCCGAAGCATTGGCCTGAAGCTGGACAATGACAGCCTGAAACTGGTCAAAAGCAGGGACAAGTTGGGTCAGCGCCAGATGAGTGCCCGCGGATTTCTGGTTGGCGCGGCTAAAGGCCATAACCTGTTCGTAAATGCTTTCGTAATGCTCGAAAGCGGCCCTCAAATTGCGAGCGATCTGATTTTCGGTCGGTGAATCGGCCTGAATGCGATAATTCTCGATCTTGGCATCGGTCGAGGCGTCGATTGTCGAGATGAATTCTTCCAGTCTTTTCATTCCTCGAGCATCGGGGGTGAGAAGATGTTGAAACGCGCTGGCATGATCGAGCCGGAGGTTGGCTGAGATATCATTGGAAAGGCTCAATTGCCCGGTGATCTCGAGAGATTCCTGGTGGAACCGCTGGTCAATGGCGCGCAGGCCGACAAAAGAGAAGGAGCCGATGGCGGTGAGGAAGGCACAGAGGATGCCGGTGGTCAGCAGGACTTGGCGCAGAACCGACTTCGGGCGCGGGGCAGAGCGGGATGACGACGGTACGAGGGGCGTCGAAGTTTTCACGAAATTTGGGAAGGAGATTAGGCCGGTTTGGCGGTGACCTCGTTCAGAAGCTCACGTGGAAAAAGAGTTACGGCTGAGGCTAATGGTGAGGCACTCAAGCCAATATGGATGCTGGTCGCAGAGGAGGGCAGGGTTTGGGGTGGACGGCGAGAAGCCCCTTTACCGCCTGGCGCAGAGCAAAATACCGATTTCGCCAATCAACTTGTCGGGAGTGGGCCCTCATTTTCGTGATTATCGGTAGGGGAGGAGAAAATATAAGAAACCACGGCATATCGGAAATTTTTAAATTGGAATAAAATACTTTATAAAATAATAAATCATATGAGATAACTTAATAAGATCATTGACTGTAAATTATTAATTATTACTTGAAAACATAAGTCTCTTGCTTAGCTTGGAAATACCACAAGATCGGTGGGTGTTTACTCGAAGTTCAGCCCAAGGAACGGAAAATTTCTTAATCATAGTGGGTTCAGGACGATAAATAAGAAGCAGTAGATTGGCGTGAGGAATCTCAAGATGAAAAAAGGATCTCCCCGGACGCCAAAATCAAACTCCCCGAAGCCAGCCACTGAGCAGCAGCTTGAAGGCATCATTGCCAATGCAATGGATGCCATTATTACGGTCGATTCATCAGAAAGGATCACGATCTTCAATCACGCGGCGGAGCGAATGTTTGGGTGTCCAGCGAAGGAGGCGATCGGGACAAAGTTGAATCGTTTTGTCCCGAGCCGCTTTCGCGAAGGGCATTCAGAGCACATCAAAAAATTTGGAGAAATGAAACAAATGCCTCGCGCCATGGGGGGATTACGGTCGGTCAGCGGTCTGCGAGTCAACGGAGAGGAATTTCCGGTGGAGGCATCGATTTCCCACTATGAGGCGGACGGGGAAAAATCATTCACGGTGATTTTGCGCGAGATCTCCGAGAGAGTGAAGGCGGATGCGACGATCCGGCGGTTCGCCACCATCGTCCAGAATTCAGAGGATGCGATTATCAGCAAGACGTTGGAGGGAGTCATCACGAGTTGGAACCCGGCGGCAGAGCGGATGTTCGGCTACACCGGGGCGGAGGCGATCGGCCAGCCGATTACGCTTATTTTCCCACCCGAACAATACGACGAAGAGACCGAGTTGCTGGCGAAGATCGGCCGGGGCGAATTCGTGCACCATTATGAAACGGTGCGCGTCCGCAAAGACGGCACCAAGCTCAATGTTTCAGCCACGATCTCGCCATTGAAGGACGGGACGGGGAAGATCATTGGTGCGTCGAAAATCCTGCGGGACATCACAGAACAAAAGAAGGCGGAAGAACAGTTGAGGCTGCTGCGGAGTTGCATTGCGAATATCAACGATATCGTGGTGGTGGTGGAAGCGGAGCCGCTGAGGGGGAAGGGCCCGAAGATTGTTTTCGTAAACGAGGCGTTGGAGCGGTTGACGGGCTATACGCCGAGCGAGACGATCGGGACGCATGTGCACAGTTTTTTGAGCAGCGGCAAGACCGATCCCAAAATTCACGATGAGATCCGGGCGGCCCTGGCAAAGCGAAAACCGATCCGGAGGCAGATCTACAGCCAGGGGCTGAACGGTAAGGAATACTGCATGGATGTGGAAATCAGCCCGGTTTATGACGCGAAGGGCCGATGCACCCATTTCGTGGGTATTCACCGCGATGTGACGGAGTTCAAGCGGATCCTGCAACAGACGCAGGAGCAGGCGGCCTTGTTAAACCAGACACAGGACGCGATTTTGGTGCGGGATCTGGGCGGGCGGATTCTATTCTGGAACAAGGCGGCGGAACGGATCTACGGCTGGACGGTGGAGGAGGCCTTGGGCAACAACGTTGCGGAGTTGGTCAATCTCGACCTGGTCAAGTTCCAGGAGGCGAACGCGACGGTCATTGAGTTGGGTGAATGGTCGGGAGAATTGCGGCATATCAGCAAGAACCGCCGGGAATTGATCATTGAGGCGCGGTGGTCGGTATTGCGCGATAGCGAGGGAAATCCGACCTCGGTGCTGGCGGTGAATACCGACGTGACGGAGAAGCGAAAGATCGAGACGCAGTTCATGCGGGCGCAACGGATGGAGAGCATCGGCATACTAGCCGGGGGGATCGCGCACGACTTGAACAATATCCTGGCGCCGATCGTCCTTTCGCTCGATATGCTGAAGGAACGTCTGAGTGATCCAGAGAGCAAGCTGATCCTGGAGACGATCGAGATGAGCGCTCGGCGTGGCACGGAGATCGTCCGGCAGGTGCTTTCCTTCGCGCGTGGAATGGACGGCGACCGGATCGAAATCCAGCCGAAATATCTGATGAAGGATCTGGAGCGGATCGTGAAAGACACGTTCCCGAAAGACATCCGGTTGCAACTGATCCTGCCGGAACAGAGCTGGACGGTCCGGGGCGATCCAACGCAAATTCACCAGATTTTGCTGAACCTTTGCGTAAATGCCCGGGACGCGATGCAGAATGGGGGCGCGCTGACGGTTTCGGCCGACAACCGGGTGCTGGATGAGCAATACGTGGCGATGAACATCGACGCGAAGGCGGGGCCCTACGTGGTGTTGTCGGTGACGGACAGCGGTTGCGGTATTCCGCCGGAGAATCTCGAGAAGATTTTTGAGCCGTTCTTCACGACAAAGGAAATCGGGAAGGGGACAGGTCTGGGGTTGTCGACGGTGATGGCCATCGTGAAAAGCCACCACGGCTTCATTAACGTCTACAGCGAACCGAACGTCGGCACGACGTTCAAGATTTATCTGCCCGCGGCGAGCACGGTAACGGAATCGGGTGAGGATGTTTCACTGGTGGCCGATTTGCCGCGGGGCAACGGCGAGACGGTACTCATTGTTGATGATGAGGCGGCCATACTTGTTATTACCGGTCAAACGCTGGAGGCGTTTGGTTATCGCATTCTGAAAGCGGGCAATGGGGCGGAAGCGGTGGCGATATATGCCCAGCACCAGAAAGAAATCGACGTTGTGCTGACGGACATGGCGATGCCGGTGATGGATGGTGCGGCGACGATCTACGCCTTATTGCGGATCAATCCGAATTTGAAGATCATTGCAGCCAGCGGTCTCTACGCCAATGGCGGGGTGATGAAGGCAACGAATGCAGGTGTGAAGCATTTCATCACCAAGCCTTACACGGCGTCAATTTTGTTGGCGACGCTACGCGATATCCTCCAGGAAAGCCGAATGGATAAATGAGGCGAACCTTTGCGAAATAACGGTGCCATACGGAAGGCATAAGCTGGAATGCCCCGGCATGGCATCTGCTTTTTTGATAGGGTTTGCTTCATTGAATCAATTCACTACGCTTTCGGCTAAAGTTCACATTTTAAAATACGCATCCGCTTTTCATGCCCGACATAACCTCCTCCTCGGCGCTGGCAACACAGACCCTGAAGTTGATCGAGTTGGCGCCGCTCGATCCCGAGCCTTGGAAAAAACTGGCGGAAAAGGTGCGGGGCCAGAACGATCCGCTGAGCATCAAGAGTCTCGACGTGATCATCGACGGCCTGAACCAGATCAAGGAGACGAAGACTCAGGCGGCGGAAAAGAAGATGCCGTTTCCGCAGATTTCGTCGCTGTCGCAATCGATGTTCGTCCGGCTTTCGAAGGCTTACAACAGCCCGACGCTGTTGAAGGAAGCAGGGTTGATTTACCTGCGCGACCTGGGGATGCCGAGCGTGGCATTGCAGCATTTCGAGCGGTCGATGCGCCTGGGTGGCCCGGAGAAGGAACTCCGGCCATTGAGTGAAGCGGCAGCGGTGGCGGCGCAGAAACAGATTGCGCTGCAGAACGGGCAGGGAGGGGGTCACTCGGGCATCACGACGGCGCAGCACGCAAAGCCGGTGGCGCCGACCATCATCCGCAAGACGGGCAAGCTGCTCATGCCGTCGCGGATTGGCCAGACGGCGGCAACGAAGGTGACAACAACGTCGGTCGGCCTGGACAGCGATTTGATTGGCGTCATTCCCGAGACGATGCCGGAATGTCTGCAGGAAGCCGATGTGGCGATCAAGGCAGGGAAATTCAAGCGGGCGGAAGCGTTGCTGAAAAAAGCCGAGGAGGAACCGTCGGACAAAGGGGAAATGTGGCAGGCGTGGACGAACCTGGGACAGGGGTTTTACGACGCGGGGCTGCCTTTGCAGATGGAAGCTTCTTTTGTGGAGGCGCTCAAATACGCTCCGGATGACCTGGCTTCCCTCTTCAATGTGGCATTGGGGCATCATCTCAACGACAAGTTCGATCTCGCTCTGGAGTCGTACCTGAAGGCGAACCAGGTTGAGCCGAAGAACCCGAAGGTGTGGTGCAATCTCGGCGTGCTTTATTTCCAGACGGATAAGTATCAGCAGTCGGAGTCAGCCTTCCGCTATGCGACGATGTCGCAGAACGATTATGCGCGGGCCTGGGACAACCTGGCGGCGGCACTGGGTGCGCAGGACAAGCTCGACGACGCACTGGTGGCCAGTCAAAGGGCGGTTGAGCTAAAGCCTGATTATCCAGAGGCCTATTTCAAGATGGGGATCATCTATTTCACGCGTAATGAATTCGACAAGGCAATCATCGAGTTTTCGCGTTCGGCGCAATTGCCGACGCTGACCGCGTACAGCGAGGCGTTCCTGGCCATGACACACGCACGGCTCGATCAGACCGATGCGGCGGAGGCGGCGGTGGTGCGCGCGGCGAAGGCCGATCTGAAATGCGAGCTGCTCTGGATGGCGTGGAATGAACTGGGGCTATCATGGTATTCGGCGCACAATTACCCCCGCGCTGTGACGGCGTACGGCGAGGCGACGATGATCAAGCCGGACGAGTCGGAGGCATGGTTCAACCTGGGCATGAGTTTTCATCAGTTGGGCGATTTGGACGCAGCGAGGGACGCCTACCAGCAGGCGGTCGATCTGAAACAGTCGATGGCGGGCGCGTGGCACAATCTAGGCATCGTTTGCGCGCAGAAGGAGGATCATCAGGCCGCGATGACGGCTTTCCGCCACGAGGTCCATTGGGCGCCGGAGAATGTTCGTGCCTGGTACGACCTGGGTGTGACGCTGGAGAAACTTGGTCGCGAGGACGAGGCCAAATCGGCCTTCGCGAAGGCCGATTTGCTGGGTCACGCGGTGGCGTTGGAATCGATCTCCCCGGAAGAAACAGCATTGCCTGAAAAAAACTGACGTTGGGCGGAAGAGGGGCGCATCCGCATTTTGGAAAAACGATGCCTTGGAATTCTGTCATCCTGAGCTTGTCGAAGGATGAGTTGCCAAGGAGGCACGATTATCTTCTGGAGGCTGATCCCTCGACTGGCTCGGGATGATAGAATTTTAAAACCAGACCAGCCCGATTTCCTCTCGGCAGAAAGCGCCGGGACGCGCATGATGGCAATGTGTTGTCCGATCTCCTTGCCCTCATTCCCCGGCGCTCCCTGACCCCGGAGGAAGTCCGCGTCGCCGCGGGCGAGTTGCTCGGCACCATCGTGTCCGATAAAACCAAGGCCGTTTTCCTTCTGGCCTGGGCCCAACGCGGCGAAACCGCCGAAGAACTCGCCGCCTGCGCCGAGGCCTTCCTGCCCCAGGCCGTTGATCCCCGCGTGCGCGGCTCCTGGAACGGCCAGCCGCTCCTCGACTGCTGCGGCACCGGCGGTGGCGGACTCAATCTCGTCAATATCTCCACCGGCCTCATGTTTCTCCTGGCCGCCCTGGGCATTCCGGTCGTCAAGCATGGCAATCGCGGCATCACAAAAAAGTCGGGCAGCGCCGACGTGCTCGAGGCCATGGGCATCAAGATCGACCTCGCGCCCGAACTCCTTCCTGATTGCTTGGAAAAAGTCGGCTGCGCCTTTCTCTTCGCCCCTACCTATCACACCTCTTTCGCCGTCATCGCCCCGGTCCGCCGCGCGCTCGCCGCGCAGGGGCAACGCACCGTCTTCAATCTCCTTGGCCCGCTGCTCAATCCCGCCCGGCCCGATTCGCGCCTCGTCGGCGTTTTCAAGCGCGACTACGTCCCGCTCTATCAAAGCGCCCTCGAGAAAATGGCCTGCCCCCGCTTCACCGTCGCCTGCGGTGTGGACGACGAAAGCGGCGTGGCGCTCGGCGAAGCCAGCGCCCGCGGCGAAACTCTCTTCGGCAGCACGCTCCGCCTTCCAGACGGCTCGCCACTCACCCGCCTGACACAAACACCCGCGCCCCCGATTCACGAAAAACTCGATTCTCTCCTCGTTCGCAACGCCGATGAAAGCGCCTCGCGGCTCGAAACGATTTTTTCCGGCCAGGAACAAGGCCTTGAACGCGATATGCTCCTCCTGAACGCCGCCCTTGCCAGTTGGACTCACGGCACCGCCGCTTCGCTCGAAGAAGGTCTCGCCCAAAGCACCGAGGCGCTCGACTCGGGCCGTGCCCTCGAGCGCCTGAAACGGTACCAGGAATTTTCTCCGTCTTGATCCGATGCGTCCCTTTTACCGCTTCTCCTACAATCTCGTCGGGCTCGAACTGCTCCTGCACCGCATCCGGATCGAAGGCCGCGAAAACGTCCCTGCCGGCGGCTGTCTGATCGTCTCCAACCATGTCAGCTACATGGATCCCACCACCGTCGGCTGGGCGGTTGCCCGCGAGATTTATTACCTCGGCCGCAAGACCCTCTTCAAACCGCCCATCGGCAATTGGCTCATGCCCATGTGCAACGTCCTTCCCATTGACCGCGATGGCCACGACATCTCCGGACTGCGCCGCATCATCCGCATGCTGAAGGAAGGGCACAGCGTTCTCCTTTTTCCCGAAGGCACCCGGTCGCCCGACGGAAATCTCCAGCCGGCTGAACCCGGCGCGGGCTTGATCGCACTCAAGGCCGGCGTTCCGGTCCTGCCCGCACGCGTCTTCGGCACCTACGAGTCCCTTTCCCGCCACATGAAGCGGCTCCATTTCCACCCCATCCGCGTCGTCATCGGCCGGCCCTACACGCCCACCGTTCCCGAAGGCATGCGCGAAAAGGAGGCCTACGGCCCCGTCGCGCAGGAAATGATGCGGCAGATTGCCGCTCTGAAATAAGGCAAAATGACGAGTACCCGGCGTACCCTACATAACTTTAAGACATCGTCGCTTTACAACCGCATCAACTCGAGGTTGGCTTAAGGACTCCCATCCCAAGTCCTGATTCCTGCATGTTTTCTCTCCGTCGCCTTCTCGCCAGCCTTGTGGCGATCCAGCTTTCCATCCTGCCCCTTTTTGCCGCGCACACGGATGCGGTTACCCCGCCGTCCGGCCCTGGCAGCACTGGCATTCCGCCTGTCGCTCCACCCGTCGCCACTCCTCCGGCCAATCCCCTTCCCGCCGCCGTCGCTCCCGTCACTGCCGCCCCGGCACCCGCGCCCAATCCCCGGACCAACAGCCTTTCCCTCCCCGTCGGCATGCCCCTGCCCGAAGGCTCCGAGCCCGAAAAATCGGTCGTCCAGATCTTCACCTCCTTCCAGGAACCCAATTGGGCCGCGCCCTGGATTTTCGATCAACCCCACATGGCCTCCGGTACCGGCTTCGTCATCGATGGCAATCGCATCATGACCAATGCGCACGTCGTCGCCTTCACCAAGCAGCTTCTCGTCCGGCGCTACCACGATCCCCAGCGTTACTTCGCCCGCGTCGAATTCGTCGCCCACGACATCGATCTCGCCGTCCTTAAAATCATCGATCCCTACACCGGTAAGGACGATCCCAGCTTCTTCAAGGACATGAAGCCTCTCGTCTTGGGCCCGCTGCCCAAGGTCCGATCCACCGTCGTCACTTATGGCTTCCCCGCTGGCGGCCAGCAGATTTCCTATACGCGCGGCGTCGTCTCACGCATCGAAGTGCAGGGCTACGTCCACATTGGCAACCGAGCTTTTCTTGCCGTTCAGACCGACGCCGCCATCAACCCCGGCAACAGCGGCGGCCCCGTCATCCAGGACGACAAGGTCGTCGGCGTCGCCTTCGAGGGCACCCACGCGCTCGAAAACACCGGCTATTTCATTCCCACCATCATCATCCATCACTTCCTCGAGGACATCAAAGACGGCACCTATGACGGCGTGCCTGAGGCCGGACTCGAACTCGCCAATCTCCAGAATCCCGCCTTCCGCCACATGTTGAAGCTCCCCGACGACAGCAAGCGCGGCGTTCGCGTCGACCAGGTCCTCGACATTCCCAGCACCCAGGCGCTCCTCAAGCCCAACGACGTCATCATGCAGGTCGGCGATTATCCTGTCGACGAGGACGGCACCATCACCTATGAGGGCAATACCGTCGGCGTCTCCGTCGCCATTGACCTCGCCCAGAACAACGACATCGTCCCGCTTAAGGTCTGGCGCGACGGCAAAATGATCGACGTTCCGCTTCCGGTAAAGGTCTACAAGGACGATTACCGTCAGGGCAACCAGTACGACGTCCTGCCGTCCTACTACATCTACGGCGGTCTCGTCTTCACACCCCTTTCCCTCGATTACCTCAAGACCTTCGGCAACAACTGGGCCGACTCAGCCGGGCGCGAGCTGATCTACGAACTCGCCTATCGCCATATCGAGGACCCCAAACACTGGCGCCCCGAGCCCGTCGTCCTCGCCTCCATCCTCGATCATCCCGTCAACGCCAACTTTACCGTCCGCGGTCAAACCATGGTCGACAAAATCAACGGCATCCGCATTGAGCGGCTCAGCGACGTGCCCAAGGCCTTCGCCGCCACCCAGGGCTCAGATGCCATCATCGAATTCCTCCCCGACCATCACTTCGAAGTCATCCGCAAGGACGACGCCGAAAAAGCCAACTCCGACATCCTGAATACCTATAGCGTCATGGACCTCAACGGCGTGCTCGCGCCCAGCCGCCTATGAACCGATTCACCCTTCTGCCCAAACTCGCGTTCCTCTGCTCGGCCGCTCTCGTCCTGACCCATTGCAACCAAGCCCCAGCCCCTTCTGCCACCACACCCAAGCCGGACGACAACTCGTCCACCACCGATGCCTTCAGCTGGGATAACGCCATCGTCCAAATCGAAGTCACCAGCAAGGCCTACAACTACATTCAGCCCTGGGCCCGCAGCGAACAGAAGGTCTACAAAACCGGCGTCGTCATCTCCGGCCACCAGATCATCACCACCGCCGACGGTCTCTCAGACCAGACTCTGATCCGGCTTAAAAAACAGGGCGAGGGCCTCTTCAGCCTCGGCTCCGTGGTCTGGATCGATTACCAGGCCAACCTCGCTGCCATCACTACCAACGAAAAGGATTTCTGGACCGGCCTTCAACCCGCCAGCCTCGCCGATCCCGTGCCCATCACCGGCCAGGTCCGCGTCCTTCGCTGGCGCGACGATGCGCTCGAAAACCGCCAGGGCGAGATCGAGCAGATGACCGTCGACAATTCCGCCCTCAGCTACGTCTCCGTGCCCGTCCTGAAAATAGATTCCACCATCTCCAATGCCGGCTATGGCGAGGCCATCGTCCTCGGCAACAAGCTCGTCGGCCTCGCCTGCCAGCAGGGCGGCGACGCCATCACCGCCGTCCCCTCCGCCTTCATCGATTCCATCCTTCAGGCCCGCGCCGCCAATAAATATACTGGCCTCGGCTATTTCGATTTCACCTGGGACCCGCCCAAGAATCCCCTCTGCCTCGATTACCTCAAGCTCCCCGGCCCGGCCCGCGGCGTCATCGTCAAGGAAATCGGCCTCAAGCCCGGCGTCGAATCACCCGTCAAACCCCGCGACGTCCTGCTCCAGATCGACGGCTTCGACATCGACGCCGACGGCAACTACCACGATCCCGATTACAAAAAACTCTCGCTCGAAAATCTCTCCTCTCGCGGCAAATGGGCCGGCATGGACTGCCATTTCAAGATCTGGCGCGATGGCCAGGAAATGGACATCACCTACAAGCTCCCCAAAGCCGAATATACCGACGACCTTGTCCCCATGGAATCGTTCGACCAGGACCCCGAATATGTCCTGACGGGCGGATTCGTCTTCGTTCCGCTGACCGAAGATTACCTCCGCAGTTGGGGCGCCGACTGGCGCCAGCACGCTCCTTTCCGCCTCTCCTACTATGAGCTGGACAAGGTGCGGCCCGACCGCCCCCAGCGCGTCGTCCTCTCCCAGGTCCTGCCCAACGAGGTCAACATCGGCTACGAAAATCTTCGCAACGCCATCATCGACGAAATCAACGGCATCAAGATCAAGCAGCTCGCCGACATCCCCGTCGCCCTCAAGTCGCCTGTCGGCGGCTTTCACATCTTCAAATTCGCCACCGGCGAAACGGTCAAGGAAGCCGTCCTCGATGCCAACACGCTTGACGAGGCCAATCAGCAAATCATGGCCCGGTATCACATCCCCACCGACCACGTCCTCCATTCCGAAACCGCTTCCGCCGACGACGCGATCACCAATACCACCTCCACGCAGAAATAAGTACCCGCCACAGGCACCAGGGTATTTGAGGTAGCCGAGCCGCCGATGTCCCCATCGGCGGAACGTCCCACCGGCTAAAATCCCTCTGGCGGCGCCCCACGTTTACTTTTGAATTCAGTTTGCTTTGTTGAAATCTTATTTTAAAAGCCCGTCATCCTGAGCTTGTCGAGGGATCAGTTCAGTCAGCTTTTTCAGGCAGGTCCATCATGCCAGCCTTCCAATCGTCCAGCAGATTTCTCCATGACGGATTTAGGCTTCTAATCAACACTTTTTTCTTTTCCCTCCTCCATCCCTTTAGTTGCTTTTCCCGGGCAATAGCCTCACGCGGCGTGGGATAATTTTCGTAGTAGACGAGTCTGTCCAAATTGTATCGTGCCACGAAGCCGGAAGGCGCCCGTTCCCGGACATGCATCAAAGATGCGTCCGTCGAGACTATTTGTTACGCCGATATACAATACCTGCGAGTTGTTCGATAGGACATAGACGAAATAATCGCGCATTCGTCAAAGGCTGAAACCGAACTGATCCCTCGACAAGCTCGGGATGACGAATTATTTATTCAAATAATTCCGTTAATTCCGTTCCAAATTTCGTCATTCCGTTAAAATTGCTTTATGAACACCTACAAAATCGCCGTCCTCGCGGGGGACGGCATCGGCCCCGAAGTCATGGCCGTGGGACTCGATGTCCTCCGGGCCACCGCCAAGCGTTTTGGTTTCCAGATCGAGTCGAAGGATTATGCCGTCGGCGGCGCGGCGATTGACCAGTTCGACAACGCTCTTCCGCCCCACACGCTGGAAGGTTGCCGCGAGGCGCAGGCGATTTACTTCGGCTCCATCGGCGGTCCGAAATGGGAAAGCCTGCCGGCGAACAAACAGCCGGAACGGGCGGCGCTGCTGCCGTTGCGGAAACATTTCGGCCTGTATGCGAACCTGCGCCCCGCGAAATGTTACCCGGGCCTGCTCCACGCCTCACCGATCAAGTCGGAGTGGATTCCCGACGGCTTCGATCTCCTGGTTGTGCGCGAACTAACCGGCGGGCTTTACTTCGGCCAGCCGAAACAGACGGTAGCAATAGAGGGTGGCGAGAAAGCGGTCGACACGATGGTTTACGAAACGAAGGAAATCGAGCGGATCACGCACGTCGCCTTCAAGGCGGCGCAACTCCGGTGCAAGCGGGTGACGCTGATCGACAAGGCCAACGTGCTCGAGACCAGCCTGCTCTGGCGCAAGACGGTGAAAGCCATCGCGCCGAAGTATCCCGACGTAACGCTGGAATTCATGTACGTCGACAACGCGGCGATGCAGTTGGTGCGGAAGCCGCAGCAGTTCGACGTGATGTTGTGTGAAAATCTTTTCGGCGATATCATCAGCGACGAGGCTGCGGCGACAGTCGGTTCGCTCGGACTGCTGCCGAGCGCCTCGCTGGCGGATGGCGCGTTCGGTCTTTACGAGCCGAGCGGCGGATCGGCGCCCGATATCGCCGGCAAGGGCATTGCGAACCCGATCGCGCAGATTCTTTCCGGCGCGCTGATGCTCCGCTATTCGTTCCAGGAAAATGCCGCAGCGGTGGCCATCGAAAAGGCGGTGGAATCGGCCCTGGCCGATGGCTATCGCACGGCCGACCTGACCCGGCCCGGCGAGACGTCGATTTCGACCGTCGCCATGGGCGAGGCGATCAAGGACCGCCTCGGCTGATTCCCAAAATAGCATCGGCCACAGGATGAGTCCCACGGCCGATGTTTTTCCGGGTCAATCGTTAGATATTGACCCAAATCCGGACGCCGTTGTCATTCTCCCGCCAGTAGCCACGATGATCGTGGTAATAGATGAAGTGATGATAGGCGTGGTGGTTATCCCAGTAACCGCGGTCATTGTGCGACCAGGCGTCGTGGTCCGCCCGGGCCGTGTTAGTGGCGGCGAGGGTAAGGAATATAAACGAGCCCAGAATGATCAGACTACGGGGAACGTATTGGACAATAGTTTTCATGCCTAGAAAGAGGCATGGGGTGTGCCATCGCGAATTCAATCATCGCAAGAGTCTTTATGATAGCTGGTTATAGATTCTAATAAGAACGGCACGCTTTCCAGCCTCCTCACATTGCACGGCCGTGTTCAAGGCAGGACGGCAAGATGCAATTCAGCGAACCTATCGTAGCTACTCGACAATCTCAACGGGGCATTTCGGCAGCACGGCGAGGAACGCCTTGCCGTAGACCTTGGTCAGGATGCGGTTGTCGAGAATGGCGATGATGCCTTTGTCGTTCTGCGTGCGGATGAGGCGGCCGACGCCCTGGCGGAACTTCAGCAGCGCCTCGGGCAGCGAGAACTCGCGGAAGGCATCGCCACCCTGTTCGATAATCCGCTCGCATTTGGCCTGGGTAAGCGGGTGATCGGGCACGGCGAAGGGAAGCCGCGTGAGGATGACGTTGCTGAGCGCCTCGCCGGGAACGTCGACACCCTGCCAGAATGAGTCGGTGCCGAAGAGAACCGAGTCGCGGTCCTCCTTGAATTTCTGGAGAAGCCGGTGCCGTGGCAACGCGCCGCCCTGGACAAGACAGGCGATCCTTTCGCTGCGAAAGAAGGAGGCCAGCGTGTCGGCGAGCCGCTGCATGGTCTGGTAGCTGGTGAAAAGAACGAAGGCCTTGCCATGGGTCATGGCGACGAAATGGCGGATCCAGTGCTCCAGCGCGCTTTCGTAGGCATCGCGGGCGGCCGGCTCGGGCATCTTTTTCGGGATGAAAACCCGCATCTGGCGCGCGTAATCGAAGGGCGAATCGACCTGGAGCGTCGTAGCCTCCTCGCCACCGACACGGTTGATGAAATAGCGGAGGCCATCGCCGACCGAGAGTGTGGCGCTGGTCATGATGGCGGTGTTGTCGGGGCGGAAGATGAGCTGGCGCAATTGGGAGGCGACCTCGATCGGCGCGGCAGTAAGGGTCAGGCGCGTTTCGCGTTTTTCCTGGCGCTCGACCCAATAGACGTGATCGGTGCGGGACTGCCCGAGGAATTCGCCGACACCGACACGCATCGCTTCAACCCGCCGGGCCGCCTCCTGCACCTCGGCCTTGAAGACCTCGTCTTCGATCTCCCGCGCCGCGTCCGCAAGGTTGCGGTAGAGCCGGGCCAGGGGCAGATCGAGCGTGTTTTCGGCGAGGCCCGGCTCGCGAATGCGCAGCTCCTTGCTGCGCTTGAACTCGAGGGAGCGGTCGAGCCGGTCGAAGAAGAGGTCCGATTCCTCCTCGGCCTCCAGGACGAGCTTCATCGCCTCGCCGCTGCGCAGGGCCGCGACGATTCCTTTCTGCGTGCGGGGATGAAACAGGCGGTGGAGAAGATACCGAAGGCTGCCGTGGGAAATTTCGAGGCCGAGATGCCGCGCCGCCACGCTCTCGAGCGTGTGGGCCTCATCGAAAATGATGAAGTCGTTGTGGAACAGGTAACCGCGTTCCTCCAGCACCGCCTCCGCGCCAGCGAGGAAGTTGAAGAAAAGCGAATGATTGAGGACGAGGATCTTGGCCGTCTCGGCCTCCTTGCGCGCCCGCTGGTAAAAGCAGGCGTTGTCGAGGCCGCAGGTCCGCGCGGTGCAGACGTGGGGCTCGCTGCAGACCTGGAGCCAGACCTGCGGATCGGGCGCGGGATCGAGATCGGAAAGCGTGCCGTCCTGGGTGCGGTGGCTCCACTCCCAGATGCGCTTCATCTCGTCCTGCTCGCGGGAGGCAAAGAGCTCGCCGCCGTGGCTCATGGCCCGCTCGAGCCGCCGCGGGCAAAGATAATTCTGGCGGCCCTTGAGCAGCACGGCCTTGAACTCGGCCGGGAGCAGTTTTTGGACGAGCGGAATGTCCTTGTGGAAAAGCTGCTCCTGCAAATTGATCGTGTGGGTGGAGACGAGCGCCTTGCGGTTCTCGGCCAGCGCGTGGAAGATCGACGGGACGAGATAGGCGAGGCTTTTGCCGACGCCCGTGCCGGCCTCGACGATGAGATGGGAGCGGTTCTGGCAGGCCCGGGCGACCGCCTCCGCCATCGCCTGCTGCTGCGGCCGGTATTCGAAATCGCGCGACCGGGCCAGGAGCCCGCCCGGACCGAAAGCGAGATTGATCTGCCTTTCAAATTCGGAGGGGAAATCGTTGCGCAGCGCAATCATGGAAAGCCTAAACCTAAGCGATGCAGATTACCGCGAATCGGCAACCGGGGAAATTAATTCTGCCGATTGCATTGCCTTTCGAGGGCGGTTACGCTTATAGTTTCCGGCTCGTCTTCCAGCACCCCATGGAGTAGCGGTTAGCTCACCTCCCTTTCACGGAGGTAGCACGGGTTCGAATCCCGTTGGGGTGACCCTCTTGATTCTCAAGAGGTTAACGAAAAGTTTTCGCTAAAAAGCTCCAACTAAGAACACCGCTAAGAACGGATTCGCCAATATCTTCAATGTCCATGATGTCCGGGATCCCCACGCCGTCCCGTCCCAAGCTTGTCCACCAGCCGCCCCGCATGCGTGCCCCCGCTGCTCACGACATGCATTTTCGCGATGTCGTCCGCACTTGGTTTATAACGATCGCATCCTCGATTGGTACGACGAATTTAATCAGGCACGCACCGCCTTTTTCCGGCAGCACCAGATTACCCGCCTGCCCGCGAGCACCGGCATTGGCGCCTCTAACGCATGTGGCTCCGCTTTGCTTGCCCAGGCCTTTGCCATTCAACCTAAAACCGATTCGGTAACGATCCGGCGGGTCAATTCCCCTTTGCAGCGCGAAGCTTCCACTTATGGCAGTTCATTCAGCCGCATCATGGAAGTTACCGACCGCGCCAGCCGCACACTCTATATCTCGGGAACAGCCAGTATTTCGCCCAATGGGGAAACCGTCCATGTCGGCGATGTTAAAAAGCAGATAGAAAAGACTCACCAGATTGTTGAGGCCATGCTGACCCAGGAGGATATGACTTTTTCAGACTGCACCCGGGCCATCGCCTATTTTCGTCATCGGGAAGATATTCCCTTGTGGGAAGAATATTGGCGCCCCCGGCAACTGCCGCCTATTCCCATCATTCTTACCGAATGCAATATCTGCCGTCAGAATCTCCTCTTCGAGATCGAACTCGACGCCGCGAGAAAAAACTAGCTTGGCCTTTACAAGGGAACATGCACCTGAAAGGTAGCTGAAAGTCCGCGCCCATTGTGGGCGATGGGTTCATGATGGCATGTAGTGGAGGAAAGTGCCCGAGGCTAAAAAAATGAAAGCTAAGAAGCCTGAATAAAATTTACGCAATTGTAATCGTAACCATTGGCGTTCTCCGGAGTCACTATAGGTATATGCAAACTATCTCGACGTTCCGGGGCATGGCCCTCTCGGCTCTGGTACTGGCCAGTGCCGGTCTTACGACGGCCTTTGCCCAAACCCCACCGACCACAACTACCACCCCTCCGCCTAACGGCGCTCCCCAATGGCATCATGATCATCAATCGGTCCTGACTGATGCCGAAAAGGCGCAGCTCAAGCGGGCGCACGACGAGGTTCTGGCCACCAATCCCGATCTCCAGACCGAGGAAACCAACCTGACCACGCAGCGCGAGAAGCTCAAAAGCGAAGGTGACAGCGCCACCATCGGCGATCAGAAGGCGCTGCGTGAAGCTTTTCATGCCCACATGCAGAAAATGCATGCCGCCATGCTGGCGTTCGACCCGACTCTGGCCCCGATCTTCGCCAAGCTCCAGGCGGCACATCAGGGAGGTCATCACTTCGCCAAAAATTAATTCGTTTGGGTTCAACCAGGGCGGCGGTGCGAGGAAAATCGCCCGCCGCTTTTTTGTGCCTGGAACCTAAAATTTCAGCACCATGACAATGACGCCGACGATCACCAACCCGGCGCCGATCGCCTCCTGCACCTTGAGCCGCTCGCCAAGAAAGATCAGGGCGAGGATGATGGCCAGCGCAACACTGAGCTTGTCGACCGGCGCAACCTTGGCGACCTCGCCCAATTTAAGCGCGCGAAAATAGCAAAGCCACGAAAGGCCGGTCATCAGTCCGGAAGCGACCAGAAAAATCCAGGCGCGCGAGGTCAGCGCGGTCCAGTCGGCCTTGCCGCTGGTGAACATCGCGATGCCCCAGGTCACAAAAAGAATGACCGTGGTGCGAATCGCGGCGGCGAGGTTCGGATTCACATCGGCGACACCGACTTTGGCCAGAATCGCCGTCAGCGCGGCAAAGAATGCCGAAAGGAGCGCCCAACCGAACCAGTTCATGCCGCGAGCTTAACCAGGCCGCCTCAAATCGCGAGAATGAATGCCGTTTGTCGAAATTTTCCCACCATGATAGACAATTGTGTCAATGCTCTTTCTAAAACGTTTTGCGCAAGGCGAACTGCGCCTGGGTCGCATCGAGGCATTCAGCGATGGCGTCTTCGCGATTATCGTCACGCTTCTTGTACTCGATCTTCGCGTACCCGAGCTCCATGAACCGATCAGTACAAGTGACCTGGGCGAGCAACTAATCCTGCTGTTGCCCAAGTTCCTGAGCTGGTTGATCAGCTTCGTCATTGTTTGCAAATTCTGGCTGAACCATCACTACGCGCTTGGCCTTGCCCGCCACGCCAACTATGGCATGGTCTGGCTCAATTCGATTTTCCTGATGTTTCAGTCGTTCGTCCCGTTCCCAACCGCGCTGATGGGCGAGTATCCGACCAATCCTCTCGCCGTCAGTTTATTTGGAATCGTCATGTCCTTTAACACGGTCCTGTTTATCGTCCTCCAGTCCTACATCATCCGGAATTTGCTCAAGCCGGAGCTGGTCGAAGAAATCGATCCGCGCCTGACCCGCAAATCGCTCTCGGGGCCGGCCGGCTATCTGCTCGGCGCGGCGCTGGCCTGGTTCAGCGTCCATGCCGCCTTTCTCTTCTACATACTGACGCCGCTGCTTTTCATCACGCCCCCGAGCCGTCCCAAAGCGGAAATTTCCCACCCCGGCTAATCTCAACTTCCTCCTTGCTACTTCGCTCATCAATGATAGAATGACCGCGGTTTAAGTGAGCAATTGCTCATCGGTTCAGCGGGCTCAGTGGCCCAAATCGCCCCCTAGTTGTCTTTCGATGAGAGATCGTTCAGGGCCATAACATCTCATCGACCAAGTTCAAGTTGGATTGGCCCAGGCCATTTTTGTGCCTGCGCCAGCATCCCAATTTTTTAGACAGTACCTATGACAACCAACATTCTGACCCATCACGACAAGCCGACCCCGGCTCCCACCCCTTCCGCGGCCTTCGCCAGCCTCTCGCTCGCGGAGCCGATCCTGCGTGCGCTCCAGGCCAAAAATTACACCGAGCCCTCACCCATCCAGGCGCAGGCCATTCCTCATCTCCTGCAGGGCCGCGATCTTATCGGCGTCGCGCAGACCGGAACCGGCAAGACCGCCGCGTTCGCATTGCCGATCCTGCAACGGCTCGCAGCGAATCCCCGCCCGGCGATTTCGCGCCGTCCCCGCGCTCTGATCCTGGCGCCGACCCGCGAACTGGCTGCGCAAATCGCGCAGAGCTTCGCCGATTACGGCCGGTTCCTGAAACTGTCTTATGCGGCGGTTTTTGGCGGCGTCAATATCACCCCGCAAATCCGTGCCCTTTCTCGTGGTGTCGATGTCCTGATCGCCACGCCGGGCCGCTTGATGGACCTGGAACGCCAGAAGCATGTGAGCTTCGACCAGGTCGAGGTTTTCGTGCTCGATGAGGCCGACCGGATGCTCGACCTCGGCTTCGTGCACGAGATCAAGCGGATCATCTCCAAGCTGCCGCCGCGCCGCCAGTCGCTCCTGTTCTCGGCGACCATGCCGCCCGCGATCCAGGAACTCGCCTCGTCGCTGGTGCATAACGCCGCCCGGGTGGAAGTCACGCCGGTCTCCTCGACGGCGGAACGGATCGAGCAGCACGTCTGCCACGTCAACCGCCAGGATAAATGCAAGCTGCTCGTCCATTTCATTAACCAGAAGCCGTCCGGCCTCGTGCTCACTTTTGTCCGGATGAAACACATGGCGAACAAGCTGGTCGACCAACTGGCCAAGGAGGGCGTGCAGGCCGAGGCGATCCACGGCAACAAATCGCAGGCCGCCCGCCAGCGCGCGCTGGAAAATTTCCGAACCGGCCGCAGCCGCGTTCTGGTGGCAACCGATATCGCCGCGCGCGGCATCGACGTGAAGGGAATCGCACTGGTCGTGAATTACGACCTGCCCGAGGAACCGGAATCGTACGTCCATCGCATTGGACGCACCGCCCGAGCCGGCCTCGATGGCCAGGCCATCGCGTTCTGCGACAACTCGGAGCGCAATCTTCTCCGCAACGTCGAGCGGCTGATCCGTCGTTCCATCCCCGTGCTCAAGGGCCATCCCTTCGAGGGAACCGTCAGTGCGGAGCGTCCCAGCCAGACCCTGGAATATTCAGGTTCGGGGATTGATCGTCCGCATCGCCCAGCCCGGCGTTCCGGCGGCTTCCGTCCCTCGGGCAGTAATCGCTTGGGATCGCGGTCGGGTGGCAAAAGCACGCCCCGCCCCGCTTTCAACAAGGCCGGTTTTTCCCGATATTAATTAAAGAGTTAGGGCCACGCACAAAAGGCAGAACTATTCCTCTGCGTAAATAATCACAGGAATTCGGACCACAACAATAATCGCCGGAAGAGGTTTTTTCAGGTAGAAGCAACAAGCTTTACCTGAATCAACCCCTCCCGTCCGATGACCCTGGCCGATCTTTCCATCAAGCGTCCCGTTTTCGCGTGGATGCTGATGTTCGGGATTATTCTGTTCGGGCTGATCTGCTACCAGCAGCTCGGTGTCAGCTACATGCCCGACGTCGATTACCCGACGCTGACCATCTATACCAACTGGCCGGGTGCCGCGCCGGAGGTGATGGAAAGCGAAATTATTGACCCGATCGAGCAGCGGGTGGTTTCGGTCGAGGGCGTACGGCAGGTGCGTACGGACATCGGCCAGGGCCGCGCCTGGATCAACCTGGAATTTGAAAGCAGCCGGAACATCGACGCGGCCTTGCAGGAAGTCGAGGTCCACGTGCAGGGCGTCCGGCTGCCGACCAACGTCAGCCCGCCGATCATCTGGAAGCGGAACCTGGAGGATGAACCGATCATGCGCGTGGTGGTCTACGGCGACATGCCGTTGCGGGACATGGCCGACTATGTCGACAAGTACCTGCAAGACACGCTGCAGACGGTCCCCGGCGTCGGCGATGTGAGCGTGGACGGCTTCGGATCGCGGCAGCTGCGCATCTGGATCGACAACGACAAGCTCAAGAAATACCAGCTCAGCGTGCTCGATGTGCAGCAGGCGATCGAGGCGCAGCACGAGGAAACGGCCGGTGGCTATCTCGAGAACGGAAAAAACGAGATCAACGTTCGCACGATGGGCGAAGGCACGACCGCGGACAAAGTTGGCGACGAGATGATCCTGAAGCGGGGTGGTGAATCGATCTACAATACCAATCTCCGCATCCGCGATGTGGCGCGGGTCGAGGACGGCCTGAGCGATCAGCGTACCATCGTGCGCACGGACGGTCATCCTGCGGTGGTCATCAACATCCGCAAGCAGCGCGGCCAGAATGAAGTGACGGTCGCCGACAATGTGCGGAAACGACTGGCCACTATGGCCGCCGGGCTGCCACCAGGGATGAAGGTGCAGGTCACGGTCGATTATTCCCGTTTCACGAAGAATGCGGTCGACCAGACGCTGCATGAACTTTTCATGGCCGGCATTCTGACTTCAATCATTTGCTACCTCTTCCTCGGTTCATGGAGCTCGGCAGTTAACGTCCTCGTAGCCATTCCGACTTCAATCATTGGCGCCTTCATGGCGCTCTATCTTTTCCATTTCACGCTGAACCTTTTCACCCTCCTGGCCCTGGCTCTGGCCATCGGCATCGTGGTGGATGACGCCATTATGGTGCTGGAAAACATCGTGCGCCATTTCGACATGGGCAAAAGCCGCGTAAAAGCGGCGCGGGACGGCGCGCGGGAAATCACCTTTGCGGCAGTGGCCGCGACCGTGGCCGTCGTGGCGATCTTCATTCCGGTGGCGTTCATGAACGGGATCATCGGCCACTTCTTCTTCCAGTTTTCGATGACGATCACCGTGGCGGTGCTCTTTTCGCTGCTCGAGGCCATCACGCTGACGCCGATGCGCTGCTCGAAGATCCTCACCAAAAGCAACAAGGAAGGTTTCCTCACCCGCCGCGTCGACCGCCTGTTCCATATGCTGGCTTGCCATTATCGCCGCACGCTCGACTGGGCCCTGAACCGCCGCTGGTGGGTCCTGGGCGGTTCGGCAGCATTGTTTGCCCTCTCGCTGACCGCGGTTTCCTACCTGCGCCAGGAATTCGTCCCGATGCAGGACCAGAATTTCTTTCATCTCTGGATGGAGATGCCGATGGGTTCCTCGCTGACCTACACCGATGACAAGATGCACGTGGTCGAGCACTACATCCGGAACCGGCCGGAAGTGGCCCACTACGTTTCCAATACCGGCGGCGGCGACCGCGCCAATGTCGGCTCCTTCGACATCGTGCTGGTCGACAAGTCGCAGCGCAAAATCGGCGAGGCCGATTTGATGACCAAATTCCGGGAGGACCTCGCGGCCATGCCGGAGATGAAAGGCATCCGCTTCGGTTTCTGGGAAGAATCGGGCCGGGGGCTCTCGACCTGGCAGCCATCGCCCGTCGCTTTCAATGTCCGCGGCGCCGACTACGACAAGCTCGCCGAGATCGTCAAAACGGCGACCCAGGAGCTCGAGGCGACCGGGCTTGTCACCGACATGACCAACAACTACCGGATCGGCATGCCGGAAGCGCGGATCGTTCCCGACCGAGCCGCCGCCGCCGACCGTGGCATCTCGATCGACGCCATCGTGCAGACAGTCAATGTCGCCATCGGCGGCGCGACCACCGGCATGTTCACCAGCGACGGCCATCGCTACGACATTGACCTGCGGCTGGAGGGAAGCGACCGGATGCAGCCGATCGACCTGCAGAAGCTCGACGTGCGTAATGAATATGGCGAACTGATTCCTCTCGGCCAGGTGTCCCAAATCGAAGTCCGGCCCTCGCTGCAAACGATGTCGCGCATCAACCGGCAGCGTTCCATTTTTGTCGACGGCAACCTTGTCCCCGGTGTCTCGCAGGCCAAAGCCATCGAAATGGTGCAAAACACCGTCAAGCCGCTTCTGCCTCCCGGCTACGACTTTTATCTCGTCGGCATCGCTGCCGGTTACAAGGAAGCGTTCAACAATCTCTGGTTCGCGTTGATCCTCGGCGTGGTCATCGCCTACATGGTGCTAGCCACCCAATTTGACAGCTTTCTCCACCCCGTCTCCGTTCTCCTGGCGCTGCCCTTCAGCCTCACCGGCGCGCTGGTCGCATTGTGGATGACCAACGAGTCGCTCAACATGTTCAGCATGATCGGCATCATCCTGCTCATGGGCATCGTGAAGAAGAATTCCATCCTGCTCGTCGAATTCACCAACCAGGTGCGGGCGCAGGACAAACGCCCCCTCCGCGCCGCTTTGCTCGATGCCTGCCCGATCCGATTGCGCCCCATTCTGATGACTTCGCTCGCCACCATGTCCTCCGCGATTCCCTCCGCGCTCGGTTTTGGACCTGGCTCGGAAACCCGGATGCCGATGGCCACGGCAGTGATCGGCGGCATCTTTGTTTCAACCTGCTTCACCCTTTTCGTCGTGCCCTGCGCCTACAGCGTGCTGGCGCGCTGGGAAGGCAAGCGGGACGAGGAGGAGGAATCCGAATCATCTGACCCTGACTCGCCTGCGGACGCCGCCGAACCGGAAAGCCTCGAACCCGGCTGCCCGCTGCCGCCCTAGAATACTAAGGCGTGAGCAGGTAGGAATTGAATCGAAGAATCAGGTAGGTGAAGACCTTCATACCCATGCGATTGACCGCCACGGCGCTGTCCAGGTCGAAATTCCGGAAGAAAACGTCGCGGCCATACCAAAATTTTTGGTCGGTATAGAGTGTGTTCGGCGGAACATTGTCCTTGATGTAAATATCTGTGTCGCCCGGCAGAACCCGCATGAACATCATGTCACTGTAATCGTTGGGCGTGTAGAGAATCGCCAGGACCCCGTCGATATCGATGTGCTCGGGAGCCTCCCCGTAATAATTCATCCCGCGCGGAATCTGCGTCACGGGATGGTCGCCCTTCGCAAAAATATCATCGCTTACTGTCAGCGGGGCAAAATCCTGACCGGGCACCACACGCTTCATCTCCCGCCGGAATGCGACGTCGAACCGTGAGCCGGTCCCTGCCAACGCGTTGTCGCCCCAGATCGCGCCGCCCCTTTCGAGATACTTGGCCAGATTTTCCACTTCCTGATCGGTCAAATGAAAATCCTTGTGACCGGTGAAGAAAATGAAAGGAGGCATGGTGTCGAGCAGCTCGGAACTGCCAATGTTCAAGGGCTTCGGAACAACCTGAGCGTTGATCGCGCCATGGCTCCACTCCTTGATCTTCGCCGCCAGGTTCGGAATGCTACCCGCGACAATCTTTCCATCCTGATCGAGCCGGGTATTGCAGGCCCAATCCCCGTCTCCATAGGCGGCAACATAGATGGGAAATGTGCCGCTCGGATCGTCATTGGCGATTTGCTCCTGGGTCAGGTGCCATTTGTCCATGACCGTCTTGCGAATGTCATTGAGGCGCGCATCGGGAATGCCCTCCGATGGCTTGGGCACCGGCGCAACAATCTGCGGAGATTGCGGCCCGTGATCAATTGTATCCGTGGCCTGAGGCAACTGGACGGTAACGTCAAGATGGGGATTATCCGTGGTAAGCCCCTGTGCCGAGGAAACAGGAACTGGATTGATGAGTGCGGGAAGATCCGAGGGACTGTGGGAATTATTTGCTGCCGACGCCGTCGTTTGCCCCTGTGGTGGCGGCGAAACAAATTTGATGGGGGGTTCCGGCGTCTCGGCGGGAGGCGGACTAAAAACAATCCAGCCCGCAATACCCAGAAAAATAATCAGATGGAACAGCAGGGCGCCAAAAAAGAACCCCGACCGGGAAAGGCGGTCAATCCAGCGATTCCGATACCGTTGTGGCCCTTGAACCATAGAACACCGATACTCGCAATCACGCTTAATTCCAGTTATTTTTTGATTCGAGAAATGGGCCGGCTCATTTTCAGGACGGTTGCCTTTTCGCGCCGAAGATTCCATCCTGATCACCCCTATGCCTTCCCCGACCCATACCCTCTGGCGGGTCCTGCCCGCCCCACTGGCCAACGACATTCTCCTCGCCACCCAAAAAACGAACAAGAAGCTCTACCGGACAGCGCTGGAAGTGATGGCGCCGCGAATGGGCGTCCGCGTGCCGATCCTGATCGAGATGCCGAAGGCCAAGCGCCATGCCGTCTGGATCGAAATCCTTGCCCGGCCCGAAATGGAAATCCTCAGCTTCAACATCCTCTCCAGTTGGTTGATCGAGACCCAGCGCCCGATGCTCTGCGCCTGGCTCGACTCTCTTGGCATCGAGCATGCCGAAAACGGTTGCGCCGACAATTTTCCGCCTCAGCCCGATACTGCGGCGCTGAAAAAGGGCGTGGATATCCTTCTAAGCCAATTTGATCCGACAATCGTTAACCTCTATCTCCGCTGCTTCAACCAGATCGATGAAACGCACTGGCCGGCGCTGGATGATATCCTGCAGAGCGATTCGCGCCTTCAGGCCCCACTAGCCGCCGCGTAACGCCATTGGCATTTGACGGATGGCACTCCTCCCTTACCCTTATACTTCAACCCTAAAATCAAAATCCTATGGCTCATAAATACGAAAACAAACAGGCCGCCCTTCTGGCCAAAGTGAAAGGCAAAACCGGCAAAATCTCGGACAAAACCCACGAAGAGCACCTGAAGCTCTACACGGGTTACGTCAACAAATCGAACGCCCTCCTCGAAGCGATCGAAAAGCTCGGTACGCCCGATCCCGCCGATGCGGCCGTGGCCAACCAGATTGCCTCGACCATCCGCAACCTGAAGGTCGACCTCACCTTCGCCCTGGGAGGATTGAAGAATCACGAGCTCTACTTCGGCATCCTCGGTGGCGACGGCAAAATCGGCGGCAAGTTCGCCGAACTGGTTGATCGCGATTTCGGTTCCTTCGAGAACTACAAGAAGGACCTGAAGGCGACCGGCATTGCGGCCCGCGGCTGGGCCTGGACCGGCATCGACCACGACACGGGCAAGCTCTTCAATTACATCGGCGACGCCCAGAATACCTACCCGATCTGGGGCGTGACTCCGGTGCTGGGACTCGACGTTTACGAACATGCCTACTACGCCGACTTCTACACGGCCCGCGCCGGCTACATCGACGAGTTCCTCAACTTCGTCGATTACAGCGCCGTGAATGCGTTGCTGCCGAAGTCGTAAGTAAAAGTTGATCCGGCCTCACGCGGTCCCTCAAGCTGGGACCGCGTGAGCCGCCTGCATCTCGGGAAAAAAGGAGCGAAGGCCGCCCGCCAGTCGCCGGGCGATTTCCTTCTGAAAGTCAGATGCCCCGTTGGGCAAGACACCCTGGGTCTTGTTGACATCGAAGAAGACCGGCTTGCCTTCGTGAATGGCGTAGTCGATCTTGCCGTAGTCGAGCCCCATCCGCTTGCGCACCTGCCGGATTTCGTCCGGTATCTCGTTCTCGTCGAAGGTCTGCGTCCCTTTCAGGCAGAGGGGATCGCCGGAAAGCTTGCTGGCGCTGACTTCGTGGTCGCCCAAAAAGAAATAATAGCGGAGGCGCAAACGGCCGCCTTCCCGTTCTGGTAGGTATTTTTCAATTACCAGCTCGGGTGAATTCAATATCTCGTCTGGAACCTCATCCACCGACGGGTAGATGCGGTACTGTTCGCGGGTCCTGATTTGATAGGGCGAATTTTTGCTTCGCCGTGCCACCGCGCGATAGGCCCGATGAAAAAAATCGATTCCCCATGACTTGCTGCGGAGCAGGGCCTCGGGCCCACCGCCATAGTTATGGGACGTTTTGACAAGAACCTGGCCTTTGTAACCGTCACCGCGCCTGACCTGGATCTGACTGTAAAGACGCTTCCGGATATCGGTGATCCGCCCGTTGATGACCCGCGGATAACGATGGGCAAAGGCCAGATAATCGGGCGGCACAACAGAAAGATCGACGTGCATATAAAGCGTGTCAGCCGGCACGAACTTACGGATGCCGAAAAGCTCCCTGATTTCAAATCCAGCCGCTTTCCAGTGAGGAATCATCTCCCGCACCAGCGTATTGTTGAGCCTTCCCTCATGCATCTTATGATACAGCAGGGCTACCGTCGGACGGTTTTGCATGAGTCCTCTCTAGCGTGCTGTCTTGGTCGAAGCCAACTTTTTGACGACGTCAACGGGATGATGCGGCAGGCCTGAGAGCGCCAGGATCGCCGCGCCGAGAAGCGTGCCGGTGATCGGAAAAGGCAGGCCCACGAGAAAGGCGCCCAGAAATGCCTTACCGATGGCAGGTCCCATTTTATCCCGGGACCACTGCACTTGAATGAGCCAGACCAATGGGAAAGTAACGGCAAAAGAAAGCACGCACAACAAAGGCAGCGCCAGGAAACCCGTCAGCAAATCGGAACCGAAGGCCAGCCAGTCGAGCGCGAGAATAACGCCGCCGCTGGCCGGGTGATAAAACGTGCGGAGGCCTTCGAATGGCACGGCCCGGGGCTCATCCGAAGGTACGGGCGGAAGCGGCGGCTCGTTCCGCGGCGCCGGAGGCAGGACATCGACCGGCACTTCCCGGGATTCCGAAGGGCGCACGTTCATGCCTAGAAATTAGCACAACTCACACGGTGCTTCATCTCACCCCTTGTCCGTCGGCCGGGGATGCTCGACTCCTTCCAGATGCAAGTCGAGCGCCTGGACGGAGATATGGATTTCCAGGAGCGAAAGCACCAACGACCAGATCATGGCCAGAAGACTGACCGAAAAAATGACTTCCGCGGGGATGATGGATCCGAAGAAAAGAAGTACCATGCTGATGGTGCAAAGAAGCAGGGACAGGACACCGGCGAACTGCATGTTGCGCACCAGCCGAATTCGCCGGCGCAAGTTGGCAATCTGAAAGAGATAGCGTGGATCAGCCGCAGCCTGGTAATCGGCGTGGAGCCGGCGGATCACGCTGGCCAGCGCCAGAAAACGGTTCGTGTAGGCCAGGAGCAAAAGCGATACGGCCGGAAACAAAACCGCCGGTGTGGTCAGCGTCATTTCCATGCGGCTAATCGGGATCTTGCGGACCGTGCGCAGCGCGAATACTAATGAGGAAATCAAACGCGTCGGCCGAAATCGAAGCGGAGCGATATTCGGTCTCCTCGTGCGGCTTTAACGACAGCGGAAGCCAAGTTCCGCCGCCATTGAGCGGATTACCCGCCCGGTCCTTGTAAAGTGTCTGCACCTCGAGATCGAGACGGTGTCCGGTTTTGTTTTTCAATCCGGCAAAAACCGACAACAAATTGTTGGAGGTGGGCTCCGATCCGACTCTCAGAACAGCTAGCTTGCCCTTCAGGCTCGCATCAATGACCTCAAGATTATCGAAGCTCGCGTCCGTATCGGTGTCGGAGTCGGAAGCGGCTGGTGGGGGATCAGGCTTGGTGGTCGGAGGTGGATCGCCTGGCGGGTCGGCAGGAGGCGGATCGGGCGGATTGAGCGGCGGAAACAGATACTTCGTCATGTCTGGCTTCGGCTTGCTCGTCGGTCTAGGCGTGGGAGTAGGAGTCGGGGTTGCGGTTGGGTGAGGTCTCGGGGTTGGGGTGGGAGTGGGGGTCGGACGGGGCTTCGGGGTCGGCGTGGGAGTGGGAACAACGGTCCTGGATCTGGCCGAAGCTTTAAGCTTGGCGGCGGGAGTTGGAGTCGGCTTGGGTGCGCTCGTGGCAGATGAAACCGCATCCTCGTCACCAGTATAGACCGGCCCCGGATGCGGATAGGCGCACGCCGCGATGACACAGGCAGAGGCTCCCACTGCCGCCATCTGCCAGAAGTGAACCGTGCGCATCATCGTTATTCCGAAAATTTATTCGTATTGGGTCTGACTCGGCGGAGGCGGAGCGTAAGTTCCTGGCGGAGTGTTCGGATCCGACCCGGGCGCGGCTTCCGGCGCCACCGACGGGGCCATGTTATCCGGCGAAGGCGGCGGAGCCGCTTCCTTGCGGATGCGGTAGAGCCCGTCGAAAAGGACATCATTCGTGTGGGAGTCGACGAACTGGACCTGAACCTTGTAGAAATCGTCACTATAGTTTCCGCGCAACTCGGCGAGGATTTCATAATCGGGATTGGTGCTGATGTCCACGGGCGGTGGAATCGGCTCATGCTTCTTGAGCTTTTTCGGCTTGGCCACGACCAGCGGTGGCAGGGTGTGTTCAACAAAACGGAGTTTTTCCCGGGTGATCAGAAGCAAGCGGTCCCGGAAAAGCTCGGTATAAGGCTCGGTATCGACCGGGTAATCACCCTTCACGATGCTGGTGACGCCGGTGAACTGGACCATTGGGGGCACCGTGGCGTTGGCCACCTGCGGCAGGTCCATGATCGAGTGCGCCACTTCCTGTCCCACAATGGCGATGTCATTGGCATCGACGGGCTGACGCGGCTCCCCGCCGGGCGGCGGCTGGGTAAGACGCGAACCGGTGGTGTCGTCGATGGGCGCGCAGGCGGTGAGGGCGAGAAGGCCGGCGGCGATAACCGCCATGCCTCGCACCGGCAGGGGCAAAGAAAGAGACTTGGAAATTTGCATATGACTCCGCCCACTAAAGCAAAAACTCCCAGCGACGACGACAGAAAGATTCCCCAGAGCCTGTTACCGCTCTTGGGCAGGGATGGCGCGAGGAATCGCCGGCCCGGTGGCCCGGCGAATGTCGCCCGTTGGGTTGCTCGATAGCGTTAACAGGTCCTAACTGTAGTTGCGTCTTTTTCCAGCGGTGGATAGGATATTTTGCTTACTTTTTGCCGTTCATGTCCACGCCCCTGTCCCGCCGTCTTACGCCCTATACCTGGTTCATCGTGATCTTGGGACTTCTCATTGCCATCGTCCTGTTTTACCGCTTTGAAAGTTCCGAAATGCAGCTCAGCCAGTCCTCCGAGTTGCGCCGGATGAGCGTTGTGCCCTCTTTTTCCTTTACCGAGCGCAGTGGGAAAACCGTCTCCAACCAGGATCTGATCGGAAAAATCTGGGTGGCCGATTTCATCTACACCACCTGCCCCGGCCCGTGCCCGCTCATCAGCGCCTCGATGGCCCGGGTGCAAAATGCCCTCGCCAATGATCCCCATGTCCAGCTCGTCTCCTTTACCGTCGACCCCGAACATGACACGCCCGACGTCCTGGCCAAATATGCGGACCAATATGGCGCCAGTCCCGACCACTGGTGGTTCCTGACCGGCCCAAAAAAGCCCATGCGCGACCTGATCCAGAATGGCTTTCTGCAAGTCGTGGAAGATAACACCGGGCAACCCTCCCAGCCCGGACAATTCACCATCATGCACAGCACCTATATGGCCCTGGTCGATGCCGAAGGAAACGTGCGCGGATTTTATGATGGTGTCGAGTCCGACGGCCGCGCCGACCTGTTGCGGGACATCAAGGTTCTGGAGAAAGAAGAAAAGCCGTGACCACACTGGCCACCAATGAAACGCGGACACCGCTGTCGGTCATCGCGACGATCATTGCCATCAGCGCCATCGCCAGTCTCTTTCTCTTCTGGCTCGTCTTTTTTCATGCGCCTGCCGATGTCAGCGGCACGCACCTCGCCTTTCTGCCCGCGCTCAATGCCCTGCTGAATGGCCTTTCCGCCCTGGCCCTGGTCATTGGATTCATTTTTATCCGATCTCAGAAAGTGGAAGCTCACCGGGCCTCGATGTTCACCGCGTTTATCTTTTCCACGCTTTTCCTTGTCAGCTACATCACGAATCACGCCCTGCATGGCGACATGCACTTTCACGGCGAAGGCACCGTCCGGCTGGTTTATTTTCCGCTGCTGATTTCGCATATCGTGCTCTCGATCTTTGCGCTGCCGATGATCCTCATCACCTTTTTTCTCTCACTCAGCGGCCGCTTTCCCGCCCACCGGCGCCTGGCCCGACTCACCTTTCCGATCTGGCTCTACGTTTCCGTCACCGGCGTCGTCGTCTACGCCATGCTCGCGGTCTGGCTGCCAACCGGTTGAAAATAAAATCGGTCAGGGTCTGGACAGCCGCTTTTCCCGGGTCTAGGTTTCCGGTAGCGCTCTTTGAAAGATTTCGCCGGTGGCTGGAGCCACCGGCACCAGTTTATCCTGGGGTGTGCGTGATACCGGGAAAATGTTCTTTCGTCCGATATACCACGATTCAGGAGGCCAAGCTGTCGGCCTGAACGCCACGCCTTCACTGGAAGGCGGGATTCCCGCAGCCGTCTCCGCCCTGTTTGTGAGGGTCGAAAGTGCTTCCCACACGGCACCCTGGGGTAATTTTCAGGACGGTTGTTCCCCGCGGGACAGCCGTCCTGCTTTTTTATATCAGCAAGCCAGGCCAAGTGTCGGCTAAATCCTGCATAGCTTTCCCACTGGCTCGCCCATCCATGCAGCGGATAATCAATCGCTGCCATGACCTCCCGGGCTGTGCCGCTGACCTCCCGCCGGTGGAAGATCGTCCTCTGGATCTATCTCGGCATCCTCGTCGTGCTCCTCGGCACCTATACCAATACCGCCGACGCCGATTTGTGGCATCTCTTCGCCCTCTACGACTATCTCCTCAAAACCGGCCACTTCCCCCCCGGCGATACGTTCAGCTACCTGGCCGATTACCGTCTGGTTCCCGACCATGAATGGGGCTGCGCTTTCGTCTTTGCCCCGCTCTATTTTGTCTTTGGACCGGCCAGCCTCATCTTCTTAAAATTGGCTTTGTTATTCGGCACGGTCGGGCTGACGATCCGGGCCGGCCTGGGACGCCGTTCGCCCACCATGCTCGAGGCCTTTTTTTACAGCCTCGTCACTCTGACCCTTCTTTCCTCTTTTCTCTCCACCGTCCGCTGCGAGGTCTTCACCCACCTCTTCTTCGCCCTCTGGCTTCTGTGGTATCAACTCGAACGGCGAGGCCGCCACATCCCTTCCTGGGCCTACGGCCTGACCATGATCGCCTGGGCCAATCTTCACGGTGGATTTATCCTCGGCCTGGCGTGGCTCGCGGCTGTGGCCGCAATCGAATTTTTCAGCGGCGGCAACTGGATCCGGCATCTTCGTATCCTCGGCTTATGCCTTCTGGCCACGCTGGCGAATCCTTTCGGCTATGAACTTTGGGTCGGCGTGGGCCGAGCCCTGCTAATTTCACGTTCCTCGTTTGACGAATGGAGTCCGGTGCCGTGGCTGTATCCTTACAATACCTTTTTGGGCTACAAAATGCTGGCTGGCTGGACGGCGGTAATCGTCATCGGCCACGTCCGGCTCCAGGGCTGGAAAAACTGCGATCGGATTGCCGTAATCCTTCCCCTCCTCTTTTTCGTCGCATCCATTCTGCAGGTTCGGCACACCTCGCTCTTTGCCGTTGCCGCGGGAGGATTGCTTCCGCCTCTCTTTCCACCGGAACTTTCCTGGCAGCAAATTCACGGCCCGGGGGCGCGCCTGCATCGATTGGCCGTGCGTACGGTTCTGTTTGTGCTTCCGCTGGTGCTGGCCATGCGTCTGCTCCCTGCCAGCCAGGGGTTTCACCTTACCTACCCGTCTGAAAGCTGCCCGGCCCAGGCGGTCGCTTATCTCCACGATCACGATGTCAGGGGCAGGCTGCTGGTCGACTTGAACGCGGGAAGCTACGCGCTGTGGAAATTGCAAAACCAAATGCAGGTCTCGATTGACGGCCGTTACGATCTCGTCTACCGGCCCAGGACCTTCAACAAGGTCGAGAACTTCTTTCATGCCACCGGCGACTGGCGCCGGGCCCTGACCGATCCCCCGCCCGATGCCGTACTGGTCAATCTTTCCGACCCGGTCTACCCGCGCATGCGCGCTGAACCGGGCTGGACGGAAGTCTACCGCAATTCCAGTCATGCTGTTTTCCGGCCCGGGGCGATTCCCTTAAATATCAGCCATCCTTGACCCGATATTGTCAGGAAAATGATTTCACGCTAGGGTTGGTCCCTTTCACTCTCCATGGCCTTCATCGTTCAAAAATATGGCGGCACCTCGGTGGGCAGCCCCGAGCGCATCCGCAACGTCGCCACCCGTGTCGCCGAGTCACGCCGGGCCGGCCATCGCCTGGTCGTCGTCGTCTCGGCCATGTCGGGCGAAACCGACCGCCTGCTCAAACTCGCCCGCGAGGTCAATCCCGAGGCCTCCGCCCGTGAGATCGACATGCTTCTGGCCACCGGCGAGCAGCAAACCATCGCGCTGACCGCCCTTGCGCTCCACGGTCTCGGCGTCCCGGCCGTCTCCCTCACCGGCGCGCAGGCCGGCATCGTGACCGACGGCATCCATACCAAGGCCAAGATCGTCAACATCACGCCGAAAAAGGTCTTCGAGTTTCTCGACCAGGGCCATGTCGTCATCGTCGCCGGGTTCCAGGGCCAGAATATCGACGGCCATATCACCACGCTCGGCCGTGGCGGCTCCGACCTCACCGCCATTGCCATGGCCGCGGCACTCAAGGCCGATACCTGCGAAATTTACACCGACGTCGACGGCGTCTACACCGCCGACCCGCGCCTCGTCCCCCATGCCCGCAAGATCGACGAAATCTCCTATGACGAGATGCTCGAGCTCGCCAGCCTCGGCGCCAAGGTCATGCAGGCCCGCTCGGTCGAATTCGCCAAGAAATTCAAAGTGAAGTTTGAGGTCCGGTCCAGTTTCAACCATAATCCCGGAACCATCGTACGAGAGGAGCACGCAGCCATGGAAGAAGTCGTCTTACGCGGAGTAAGCCTGGAAAAAAACCAGGCCAAAGTCACCATCATCGGCGTGCCGGACAAGCCCGGCGTGGCCGCGGGACTTTTCTCGGCCCTGGCCGAATCGGGCACGAACGTCGACATGATCGTGCAAAACGTCTCGCTCGAGGGCACCACCGACCTGACCTTCACCATCAACAAGGACGACCTGCCCCAGGCGCGCAAGGTCATCGAGGCCCAGGTCGCCAAAATCGGCGCGAAAAGCCATACCGCACGCGATGGCATCAGCAAGCTCTCCGTCGTCGGCATCGGCATGCGTTCGCATACCGGCGTCGCCGCCACCCTCTTTTCCGCTCTGGCCCAGGCCGGGATCAACATTCAGATGATCACCACCAGCGAGATCAAGATTTCGGTCATCATCAACGAATCGGAAGGCCCGCACGCGACCCAGGTCGTGCACGACGCCTTCAAGCTCGGCAACGACGCCTGATCAGTTCCCGGAGGACTGGGTGGTCCGCTTCAGGTCGCTGACCTTTCCCTCGAGATGGTGGAATTCCATCTCGATGATGCTGCCGTTGTTGAGCTGCATTCGGTCCCGCGCGAACTTCAACCCCTCCGCCGCCTGGTCGGTGCGGCCGTTTTTCAGGCATGACTCGATATAAGGCTCGATCACGCCGTAATAAAGCGAACCGCCCCCCTGGTCTCCAAAATCCCGGATCGTCTTTTCGTATTCCAGTTTTGCATCGTCCCAGTTGCCCGAGCTGATCTTATCCGAGATCGTGGCCGCGGCGCCCTGAATGCCGATGTCGAAGCCGCTGCTCCGGTTTTCCAGCACGATGTCCTGCTGCAAACTGTCTGCCTCCGGATCGCCCTCTTTTTTTAGAATGTTGAGCAGGCGCCTCTGACCTTCGACCTTCATTTCCGTGAATGACTGAAACTGCGAAATCCAGTCCTGATAAAAGCCCTTCTTGTCATCGTCGCTCGCGTTGATCGTCTCCAAAACCGCCGCTTCCATTTTCCATGTCTCCGCCAGTTCCGGCATGATCGAACGCCCGTCATCGAGAATTTTTTTGCAGGAAGGATCGCCCTCGTGCAGCCGCGCCCAGGCCAGCGCGACCTGTGCCGGCTGGTAATTCGGATTTTTTTCGCCGGTCTTGAAGAGATTGGTCAGCACCGTGTCGTCAATCACCTCCCATGTCTGCGGATCGAGTGCGTAGCCCTTCGGATAATTCTGGCTTTCGTACCGCCCGCAATCGAGCTCCCACTTCCCCGATCGCGACAGATAGCCGAACCAGGCATGACCGCCGTCGGAGCCCTGACCATGAAAATAAAGCGTCGGAATTCCCCTCCCCTTCCCCAGCGTCGCCGCGTAATAAGCCTGATCAACGCAAATACCGCCATACTTCTCAATGTCGGCCAGCATATAGGTGGTTTGCGGCCAGACAAACGCCGTGTTGTCAGAACTGGTGCGGCTTTCGTCGTAGCGGATCGAAAAGAACGCCTGGGCAAATTCGGAATAGGAGATGCGGTTCTGCTGCGCGTACTCGAACTCCGATAGTTTCACCTCGCTGTCGACGAGGAACTTCAGGTTGTCGAAACTCTGCTGCGTTAAATCGAGTTCCGTTTTGTGATCGCGGTTCGCCTGAACGTAGAAATCAAACCGCTTCACCACGTCGAGATCGCCGATGGGAAGGGCCGACTGTTTAACCTGAAAGTGCGGCCAATTGTGCGGGAATGGCTGGTCGAAAACAAGGGCGTAGGCCACGCCCAGCGCCGCATACTCGTGCAGATCATCCGGATTGTTTTGGGCCAGTCGCAGCAGGTTAAGCAACGCCTGTTTTTTGACGTCGAGCACGTCAAGCTTCTGCACGAAAAGATGTGAGACCGCCTCGTCCTTTCCCATCGCGACAAATACCTTCAGGTTGGCCGGATCGGCCAGCAGGTCGGAACAATCAAGCCCGAGCTTGATCCACTGGAGATGTCCCAGCCAGCCCTGGAAATCGGAATTGGAAAAAGCATTGGCGCCGTCCTCGGCATAGCTCGCCTCCATCTGCGCCTGCAAATCCTTCATCGCCTGCGGCCACGAATCCGGCGACGGATTCCTCGTCCACCAGGCGTTTTGCGTGTTGCCATCCCAGGATGGAAGCGGCGGCGGGCTCGCCTTTGCCGGGCAAAAGAGAACGGCCAGGGCGAGAAACAAGATCGCGAGACCTGCTTTCATGAACGAAAGGAACCCGCAACACAAACCGGCTCGCCGGGAAAGCCTGCGTTATTTCTTCGCAGCTTTCTTTTCCGTCGCGCGCTTGGCAATGATGCGATCGTTTTTGGCCGCGCGCTTGGCGCGGGTGCGAACCTGTTTGCGTCCTGGATAAGCTCCCATAGGCGGCGAATCATGCGTGGTTCACGCGCAAACGGCAAGGAAAGTCTCGCCGGTCACGGCTGATTTTTCCTCCAAAGATACCGCAACACCGACCCCAGGCCGGAGAAGCGAAACGACGGGGCGATATATTTTTCGATGACATAAAACGCAAAATAGTAGAGCCGGCAAAATGACCAGATTGCCAGGACCAGCAGAGCTGCCATCCGCCAATCCGCCAGCCGGAAAAGAATCAGCGCGGACGAAATCAGGCCGATAAGTAAAAAGAGCGCCGCCTTGACCCATATCCAGCCCGGAGGAAGATCGCGCATGGCCCAACCTACACCGCGTCCGACACGCTCGACAGGGTAAACTCGTCGACCAGCAGTGTCGGCACCGCGATGGGAATGCCGATCGATTCCTCGCCGTAGGCCCGCACCGACGGACCGAGGGCCACAACCTTGTTCAGCATCGCGACAGGGCTTTCGTTGAACCGGAAATTACAGACCGGCTTCACAATCTCACCGTGATCGATGAGGAAAACGCCGTCGCGGGTCAGGCCGGTCAGTAGCACCGTTTGCGGATCGACCTCGCGGATGTACCAGAACCGCGTGATGAGCAGGCCCCGCTTCGTCTGCTTGATCATCTCCTCCGTCGAGGTTGTGCCTCCGGTCATGGTCAAGGTCGTCGGCGACGGCACTGGCTGCCGCCCCGTTTTCTGCGCCCAATAACGGCCGCATTGCAAATTCTTTAGCGTACCATTTTCAATCCACATCGTCTTCTGCGCCGGAAGACCGTCACTGGAATAAATCGACCCCGGCGCCAGCGTATCGTTCGGGTCGGAATAGATCGTGACATTCTTGCCAAAGATGTTCTCGCCCAGCCTCGACCCACCACCCTTCTTCGTCGCGAAATTGCGCCCCTCGTCAGCCGAACGCTGGTCGAACTCCTCACCCACCAGGATGCCGATTAGGTCGGACACCGCTGAGGGTTCCAAAATCACGGTATATTTTCCGGGCGAAAGCGTGGCCGGTTCGCGCGACTTCACCGCCTTGTCCATCGCCACCGCCCCCAACCCCGCGACATCCATCTTGCTGAAATCGAGGTGCGTCGTCCCCGCCCAACCGGCTCCGGTGCCGTCCGGAGTCCGGGCCGTCACCGTATGCAGCACATTGGTCTCCTGGTCGTAAACAAAAAGCCCCTGGCTCGTGCCGAAGCTCGAAAACGATGTGCCGCTATCGAGAAAACCGGACACCTGCAAATTCTTGTCGCGCGCCTGCTGCAGCACTGGCTGGATCGCGTTGGCCAGCATCTCCGACGTCGTCGCCTGCGTCGCGGACGAAAAAGCCGTGCCGGTCGCGTATCTCTGCGGCCCCAGCGGCGGCATGAATTCGGGATTTTCCGGCGCCAGCTTCGCCGTGGCTTCCGATGCTTCCACCAGCGACGCCAGCGCATCGTCGCTCAGGTCGGTGGTCGAAGCCGAACCCGACCGCTTGCCAAAATGGGACTCAACGCCGATCCCGATGTCGCTCGGCGCTCCGTTGGTCGTCGCCATGTTCTGCGCAAAGCGGATATGCCGGTCCTCGCCGCCGCTGATCGTAACAATGCACGAGTCGGCCTTCGACAGGGCCAGCACCTTTTTCGTCAGGTCGCGCGCCTCCGTTTCACCCAGGATCATCCGATGTCCTTTCGTTCCGTGTTAAGCACAGTCACCTGCCGGAACCGCGCCGGAACCGCGCCGTGCGAAACCGGCGCGCTCTGCTCCGGCTGACCCTTGCCGCAATTCGGCGCCCCGCCGAGAAAATAGGTGCTCTTGTCGCCGATGCCGTCCATCGAGTTCCAAAACTCCACCGTGCTGCCCTGGTAGGCCACGTCCCGCAACATGCCGCCCAGCTTTCCGTTCCTGATCTCGTAGAAAAGCTGCCCGCCGAATTGGAAATTGTGCCGCTGCTGGTCGATGCTCCAACTGCCATTGCCGACGATATAGATGCCGCGTTTCACGTCGGAGAACAAGTCTTCGAGCGAACATGGCTTCGGGTTGGGTTGCAGTGAAACGTTCGGCATCCGCTGGATGGGAAACGCCGACCAGCTCTCCGCAAAGGCGCAGCCGTTGGAACACTTCTGGCCGATAAGCTGCGCCTGCCCGATGGCCATCTGGTAATTGACGAAGACACCGTCCTTAATGATCGGAAACTCGGCACCGATCGACCGGATGCCGTCGTCATCGTAACCGACGGTCGAAAGCCCACCCTCCTGGCTCCGGTCAGCCACGATGTTCATCAGGTGGCTGCCGTAACGCAACTTGCCCAGCTTGTCCGGCGTGCAAAACGTCGTCCCCGCAAAATTCGCCTCCCACCCAAGCGCCCGGTCGAGCTCCGTGGGGTGTCCCACCGATTCGTGGATCGTCAGCCAGAGATTCGTCGGGTCGAGCACCAGATCGTAATCGTCCGGAGCGACCGGCTTGGCCTTGAGTTTTTCCCGCGCCTGCTCCGCCGCTTTGGCCGCCTCGCCGATAAAATCGTAATCGAGAATGTAGTCGTAGCCGCTGCCCCGCGGCGCGGCGAGCGTATCGCGCGAGGCGAATTTCCCCGTCGTCTTGTCGATCACCGTAACCTCCGAGTCGGGCATCGTCCGCACCCGCGTCTGCGTGATCCGGCTGCCCGTGCTCGAGGCTAAAAATTTCTCCTCCCGCACAAAGGCGAACGATATCGTCGCGTAATCGGCCCCGGCCTTCAGCGCCGCCTCGTTGATCGCCAGCATCCGGTCGATCTTCTCGTCCGAATGGACCAGGAACGGATCGGTCTTCATCGGCATCGTCCATTCGTCCTGATACGACGGCAAATCCTCGAGGACAAATTTCCGCGCCTGCAACCGCTGGCTTGCCTTCGCCACGTCCACCGCCCGGTTCACCGCCGCCTTCACTTCGTCTTCCGTCGCCAGCGAACTGCTCGCATACCCCCACGTCCCGTCGAGCAACACGCGCACGCCGAACCCGGCGCTCAAGCCCGTCGACGACTCCTCCAGCCGATGCTCGCGCACCTCCACATACTCGCTCTGGTAGCGGCAGAGACGAAAATCGGCGTACGACGCCCCCATCGCTTTCGCCGTGCCCAGGGCCACGTCGGCCAGGTGAAGCTTCGCACTCAAATCGAGCTTCTCCGCCACTGCCGCTGCCGCGTTCCGCACGCCGAGAAAAAGTGTCGAAGGCAAAAGCGTCGCGCAGGCGCACCCGCCCATCGAGCGGATAAAGGAGCGGCGATTCACAGCAAAACTGTGCTTCCCGCCGAGGGAAAAGTCAAAACAACCAGCCGTTACAGATATGTAGGCATGAATGGCTGGCGGAAAACAAAAAAACCGGCGCCGCCATCAGGCAACGCCGGTTATTAAGACGAAATTCTTCCGGGACTCTAGACCGTCGCGTCCGGGCTGCTGCCCGCTTCCGATTCCTGCGAGCTCGCGCTCGGGCGCTTGTCGACTTTCGCGCCGCTCACCACGATCTGCCGGCCGAGAAAATCGGTCCGGTTCAGCTTCGCGGCGGCTTCCTTCGCCGTCTCCAGCGTCTCCATCTCGACGAAGCCGAAGCCCTTCGAGCGATTCGCATGACGGTCCATCGCGATCTCAACGTTCTTCACCGACCCGATCTTCGAGAAAAGATCATAGAGGTCGCTCTCCGCTGCCTCGTAGGCCAGATTGCCGACGTAGAGCTTGGGCGAGACGATCTCCGGCGGGACCAGATCCGCCTTCGGACGTTCCTCGCGCCGGGGACGATCCGCCTTCGGTTCCTTCTCCTTGAAATCGGGCCGCGACGCGCCCGAACGCAACGGCTTGCTTTCCGGCTTCGACTTCTTGCCGGAGAACCAGCCGAGCAGCTTGCCCAGGAAACCTTCCTTTTTCTTCGGGGCAGTGGATGTCCCGTTGCTGTGCACCCGGCTCTCACTGCCATGACGAACATGGCCGCCACGACCCCGTCCACCACGCCGGCGGCGTCCGCCGCCGCTACTTCCGCTTCCGCCTCGAGGGCGATAATCTGAATTCATGTACTGTTGTCGACATGTCGTGAACCGCGCGGCCACATGACTGGCCCGCGCTCTTTTTCAGGCTCTAGACGCCCGCTTCAACCTCTGCGCCGATTCGCCCCTCGTTCCGGGTGCGAAAATCTTTGGTCTCCTTGGCCCCCTGGCCGCTCGACAAAAGATGCGTTCCCACTGCGCCAAAGGACCGTCCTCCGATCCCGCATGACCGCGCAGGTACTGCCGCGCCCCTAAGGGCTGGACTGATAAACGGCAATTCCATGGGAATAATGAAGCAGGTGATAAGTCCTGTGGTCGCCGGGGACAAGCTTGGCGTCAAGAAAGCTCCGGGCAAATGCGCACCGGGCTGGAGGTTGCGTGTGACCCTGTTCCCAACTCCATTTTGATGGGACCAAGGGCGCCTGCTGCCCCGACCACGAAAGACTTCACAACATGTTCCTTTCTGAAAATGGGTCTAGCGGAAAACCTCTAATAGGCAAACTAAATCACTCTCCCGGTGGGATTTACCTCTGTCGTTCGTCATCCCGAGCGAATGGGTAGCCGCCGATGTCCCCATCGGCGGATCGTCCTTCGGAAGGCAACACCGCCCTAAAGCGACGCCAGACACCCATCCAGCCAGCCCAACAGCTCGCGGATGTTTTCCGTCGTCTCGTCACCCATCGTCGAGATGCGGAAGCTCGTGCCCTTGATCTTCCCGTAGCCGCCGTCGATCGTGCACGAATGCTTCGTCTTCAGCGTGCTGATCAGCTTCGGCACATCGATGTTCTTGTTGTTCGCCACGCAGGTCAGCGAAATCGACTCGTATCCCTCCTTCGGGAAGAGATTGAAGCCGTGCTTCTTCGCCCAGGCACGCGCCAGCTTTGCGTTCTCCAGATGCCGCGCGTAGCGGGCCTCCTGCCCCTCGGCCAGGATATCCTCAATCTTGCTCTGCAACGCGTAGAAATGGGAAATGCTCGGCGTCGTCGGCGTCATGCTGTTTTCCTGGTTCTTCTTGAACTCCAGGAAATCGAAATAATAACCGCGGTCCTTAATCGTCGCCGCCTTTGCGAAGGCCTTCTCCGACACCGCAAAAACCGCCGCGCCCGCCGGCAACGCCAGTGCCTTCTGCGTACCCGCCAGCATCACGTCGATACCCAGCTCATCGAACGGAATCTTCATCGCGGTGAACGACGAGACTGTATCGACGATGAACTGGACGTCGGGATACTTCTTCATCACCGCGGCGATCTCCCACAGCGGGTTCATCGTCCCGGTGCTCGTCTCGTTATGGATCAGCGTGACCGCGTCAAACTCGCCCGTCGCCAGCTTCGCGTCGATGTCGGCGGCCAGGATCGGCTGGCCCCATTCCACCTGCAGCGCCTCGGCCTGCTTGCCGCACTTCTTCGCCACGTCAAACCACTTGTCCGAAAACGCGCCACTCATGCAGCACAGCACCTTCTTGCTCACCAGGTTCCGGATCGCCCCTTCCATCACGCCCCAGGCCGAGCTCGTGCTCACGAACACCGGCTGCTTCGTGTAAAAAAGCTGCTGCAGGCCCGGCTGCACCGCCGCGTTCAGCGTCTGAAAATCCTTCGAGCGATGACCGATCATCGGCTTCGAAAACGCGCGCATCGTTTTTTCCGACACTTCCACCGGTCCAGGAGCAAAGAGCTTGATGTGAGTCATAAAATAAATGAGGTGAGGGCCGATTCTAACTCCCGCGCCCCTCCTTTAACAGGAAAAGATCAGGGAAATTGCAAAATCCCGCCTCCCTTCCGGGACTTTTTACGCATTGCTTGCGAAAAGAGCTTACCGCAAAAAGCAGGAACCAAGCGGAGTGGAGATTCTTACCCCTGAATGTGGCTACTTTAATTGCCCCTCGTTCCCAAACTCTATTTGGGAACGAGGGATCAGATACCAACCACCTCAACCTCAAAATCTAACTTTTTGTCTGCAATACTTGAAACGCTTTTTACAAAAGCACTCAGTAATCTTTTAGCGCCTTTTTGGGGCGTAATAAAAACAAGTCGAACTAATCTGTGATTCTGAGATTCTTGATTATGTACCGCTAATTTGAAGATATCACGATAAAACTCGAAATGAGTGTTTTTGGGTGAAACTTTAAGTTCGAACGCTATCCATTCATGTATATCGACCAAATCGATTTTCTCGTGGCCAACGGACAGGGACGCAACTGGGTATTCCTTATGGAATCTGGCTCCAAAATGATTCAAAACTGCTTCCTGCCATTCACGATTAATCCGCTGTGCAGATCTTGTCTGGGTGGAAACGTGAGACCCATCTTTCCAATTTTCTTGGTGAATCCTTCTTGCTAACTCCACGACTGTCGACTGCGATTTATCGAAGGCCCCCATATACACAATCCTCCATTTTGAATTTCTCGTTCCCAAACTCCATTTGGGAACGCCATCGTCCGTGCAACTCCGTTGCTCTTCACCGCTCAGCCCTCCAAATTCCCATCCGTAATTGCGCCGAGATGCGCCTGGCTCACGTGATCGGCGTACTTGGCGAGGACGCCCCGCTTCTTCACTGGTGGACGAGGCTTGAGCGCCTTGCGACGCTTGGCCAGTTCCTTCGCGGGCACCTCCAGTGTCAGCAGCCGCGTGCGGGCATCGATGGAAATCATGTCGCCGTTTTTCACCAGCGCCAGCGGACCGCCCAGGTGCGCCTCGGGCGAAATATGCCCCACCACAAAGCCGTGCGTGCCGCCCGAAAAACGGCCGTCGGTGATCAGCGCCACATCCTTGCCCAGGCCGCGCCCCATGATCGCCGAGGTCGGCGCGAGCATCTCCCTCATGCCGGGACCGCCCTTCGGCCCCTCGTAACGGATCACGATCACGTCGCCCTTCTTGATCTTCCCGGAAAGAATCGCCTGCAGCGTCGCCTCCTCGGAATCGAAGACACGCGCGCGGCCCCGGAAGCTCTCGCCCTCCTTGCCCGAAATTTTGGCCACTCCGCCGAGCGGTGCCAGGTTCCCATAAAGCACCACGAGATGGCTCGTCGGCTTGATCGGGTTGTCGAAACCGTGGATCACGTCCTGTCCCGGTGGATAGGGCTTCACGTGGCGCAAATTCTCCGCCACGGTCTGGCCGGTCACCGTCAGGCAATCGCCGTGGAGCAGCCCCTTGTCGAGCAGCATCTTCATCAGCGGCGTCAGGCCGCCGATCCCCACCAGCGCTGACATCACATACTTGCCGCTCGGCTTCAGGTCGGCCAGCACCGGCACCCGCTTGCCGATCCGCGTGAAGTCGTCGAGCGTCAGCTTTACTCCCGCCGCGTGGGCGATGGCCAGCAAATGCAGCACCGCGTTGGTCGACCCGCCCAGCGCAATGACCACAGTGATCGCGTTCTCGAACGCCTTCTTCGTCATGATGTCGAGCGGCCGGATGCCGAGGTCGAGCAGCCGGTGCACCGCCGCGCCCGCGTTGAGCGCATCGTCCTTCTTCGCCGTCGAAATCGCGTTCTGCGCCGAGCTGTTCGGCAGGCTCATGCCCAGCGCCTCGATCGCGCACGCCATCGTGTTGGCTGTGTACATGCCGCCGCACGAACCCGCGCCGGGAATCGCGCACTGCTCGAGCTCCGCAAGATCGCCGTCGCTCATCTTCCCCGCCGCGTGCGTTCCCACCGCCTCGAACACCGACACGATGTCGACGTCGCGTTTCTGGAAACAGCCCGGCAGGATCGTCCCGCCGTAAACGAAAATCGAGGGCCGGTTCAGCCGCGCCAGCGCGATCAGGCAGCCCGGCATGTTCTTGTCGCAGCCGCCGAGGGCCACCAGCCCGTCGAAAAGCTCGCACCCGGCCACCGTCTCGATCGAATCGGCGATCACCTCGCGCGACACCAGCGAATATTTCATCCCCTGCGTTCCCATCGAGATGCCGTCCGAAATTGTGATCGTGTTAAAAATAAGCGGCTTGCTTCCCGCCTTGGCCACGCCTTCCGCCGCCGCGATGGCCAGCTGGTCGATGTGAATGTTGCAGGGCGTCACCTGGCTCCAGGTCGACGCCACACCGATCTGCGACTTCTGAAAATCGCCCCGCTCGAAACCAACCGCATGCAGCATGGCGCGGCTCTGCGCCCGTTCCGGCGCCTCGACCAGCAGCCCGGACCAGTGACGATGAAGCGAGAGGCGGGACTTGGCCGATTTTTTGGACGTGGATGATTTCATGGGTCTAGAGGCTGTCCGAAAAGCCAGCCTGGGTCACGCCGAAAGCCTTTTTGCCTTGGGACGAGGAGTTCGAGCGAGGAGCATAGCTCAAGCTACGTGACGAGCGAGCGACGAAGTCCCAAGGCAAAAGAGCCTCGGCCCAAAGGGTGACGGCGAATGGAGGCCAAACTCTTCGTTGCTCTGTCGGTCGAGTAGCACTGCGGCTACACTCCCTCCCTCGTGCCTCGATTCGGCCTCCATTCGACTCGTCACGCGACCTAGGCTGGCTTTTCGGACAGCCTCTATCAGCCTACGAGACAGGCCGCCTCTGAAAAAGCGAAATTATGGGAGTGCCCGCGACGACTACTTCGCGCCCCAGCCGAAAAGAACGACCGGGATCGTGCGCAGCAGAATCATGAAGTCGAGCCACAGCGACCACCGGTCGATGTACTCCAGGTCCAGCCGCACCCAGTCCTTGAAATCGCTGATCTTGCTCCGTCCTCGCACCTGCCACAGGCACGTCAGACCGGGCCGCACGCTCATGCGCCGCCGCTGCGTCACATCGCCGAAACTCGCTGTCTCGTAGAGCGGCAGGGGACGCGGCCCGACCAGGCTCATCTCGCCCTGGAGCACGTTCCAGAGCTGCGGCAATTCGTCCAGGCTCGTGCGCCGCAGCCACGCGCCCAGCGGCGTCACGCGCGGATCGTTCTTCACCTTGAAGACCGGCCCCGACATCTCGTTGAGCGCCTCCAGCTCCGCGCGGGCCTGTTCCGCATTTGTTACCATGCTGCGAAATTTGTACATGCGGAAAGACCGCCCATGCAGCCCACTCCGGTTCTGCGAAAAAATGACCGGCCCAGCCGAGCTGAACCGGATCAGGAATGCGATCACCAGCATGAACGGCGAAGCCAGGATGAGCAGGATCGCCGCGCCCACGACATCCATCACGCGCTTGGCCACCAGCTCCCACGAAATCGTCGGCGTCGTCCGGTAAATCAGCAGTGGCTGTCCGGCGTATTGGTCGAACTGCACATGCGCAACCAGCGTCTGGATGAAATCGGCTGAGATCCACGCCTCGACCCCCTCCGCCTCGCAAGCCAGCAAGGCCTCCTGCACCTGCGGCAGACTCGTCTCGTCCAGGCTGAACACCACGATGTCCACCGCCTCATCATGCAACGTCTCCACAAAGCGGCCCAACCCCTCCTTGCGCAGGTCAAATTCCGCCTTGACCTCGAAATTCCTGCCAGGCTGCGATAGGAACCTTTTCTTCCAGCGTTCATTTTCCTCACCCACGCCGCAGAGAAGGACATATTGCCGCAGATGTGCCCGGGTTCCGCGCTGCTTCAGCCAATAATGAAATAGCGCTGAGCGCGCCAGCAGCAGTGCCGTCGCCAGCACGAAAAAGATCGCCAGCGCCGTATGACTGACAGTCGATCCGGGAATGTAAAACACCACCACGCAGGTAAAGAAAGCGATCAGCAATAGGGTCAGCGCCCACATGATCCGGCCCACCACCCGGAACCAGGGAACCGGCGGATGCGTCTGGTAAAAGCCAGTATATTCCAACGCCAACGGTCCCAGTGGCAGCGCCAGGGCAATCATCCAGTAGCAATTGCCGAACTGCGGCTGCAGCGGATTGTCCCCAAACCAATTTAGCTGGTTAAGAATAAAAAAACGCAAGACATGTGCGGCAAAGAGCGAGACGGTAATAATCAGGGCATCCACCAACTGGAGGAATTGCAGATAAAAGTTGTGCTGCCGGGACAACATACTGGTACTTCGGGGCGGCCTACACCCAGAAGCGTATTACATTAAGATTTCAGGGGCCTGATTAAAAGGTTTTTTTCGCCCGCCCGTTTTCCAGCCACCATTGATAGGTGCTTTGAAGTCCCTCTTCGAGGCCAATCCTGGCCTTCCACCCCAGCTTGCTCAACTTACTAACATCCAGGAGCTTCCGCGGTGTCCCATCCGGCTTGGTCGAATCCCATTCGATTTTCCCCTCGAAACCGACCACCCGGCCCACCCGTTGTGCCAGCTCCCGGATGGTGATGTCCTCGCCGCAGCCGACATTAATGTGTTCCGGTGAATCGTACTTCTCCATCAGGAACAGGCACGCTTCGGCCAAATCGTCGACATGGAGAAATTCGCGATAAACGTTTCCCGTCCCCCAGAGTGTGAGGCTTTTTTGGTCCTTTTCCTTCGCCAGATGGAATTTGTAGATTAGCGCGGGAAGTACATGGGAATTCTCGAGATCAAAATTGTCCTCCGGCCCGTAGAGATTCGTCGGCATTGCCGAAATAAAATTCGAGTCATGCTCACGGGCATGGGCCTGGCAAAGCCGGATTCCGCAAATCTTGGCCAGCGCGTAGGGCTCATTCGTCGGCTCCAGACTGCTAGTCAGCAGAGACTCTTCCTTGATCGGCTGCGGGGCAAACTTTGGATAAATGCATGAGCTGCCCAGAAAAAGCAGCTTCTTGACGCCATATTCATGCGCGCCGTTGATGAGATTGAGCTGGATCAGCAAATTATCGCTGAGGAACTCGACCCCGTGCGTGACGTTGGCCCAGATGCCGCCCACCCTTGCCGCCGCGATCAGCACATAGTCGGGCCGGAATTTTTCATAAAAGGCCCGGACTGCCCCCGCGTCGCGCAGATCCAGCTCCGCGTGCGTCCGCAGCAGCAGATTGGAAAAGCCACGCGCGCGCAACAGGCGAACCAGCGACGAGCCGACCATGCCGCGATGGCCGGCGACGAAAATGGCATCGGACGGCTTCATGAGCGAATATGTTTGCCGCTGAGCTGCGCCGCCAGCAGCTCAGCATCAGCCTGCACCATGATCCGCACCAGTTCCTTGAAGGTTATCTTCGGCTGCCAGCCCAGGATCTTTTTTGCCTTCGACGCATCGCCGATGAGCAGATCAACCTCCGCCGGGCGATAATAACGCGAATCGATCTTCACATATTTTTCCCAATCGAGGTTCGCGCAACCGAAGGCTTCCTCAAGAAACTCCCGCACCGAATGGGTCTCGCCCGTGGCGATCACATAGTCGTCGCCCTTCTCCTGCTGCAGCATCATCCACATCGCCTCGACAAATTCGGGCGCGTAACCCCAGTCGCGCTTCGCGTCGAGATTTCCAAGATAAAGTTCCTTTTGCAAACCCGCCTTGATCCGCGCCAGCGCCCGCGTGATTTTCCGTGTAACGAAGGTCTCCCCCCGCCGCGGCGACTCATGGTTGAAGAGAATGCCGTTGCTCGCGTGCAGTTGATAGCTCTCACGATAATTGACCGTCATCCAGTAGGCATAGACCTTCGCCACACCGTAGGGGCTGCGGGGATAAAACGGCGTGTCCTCGCGCTGTGGCACCGCCTGCACCATCCCGTACATCTCGCTGCTCGAGGCCTGATAAAAGCGGGCCTTCGGCGCGGCTTGACGGACCGCGTCGAGAACCCGCGTCGCCCCAAGCGCCGTGATGTCGCCGGTATATTCGGGCACCTCGAAGCTCACCCGCACATGGCTCTGCGCACCGAGATTGTAGATCTCGTCGGGCTGAAGATTGTGCAGCAGCGTCATCAGCGAGGCCGAATCACCCAGGTCACCGTAATGGAGGAATAACTTCACCCCGGTGATATGCCGGTCCTGGTAAATATGATCGAGCCGCTCCGTGTTGAACGAACTGGAGCGACGGATGATTCCATGCACCTCGTAACCCTTGCCGAGAAGAAACTCGGCAAGATACGAACCATCCTGCCCGGTGATCCCGGAAATAAGCGCTTTCTTGCTCATATTTTTTCTGTTTCCGATTTTCCGGCGCCAGGCGAGATCCGCTTCACCAGCGTGATTTGTTTCAGTCGCGCGGTGCTCTCCTCGCTTTGCGTGGCAATCTCGGGATCATCGACGAAAGCCTGGTGCACCAAGCGCCGGTCAAACGAGTTCATCGGCGCCAACACCAGCGGCTGGCCCGTCCGCCGCACCTGTTCGGCCAACTCACGCACGCGACCGAGAAAATCCTGTTTTTCCTTCTGCCGGTAACCCTCCACGTCAACGATCACGTTGGCCGTGCCGCCCTCCCGCCGATCGAGGATGCGGTTGAGGAGATACTGCAAATCCTCCAGCGTGTGGCCGTCGCGCCCGATAAGCCGTCCCGCCTCGCGCGTGTGGATGTTAAGCACAATACGCCCCGCAGGCTCCATCTCCTCCACTTCAAAGACGAGGCCGAGATGCCCAAGCATCAGCTCCAATGTTTCGCGCGCATGCGGCAATGACATTCCCCCAGCATAAAAGATTGTGCTTCTGCGCCAACCCTTTTCGTCAGGGCTTCGCTGATGTCATCTTCACTTTTTTGCCGTTCATCAAAAGCAACATCGGCTCTGCGCGCGACTGGATCACGCGGCAATACGGATCATCTGTCGCACCATCGCCATCAGCGTGGGCAAATGCCACCAGATCGGCATGACTGCCTGGCGAAATTTCACCGATTTTTCCTGATTGTTTCAATGCGTGCGCGCCGTGGATCGTCGCCATTTCCAGAACGTCCCGGTCAGTCAGTCCATGAAATTCCTGCATCTCGCGCATCTCCGAACGCATATCGAGCGCATTGTTACTCGCGAGGCTGTCCGTCCCGATGCAGACATTGATGCCATACGACCTCAGTTCCTTGAGCGGGAACGCGGCGTGGCCGAAATAGGTGTGGCACTTGGGACAGTGTACCACCGATGCGCCCGTGCCCGCCACCAGCTCATAATCGTAATCCTGGAGATAATTGAGGTGCGCAATGATACAATCGCCGCCGATCACCCCGTGCTCCACCAGGTGCGACAGCGCCGAGCCGTGCCCGCAGTCGGAATTATCCCGGCCCAAGCCGGCCAGAAAATCGTGCAGCGGCCCGCGCGCGTAGGAAAACATCTCGTGCTCCTCGACCGATTCGGCGATGTGGGTCGTGGAAAGCATCTGGTATTGCTCGCTGCACGATTTCGCCAGCCGGTAGAGATCAACCGAAGCCGTGTAGGGCGCGTGGGGCGAGAACCCGAAACCGCCCGTCCACTCCGGATGCTTCTCAAAAAAATCGAGCGCGTTTCGCAGGGTTGCATCCTGGTCCGCGCGGACCCGCACATCGATCAGCTCCAGGAACCACCACGTCCGCAGAGGCGGCGCCGGCAAATGCGGCAGCAATTCCGGAAACGCCTCGATGTTGGCGACCGTCGTCACCCCACCCTGCGCCAGAAGCTCAAAACCCTCCGCGATCGATTCAATATAATCCTGCGTCGTGAACGAGCGCCGCAGCGCATTGATGTTCTTGATCCATTCCGTGAAGCTCTGCCGCGGCGCGATGGCCCCCTTGAATCGCGTGTAATCGAGATGGCAATGGGCGTTGATCAAACCCGGCAACAGCGTTGCCGCGCCCAGATCGATCACCTCTTCACCCGGCTGCGCGGTCAATTCCGCAGCGGGCGCGACCGCAACAATCTCCGCTCCCTCCACCCGGACAGCGCCCCGGAAAATGGGCGGGGAGGAAATCGGCAAAACAATATCGGCAAGATACAACATGGAAATTCGTGTCTGTTCAAATTAACGACTCCGACCGCATCGGTCATGGAAAGATTTGGACTAAATTTGTTTCATCGCGCTGATGATTTGCCGACGTACGAAAAGGGTTGCGACAAGTGAGCACGCTCGACATGGTTAGGTGAAGCTATGTCTTCATCTTCATCCCCGGCCCAGTCGCCGCGCGCATTTCACTTCCTCGGAATTTGCGGTACCGCCATGGGCGCCGTCGCCGCCATGCTTCGCGACGAAGGCTGCACTGTGACGGGCTCCGATGAGAGTGTCTACCCACCCATGTCGACCTTCCTTGCGGAAAAAGGCATCTCCATCCAGTCCGGTTACCGCCCTGAAAATCTGCCCAAGGACGACACCCTTCTCGTCGTCGGCAACACCATCAAACGCGGCAATCCGGAACTTGAAGCCGCCCTCGAAATGAAGCGCTTCTACCTCTCACTGCCTGAGACGCTCAAGACCTACTTCCTCCGCAAGACCCACAATCTTGTGGTCACCGGCACCCACGGCAAAACCACCACCACCTCGCTCCTGGCCTGGATCTTCGAGCATGCCGGCCGCAAGCCCTCCTATTTCATCGGCGGCCTGCCGAAAAACCTGCCCCAGGGCTGCAAGAAACAGGACGGCCCCTACTGGATTCTCGAGGGGGACGAATACGACACCGCCTTCTTCGACAAGCGCAGCAAGTTCATCCACTACCTGCCCGAGCTCGTCATCATCAATAACCTCGAGTTCGACCACGCCGACATCTTCGACGATCTCGCCGCGATCCAGAAATCGTTCTCCCACCTCGTGCGCATCGTCCCGCGTAACGGGATGATCCTCGTCAACGCCGACGACTCCAATGCGCTCGCCGTGACCAAGGACAGCCCCGCGCCCATCCTCGAAGTCGGCTTCTCCGAAAACGCCGCCGTCCGCATTCACGACCTCCGCGTTGAAGGCGAAAGCCAGACCTTCCGGGTCCACGACACCAAATTCACGCTCCGCATGTCCGGCACCTTCAATGTTCGCAACGCCGCCATGGCCATCACCGCCGCCCACTTCTACCAGATTCCCCTCCCCGAAATAGCCCAGGCCGTCGAGGCCTTCGAGGGCGTGCGCCGCCGCCAGGAAATCCGCGGCGAAGTCCGTGGCGTCACCATCGTCGACGACTTCGGGCACCATCCCACGGCCATGCGCGAAACCCTCCAGGGTCTCCGTCACCGCTTTCCCCATCGCCGTCTCTGGGCCCTCTTCGAGCCCCGCAGCAACACCACCCGCCGCGCCGTTTTCCAGAAGGAACTCCCCTCCGCTCTCGCCCTCGCTGACGGCGTCTTCGTCGCCCAGGTCGCCGCGCTCGAGCAAATTCCACCCGATCAGCGCCTCAATCCGGAAAAAGTCGTCGCCGACATCAAGGCCGCCGGAGTCGAAGCCCATTACGAACCCGATGCCGACGCCATTGTCGCCCGGCTCAATCCCCTCCTGAAAACCGGCGATGTGGTCGTGGTCTTCAGCAATGGCGGGTTTGGAGGCATCCACCAGAAGCTATTGAATTTGAAGTGATTGCGTTTCTTCCTAAAACATTACAATCCTGTAATAATACAAATCCCCGGAAGCCTTTAAGATCGTTGCGGGGTCTATAAACGTATGCTGCAGCATCGCTATGCCAAATGGGCGTGGGTCATCCTTTTCCTAATCGTCGCCAATATCATCAGCTACTATTACTGGAACTGGGGCCTCATCACCGTCCACGTCAACGACGCGCCGTTGGGCAAAGTCATCAAAAGCATCGAATGGCAGGGCTGGGTCAATATCTACACCAATCTTGATCCTAGCTCGAAGGTCTCCATGGACGTCGACCACGTACCGCTCGCTGAAGCCATGGAAATGCTGGCCGCGCGCGTCAGCGGGCCGCCCATGGGCGCCGATCGTGAAGATCGTCCAGACCGGCCTGACCGGCCTGACCGCGCCAATCGCCCCGATGGAAATGGCGCTCCTCCAGGAGGTATTGGCGGTACTGCGGGTGGTGCACCCTCTCCAGGCGGCGGCCCGCCTCCCGATGGCGGCGGACGCGGCGGCTTTGGCCGGGGTGGTTTCGGAGGGGCACAGTGGAATCTCGCCTTTTTTGTTGCTCCCACGTCAGCCGAGGTGAAAGCCGAGATCCAGGCCTTTCAATCGGGCACCACCGACGACGATACCCGCGTCTACATGTATCCGACACCGCTCCAGATGATCTCCTCCGGCGACGACATGCCCGCCGCCGACCCCCGCCAGCAATCGTGGCCCGGCATGAAGCCCGCCGCCGCGCCCACACCTACCCCGACTCCCGATCCCACCAGTTCGGATCAAATTCCACCTCCGGGCGCCGATCCATCCACCCCGGCCGCGGATGCCGATGCCACGCCCACCGTCCAAACGTATCTCCAGGCCTTCGCCCAGTCGTCCAACATCTTGATCCTGGCGCCCGGCTCGTGGACCGCGCCCGTCTCCGGCGCACCGCCCGCGCCTGATTCCTCCATCATCAGTGCGGTGAAGGGATTCATCGGTCGCTGCCGCGGCTCGGTCACGCAGGCCATCGTCCTCCGCATGGGTCGGGTCGGACGCAGCCCTGGCGGCCCTCGCGGCGGAGGTGGATTTGCCGATATCGACGACATGGCCGACCGGATGCGCAACGCCATCAATGGCCTGCCTGAGGACGCCCGCGCCGACGCCCTCAACCAGCTCAACAACGAGGTCAATTTTTATCATACCGTCCAGGCCGCGCCACCCGAGCAGCGGCGCGATATGATCCGGCAGCACACGATGGAAAAGATGACCAATGGCAACAATAATTGGCGGCGCACGCCCGAACAACGCGCGGCCCGCTATCAGCGCGTGGTCTCCAACCGCATGACGGCCCAGGGAAAGAAATGAACCGCCCTTTCCCGCGCCGACGCCACTCTATCGCCTTCACCATCGTCGAAATGCTGGTGGTGATCGCCATCATCGCGCTCCTCCTCCAACTCTCCTTCCCGGCCTTTTCCAACGCCATCAACCGCGCCAAAAGCCTCAAGTGCGCCTCCAACCTTCGCTCCATCGGCATTGCCGCCACCATGGCCGCCAGCGACAACAACAACCAATATCCTGAAATCGATCAGGCTGGCGCGCCGATCTACAGTCCGCCCGGCCCGACCATTGTTCAGGCCCTGGGCCCTTACGGCATCATCACCAACACCGTCCAATGCCCGGTCGATGGCACGGGCGGCGGCAGCAGCTTCGCCAAATACGGCTCAAGCTACGAATGGGACCCTGTCTTCGACGACGAACCGATTAACTCCACCGCCGTCTACATCACGCCGACCGTTGTCGTCCCCGTCAGCAGCGGACGCGTCCGGCTCGCCATGGATTTCAACCCGATCCATCATGGCCGCCCCAACGTCGTCTATGGCGATGGCCATGTTTCCAATCACTAGATATTTAAAAAGCCTGTCATCCTGAGCCTGTCGAAAAATCTCCAACTATTTTTCCCTCCAGCTTGTTTTGAAACAAAAAAGGCAGGAGATGTCCTCGACATACCAGGATTGCCGCTCCCCGGCTCAATGATTAACCTTGCCCAGTGTCCGAACCATCCGCCCCCCTCCACGTTTTAATTTCCGGCGGCGAGGGCGATCTTGGGCGGGCGCTACAGCAAGCTTTCTCCGGGGACAAAGTCCATGCCCCGGACCGCCGGGCCATGGATGTCCGCGATGAAAAGCAGGTCGACGCCTTTTTTTCCGGGCTCGAACAACTCGATGTCCTTATTGCCAACGCCGGCGTGGCCCGCGACGGCCTCGTCGCCAGCCTCAACGCCGATGATTTCGCCGACATGGTGAACACGAACCTGCGCGGGGCCTTCCTCTGTGCCCGCGCCGCACTCAAGCTCATGGTCCGCCAGCGTCACGGCCATATCATCCTCATCGGTTCCCGCGCTGCCCGTTATGGCCCCCGCGGCCAAAGCGCCTACGCCGCGGCTAAGGCCGGACTGGTCGCCTTCGCCCAAACCATCGCCAAGGAATATGGCGGCCGCAACATCCGCTGCAATGTCGTCCTGCCCGGCTTCATGGAAACCAAAATGACCGCCGGGCTGACCAAGGACCGCAAGGAAGCTGTCCTCACCGAACATGCCCTCGACCGCTTCAACACGCCCGAAAATGCCGCCCGCTTCATCGCCTTTCTCGCTCGGCTCGACCACGTCTCTGGCCAGGTCTTCACCCTCGACTCTCGCATCGACCGCTGGGCATGAAAAATTTTCTCCTCTGTCATCCCGAGCTTGTCGAGGGATCAGTTCAGTTGTTCCCCTCGTTCCTAAACCCCGTCATCCCAAGCCGGTCGATTGCTCGTTGACCCATGAATCTCGATTCGATTCTCAGTAAAGAACTGGCCGCGCTCGAAAAAGCCGACCTGCTGCGCCGTCTCCGTCCCGCCGACGAACCGGGCCTCCTCAACTTCGCCGCCAATGATTACCTCGGCCTCAGCCGTCACCCGGCTTTGATCGAAGCCGCGCGAAAAGCCTCTGCCGACCACGGCGCCGGTGCGGGCGCGTCGCGGCTGGTCACTGGAACAAATTCGGCGGTCCTGGCCCTGGAAGAGGAACTCGCCGCGTGGAAGGAAAAGGAAGCCGCGCTGGTCTTCAGCAGCGGATACGCCGCCGCTCTCGGCACCATTCCCGCCCTCGTCGGCAAAGGTGACACTGTCATCCTCGACAAGCTCGCCCACGCCAGCCTTATCGACGCCGCCCGTCTCAGCGGCGCGACCTTGCGCGTCTTTCCCCACAACTCCGTCAACAAGCTTGCCGCTTTGCTCCAGAAACTTTCCGGCCGCATCCTCATCGTCACCGAATCGATCTTCTCCATGGACGGCGACGCCGCACCGTTGCGCGAAATCGTCGAGCTCAAGGACAAGCATGGCGCGTGGCTCTTTGTCGACGAAGCCCATGCCACCGGCCTTTATGGCCCGACCGGCGCCGGCCTCATCGCCGACGCCGGACTGAGCGCCCGCGTCGAAATCGTCATGGGTACGCTCAGCAAGGCCCTTGGCAGCGTCGGCGGTTATCTCGCCGGGTCGCGCACCGCCATCGACTGGTTCATCAACCGCGCCCGCAGCTTCATCTATTCCACCGCCCTTCCCCCTGGCGTCATCGCCGCCGGACGCGCCGCGGTCGAATTGACTCGAAGCCCCGAAGGCGACCAGCTTCGCGCCCGGCTCCGCCACAATATCGCCCATTTTCATGCCGGGCTTCCCATTACGTGGAAAAACAAGACCCTCTCTTCCAGCGCCATCCAGCCCCTGATCTGTGGCGAATCATCCGCCGCGCTGCAAATGGCCGCCGATCTCCGCCGGCGAGGTTTCCTCATCCCCGCCATCCGTTATCCGACCGTTCCCCGGCATGCCGCCCGGCTGCGCGTCACCCTCAGCACGGCCCATTACGAAAGCGACATCAACGCCCTTAACAGGGCTTTGGCGGCTCACTAAAAGTGAACATCGCCGGACGCCGAGCGTCCAAAGGAAGCGGGGCTCGCGAAAAAGTGTCAGAATCCGCGGCCCGAAAGCGATAAAATCTCGGCGGAGGAGGGGCGCGGATTGTTCCGTGGCCATACTTCGGCTAGAACTATGATCATGCCACCCCTGATCCGAAAAATTGAGCCGGGCGACGTCATCGGACGCTGCCGGCTCGTTCGCGAGCTGGGCCGGGGTGGCGTCGGCACTGTTTATCTCGCCACGCACCAGACCCTCCAGATCGAGGTGGCCCTGAAAATCCTCTCCCCCTCCCTCTCCATGGACAACCCGGCACTGGCCGAGCGCTTTATCCGCGAAGCCCAGTTGGCCGCCCGCATCCGGCACCCCAACGTCATCGCCGTCATGGACGCGGCCCACGATGAGGCCGGCTCCGGCCTCTACTACATCGTCATGGAATATATCGGCGGCGGCTCCCTCTCCTGGCACCTGCGCCATGGCGCCCTGCCCGAGGCCAAGGCCCTCTCCATCGTCAACGGCATCGCCCACGCCCTCGTCCTCGCGGCTGAAAACGGCATCGTCCACCGCGACATCAAGCCCGACAACATCATGCTCGACCTGCGCGGCACGCCGAAGCTCGCCGACCTCGGCCTGGCCAAACATGCCATCGATTCCCGCACCAGCCTCACCCTCGGCGGCTCCTTCATGGGCACACCCGCCTACATGAGCCCGGAACAGGCCCGCGACGCCAAGGTCGCCGACACCCGCGACGACATCTACAGCCTCGGCGCCACTTTCTACGAATGTCTGACCGGCGAGCCCCCCTTCCAGGGTGAAACGCCCTACAACATCATGAGCGAACTGCTCACCAAGCCCTCGCCCCGCCCCCGCGACAAGCGCCCCGAGATATCCCGTTCCGCCGACCTCATCTGCCGCAAGATGATGGCCAAGAACCGCCAGCTTCGCTACGCCGACGCCCGCGCCCTCCTCCACGATCTCCAGATCTGCCAGACCCTCGGCGACAAGGGCCTCGACCGCCTCGAGGCCTCCACCTTCGAGCGCGATTCCCTCCGGGCAAAGAACCAGGCGATGAACTACGGCGTCGAAACCTCCGCCGATGGCGTCGCTGTCGTGCCCGATCCTCCCGACGACTCGACCATCGGTACCCTCGCCGGGCCCGTCCCCGCGCTGATTTCGCCCCGCCGCGTCGACCATGGCGCCTTTGGCGTTGCCTTTCTTCTCATCGCCTTCGTCACCGTCGCGACCCTTTTCTTTGCCTGGATCGCGTCGCATCATCCCCTCACCTTTTTGCGTAGCGAACTCGCCCAGGCCACGCCCCAGCCCACCGCAGCCCCCGAGCCGCAATATCCCACTAATGTTGAACCGGCTCCGGTCGACGTCGCCCCGGTCATCCCCGGCGAAATACCGACGCCCGCTCCCGCGGCGGTCGCGACTCCGGCCCCCGTTCCACCCGCCAACCCGGGCATGGCCATCAACCCCACGCCCGCCATTCCCGCGAACCCTGGCCTGCCCGGCACCCCGGTCCCCGCCGCCCCGGCCACGCCCGACAGCGCCTTCGCCGCCCGCGCCGTCGCCGAGAACAGCCTCGATACCGGCATGATCGGCCCGACGGGCCAGGCCGAGTTGCTCAGGATCGTCGGCAAACGCGACGAAAAGCAGCTCACGCCCTCCACCTGGGCCTTCTATTTCTTCGACAAGGGCGCCACCGGCCATGCCCGCATTGTCACCGTCAACGGCGGCAAGGTGGTCAAGAGCGGCGAAGACCTCCTCGACCTCGCCTCCCCTTACAGCGAGCACAGCGTCATGCCTGAGGACAAGTTGCAAATCGACTCCTCCCAGGCTTTGGCGATCGCCCAGGGCCTCATTCCCGGCACCCCCGTCACCAGCGCCGACTATGTCCTCCTGCGGCAGAAAAACTTCGCCCCGATGTGGAAAGTGGCCCTCTGGGCCCTCGACCGCGATGGCGAGGAACGCAAGATCGGCGAAGTGACCCTCCTGGCCGAAAATGGCGCCCTGATCTTTAATAATCTTAAGCCATAAAAGCTGCCTCTGGGTAACCGCCGATGTCCTCATCAGAGGAAAAGCGAGTCAGCGTCTAACCTCCTTCTCCTTCTTTGTTTTCTCTGCATTCTTTCGCAGCTAAATGCTTCTCTCAAAGAACTGTAACCTTTACGATTCCCCCGGCGTCTTCTGGGTTGTGAGCAACATCCCATCCAACCTCCAGGCCGCCCCCCACCGCTCATCGAACCCGGGAGGTAAATCCCCCCCGATGAGAAGATGATCGCCCCCACCTTGCTTTGCTGGAATACATTTACGACATGGTCTCTGCGGACAGTTCCCCCTCCGATGAGCAACTCGTGGCCGACACGCTCGGCGGAAACGACCGCGCCTACGGAGACCTCGCCGCCCGCTATAAAAGCCGCGTCTTCGGCGTGGCCTCCCGCTTCGCCCGCGATGCCGCCGAACTGGAAGACATCTGCCAGGACGTCTTCGTCCAGGCCTACTTCAAGCTCCGCCAGTTCCGCCGCGACTCCCCCTTCGAGCACTGGATCATGCGCATCACCACGTTCAAGTGCTACGACTACCTCCGCAAACGAAAGCGCGACAGCCCCGCCGTCTCTGTCGACGCCCTCCTCGAATCGGGTTACGAGCCTTCCGCCCCGCAGGCGCCCGCTCCCCATCCCCAACTCGAGCGCCTTCACACCGCCCTCGCTCAGCTCTCACCCAAGGAGCGCCTCATCATCACCCTCCTTGAGCTCGAAGAGCGAAGCCTCCAGGAAATCTCCGCGCTCACCGGCTGGAGCATCGCCAACGTCAAAGTACGTGCTTTTCGTGCCCGAGCCGTCCTGCGCAAACTTATCCAAAACCAGCTATGAATGATTCCCGCACCCCCGGCGACGACCAGCTCGACGCCCTTTTCTCCCTCGCCCGCGCTCATCGCCCCGACACCTCCCGCTACGAATTTGCCTTCGAGACCCGCCTTCTCGCCCGCCTGCAAACGCCCCAGGAAGCCGGCTCCGTCTGGGCCCTCGTCACCTGGCGCATGGTTCCCATTTTCGCTCTCTGCATGATCGGTCTCACCCTCTGGGAAGTGCAAAGCGCATCGGAACTCGACACCGCCGCGCAAGTCGCCTCCCTGGAAAACCCCACCACCCTCGACGCCTCCGGCAACGTCCAGCTATGACCACCACCTGGAAAGCCGTTCTCGGCATCGTCCTCATTTTCATCTTCGGCTTTGTTTGCGGTATCACCTCGACCTCCATCTATGCCCATCGCAAGATGGTCGAGTTCCTCCAGCATCCCGCCCTCACCGTCTCCAACACTCTCGAAAGACGCCTCACCCACAATCTCAACCTCGACTCCGACCAGAAGCAGCGCATCCACGAGCTCTTCCTCGCCAATCTCGACCAGCGCAAGCAACTCCAGGAGCAGATCCAACCCCAGGTCCGGGTGCTGAACCGCCAGACCTTCATGGAGATCAACTCCGTCCTTCGCCCCGATCAGCGGGAACAATTCCACCAGAACCTCGCCCAGATACGCCGCCGCTTCGGACCAGCCCTGCCCGACGAATCCACCAACCAGATCGGCGCCGGATCGCCCAACTCCGTCCCCGCAACCGCTGCTCCCACCAACGCCCCTCCCGCTCAATAGACGCTTTTCCCTCGTCAGCCGCCAGTGAACTTGGTGTGCTAACCAGATGCTGGCCAAGGTCTTTTCCGCTGCTGTCTGGGGCGTCGATGCCTTCGCCGTCGAAGTCGAGGTCAACGCCACCTACGGCAAGGCCGTCACCGTCGTCGTCGGCCTGCCCGACACCGCCGTCAAGGAAAGCCGCGACCGCGTCATCACCGCCGTCACCAACAGCGCCTTCAAATACCCCTACGGCCGCGTCACCTTCAATCTCGCCCCCGCCGACGTCAAGAAAGAGGGCCCCAGCTTCGACCTCCCCATGGCCCTCGGCATCATCGCCGCGTCCGAACAGCTCAGCCTCTGCCATCTTGATCACTACTGGGTCGTCGGCGAACTCGCCCTCAACGGCGAAGTCCGCCCCGTCAAGGGCGCGCTCGCCATCGCTCTCTCCGCCCGTAAGCACCGCAAAAAAGGCCTCATCCTTCCCGCCGCCAACGCCGCCGAGGCCGCCGTCGTCACCGGCCTCGACGTCTATCCCGTTACCCACCTCCGCGAAGCCGCCGAATTCCTCGCCGGTGCGCGTCCCATCACACCCGTCAAGGTCAACCCCAACGTCATCCTTGGCGAATTCGACGCCATCGAGCATGACTTCGCCGACGTCAAGGGCCAGGAACACGTCAAGCGCGCCATCGAAGTCGCCGTCGCCGGCGGCCACAATGTCCTCATGATCGGCCCGCCCGGCAGTGGAAAATCGATGCTCGCCAAGCGCATCCCCGGCATCTGCCCACCGCTTACGCTCGACGAGGCCCTCGAAACCACCAAGGTCCACAGCGTCGCCGGCCTCATCACCGCCGACCAGGCCCTCGTCACCCGCCGTCCCTTCCGCTCGCCTCACCACACCATCTCCGATGCCGGCCTCATCGGCGGCACCGCCGTCCCCAGCCCGGGCGAAGTCAGCCTCGCCCATCACGGCGTCCTCTTCCTCGATGAACTTCCCGAATTCCGCCGCAGCGCGCTTGAGGTCCTCCGTCAACCCCTCGAGGACGGCACCGTCACCATCTCCCGCGCCGCCGGCTCCATGACCTTCCCCGCCCAGTTCATGCTCGTCGCCGCCATGAACCCCAGCCCCGGCAGCGGCGGCTTCGGCGATGCCGAACGGGGCCGAGCCTCGCAGTCCGCCATCCGCCGTTACCTCAATAAAATCTCCGGCCCCCTCCTCGACCGCATCGACATCCACGTCGAAGTCCCCGCCGTCAAGCACGAGACCCTCCTCAAGCCCGGCGCCGCCGAATCATCCGCTGATGTCCGCGCCCGTGTCCTCAAGGCACGCGAAATCCAGCACGAACGCTTCACCGCCAAACGCAAAGTCCGCTGCAACGCCCAGATGAGCGCCAAGGATCTCAAGACCTTCGTCCCGCTCGACACCGACAGCGAAAGCCTCCTCCGCATGGCGCTCAGCGAACTCAACCTCAGCGCCCGCGCCTACGACCGCATCCTCAAGGTCTCCCGCACCATCGCCGATCTCGCCGGCGCGGAGAAGGTCGATGCCACCCACATCAGCGAAGCCATCCAGTATCGTACGCTGGATCGGCAGGTGTGGGGCTGATACCCTGCTGGAACGACCGATCTTTTGTTTCGAGTTTTTTAACTCTTCCCTCAGGTTTGCGACGGTTGTTCCGATAATTGCCTGTAAGGGAATACCCGTCCTCATTCCCCTCTCAACAAACATGAATACCATCTCCAGCATCTCATCCGCGACCAACCTGTACCAAACCTCAACCCAAAATGGGGCAAGCTCAGTCTTTCAAGATTTAAAAAGTCTCGGAACCGCTTTGCAGTCAGGCGATCTTTCGGGAGCTCAGTCCGCCCTGGCCACTTTCCAACAGGATCTTCAGGGAACCTCGCAAGGCAATTCATCGACATCCACCAGCCAACCATTTGGAACCAACAACAAGGCCAATGCGGATTTCCAGACTCTCTCCAATGCCCTCCAATCGGGCAACCTCTCCACGGCCCAGCAAGCCTTCTCCAGCTTACAAGCCGACCTGAAGAGCGGACACAAGGGGCACCATCATCATGCCAGCAGCGCGACTTCCGGTCCCTCGTCTACTGAAAGCACGAGCACCGACACTTCCAGCAACGGAAGTTCAGGCAACTACCTGAATGTGACGGTCTAGAACCCATCTAAAGAGCTGGTGATTTTGCAAATCGAAATCGCCAGCACAATGAAAGAGGGTTTGAATAGGGAATGGCGACATCAGAACAACGACCCATCAAGCACCTCGCCACCTGGATCGAAAAGGACAAGGAAACTCATTTTCATGAGGTCTTCCCTGTAGATCAATTTCACCTTTGGAATGCGCGGGTGGACGATGTCCCCTGGGACGACATCAGCGGGCTGGTCCTGACCGGTGGCTGCGATATTTCCGCCGAGTTCCTCCGGCAGGACATTCCTGATCCGGCTCTTATCCACAACCCGGAAGAGGACCGGGATGCCTGGGATTTCACTGCTTTGTCCAAGGCGTTGCATTCGTGCCTCCCTGTCCTCGCCATCTGCCGCGGCCATCAAATTCTCAACGTCGCCCTCGGCGGCACGCTGCTGCTCGACATCGCCGGCCACGACAAATTCAAGTACGACAACGTCCAGCCCCTCCGTTATGCCGCCGGGGCCGAAGTCCGTTTCGACCAGGTCAACAGCTCCCATCATCAGGCCATCGACAAGCTTGGCCACGACCTCGAGGTCGACGCGTGGCACGCGGACGACGGCGTGATCGAGCAGGTCCGGCTCAAAGATTATCCCTTCGCCGTCGGTGTCCAGTACCATCCCGAGCGCGATGCCCTTTACCGTCCTCTTTTCGACGCCTTTCTCGCCCATGTCCATTGAGACCTAAACCGGATTTATGGAAACCTTTTAAAAGCCTGTCATCCTGAGCTTGTCGAAGGATCTCTAACTATTTTCCTTCGAATGCCTTTGCTATGAAAAACAAGAGATCCCACGACAAGCTTGGAATGACAAAATTTCAACAAAGCAGGTTCTTTGCGGCTCGACACCTCCATCGCCGCCGGTAATTCTCGCATCATGATCCGCCTCGCCGATTACGTCGCGCAAACTCTCGTCCGGCACGGCGTCAAACACGTCTTCCTCGTCACCGGCGGCGGCGCCATGCACCTCAACGACGCCCTCGGCCGCTGCCCCGGTCTCGACTATGTCTGCTGCCATCACGAGCAGGGCTGCGCCATCGCCGCCGAAAGCTACTTCCGCCTCACCAACCGCCTCGCCGCCGTCAACGTCACCACCGGCCCCGGTGGCACCAACGCCATCACCGGCGTCTTCGGCGCCCACGTCGATTCCCTCGGCATGATCGTCGTCTCCGGCCAGGTAAAACGCGAGACCACCGTCCGCGGCAGCGGCCTGCCCCTGCGCCAGCTCGGCGATCAGGAAGTCGACATCATCAAAATGGTTGAAGGCATCTCCAAGTACGCCGTCATGGTCTGGGAACCTGAGACCATCCGCTACCACCTCGAAAAAGCCCTCTACCTCGCCACTCATGGCCGTCCCGGCCCAACTTGGATCGATATTCCCGGCGACGTCCAGGGCGCGCAAATTAATCCCGATAAACTTGCCGGATTCGATCCCGCGAAAGAGGGCTTCGCCTCACCCGATTTCGTCGCCATCGACCAGGCCATCGCCGTCATTCTCGAAAAAATCAAAATTGCGAAGCGGCCCGTCATCTATGCCGGGTCCGGCATCCGCCTGAGCAAACAATACGAAACCTTCCTCCAGGTTATCAAAAAACTCGGCATTCCAACCGTCACCGCTTTCAACTCCAGCGATCTCCTCTGGGAAACCCATCCCTGTTATGCCGGACTGCCCGGCACCATCGGCAACCGCGCCGGGAATTTCACGGTGCAGAACGCCGATTTCCTCCTCGTTCTCGGCTGCCGCCTCAACATCCGGCTCGTCAGCTACAACTGGCAGAATTTCGCCCGGGCCGCCTTCAAGGCCATCGTCGACATCGATCCCCTCGAACTCCAAAAGCCAACCATCAAACCCGATCTCCCCGTCGTTGCCGACCTCGCCGATTTCCTTCCCCGCCTCCTCGCCGCCGCCCCGGCGGATGAATCCGCCCGTCACCGCGACTGGCTCGCCCAGAGCAAAAAGTGGATCGCCCGTTATCCCGTCGTCCTGCCCGAATATTGGAAGAACGCGCAGCAGGTGAATCCCTATTGCTTCGTCGACACTCTCTCCAGCCAGCTCCGCGAAAACGATGTCGTCGTCACCGGCGACGGCACCGCCTCAATCGTCGCCTTCCAGGCCTCCAAAATCAAAAAAGGCCAGCGCCTCTACCACAACTCGGGCAGCGCCCCCATGGGCTACGACATCCCCGGCGCACTCGGCGCCGCGATCGCGCTCGGCGGCAAACAGCGCGTCATCTGCCTCGCCGGCGACGGCAGCATCATGATGAACCTGCAGGAACTTCAGACCATCCGCAGCCTCAATCTCCCCATCAAAATTTTTCTCTTCAATAATCTCGGCTACCACTCGATTCGTCAGACTCAGGCTAATTTCTTTGCCGACAATATTGTCGGCTGCGGCACTGATTCCGGCCTCAGCTTCCCTGATTTCAGCAAAATCGCCGACGCCTTCAGGTTCCCCTTCCGTCGCTGCGCCAGCCATGCCGATCTCGAAAAAATGACCCACGAAACCCTCAAAGGCGACGGCCCTCAGTTCTGCGAAGTCATGCTCGATCTCTCCCAGCCTTTCGCCCCCAAGCTCTCCTCCCGCCGCCTCAACAACGGCAAAATGGTCTCCTCGCCCCTCGAGGACATGGCCCCCTTCCTTAGTCGCGACGAACTCCGCGAAAACATGTTCATCCCCCTCATGGAGGAGTAATCAGTCTGACTTTGGTAGCCGCCGATGTCCCCATCGGCGGAAAAGTGCGGCAGCACATCTCCTTTAAGTCGTCATTCTGAGCAAGCCGGGCTTGTCCCGGCACTGTCGAAGGATCTCTAACTTTCTGCCTTCTCTTCCTTGCATTTCTCTGCGTTCTTTCGCAGCCAAATGCCTTCCTTATTCCCTCGTTCCAAAATCAGGCATGCCAAAGCTGCCGTTACGTCGTTAGCGTCTTCTCGATGCAGGCATAGGCGGAATGATTATGGATGCTCTCCATGTTCTCCGCTTCCACCTTGTACCAGGTGATGTCCGGGTGCCGGTTGCACCGCTCGGCCACGTTGCGGACCAGGTCCTCGACGAAGACCGGATTGTCATAGGCCTGCTCCGTCACAAATTTCTCGTCCGGCCGCTTCAGCAGCGAATAAATCTCGCTGCTGGCCGACTCCTCAATCAACGCGATCATGTCCTCGATCCAGATTGCCCGCACCGAGCGCAGCGCCAGCGTCACGTAACCGCGCTGGTTGTGCGCACCATAGGCGCTGATTGCCTTGGAACAGGGGCACAGCGTTGTCACCGGCACAGTAACTGTCACCGTAAAGGTCACTTCCTTGCCATGCGCCGCCGCGTCGAACTTCACCGCGTAGTCGACGATTCCCTTCGCCTTCGTCACCGGCGCTTCCTTCTCCATGAAATAGGGAAATTCCATTTCGATGTGCGCCACCTGCGCATTCAGCCGCTGCTGCAGCATCCGCAGCATTCGCGGCAGATTCTCCACGTGCACCAGCCGTCCGTGCGCGTTCAGCACCTCCACGAACCGGCTCATGTGCGTCCCCTTGAAATCCTTCGGCAAATCGACCAGCAAGCTGATCTTCGCCACTGTGTCCTGCGTCTCGTGATGCTTGTCCCGCACCTCAATCGGATGCAGCAGACCCCGCACCCCGACCTTGTCGATGCTTAATTGCCGCGGATCGGCCTGGCTCTGGCAATCGGCCAGCGCCGGCACCGCCTCCGCCTTCAAACTTTTGTCCATACGGCAGGTTAGTGCAAAACCCTCCGCGTGACAAACCCTCACCGCACCAGTTGCATTCCGTCGGATCGTTGGCACCGTATCTTCAATCCCCTCAACCCAACTCTTACCGGAGACTTCCATGCACGCCCCTGCCCGAAACTTTCCCCCTTTCAGTTTGAACCGGCTCCTCACCACCGTTTTTCAGCCCAAGGGCACCGAGCGCATCGCCATTCTCATCGACCTCGAAAATCCTTCCGACATCACCAATTTCGCCTTTCTCAAAAATCCCGCGCTCACGATCCAGCGCCACGCCCATGATGTCTTTTATCGCGGACTGAAGGAGGGCAAGGGCACCAACGTCACCGGTGTCGATCTTTTCGCCTATCAGATCACTGGCGGCAGCAACCTCGATCTGCCCGACCGCGCCATCACGCCCGAGGGCCGGGAGGTCAGCCTCGAGAAAGACGTCTATCCGAAATACGACCTCATTCTCTGTATCTCGACCTTCTCCGCCACGGCGCCGCTCACGGCCTTCGCCAAGCAATATGGCTTTCGCGGCGCGACGCTCCATGGCCTGAACGACATCATCCTGAGCAGCGGGCTCGCCGTCGATTACAACGACGTGAGCAAACAGGCCGAGAAGCTCCGCCTCGGCCTGACCAAGGCCGACTGGTTCGAGGTCGATTTCAAGACCGGCGGCAAAACTTACACCCTCAAGCTCATCTGCAACCAACAGGAAGCGCAAAAAAGCCACGGCCTTTGTCGCGGCCCGGAGCCTGATGTTGCCAATCTTCCGGCCGGCGAAGTCTACTACGTCCCCGAAGGCGCCGAGGGACAATTCCCCATGCGCTATGAAAGCGGTACGCTCGCGCTCATGGACGTCAGCGGCGGCCGCATCCAAAAAGCCACGCTTCTTCAAGGCGAACAGGCCGAAGTCGATGCCCACAACGCCAAGCTCCAGAGCGATCCGATGACCGGGGAACTCGGCGAGCTTGGTTTCGGCACGCAGGACCTGCCCGTCTCCGGTCGCGACATCCAGGACGAAAAGGTCCTCGGCACGATGCACGTGGCCACCGGCCGCAGCGACCATCTCGGCGGTCATCTCGTGCCCAAGCTTTTCAAGGAGGCGAAGAATGCCACCCACGATGACATTCTCTTTTCTCCGGCAAAGACGCCGGAGATCGAAGTCGTTCAGGTCCGGATGCAGCGCAATGGCCGCAACGAAATCGTCCTCGAGCATTACCAACCCGCGCCTTATCTCCTGAACCTGCTGAAAAACGGCTAACCGCCAGGCGATGGTGATACCGGCTACCCATGATGCGATGACCCGGGGGACCGTCGCCGGGGGGCGCGAGCCCTGAATTACGGAATTTCCAAATTTACCCAAATTGACGGAATGAAGCTGAAGTAGGAAGCATTCCGCCGATGGGACATCGGCGGCTACCCGTTGATGGGATGACGGTCTCCGGCTACCGGTAACCCAGCAGCCGGAGACCGTTCAGGCAGACGAGAACCGTGCTGCCTTCGTGCCCGACCACGCCGAGTGGCAGCGGCAAATGAAATCCGAGCGCAGAAATGATCAGCACGACGATCACGCCCAGCGCAAAGGTGAGGTTCTGGTAAACCACCGTTCTTGTCCGGCGGCTTAGCGCCAGCGTAAAGGGAATCGTCTCGAGCGCATCGCTCATCAGCACCACGTCGGCGGTTTCCATCGCCACGTCGGTCCCGGCCGCGCCCATCGCCACACCGATGTCGGCCGTGGCCAGCGCGGGGGCGTCGTTCACGCCATCGCCGACCATCGCGGTGCGTCCGCTTTCCTTTAGCTTCTCAATCACCCGCACCTTGTCCTGAGGCAAAAGATCGGCGTGAACTTCATCGACCCCGCATGCTTTCGCCACCGCCGCGGCGACGCGGGAGCCATCGCCGGTGAGCATGGCGATGCGCTTGACGCCGAGGCTGCGCAGCCGCGCGATGACGGCGGGGGCTTCGGCGCGGACCTTGTCGGCGACGGCGACGAAGCCGAGGTAGCGAACGGTGGCGGCCTTTTCCTCACCGTGGATTTCACCGACGAGCATGCCAGTTTTGCCGGCGTCGTGGAGTTGGTTCATTTGTCTTTCCAGCTCAGTCCGTTCCGGTGATTCGTAACCGTCGAAATACTTGAGGTTGCCGACGGCGATGCGGCGGCCGCAGACCTCGGCACTGACGCCGTGACCGGCCACGGACTGGAACTTAAGGCAGCGCTCGATGGGCATGAAACGGCGTTTGGCCTCGGCGACGATGGCGCGGGCGATGGGGTGCTCGCTGCGGGCCTCGACCGCGGCGGCGAGCCAGAGGAGTTCCTCGCGGAAGCAGGCGATTTCGGCCTCGCTCTGGCCGGGGCGGGCGATGACCTGGAGATCGGTGACGACGGGGCGGCCCTCGGTGAGCGTGCCGGTCTTGTCGAAGGCAATGATCTCAATGGCGGCGGCCTTTTCGAGATAGGCGCCGCCCTTGAAGAGGACACCGCGGCGGGCGGCGGCAGCGATGGCGGATAGGATCGAGGCGGGCGTGCTGATGACCAGCGCGCAGGGCGAGGCGACGACCATGACGGTCATGGCGCGGTAAAAGGTGGAAGCAAAGGGCTCGCCCAGCACATAGACCGGAATGACGATCAGGGCGGCGGTGAAAAGGATGACGCCGAGGGCATACCATTGCTCGGCCTTCTCCAGAAAACGCTGCGTCGAGGCCTTCTGGCCCTGCGCCTTTTCGACCAGTTCAATGAGCTTGGCCAGGGTCGATTCGGTGGCGATTTTGGTCACGCGCATGTCGAGGCCGCCCTGTTCGTTGAGTGTCCCGGCGAAGAGCGAATCGCCCGGCTTTTTCTCGACGGGAAGCGATTCGCCGGTAATCGAGGCCTGATTGACGCTGCTGGTGCCTTCGATCACGACGCCATCGACGGGGATGCTTTCGCCGGGCCGGACCAGAACGATGTCGCCAACGACGAGGCTCTCGATTTTGACCAGTTCGGTCCCGGTCCCGCGTTTGCAGAGAGCGGTTTCGGGCCGCAGCTTCATCAGGGCCGAGATGGCGGAGCGGCTCCGCTCGATGGCGAGCTCCTGCAAGGTGTGCGAAAGCGAAAAGAGGAAGAGGAGCATGGCGCCCTCGAAGGCGTGATTGACATAGGCCGCGCCGAGAGCGGCGAGAATCATGAGGATATCGACGTCGACGGTGCCCCGGAGCACCGACTTGACGCCGTGGATGGTGCCGTGCCAGCCGCCGGCAATATAGGCGGCGACGTAGCACCAGAAGGCGGCGCTCTTCGAGCCGGTGTGCTCGGCGTAACCGCCCGTGAGCATGAAAAAGAGCGTGGCAATGACACTGAAGACCTCAGGGTCGGCCCAGTTGATGCCGGAAAGAAGCCCGGGCAGGGAGGGCCGACGGGCAATGGGCGTCTCGCGGAGGATCGCGTCGGCTTCGACCGTACGCGCGGGATTGGTCACGAGAGGCTCACTCAGGGAAACGGGCAGCTCTTCGTTCATCTTATCAGTTTAGGGTTAACATTCGCCGGGGCAAAATGATAATTGTACGCGGCGCTTGCCGTGACGATGAGAGAGTACAGAATGGGGACATGAAACGTCTATCCTCCCTTGTCCTTCTTGTTCTCGTTTCTTGTTCACTCACTTTTCTGCCCTCCCGAGCGCAGGAACTTCCGTTTGGTCCCGCCGCGCGGTACAGCGCGGACCAGGTCATCACGACCAAGTCAGGCACCACCGTCACGGGCAAGATCAACGCCGACAGCGGCAAGTACCGGATGGAAATGAATACGCACGGCATGGACTTCATTACCATCATCCGGCCTGACCAACAGAAGGTCTATAACGTGATGCCGACTCAACAACTGGTGATGGAGATGCCCTACAATCCGGACAAAATGAAGCGGCAGATGCCGACCAGCGCGGCGGATGGGGGAAAGATCGATCTGGTCGGCCCCGATGTGGTCGATGGCGCGGCGTGCCTGAAATACAAGATCACGAACAAGGACGGCAAAGTTTTTTATCTCTGGTCGGATGCGGTCAAAAAATTTCCCGTGAAGATGGCCGCCGATGATAACTCTTTCACCGCGCTCTGGAAGAATTACACGCCGGGGCCGCAGGACCCGACGCTCTTCGAACCGCCGACGGGCTACCGGACGATGTCACTTCCCCTTATGCCGGGAGGAAATCCAGGCGCAGGTGGAGGGCAGTAGAGCATCTCAGCAGCGTTTCTATTGGACCTTTTTATGCTGTTTGATAAGAGGAATTTGGGATGGTCTTTTCATGTAAAGAGTAGCTTTCCCATACTCGTACTCTTCAACAGCCCTTTCTGTGTTATGCTCGATGTCCTCCCACGATCCTAGCTTACTCTTCCAACGACCGTCAGGTAATTGTCTCGCCGCGTGACTTGGTTTTCCTTTGTGAACGTAGATGACAATTTTCTCAAATCCCGGTTCGGGACCAGGATCACATTTTTCATAACCAAGTGTACCGTAGGCTAATTCAAAGCATTCGAGGCTTTCTTCTCGCTTAATGCCCTCGGGCCAGTAGCCATCGCCATCGGGATCAGGCCACCACCATACCCCTTCGTCTCCCGCAGCAAATGCAATACAATTGTACGTCCATGTTTGAACACTGCTGACCTTGTACCCCTCCGATAATAAGTGAGGCCAGCACTCTTCTTTCCATTTAGAAAGCCGTTCAGGTAATATAGCCACGCTCTTTTCCCCAAAGAATCCATTCTTCCGACATTTTCTTAAAATCGCCAGGAGTGCTCCTTCCAACTTCAGAATCGTCTGTTAATACTCTAAGAGCAAGAAACCATGGGGCTGGCTCCGATTGCAATTCCTTTAAGATTAATGGAACGGCTCTAATCCCCAACTTAATGATTTTAAGATAATTTATGTTACCCGTGATTTTTGAAAGAGATGACTCTGCACCAATCTCTTCGCGCCATTTTTTGACGCATGATCTAAAATTGTCTTCAAGTATATCTTCGTTAGCAAAGGCTATAGTCCCGAAACAAAACGTAAAATTGCATTGGCTATTTTGGGTAAAATCTTGCGCAAGATTCACCACAGAGGAACCGGCTGTCAACGAACCTGCGCCTTCTCTTGGAAATATCCAGCGCACAGCAGATGGATTATCGTTTATGAACACCTGCTTCATGACGAAGCCTCGGCTTTACTTGTGGCATTAATAGCCGTCATTGCGGCTTCCAAATTCTGACCTAACAATTGGTAGAGCCCTTGAGCTGCCGCAACAGACATAACAATATCGATTTCCATCTCGCGAACTATTCCGAGCTTGGATTCTCTCTTGGCGAAATCCTCCGCAACAAATTGGCCTTTCTCATTGAGCTTAACAGTAATCTTTGTAGGAAGTGGAATTCGCTCGCTATAAAAAGTTAAGTGGAAATTGCCTTGCGGATCAGAACCAAACCAAGCGCCATTTGCCTGAGCCACTCGAAACTGTGTTCCTTTTATAAAATGAACGTCAATTTCCGAGGGTATAATGGGCTGACTAGGTTTGGTTTCATCGCTCATTTTATTAATTCCTTCGGAATCCGTAGAGCAGTTTTTGCACTCGGATCGGTCCAGACATAAGATTGCCCATCAACCCCTTGCAGGTCAAGTGCCTCCAGATTATCGAGAGAATGGCTTTTTAAAGCCTCTCTGAATTAGTGAATTTCCTCTCGTCGAAAACAGAAGGCTTCGGGAAGTAAAGCCTTTATAGCCACCACGATGAGCTATCCTTCGACAAATTCGCGGAGGGTCTTATAGTGGGGTCATGACTTTTTCCGAGGCGTTTCGCGATCCGGCGCTGACGGAGCGGCGGATTTTGCAGCGGTTCGCGTCGCTGATCCGTCCGCAATCGAACGAGCAGCTCGAGGCGATGGCCCGCGAAGCCGAGAAGCTGACGCGCCAGTTTTTCGGCAAGACGATGCGGCTGTTCGCGCCGATCTATCTTTCCAACGAGTGTGTGAACGTGTGCAAGTATTGCGGTTTTTCGCGGAACAACCCGATCCTGCGCGTGACGCTGACGGTGGACCAGGTGGAGGCGGAGGCGCGGCATCTGGTGGAGCAGGGTTTTCGCAACATCCTGCTGGTGGCGGGCGAGCATCCGAAGTTCGTCTCGACCGATTATCTGGCCGAGTGCGTGGCGCGGCTGGGGAAATTCATCCCGTCGCTTTCGCTCGAGGTCGGGCCGATGGAGACGGCTGACTACGTGCCGGTCGTCCGGGCCGGAGCGGAGGGGCTGGTGGTCTATCAGGAGACGTACGACCGGGAGATTTACGCGGAGCTGCACACGGCGGGGCCGAAGAAGGATTTCGACTGGCGGCTCGATTGCCCGGAGCGGGCCTATGCGGCCGGTTTCCGGCGGATCGGTGTGGGTGCGCTTTTCGGGCTGGCGCCGTGGGAGACGGAGGCGCTGCACCTGGCGGCGCATGTGGACCATCTGCTGCGGCAGTGCTGGAAATCGTCGGTGACGGTTTCGCTGCCCCGGCTGCGTCCGGCGGCGGGAGCGTTCGCACCGCGGCATGAGTTCAACGACCGGGCGATGGTGCAGGTGATCCTGGCTCTGCGGCTCTGTTTTCCGCAGGTGGGGATCGTGCTTTCGACGCGGGAATCGTCCGCGCTGCGGGACCGGCTGATGCGCCTGGGCGTGACGATGATGAGCGCGGGCTCGCATACGGAGCCGGGCGGCTACACGGGCGTGGGAGGGGAATCGATCCACCAGACGGAACGGGGCAAGGCGAAGCCGGTGATTGCCTCCGAGGGCGAGCATTTGTCGGCGACGGAGCAGTTCGCGATCGCGGATGAGCGGTCGGTCGTCGAAGTGTCGAATCGCCTGCGGGATCTGGGGCTGGAGCCGGTGTGGAAAGATTGGGACGCGGCGCTGACGCACGCAGGCATTTAGCCGCGAAGGCATGAATTACGGAATTTCCAAATTTACCAAATTGACGGAATGAAGCTGGAGTAGAAAGCATTCCGCCGATAGGGACATCGGCGGCTATCTCAAAGACAGACTGAACTGATCCCTCGACAAGCTCGGGATGACGGAAATCAGTCGGTATATTTCTGCCAGGGCTGGGGAACCCACCAGGTGCTGATGTCGAAGCAGGGGCGGGGGGCGAAGATTTTGACGTTCTGGAAGCGGTCGGAGATGACGAGGATGATCCGCGCGTTGAAGAGGAAGCAGACGGGGTAGTCGTCGTGGATGACCTGCTGGAGATGGCGGTAGATGGCGTTGCGCTTGTTGTCGTCGTATTCGAGCTTGCCCTGGGCGATGAGTTGGTTGGCGAGAGGGTTGTCGTAGCCGATGAAGTTGGAGCTTTTCTTGAGTTTGGCCTGCGAGCCGTCCCAGAGCTGGGAGGGGTCGCCGTTGAAGTCGGTGGACCAGCCGGAGAGAACGGCGTCGAATTTCCAGTCGTCCATGCGGGCGATCATCTGGGCGAATTCGAGGCTCTGGAGCTTGAGGTCAATCCCGGCCTGACGGAGTGTTTCCTGCATTAATTCGGCCATTTTTTGGGCGTTGGTGTTGCCGGCGCCATAGAGGAGGGTGAAGCTGAGCGGCTGGCCGTCCTTGTAAAGGAGGCCGTCACCGTGGTCATTGCGCCAGCCGGCCTGCTGGAGAAGTTGGGCGGCCTGCGCGGGATCGAACGGAGTCGGGGCGATGTCGTGGTTGTAGCTGGGCGAGGAGGGAGGATCGTACCCGGCGGTTTTGTCGGCGTATTGATCGAGGTAGATCTGGCTGAGGATTTTGTCGCGGGGCAGGAGGAGGTCGATGGCGTGGCGGACGCGGACATCGGAGAAGATGGGGAGGCGGAGGTTGAAGCCGAGGTAGTTGTAGTTGGGGAACGGGTAGACGATTTCGCGGCCACGTTCCATGGAGGGGGAGTGCTCCAGCGACCATTTCCACAGGACGGGCGAGACGCCGTCGAGGACGTCGATTTCACCTTTCTTGAAGAGCTGGGTGGCGATGTAGGGCTCCTCGATAACGCGGTAAACGATGCGCCTGGGATAGTGGATCGGGCCGCCCCAGTAATCGTCGTTGCGCTCGAACACGATCTGCGCGCCGGTGTCCCAGCGGACGAATTTGTAGGGGCCGGTGCCGATGGGCGCGCGGCCAAAGGGGTGCTTGTTGAAATCGGGCTCGCCTTTTTCGAGGACGTGCTTCGGGACGATGGCCATGAACGTGCCGAGGACTTCGAGGGTCTTGAAGTAGCGCTCGGTGGCGGTGAAGCGGACGGTGAAGGGGTCGACGATGTCGCACGATTTGATGTTGGAGAAGTAGACGCGGATTGGAGCGGAATCGACCTTGGGGTCCATGAGCTTGTCAAAGGTATACTTGACGTCATCCACCGTGAAGGGCTGGCCGTCGTGCCATTTGACGCCGTGGCGGAGATGGAAGATGTAGGTCAGCTGGTCAGGCGACACTTCCCATGATTCGGCGAGGCAGGGCTCCAGCTTCAGGGTGAAGTTGTTCATCTGGAGCAGGCTTTCGTTGACGAGCTGGGAGCGGATGACCGCGCCGTTGGTGTCCTCACCCGTGATCGGGTTGAGGGTGTCGACATCGGCGTTGATGCGCTGGACAACCCAGTCGCCCTGGACGGGGGGCTGGTTGGGATCGATAGGGTGCCGTTGCTGGAAGGCCGCATTGTCCTTATGTCCGCAGCCGGTCAGGACCGCCGTCAGCAGCAAAATTGCGCCCAAAAAGGGCCGGGATACCGGAAATGTCATCCGATGGGAAAAATGGGGTAAAGGGGAGGAGAAGTCGAGAGACTGTCCAAAAAATGGACACAAGAACTTAAGGGAGAAAGTTTAGCCGATAAAAGTATCAATTCGCGGGCAGATTGGGGCAAAGCAGATTTTAAACCAATGGATTGGCTGCCAGCTATTACCTTTCAATCGATATTATAAATCATAAGTCATTTTTTATAAATGTATTATAACTTATTTTTGAATCCAATACTCGCTTCAAAAATAATTAATTTTTTATCATGCAGCCGGGGTTTGACACCCCCCTTTAGGGAACGGAAACTAAGTACATGATTTTCACGCAGGAACGACTGGATCAGGGAGCGCAGCTCGCCGTGGCGCAAATGCCCCACGTGGAGAGCGTGTCGGTCGGTTTCTGGCTGGGGGTGGGCGGCCGGCACGAATCGAAACGGCAGAATGGCATTTTCCATTTTCTGGAGCACATGCTCTTCAAGGGAACGACGAAGCGGACGGCCCGGGAGATTTCCGAGGCGGTGGAAGGCGTGGGCGGTTATTTGAATGCCTTCACGGCGGAGGAGATGACCTGCTATTACGCGCGAGCGAGCGCGACGCATCTTCGCGCGGTGGTGGATGTGCTGAGCGATATGCTGTTGCGGGCGACGTTCCCGGCGGCGGAGATCGAGCGGGAGCGGGGCGTGATCCAGGAAGAGATCCGGATGTACGAAGACCAGCCGTCGCAACTGGCGCAGGACGTGGTCAATATGCTCCTCTGGCCGAACAATCCGCTGGGCCGGCCCCTGCTCGGCAGCAGCGAGAACGTGCAGCGGATGCGGCGGCGCGATTTGCTGAATTATCGGCGGAAGTTTTATCATTCGGGCAATCTGTTCATCACCGTGGCGGGCAAGACGGACCTGGCGGAGGTGAAGGAGCTGTTGCGGCCGTTGCTGCGCCAGTTCCCGACCGGATCGCCCGCGACGTGCACGCCGGTGTCGCGGCGACAGACGGCGCCGCGCTTCGAGGTGATCCGCAAGCCGATTGAGCAGACGCAGTTCGTGATCGGGCTGCGGGGGGTGTCGCGGCACGATCCGCGGCGGTCAGCATTCCGGCTGATGAGCGTGATGCTGGGCGAAAACATGAGTTCGCGGCTTTTCCAGAACGTGCGCGAGAAACATGGGCTGGCTTATTCGATTGGGACGAACGCGAGTTATTACCATGAGGCGGGGAGCTTTTTCGTGAACGCGGGCGTGGAGAACTCGAAGACGGTGCAGGCGATCCGCCTGACACTGCAGACGATCGCGCAACTGGCGCGGCGGGCGCCGAGCCTGCGGGAATTGCGGCGCGCGAAGGAATATACGTTCGGGCAGATCCACCTGAGCCTGGAAAGCACCGACAACCAGATGATGTGGCTGGGCGAAAGCCTGGTGGGACATCAGCGCGTGATCAATCCGGACAAGCTGATCCGGCAGATCGAGGCGGTGACGCCGGAGGAAGTGCGCGCGGCGGCGGCGTTGCTGGTGCACGACGAAAAGCTGAATGTGGCGGTGGTGAGCCCGACGGCGGAGCTGGCGGAGATCGAGGCAGAGGCGAGATTTTGAGGTGACCCGGTATTTGCGGCCGGTCATACCCGGGCTTGTCGGCGGATCGGTTCAGTCCATAGCTTTATCCTGAATTACGTCCCGTGCCCTCCTCTCCCTTTATCTCCCTTAATTCCTGGAACCAGCCCGGCGCAATCCTGCAGGCGGCCGAGCCGGAGGAAGTCGTCGCGGGCGGCCCGGAGGATTGGGGCAGACTGCGGGAATTACTGGATCGGCGGAGAAAGACGGGGCGTGACTCGATTCATCCCCGGAGCGCGTCGGTGGGTTATATCACATACGAAGGGGCATTCCGTTTCGCGTGGTTTCCGAAAATCGACGTGATCCATGAAGGAGGCTTCAGCGAGCTTTGGCCTCGGCGGCGGGCCGAGGCGGAGGAAAATTTTGCGACCCTCGCCCGGCGGTCGACGGCTATCGCGGAATGGCGCTCGAACCTGACGCGGGCGGAGTACGAAGCAATCGTGGCGCGGGCACAGGAGTACATCGCGGCGGGGGACATCTACCAGGTGAACCTGGCGCAAAAATTTTCGACGCGCTTTTCGGGCAATCCGTACCGGCTCTTCGAGCATCTGCTGGCGCGGAGTCCGGCCCCGGGCGGCGGGTTCCTCGATTTCGGCAACGTGAAGCTGCTTTCGGCCTCGCCGGAACTTTTCCTGCGCATCGAGGGACGGCATCTCACGACGCGGCCGATCAAGGGGACGCGGCCGCGCAGCCGGGACCCGGTGCGCGACGAGCAATTGGCTTACGAACTCCTGACCGATCCGAAGGAGCTGGCCGAGCTGGTGATGATCACCGACCTTGAGCGGAACGATCTGGGGCAGATTTGCGATTACGGGAGCGTGACGGTGACGCAGCTGGTGCAGCTTGAGCGATTTCCGCAGGTGTTCCATCTTGTCTCAACGGTCGAGGGGCTGTTGCGGTCCGGCGTGGATGCGCTGGAGGCGGTGCGGATGTGCCTTCCGGGCGGCTCAATCAGCGGGGCGCCGAAGCGGCGGGCATGCGAGATCATCGCGGAACTGGAACCGTGCCCACGCGGGCCCTACACGGGGCTGATCGGCTATTTCGACGACAACGGTGACGCGGCGTTCAGCATCGCGATCCGTACCATGGTGCTGGAGGGCGAGGAGCTGCATTTTTCGACCGGGAGCGGGATTACGGCGGGATCGGTGCCGGCGCGGGAATACGAGGAGACGCTGCACAAGGCGTCGGGGATGCAACTGGCGCTGGAGGCTTACCGGGCGGTCGAGGAAAGGCCATTAGGGCCTGTTCACACTAAGAAGGGACTTGTCCCGGAGGGATAAGCTGAAAGCTCAAGCGTCCCTGCGGGACTTGGGATTTCCACAGATAACCGGCGTTAGGGTGAACAGACCCTAGCCGCAAAAACATTGACGCATTCGGATAGGTGGATGTAACGCTGGGGAAGCATGTACCGCGCACTTTGGCAGACCCTGCACGATCCGACCCGGCTCCGCATCCTCGCCCTGCTCGAGGAGGAGGAGCTTTCCGTGGCCGAATTGCAGGAGATCCTGCACCTGGGCCAGTCGCGCATTTCGACCCATCTGGCGCATCTGCGGCGGGTGGGGCTGGTGCAACCGCGGCGCGAGGGGAAGCGGACTTATTATTCACGGGTGAAAAAGCTGACGAAGGAGGCGCGGCAGATCCTCGATTCGGCGCTCCTGACGCTGGCGGAGGTACCGGGCGCGAAGTCAGACCCGGCGGGGCTGAAGCTGGTGCTGGAAAAACGGCGGAGCGCGGCGCGGGAATATTTCAACCGGGTGGCGGGGCGGCTGGGGAAGAGTTTTTGCCCGGGCCGAACCTGGACGGAGATCGGGCCGCTGCTGGCGCACCTGGTGCCACATGTGGTCGTGGCCGATCTGGGTGCGGGTGAAGGCTGGCTCTCGCAACTTCTCGCGCGGCGTGCTGAAAAAGTGATCGCGGTCGATAATTCACCAAAGATGGTGGCCTTCGGCCGGGCGGAGTCGAAGAAGAAGGGCATTCCGAACCTCGAATATCGGCTGGGCGACCTGGCCGACCCACCGATTCCGCCGAAGAGTATCGACGTGGTGATCCTGAGCCAGGCATTGCACCACGCAGCCAATCCGCAGCAGGCCATCGCCGCCGCGGCGAAGCTGCTGCGCAAGGGGGGCCGACTGGTGATCCTGGACCTGAACCAGCATCATTTCGACCCGGCGCGGGAACTTTACGGCGATTACTGGCTTGGCTTCAACGAGGCGGACCTGCGCGAGTGGCTGATGGCGGCCGGGCTGCAACAGATCGAGGTTCAGTTGCTGACGCCGGAAGTTGAGCCGCCCCACTTCCAGCCGACATTGGCGAGCGGGGTGGCTGGATAGAAGACGAATTGATCCTCGTTCCCAAGTTGCACTTGGGAACGAAGCACAAACTATTCGGTTTTGAGGACGCGCTCGCCGAGGTTGAGGCGGCGGACGATGCTAAGGGCGGCGGAAAGATCGCTGCTGCGACGGGAGAGGGCCTTGACGATGCCTTCGGCACGTTCGAAGGCGTCGACGCTTTCCTGTTCCTGGCCGAGGGCCTGGTAGGTGATGCCGAGGTCATACCAGGCCTTGGCGTCGTTGGGTGAGAGTTCGACTTCGCGCTGGAAGCAACTGAGCGATTCGGCGTGGTTACCCCGGTCAGAGGCGAGTAGGCCGAGATTGTGCCAGGCAATGGGGTTGTCGGGTTGGAGCTGGGTAGCCTGGCGGTAGGCCTCGCCGGCGCGCTCGAATTGTTCGGCCTTGTGATAAGCGGTGCCGAGCGCAAGCCAGCCGGAGAAGTCGTCGGGGTGCTTGGCCATGATCTGGCTGTAGAAATCGGCGGCGGTGACGTAGCGGCCGATCTTCATAAAGGCGGAGCCGAGTTCCCTGAGGGCGGAGGATTCGAGGTCATTGGCAGGATCGGCGGCGCGGGCCTCGGCCAGTTTTTGCAGGGCCTGGTCGAGTTCGCCACGGCGGGCCTCGATCATGCTCTGGTAGTAGAGGACGTAGGCGAAGTAGTCGGGATTGTCGCCAGTGAGGCTCATGGCCTCAAGCGCGACGACGAGATTATCAAGCTGGAAATTAACGACGCCGAGCTTGAACCAGGCGGAATGGAGCGCGGGCTGGATGCGGATGGCCTGCTGGCAGGCTTCGGCGGCGTCCTGGAGACGGCCGAGGGCGCTGAGGGCGGAAGCGAGATTGTCCCAGGCGCGGGCATAATCCGTCTTGGACTCGAGGGCAACGCGGGCGGTACGTTCGGCCTCTTCGTAATTGCCGAGCTCAAACCAGACAGTGCTGAGATTGCACCAGATCTTGGGATTGTCGGGGGCGAGGCGGGAGGCTTCCTGATAGGAGCTGAGGGCGTTTTCGAGCTGGCCGATCTTCTGATAAACAAGGCCGCAGTTGAACCAGGCCTCGACGGTACCGGGCCCCAGGTCGCGCATGACGATGAAGGCATCAAGGGCCTCTTCCATACGGCCATGGTCGTAGGCTATCAGGCCGAGCTGGGCGTAGCAGGCTTGGAGCTCATCGGCGGAGGCGCCCGCCTTACGCGTTTCCTCAAGGGCAGCGGAAGCGCCGCTGAAATCGGTGCGATGGATCAGGGTCTGGATGTCCTTGATGACTTTGCTGAAATCGACGGGAGGTGCCTTGATCCGGGGCTTGAGAGCCGCGGTTTGACGCGCCATTTCTTGCTTGCGAGCGAGCTCGCCGGTGGTTTCGCCGAGATGCTGGCGGGTTTCGTGGACGACGTTGAGCTTGGTGGTCTTGCGGAGAAGCGCACTGACTTCGGGCTTGGCATGGATGGCCTCATGAAGGCCGCTGTGCCCAGGTTCGTCGGTGATTTGGCGGGCCATGGCCAGAGCGGCGCCCTTCTGGAGTTGCTCGATGTCGCGGTCCTTGGGCGCGAACTGGCGGGCGAGATCGAAATGTTTCAGGGCAATGGCCGGCATCCCGAATTCTTCCTGATAAAGGAGGCCGACTTCCTTGAGGAGAGTCGGATTGTTGAAGGAGCGGTAGAGGCGCTCGAAGAGGGTGCGATGGAAACCGGTGACGGTGATGGGATTGGTCGGGGAGGCCATTCCATCGGCCAATTTTTCGATGCCTTCATGAATGGTGGCGAGAGTCTTGGTGCTGAAGACGTCACGCTTCATGGCGTGAACTGTCATCAAATCGACCCACGTTTGTGGATCGAAGACCGGGGACGAACTTGAAGCGGCTTCAGGAGGCACAGAGCTTATTTTACTCAATCTCGATGTTAATACTAGAAGAGATTATTGGGGGAGATAAAAATTTGCCGCAGGTAGATTTAACTGGAGTCTATCTCATCAATAGACGAGAGCCGTGTCTATTGATGAGATAGACTCTAATGTTTCACCTCGGCTTGACCAGTCCGGTTAACTAGAATGTCACAAGACCATGGCTTCCAACCGCGTATTTGACCGCCTCGAGCAATTCGGGGTCGATGTGATTATGGAGAGGCGGTGGGGCTTCCGCGCGGGGCTGTTCCGGTTTTTTCTTTGGATGTTGTCGGGCCTTTACCGGCTGGGCGTGCGAGGGCGGCTGTGGTGGTTTGAGACGCGGCTGGGGTCGGTGCATGCGCTGGGATGTCTGGTGGTGAGCGTGGGGAACTTGACGGTGGGCGGCACGGGGAAGACGCCGGTGGTGGAGCTTTTCGCGCGGGAATTGACGCGCCGGGGCCGGAAAGTGGCGGTGCTGAGCCGTGGTTACAAGAGCCAGCCGCCGCCGTTCCCGCAACAATTGGTCGACAGTTTCCGGCCATTGGAATTGCGGCGTCCACCGCGGGTGGTTTCGGATGGGCGTTCCCTGTTGCTCGATTCGGAGATGGCAGGAGACGAGCCGTTCATGCTGGCGTCGAATCTGAAAGAGGTGCTGGTGCTTGTCGACAAGGACCGGGTGAAGAGCGGGTTGCATGCGATCCGGAAGTATAACTGCGACACGCTCTTGCTGGACGATGGTCTGCAATTTTTGCGGTTGAAAGAGCGGATCGACGTGGTGCTGGTGGACCGGGAATCGCCGTTCGCGAACCGCTATCTGCTGCCGCGTGGATTGCTGCGCGAGCCACCGGAGCAGCTTTGCCGGGCGAACATTATTTTCATCACGAAGTGCGATGGGCGGGATCTTTCCGAATTGCGGGCGGAGTTGCGCCGGTACAATCGCCATGCAGAATTTGTCGAATGCACACACAAGCCGCTCCACTTGGAGGAGGTCTTCACGCACGAGGTGAAGCCGCTTTCGTTCCTGAAGGATTTGCGGGTGGGGGCGATCTCGGGCATCGCGAAGCCGGAGAGCTTCGAGGAGGGATTGAAAAAACTGGGCGTGGAGCTGATTTATTCGCGGCGGTACGCGGACCATCACCGCTTCAGCGAAGGGGAAATCGCAAAAATGTTCGAGCGGACGAAGGCGCGCGGCGCGCGGGCGGTAATCACGACAGAGAAGGATTCGGTGCGCTTTCCTCGGCTGGGCAAGCGGCCGCTGCCGGTTTATTTTCTGCGGGTGGAAATCGATATCCTTCGCGGGCACGACGCCTTCGAGCGATGCCTGGACAAAATGTGCCAGTATGATGAAAGCATCTCGGCGCCAGCCCAGGCCACGGGCGAGCCGGCTCTGACCTAAGCCATGGAGAGGCACGCGGCAACGAAGAGCTGGCGGGTCGCCTTTCTGCGGCGGCGCTTTTCGCCGACAGGCGGGGCGGAGCGCTATTTGTTGCGGCTGGCGTCGGGGCTGGCGGCGCGCGGGCACCAGGTGACGCTTTATTGCGAGGATTGGTCGCCGCGGGAAAATCCCTTCGAGTCGGTGCGAAAAATCGAGGCGGGCGATCCGGTTTCTTTTGCCCGCAAGGCGGCGAGTCTGCCGCTGCACGAGCGGCATGACATCGTTTTCAGCCTGGAGCGGGTGCCGGGATGCGATATTTATCGCGCGGGCGACGGGCTGCATGTCGAATGGCTGGCGCACCGGAAGATGTTTTCGCCGGTGGCGGGGCTGGTACGGACGCTGTTGCGTTCCAAGAACCGGGAGCTTTGCCGGCTGGAGGCGGAAGTGTTCCAGCCGAAAGGCGTGGGGCGTGTGATCTGCAACTCGCATTTCGTCGCGGAGCAGGTTGCACGGCGGTTCGATTTTCCGCACGAGCGGATCGATGTGATTTACAATGGCGTGCCTTACCAGCAGTTCAGCAGCGGAGATCGCGCGCTGGGACGGAAAGCGCTGCAACTGAATCCGGATGATTATGTCGTGCTGCTGGTCGGCGCGGGCCGGGAGAGGAAGGGTCATGCGTTTGCGCGGCGGGCGATGGAGGGCATTCGCAAAAAATATGCGAAGCTGGTGATTGTCGATTCGCCGCCTCCAGTGGCAATGCCGCACGTCTATGCCGCGGCGGATGTTTTTCTGCTGCCGACGATTTACGATCCCTTCGCCAACGTGACGCTGGAGGCTCTGGCGGCGGGCCTGCCGGTGATCACGTCGGCACAGAATGGGGCGTCGGAAATCATCACGGAGGGAAAGAACGGCTTTATCCTGAAGCGCGCGGATGACGTTTCGAAAATCGTCCAGCTGCTCGACGAACTGGCGGACCCGGAGCGGCGATTACTTTTGCGCGAGCCCGCACAGACCCTCGCCCGGGAGTATGACCTGGGCCGAAACCTCACCGCCACGCTGGCAGCGTTCGACAAGCTGAGCCATTGACGCCGTTAGCGATGGTGATGCCGGAGGAGAACCAGCCCCCAGACGGCACCGGCGGCGGCAACCAGAATGGCCAGCCCCGAGACCCAGAGGGGAATATTCATGGTTCCCAATTCGACTGGCCAGCCCTGGACCAGACGGACGACATGCACCAGCGCCACCAGGACGAAGACGAGCGTCGAAACGATTACGAAAGGCCGCATTTTCATAGAAATCCTTTCTTAAGTGAATATATCACATTTCAGAAACAGCACAGCACCAGGATTGGCGAAGGGTAAGACCATTTTGCTTCATCGCGCCCGCTTCCATCATCCTGAGCAAAGCAAAGCGAAGTCGAAGGATCAGTTCGGTCCCGGTTCTTGCCCTTACGGAACTGATCCCTCGACAAGC
>JAJSLK010000037.1 GCA_021272165.1 Methylacidiphilales bacterium
CGATCAGGCTCTCTTGACTAGATTGGATCGCCCGACGCACCGCCGCCGTCGTGCGGGCGCACCCGTGTAATACTTGTCCCATAGTTCCTCCGGTTTTGGCACATCGTCGCGCCTAACACCACCTCTCTTCGGGACTGAACATCTATGCTCCTCGCTCGGCTCCTGGCCGCCGGCCAAAATTCTCTCCGGCGCGGCCCTTGTCTACTTTGGATAAGAGTCCTAATCTCCTGCCTCTCATGGCTGTTCCGCGTTATACGGTTATCATTCCGACCCGCCGGTTCCGTCTGGAGGAACCGGTCTTGGCCGCCTTGCGCCTTGCGCCTCCTCCAAGCGGCCCGGCCCAGATCATCGTGGCGGAAGGCGGTCATCCAGCGCGGCAGCGCAATGCCGCCCTTGCCTGCGCTCGGGGCGAAATCATTGTGTTCCTCGACAACGACTGTTCCGTGGACGCCGCGTTCTGGCAGGAACTCGAAGCTGCCTTCACCCAGCCGGAAGTTGAAATCGTCGGCGGCCCCGCCCGGCTCCGGCCCAACGCCACATTCTGGGAGGAGATTTTCCACGTCCTTCTGACTCATCCTCTCCTTGTTGGCACCGTTTCGGCCCGCTATTCGCCCCACGGCCCATTCCGTCCCGCAACACAGACCGATCTCATTCTCTGCAATCTGGCCGTCCGCAAATCGATCTTCGCCAAAATCGGCCCTCTCTCTACTGATCTTTATCCCAATGAGGAAAACGAATGGCTCGACCGCGCCCACCGCGCCGGTGTCCGCTCCTGGTACGACCCGCAGCTCCAGGTCTTTCGCCCGCAACGCGCCACGCCCGGCCAGATGGCCCTGATGCTTCTCCGTTATGGCATGGGCCGGACCCGGCAATTCATGGTCAGCGGCTGGCGCCCCACTTTCCATCAATTCCTTCCCTTAATGTTGATCGGAACCTTTGTGGCTTTGTTTTATTGGCGCCTCGAAACCGAATTCGTTCTCCTCTGGCTTCTCGCCTCGGTCATTATCACCCTAAGCTGCGGTTCCCATCTGAATCTCGGCCAAAAAATCATCGCCGGACTCCTGGCGCCCCTGATTCCTCTTACCTACGCAATCGGCCAGATTATCGGCTGGATTGCCCTCCTTTTTCCCGCTCCCCCTGTAAGCAATGAGATCGTCCTGCGCGACGAAAATGAAGTCGTTATTACCTCTTCTTCCATTTAGTGAAGAGAAAGAATAGAAAAGCTAAACTTAAGTATTGGAAATTTCGATTTATCGGCAATGCTTTCCGAAAATGAATCCTTTTTTTGGCAGGCCAAAAAACATATCACGAGGCTTTAGCCTTGTGGAGGCTACTCTTTCCCTTGGATTGGTCAGTTTTGGATTCCTTGTTCTCATCCCTTTGCTGGCTCTCGGATTAAAGACGTCGAGACAAGCCCGGGATAATCGCACTATCTCCCAAATCGCCCAGACGGTGATCGAAGAGGAAAAGCAGGGCACCCTTCCTTCCGGCACGATTTATTTGGACCTCCAAGGTAACCCGACCAGCGCGGGTCAGGCCCTTTATGTTGTGCGCACAAGCTCACCGGCGGCGGCTGGAAATACCATGCTCAACCGCGTGACGTTCCAGATCACGCCGATGGATGCGCCGAACCGCGTGCAAACTTATGCGGTCGTTCTGCCGACCCAATAATTTCCCGCGCGGATTTACCCTGCTTGAGGTGCTGGTCACCCTGGCCATTCTGCTCGCCATTCTCATGGCTGTCTTTGAATTCACCCAGGACATCGACCAGGGCTGGAAGTCGGCGAGCGCTGATCCGTTTGCCGAGGCCGCCGATGCGTTCGATTCCCTTGCGCTCAACCTGAGCCAGGCGACGCTCAATCCATATCAGGATTATGCCGATGCCAATGGCGCGTTCCGAACCGGATCAAACTTTGTCCCGGATCATCTCGCGCGCCGCTCCGATCTCGACTTCGTTTGCGGCCCCAGCACCGGAACCAATGGCCTGCTCACTACCAGCGGACGCATCACCACCGGCAGCAGCGTCTTCTTCCTCGCACCCCAGGGTTATTCCGAAACGGAAGGCCATGCCGGCGCGGAAGAATTGCTCAACGCCTTCGGCTATTTCGTCGAATTCGGCGACGAGGATGACCTGCCTTCGTTCATCCCCAGCATTAATTGCTGGCGCTGGCGCCTGAAGGAAATCCGTCAGCCCGCCGAATCGCTCCAGGTTTTTGCTCTCACTTCCTCGGCCTCCTGGATTCAGGAACTCATCCCGTCTTCGACAGCCCTGCCCGTCGAGGCCGAAAACGTCATCGCCCTGGTGGTTCTTCCGGAACGGTCCGCAAACGATGCAGGTCCCGCGCTGGCGCCCGATTTTCGTTATGACTCGCGCGATACCTCCAACCCGCTCACGCTCCACCAGCTTCCGCCCCGCATCAACCTTGCCCTGATGGCCATCGACGAACCCTCAGCCCGGATTCTTGCGCAACGCTATGGATCGACTGCCCCTCCGCTCGTCTCACCCGCACTCTTCCAGCAAGCTTCCCCCACCCAGCTTGCCAGCGATCTTGCGTCGCTCGATCAGTCGCTGACCGCGCAAAAAATCAACCACCGCCTTTTTCAGAGGGAAATCATGCTCCCTCCGCGGCCTGGTCGAATGGCGAGCATTAACAGGAATTCACCCTTACTGCTTCTTCTCTGAACTTAATTTGACAATTTTATCCCAGAGAATTTTCCCATCTACATCACAATATTCAGTAGTGAACTCTCGCACAAATTTATTTACCACAGCAGCGTACTGAACGAGGAATACCTCATTCTTTTCCTTTGCCTTCGAGCCAAACGGCTTAATTATATCTATATATAGTGTTTCTGATCCAGAAAGAAGCTCCCAAAATTCTTGGCCACATAACTTAAGATAATCACCATAGTCAGCTTTTCTAGCTTTCCCATATGCACACCCGTTCACGCAAATAATTCTTCCCTTTTCCGCGTTGGTACCGAGAATGCGCTTTGCCTTTCTAAAATCGTCACGCATCGCGGCGATTTGCCTGCTATTTCCCCAATTTGGCCCTGACTTAATTGTGATAAGATATATCATACCTTCTCGTTCAAACTGAAGATCTATTCCTTCTGACGCGGACTTTCTTCCGCCATAAATTTGCTTGGCTATATATATTGCAAGCTGCTCTAACGTTGTTCCAAACAAGGCTTCCTCCTGCGAGGATAAATGCGCATCAAGAATTCCCCTTACCAATTCTTCCGCCGTAAGAATATTCTTCGCTCGGAAAAGATAGGGGTTTTTGCGCGAAAGAATTCTCTTTAGCTTTATACCCTCGAGACTTTCGAGTCTTCGCTGGTGAAATTTCTCGATTGCCGACTCAATGAACGCCGTTAGTTCGATTAACCGTAGAACGCCCATATTTTCCCCTTTCTTCCAGTAAAATCAAATCCCCTTGTTTTACATTAGACCGGGATAGCTTGACGTACTCCGGCAGAATATCAATTCCCACAGAATGTCGACGCAATTCTTGCGCCACCTGGCACGTTGTTCCTGATCCTACAAATGGATCGAGCACTCGGTCTCCTTTCTGGGTGAATAGCTTAATAAACCATTCCGGCAAAGCGCGCGGAAAAGAGGCACTGTGTTTTTTATTGCCACATTCAGTGGCAAGATGAAGCACATTGCTCGGATAAGCCATTTCTCGATTAGCCCAATTCGCAATATTCTTTCCAAAACCACTTCCCACTTGAGAGTCGTATCGGACAATGTCGTTCTTACCAAGATTTTTCAGCCGATTTTCTTTCCAATCGCCCATTGGCACCATGACAGCTTCTTGGAACATCTTAAAATTGCGTTGTTTGGTAAAATGAATGCATTTCTCCCAAGCATCCCGAAATCTATTTGGCCATTTGCCCGGATGGCAATTCTTCTTATGCCAGATATATTCCTCCGTCCATAACCATCCTTGCTTGCGCATTGCTAGAATAAGCTCGAGAACATAGGTATGCCGTTCACCATTAACAACCTTTTCTTTAATATTTAAAACAAAAGAACCCGTATGAGAAAGCACGCGATAGAACTCTAAAGATCGATGCGCAAACCATTCGACATACTCATCGGGTCTTATACCGCCATACGTATTTCGTCTGCTATCGGCGTACGGTGGTGATGTAAAAATCAGATCGAACGATTCATCCGGGAACTTCTTTAAACTATCCCTACAATCCCCTAAAATGATTTCGGCCTTGTAGTCCGGCATAGGCGAAAAGTACAGATACTCTTGACCTGCGCAAAGTTCTTTTTGATACCAAAGTCGGGCATGAAGCATTCTCCCTTTCGCTCGTCCTCGGGGTTCGCCCTTATCCTCACCCTGGCCGCGCTGGCGGTGATGATGATCCTGCTGCTGGCGCTTTTTCACGGCGCGTCCCATCAGTTGCGCGGAGCGGAAAGCGACGCCAATTATGCCCGTGAGAAGATCCTGGCCGATTCGGCTGTGGCGCTAGTCATCGGCCAGATTCAGCAGGCCACATCCGTGCCTAACCAGGCATGGATTTCGCAACCGGGGCTGCTCCGCACGTACGATACCACCGCGTCGCGCCAACCCACCGCCTCCTACAAACTTTATTCTCTCCCGACATTGGCGGGAATGACCGACAAGACCGGAAATCTTAATTTTCTCACCACCGACATTCCAAGCGACTGGAACTCGGCAGCCAACCAAAGCCTCTACACCGATCTCAACACACCGGCGGAGACGACTTCCGGCAAGACGGTCTATCCCATTCTCGATCCCGCCGCAGCCGGGAACATTCCCGGAATTAATATCGACTCGGGCCATCATGCCGAAATGCCGGTCGCGTGGCTTTATCAACTCCGCGACGGCACGCTCGGCCCCGCCGGCAATGGCACCGCCACCAATCCCATCGTGGCTCGGATCGCGTTCTGGACCGACGACGAGACTTCCAAGATCAACATTAACACGGCGGGAGTCGGCTCGCCCTGGAATACCCCCTGCGCCAACACCGCCGATAACGCAACCTTCAGCACACATCAACCCGCCGCCGGTGAATTCTCGAGCTATCCCGGGCATCCCGCCATGACCTCGCTCGGCATCGTTCTTGGTTCAAATCCGATGGCACTTTCCCCCGGGCAAATTTTCAATCTCACCCCGCGCTACGTCTACGGCGGTTCCCAACTCGGCACCCAAACGACAACCCCGGGAGAAATCGTCCCGCCGAAAAATGACCGGCTTTATCCCTCACTCGATGAACTCTGCTTCAGTTCGACCCTGACCGACAGCGCACGGCAGCCCAATCCGATAACGCCGGACCAACTCAACGTCGCGCGCTTTGCCCTCACCGCCCATAGCGAGGCTCCCGAAACCACTCTGCTCGGCGAACCCCGCGTCGCCATCTGGCCGGTTTCGGACGCGCCCACGGACTCAACCCATACCACCGCCACGGATCGCGCCATCGAAAGCGCTACGACCGTTGGCAACCGAAGCTATTTTTTTCAACGCCACGATCCGCTCAATCCGCTCGATAACTTCGATCCCAACGGAACATCCGCCGCTAATGCAAGCAACCGACAGCTTTTCAGCGACCTCCTCGCCCGCGGCAACGTGGCCCAGCCGGGCTACGGCGCCATGACTTTTTCCCAGAAATATTCGGGCGCGACCTGGATGCAGCTCATGCTCGAAATCGCCGATTTCATCCGCGGTCTTAACGCGGTTGACCCGAGCCCCTCGCCGTTCATTCCTTTTGCCGGAGGCAATTCCTCCAATGCGGGCCGCGGCTTCGTCATTCCGTTGACCACCACCTATCCTGGCTCCTCGGGAACCACCACGACGCTGCGCGGCCTCGGCCGCTGCCCAACCCTCTCCAGCCTCACCTTCGTTCTTTATGTCAGCGGCATCGAATTCAATAACAGCTCCAAGGACGTCATCGATTTCGATACCACGCCCGATACCGACGGCTCCATCTGGACGAAAAATTTTGATCCCACCCAAAAAACCAATCGCTGGAGCCAGGCCACCGGCGAGCTCGTCCGCGCCTTCGTCGTCCCGTGCACGTTCCAGCCCGGCTGCGCCTATCCCGAGGTGAGCGACGATTGCGACATCCAGATTTCGGGTCTCGATGGCATCAGCGTTGGCAACAGCAACGACTTTGGTTTCCCCACCACACCGTCGCCTCCGCCCCATTCGCGCCTGCTCAGCGATGTCCTCCAGGTCACGCCCGCCGACCGCGCCTGGGGCGGAAACGAAGGCCCCCTCGCCTGGCGGGCCTCCGCCCTCGATGCCAATTCCCCAAGTCCCGCTTATCCATTCGCAGGAACCAAGCCATTCTTGGTTCCATTTTTATCACTGCCTCAGATCGACCCTGCTACGCATCATCTGACCTGGCCCTCCATGTCCCCGATCAGCTTTAGCGGCATCAAGGGCCTCACCGTCCTGATCCGCGATCATAACGGCAACGCCATCCAGACTCTCCAGGTCGACCTGCCCCCCTTCACCCTGCTGCCGCCGACGATCCTCGGCGAATGCACCTATGCCGATGACCTCGCCACGACGGTCGCGCCATCCTACTACATGAATTTGAACAATCGCCTGCGAAACACGCATCAGGGACGGGCCTTCATGATCCAGGCCGGCGACATCTGCCAGAGCGTCGAAGCCGCGACCGACCTGCGCGTCATCGCCGGACTTTCCTCGGTGCCATCCTCCCTGTTTCGTCCCCACCCCGGCTACGGCCAAACCGTCCTGAACTATGCCGGAGGGAGCTACGCGCAAAACATCCGCTTCCCCGACGAAACAAGCGCCTGCTTCGCCACCGGACTGACAACAAGCCCCAAGACTCTTCGCAATGCTTTCTATGGCAAAACCGCCCTGGCCGCGAATGTCGCCTATCCCACGGTCTTCACGCCCCTCGTTACCGTCACCGACTGGAGCGACGGGGCCACGCCAGTTCCCTACGACATTTTTTCCAGCTCATCCTGCAGCGTCCCGACCGGAACGAACGGCGTGACCATGTCACCCGGCCTCAACGGCGACTGGGACACCGGGCCAGGCCTCGAGCCGGATGGCGCACAGATCAACCTGCCCGATGCCGGCACCACACTCGGTCCCGCGACCGCCTATTTTTCCCTCACCGGCGGCCAGGTCGGCGCCACCACGCAACGAATGCCCAATGCCCTTGTCCCCTCGCCCGTGATTTTCGGCTCGTTGCCCGCGGGAATCGATCCCCTCAATCCCGCCAACTCCGAACCGTGGCGGACCCTTCTCTTCTGCCCCTACCCGGCGGCAAATAATTCGCCCACTCCCTATGCCGTACATCCCGGCACCACCAGCCCGCCCGACTATCTCCTCCTCGACAATTTCTGGATGCCCGTGGTCGAGCCCTACGCCATCAGCACCACGATGGCGACCAGCGGCAAAATCAACCTCAACGACCAGATTGCGCCCTTCACCTGGATTCATCGCAGCACCGGCCTGCATGCGCTCCTGAACGACCTCCGCATTCCCGCCATCCCGGCCAGCCTCGCGAGCCAGTACAAATCGTCCGGCGCCCCAACCGCTGTCTGGAACGCAGTCGATGAAGACGCGACTATCGCGCAAATCGAAAATCGTTTCGCCACCGGCGACGCCTATCTCACCGAAAGCGAAATCTGCGCCGTACCGCTGGTGCCCAAGATCAATCCGCCCCTGGATACAAGCACCGTTTCCGCCGCGCAGAGCGCGCTTGATGCCTTTTGGAACGGATCCCAAAGCGCCGGCCGGTTGACCGGCGACAATCTCCGCGAGCTCCCTTATGCCCAGCTTTATGGCCGCCTCACCACGCGGTCGAATTCCTATACCGTGCATGTCCACGTGCAGGTTCTGAAAAAACTAACCAGCGATCCGCACCAGGACACCTGGGATGAAAGCACCGACATCGTCCTCGGCGATTGGCGCGGTTCGTACGAAATCGAGCGTTATCTCGATCCCTCCGCCCCGGCCCCGACCCCCGGGCAGCCGCTCGGGCCCTACAAATTTCGCATCGTCAGCGCGCGCCGCTTTGCGCCATAAAGAGAGCGCGAAATGAAATTTTTCCCGATCGGCCTTTGCCTGCTGTTAACGGCCAACCTTCTTCCGGCCGATCCCACCGCCGGCAGCACCCATGCCAATCAACCCGTTTTTATTTCTCCGCAACCCGGCTCGCTCATCGACGCCAGCACCCAGGCGATTTATGGAATGCTCGCGGGCCTGAACCCCAGCCGCGCCACGCTGGCCCGGTTCAGCGACGCGAAACTTGTCCCCGGTTACGTGGCGGGAAATACCTTCATCAAAAATCAATCCAACTGGGCTGCGTCCGTCGACCTCACCTGCATCTCCGTTTACAACGACCGCCCCGACGGTTACGGCCTCAAGTTCCAGACCACCGCGATCAGTCCCCGCCACGGCATCGGCCCGGCGCACACCTCCGCGCCCATCGGCACCCATTACAACTGGCTTGCCTCCGACGGAACGACAATCACGCGCAAGGTCATCGCCAAGACCACCGCGGCCAACGATATTGAAATCTATCTTTTCGACTCCGACCTGCCGCCCACAATCTCGCCCGCGAAAATGCTTCCCCCCACCTGGACGCAATTCCTCGGTGTCCCGGCCAATGCCGGCAAGAGCCCCCTCCAGATTCACATCCCCGTCATCATGCCCACGCAGGAATCGGGCATCTACGTCAACGAATCGTCCACGATCATCCAAACGCCCGACCTGCTGATGATGTTCCGACCGCCCTCCACCGACATCGGTCGCGCCTTCAGCAATCTCAAGAATGGCCACAACGGAATCTGGTCCGGCGACAGCGGATTCACCGCCGGCATCGTCGTCAACGGCGGCTACGTCCCCATCGTCGAATGGCATTTCGGCGGCTCGGGTTCCGGCCCTTTCCTGCCTGCCTACTATTCCGAGATGAACGCAGCCATGCACAAGCTCTCCCAGGACGCTCATCTCATCAGCGATTACCGCCTCACGCCCGTCGATCTTAGCCACTTCTCCGCGCAATAAGTTTTAGGACGCCGCCGGGCTCGCGCTCGCGACCGGGGACGGATCGGCAGAAACGGGCGGAGCCGTCGGCGTGGCGAAATCGACCTTCACTTCCGCGCGCTCAAAATCATTCGCTTCCATCAATGCCCGCGGTTTCATGCCGCCAAGCGCCGCCAGGAAACGGTCCGGCACAACTTCCAGCCGCGTGTTATAAAATGTGGCGATGCTGTTGAAGTAGGAACGGGCCAGCGCGATGCGCTGCTCCGTGTCGCTGAGACTCTGTTGCAGCGCCAGAAAATTCTCGTTCGCTTTTAATCCGGGATAGGCTTCCCGAAGAATTTTGATTTCGCCCTGCACGGAACGGAAATCGTCTCCGACCTGGCCCGGCGGCGTCGCTTCGAGCTGGCTGCGCAGGCCCGCGACCGCCTCCTGCGTCGTGGCCTCGTGATCGCGATAACCCTTCACCACATCGATCAGGTTCGGGATCAGGTCATGACGCCGCTTGAGCTGGATATCGACCTGCCCCCAGCCCTGCTCCACCCGCTGCCGCAGGGTAACCAGGCCGTTGTAAACCGTGATCGCCCAACCGATCAGCCAGACGAAAAGAAAGAGCGCCGCTTCACCGCAATAGATCCCGATCAAATCCGGAGCGATCTCCTGATTGTTCATCAAATCGCTGATGACGTGTCCTCCCGGAGCCATCGCAAAGCCCAGGAAAAAGAAAAGCCACGTCTGCCAGCCCAGACCGCTGCTCACCTCTTCCTCGCTACGGACCGAGATCAGAAATTCATCCGCCTTCGGATCAGCCGCAATTTCCGGCGCGACCACGTCCTTTCTCTCCCGTGCCTGCCCCACGATAAAAAGCGGGGCCTGGAGCGGAATCGCCTTCTCCGTAAAACGGCGCACGCCGTCGGAATTCATCACGCCCCCCGCCGGCCCCTTTCCATAATAAAGCGGATCGAATGTCGAGCAGGTCTCGCCGAATACGCCCAGCGCCTCGATCCGCGCCCCCTCCGGCCGCACCAGGAGATGACCCGTGTCATCCTGCACGTAAAACGGCGTCAGCTCGGTGCCCGAATCGACGCTCGTCCAGCCCGTTTCCTGCCGAGTCACCGTCCTCGTGTTGCCCTTTTCATCGGTCACGGTTTCAGTCACCAGGCGCGTCCACCGCTCCTCGATGTCGTAGGAATAATAGACACAGGGCACGCCCGCGAGATAGCTGGCCAGCGGTTGTTCGCATTCCGTCACACCTTTCAGTTCGACCAGCCCGATGAAAACACCCTGCGTCTTTGATGTCGGCAGATTGTCGATCAGCCGTCGCCGGCGACAGGCCCGCAACGAAGCAAAGAGTGAAAAAATCGCCACCGCCAGCCCAACCCACGGAAGAAATGGCGCAAGCGACTGCAGGTTATCGGCAAAAATCGCAGGCATGGAAGGATGCCGCCGACGTTATCGGAAAATTTCCGCCACGCCAACCGGAAGCCGCCCAACGTAAGTTTGACAGACCCTCATGAAGCGTGGACGTTAGAACCCATGCTTCCCGATCTGCCCACAATCACCGGCGCTTCCGGCTGGTTACTTCTCGCATTCAAGGTACTCGGCGCGCTTGGATTTATGACCGCGGCCAATTTCGTCATCCTCTATGCCTCGTAGCCCGGGCCGGCCCTTCGATTACGCCCGCGATCCCGTCTTTCTTTGCTGCCTGGCGATCTACGTCATCAACCGCCTCATTATTAAGCCGCACCTGCATACCTACTCGCCCTTTTTCCACGGTCATCTCGACGACAGCCTCACCGTCCCCGTCGCGCTCCCCCTCTATCTTCTTGCTTATCGGTGGCTCGGCCTGCGGCCTGACGACGCGCCGCCCCGCTGGTGGGAAGTCGGCTTGCATCTCGCCGTCTGGATTTTTTTCTTCAAATGGTTTGGCCCCGTGATCCTTCATCATGGCGCCCCCGATCCGGTCGATGCCTGGGCCATGCTCATCGGCGGCGCTGTCGCCTGGGCCTTGTGGCAACGCAACCCCATCGCCTCCGCGACCGCATGACAGCCTTGTCATCTTCACTCCATTGCCGGAAGCAATCTCATCAGCGATAATGCGGGCCTACCGATGATCCCCCGGGTTGTCCTCATCCTGGTCTTTGCTCTCGTGATGAACGCCGGCTTCGCCATGCTTCAGCTCTCGCTGCTGCGGCGGCGCCAGCCCTACTCAAAAGCCATTGCCCGCGGCGTCATCATCTGGTCGAGCCTGATGAGCGCTTTCTTCATCCTCCAGGTCTTCGAGCCGGAAGCCTGGAAGGGTTTTCTCCGCCGCTGGTTCTACTTTCCCATGGCAGTCGAGATGATCTGGAACGTCCTCCTTCTCGAAGTCCTCCTGCTCATCCTCATTCTCGCGACCCTCATTCTTCACCGCTCCCGGCCCGTTAACCCGTCCGCGCCGCTCGACAAAGCCAGCCTAACCCGCCGCAAATTCATCTATCTCACCGCTTATGCCGCCGCGCCCGTCACCGCCGTCGGCCTCGGCGTCCATGGCACGCTCACCCAGTTCGACCTCCGCGTAAACCATCTCGACATCCCCATTCCGAATCTGCCGCCCGAACTCGACGGCTTGACCATCGCCCACGTCAGCGATCTCCATTCCGGCATCTTTTGCGGCCCGCGACGCCTGAAAATTATCAGCGACGCCTCCAATGATCTCAAGGCTGACCTCGTCGCCATCACCGGCGACATCGTCAACCGCTCCATCGAGGAATTTCCCGATGCGGTCGCCGCCATGCTGGCCATCGAGTCGCGCTACGGCAGCTATCTCTGCGAGGGCAACCATGACATCATTCCTGGCCACAACGTCATCGCCAATGCCTGCGCCAAACATAATCTCCCCATGCTGAAATATGCCTGTCTTCCGGTCATGATGCGCGGCTGCCGTCTCCTCCTCGCCGGCATTCCCTGGGTCGACGCCGACATGGTCACCTCCCCGATCGTCAGCTCGCTCTTCCCAGCCCGGCAAAAAGGCGATGTCCGCATCCTTCTTGCACACCATCCCCATCTCTTCGACCACGCCGAAAGCACCGACCTGGTTCTCAGCGGCCATACGCATGGCGGCCAGATCATGTTCGGCCCGGTCGGCCTCGGGCCCCTTTTCTTCCGCTATTGGAGCGGCCTTTATCACCGGAATAACACCACCATGGTCGTCTCCAACGGTTGCGGCGACTGGTTCCCCTGCCGCATCGGCGCTCCGGCCGAGGTCGGGCTGCTGCGCCTGACCACTGCACCCGCCCAAGTCTAGACTTGCCTCGCGGGGGTGGGGGTACACTAGTGTTATGTCCCTGAAATATCTGGAATAAGTCTATGCGGGAAGGCATGAATAGATCATGCCCCTCGGACGCCCCATCATCGGACTAAATATCACACAAGAACAACAACAGGAACTACAGGCCATGGTCCGGTCAC
>JAJSLK010000063.1 GCA_021272165.1 Methylacidiphilales bacterium
GATGCCGATGAGGCCGGCGGCACCGATGGCCATGTCGCAGAAGCCGGAGAAGTTGCAGTAGAGGTAGAGATAGAAGAAGAGGATGGCGATGGGGAGATCGATCGAGAGATGAGGATGATCATCCATCAGAAGGCCGGAATAAGTGAGCTGGTTGCAAAGAACACCGAGGAACTGGAACTTGACGAATCCAACGAGAATGCGAAGCGCACACCGACCAATCGGAATCTCCCAAGGAATGGGCTCAAAACCACGGCGGTAATTGGCGTAGGTATTGATGGGGCCGACGGGCATGGTGGGAAGGAAGAAGGAGAAATTGAGGTATTCCCAGAAGCCGGGCTTTTTGACGACGTCATTACGGACCTCAAGCGCAAGTCGGCTGGTGCGAAAGGCGAGATAGGAGATACCGACCAGTTCAAGCATTTCTCCCGAGTTGGCATGACCCAGTTTGGCAGAGAGCAAGCCGGGGAGGTAACGGACGATAATAAAGGCGCCGATAGGGGTGAAGAAGGCGAGCCAGAATTTCCAATCTTTCGATTCAGAAAAAAGCCAGAGGGTAAGGTATTGAAAAACAATTAGGCCGACATAAAGACCAAAGCGGTCGGCGTAATGAACACGATGTCCATAAAAGAGAAAAAAGTAGACACCGAGAAGATTCAGGATGGCAAAAACCACTTCCCGGGACAGGCCGGTTAGAGATCGCATGATGCCGCGACCGAGCAGAACATAAACAGCCAAGCCAGGAATAAAATAATTCCCGGACATGACTAGAAACCCTGATAAACGCTTTTATTCTCAGCAAAATGGGGCGGAGCCAGCACCATCAGCCCAGCCGCAATGAGTGGGAGGAGAATCACCAGAGCGTAAATCAGAAGCTCAATGAGAGTTCGGCGCGGCATATAACTCGACCAAGGCAGGGGTGACGAGAGTGGTGAAGTACTTCTGTCCATTTTCATTGAAATGACCGGGGTCTTCGTAGAGCTTCTCGATCTGTTCGTCGGTGAGATTTCCGAACAATTTCACGGAGGGGATTCCAACCATGTCGAGATTGAGTCCGAAGGCCCCGGGCCAAAATTCCTTTTCCCCAATTTTGGGATCATGCCGCTCGGCAAACATGGGTAGGTGCAGAAGCACGATCCGGCAGCCATATTGGCGGGACAAGTCGGCAAATTTCCGGGCGAAATGGAGCTGCCATGATGGCAGATCATTGGTGAAGTAAAAATCGTCCTTGGTTGCCTCGGAATAGATACGAACGTCAGACGATGTCGCTGTGGTCAGGGGCGCATATTCTTCGAAGGACGTGCCGGAGGAAGTCGGGGTGGCCGTATAACCATTACGGGTGCGAAGCGAGCCGAGACGTTCGACGATGTCATCGGCGTGTTTGAGAGTTTCCCAAAGTGATTTTGTCCGTGAAGAAAAGTCCACCGGCTGATTGGAACGAACCATCGAAAGCAAATTCCGAGGCATGCCTAAAATGGAAGCCAGGTAATAATCGATTTTCTTAAGCAGGGGCAACCCACCAAGGTCGTGGGCATCGTCCGCAAATCGAAACAAGCGCGCGGCCTGGCCGTTGGGAACATCCCATACCTCATAAACATCGTAATAGACGATCATGTGAACTTTTCGATGTTGGAGAAGGTCCTGAGTTACGAGGTAGAGCGTGTCGTATCCGGCGCCACCCCAACCGAAGGTGCGGACGGTGGCCGGCCGCCCCAGTCGTTGACTCAACTGGTTCTGCACGTATGGCGTATCGATGCCATTCCAAATATGGGAGGCACCTATGAATGCGATGTCGATGTCGCCTTTTTCTCGATAGATTTGCTCATCGATATAAGGGTAAGCGCCGTTAGCCCACCAGAAGGAGGAGTAAATTTGCTCGCGCGAGGGCAGGAGCGATTTACCGACCAGGACAGGGGAGAGAAGGATGACCAGCAGAAGAAAGGCAAAGGCGGCGGCCTGCCGAACTGAACCGAAGGCGGGCCGCATCAGCGCTCCTGCGTGCGTTTGGCGATAAGGTCGGCAAATTCTCCCACGTTGCGGGTGGCCTCAACTTCACCGACGCGAAAACGGACGTTGAAGGCTTTCTCAACGGCGACGACGAGGGAGATGTGCATGAGGGAATCCCATTCGGGCACGTCCTTGGCGGTGAGGGCCGGGATGAGGGTGACCGGTTCAAGAAAAAGGTCGTCGAAGATGGTCTGCAACTTGGCGAGGACGTCAGCTTGGGTCATAAGCGCGGCGTGTGATTTTGATCCTGGTGGGGGTGGGTTGAAAATTTTTGAGGGAGAGTTCAAACTGACGGGATTTTTCGTCCTCGGCGACCAGAGTGAAGCCCATGCGGGAATAAAAGTCGCGCACCATTTCGTTCTTGGGCGTGGGGAGATAGAGGCCCTCGAGTTTGGAACAATTGCGGGCGGCGGCGAGGCGGGCGAGTTCGTTGAGAACTTCGTCCTCGACCTGGCGCTTGAGGACGCGGCAGCTCATGAGCCAGGTGTCGATTTTCATGATGCCATCGACAGCGTGGCCGATGACGATGGAGATGAGGCCGTGATCGCCGAAGCGGTCCTTGAGGCGGACGGAGAAGCCGATGTAGCCGGGCTCGCGCATGAGGGCCTGGACTTCGGCCTCGGTACGGCGGCGGGTGGTGAGGTTGAACTGGTTGCTTTTGTTGATGAGCTGGGAGAGGCGGGGGACATCGACGGGGACAAACTCGGTGATGACGGCTTCCATCTCGAGCGATTCAAGATAGACGTTCATGTCGGTGGCGGAAGCCTGGAGTTCCTTGCGACGGGCCTCGGAAAGATACTGGCTGGTGCGCTCGGCGTCCTCGGCGGTGAGACTGCGGACCTCGAAGAAGCGGCAATCCTGGAGAAGCGTGGCGTATTCGGAAGGATCAGGGCCGAGGAGGATGGTGGCAACCTCAGGGACAAACTGGCGGACGATGTCGATCTCGGCGGGGTTGTCGTCGACGAAGACGAAGCTGTCGAGGCCGAGGTTCAGTTCGGCGGCGATCTGGCGGATGTTGTCGGACTTCGGATCCCAGTTCGCCTTGAAGGCGACGATGTCATCCATCTTGAGGATCATTTCGGGATGCTTTTCAAAGACTTCGGCGGCGCGGTGGTGATCGTTTTTGCTGCTGACGGCGAGGAGGACACCGCGGTGCCTGAGCGAGGCGATGTAGCGCTGGAAGGCCTTGAAGGCCTCGCCGCGGGGCGAGGTGTCGCCGAGTTCGATGCCTTCGAGGCCGTCATCGGCCACGACGCCTCCCCAGAGGGTGTTGTCGAGGTCGAGGACGAGGACTTTTTTGGGCGCGCGGCGGAGTGAGGCGATGAGGTGGGCGGCCTCGCGGGCGAAATCGACGAGGAGAGCGGGCGAGCAGGGTTGCTTGCTTTCGAACCAGGAGCGTTCGTCGCGGGCCTGGATGCCGCCGAGGCGGTGGGCGAGGAACTCGAGGTCGCAGATATGAAGATAGGGCGGGGCCTTGAGGCCGAGTTCGAGATTGACCCATTTGCGGAAGGTCCAGTCGGAGCCCATGGTGCGAGAGCGGAAAGCGCCGTGATCGTGGCGGGCGGGAAGGATATAATTGGTGGTGATGATTTCGGCGCTGGTTTTGTCGTGGGCGCGGGCGATGAGTTGCAGAAGGGAATCGACGACGCGGGTGGCCTCAGCCTGCTGCAATTCGCGCGGGTCGGTGAGCTTGCCGGGGTAGCGGCAGCGGTTTTCCGAGGGCATGAGCAGGACGACCCTGGGCGCGAAGGCATAGAGTCCGCTCGACTCGTCCATGATTTCGGAGATGTAGTTATCGAAATCGCCTTTCCAGAGTTCGCAGGGGGAACCTTCGAGCTCGCAAATATGCTCGAGGAGTTCGTGGAATGGATAGAGGCTGTAGCCGCCGAGGAGGGCGACGCGGATTTTTTCGGACGCGGGCTTGGGCGGCGCGAGATGACGGGCATGGGCTTTTTTGCGCAGGGACGAGAGGATGAAAAGCTCGTCGAAAGCGCGGGCTTCACGGGTCTGCTGCCGGAGGAGTTCCCAAAATTCCGGAGCGCCGTCCAAAAGCAGTTTTTTGAGGCGGCTGGTGTCCATGCGGGAGCTGAATTTTATGATTCAGGAGGGTTCCAGCAAGGTTTTAATCCCAAGAGCGGCTAGGAAGCGCGGGTTGTTGCGCTTTTGTAACATGATTCGAGTTCGGCGGCGACGCGCAACCAGGGCCAAGCTTTGGCGTATTCAAATCCGCGCTTTCCCATTTCCGAGGCCAGCGGGGGATGATCGATCCATTGCTTCATCGCGGCGGCCTGCTCTTCAGCCGTGAGGCCGGCGGAGATGCCGATCCTGTTATCATGAACCCAGTCGCCGTAATTGCTGTCGTCCGAAGCGAGGACGGCAAGACCGGCGCCGGAGGCTTCGCGCGCAAGCTTGGCGATGCCTTCGAAGCGGGAGGGATGGAGAAAGACGTCGGAAGCGGCGAAGAGTTTGTCCTTTCCCTCGCCGTAGACGGGCGGATGGAGGCTGACGTTGGTGAGTCCTTCCCGCCGGATGATGCGACCGATGCGCTCGAAGGCATGGTTCTCTTCGGGGCCGGCGAAGGTAACGGTGAAGTGGGATGTGAGGCCCTGTTTATTGAGGAGAATCGCAGCCTGGAGAATGAGGTCGAGGCCTTTTTGGAAAATATCGACGCGGCCGACGAAGAGGAAGCGGACGGGTCGGGTCGCTTCCGGGCCCGAGAGACGCGCGGCCGTGAGCCATTCGGGATTGAAGCCCCAGGAGATGATTTGGGAATCGACGCCGAAGCGGGTATGCAAATCATGGGCCTCGAAAGCGGAGAGACTGCGCACCTGTGCCGCGTGTTTGAGCATGGGGATATCATAGAAGGTCTGGTAAATGCGGCGACCGAGGCTGTGGAGGGGAGTGGACGGCTTTTCGGCAAAACGGTGATCGAGATGGACGCGAATGAGGTGGCCGCAGGGCTCAAGAACGTAGGGACGCTTCAGCCGCCGGAGAACCGTGGAGACGCGGGCGTGAAAAGGGGTCCAGCAGGCGACGATATGGGTGACGTCGGGCTGGAATTCGCCAATGCGGTTGGCAATGGCGGGGGAAGATTTGCGCTCGGCGTAGGTGACGGGAAGGTGGGTCAACCGGGGATGCTGATCGGCATAAGCGGGGCCGTTCTGCACGTAGAGGGCACCGACCTCATGGCCGCACTCGAGCAGGGCCTGGATGGTGGACTTGACTTCAGTGGCCTCGGCCCGGTCGGCGGCGAGGCTGCTGATGACGAGAAGAATGCGCATGGGCGGCGATCCCTGTCCTAGATCACGTCGGCGAAGGTTTTCTCGGTTTTGCGGAAGTACCAAACGCCGAGGAGAGCGAAGAAGACGGTGACGGAAAGCGAGACGAGGAAGCTGGAGAACATGAAACCGCCACGGCCGTCGAGGAGGGCCCAGCGAAAGCCGTCGATGACGCCGACCATGGGGTTGAGGGAGTAGAGCCAGCGCCATTGGTCAGGCACCGCGGAACTGGGAAAGCCGACGGGCGAGACGTAGGTGCCGATCTGGACGATGAAGGGGATGATGTAACGGAAGTCGCGATATTTGACGTTGAGCGCGGTGAGGAGAAGGCCGGGGCCAAGTGCGGCGAGGAAAGCCATGATGATAAGAAGCGGGATGACAATGAAACGCCAGGTGGGAATGAACTGGTACCAGAGCATGAGAATGAGCAGGAGCACGAAGGTGATGAGGAAATCGACGAGGGCGGTGATGACGGCGCCGGCCGGGATGATCATGCGGGGGAAGTAGACCTTGGAGATGAGGTTGGAATTGGCCACGAGGCTCTGGCTGGAGCCGGTGAGCGAGGTGGAGAAGAATTGCCACGGGAGCATTCCGGCCATGACGAGGAGCGGATAGGGGACACCGCCGGGCGGGATTTTGGCGAGCTTGCCGAAGATGACGGTGAAGATGATGGTGGCGAGGAGAGGCTGAAGAATGGCCCAGATGATGCCGATGGCGGTCTGCTTATAGCGGACGGAGATGTCGCGCCAGGCGAGGACGTAGAAGAGCTCGCGATAATGCCAGAGATCGCGCCAATACTGGCGCTCGATCCGTCCGGGTTCGATGATGATGCGGGCCATGGCGGGGGAGTATGGGGGCGGGGTGAAAGTATGGTCAATAAGCGAAGGCGGCGCGGCGGGTGGGCGCGGGATGGGCGGCGACGGCCTCCTCGTAGAACCGGCTGATAGCCGCGCCCATGGTGCGCATGGTGAATTTTTCGTGAACACGGGCGCGGGCCTGTTCAGAGAGTTTGGCAAGGAGTGCGCGGTCGCGGGAGACGCGGGTGAGAAAACCGGCCATGGCTTCGATGGCTTCCTGCGGATCGTGGATCGGCGCGACGAAGCCGGTCTCGGCGGTGACCTGCGAGGCGGGTCCGCCGATGTCGAGGCAGACGACGGGCCGTCCGGCGGCCATCGCTTCCATGCAGACATTGCCGAAGGCTTCGTGGAGCGCGGGATGCATGAGAACATGGGCTTGGGCGAGCTTGGCCAGGACATCGGCGTAGGAGGGCAGATGGCCGAAGAAGCGGATGCGGTCGGCGACGCCGGTCCGGGCCGCGATTTCCTCGAGGTTGGGGCGGAAGGGGCCGTTGTTGATGAGCCAGAGTTCGGCTTCGGGATCGTTTTTGGCGAAAAGGCCGAAGGCGCGGATGGCGAGATGGAAGCCTTTCCAATGCAGGAGCCGGCCCATGCAGATGGCGCGAAAAGGCCCGGGCGGCGGCGACGGAAATTTGCCGAAAGTTTCGAGTTCGTCAGCGGCAAGGGCGGCCTGGGGGAGCTGCTCGACGCGGCGGACGCCGAGGTCGCGGATGGCTTCGCAGGCCTCACGGGAGACACCGATACCGATGGTGGCGGCGCGGGCGGTGGCGCGGAGGGCGGGATCGCGTTGCGAGACGGCGCGGATGAAATCGCGAACGAATTCAAACCAGCGCTCGCGGATGGGCAGCTCGGCCAGGAAGGCGGACGGAGCATACTCGGCCGCACCGACCGGGCCCCAGATGAAGGGGATGCCGAGATCGCGGATGCCGCAGGGCGACCAGTAGCGACCGAAGGTGACGTGATGGACGAGGTCGAAGCCGATTTCGTCGTGCAATTTCTGGGCAATGCCGAGCATTTTGTGCTGCCAGAGATGATAATAGACGCAGCCGAGCATTCCCGGACGGCGCAGAGCGCGGACCATCCAGTGGGGCAACTGGAAGAAGACGGGATGGAAGCGGGGCATGGGATTTTCGGCGAGGTAACTCATCATGCCGGGTTCGTACTCGCTTTTTTCGATGAGGGCCCAGACTTCGTGGCCCTCGGCGAGGGCGTGGTTGACGGAACGCCAGGCGTTGCCGGGCTCGGAGGTTTTGCAGGGCGCGCAGGAATAGGCGGAGAGCAGAATCTTCATGCGGCTTTTTCCGGAGCATGGGCATGGCCGCTTCTGGTGCCGACTTCCCGCGCGGGATTACCGGCAAAGATGGCGTTGGCCGGGATGTTACGGGTCACGACGGCGCCGGCGCCGATGATGGCGTAGTCGCCGATCTCGACGCCCTTGAGGACGATGGCGCGGGCGCCAATGAAGACGCTGCGGCCGATGCGGATGGGACGGGCGCCTTCGCTATATTCGTTGCGCCAGGTGCCATCGGGCTCGAGGACGTGGAAATCGTTGTCGATGATCATGGCGCCGGAGCCGAGGATGGTGTCGTCGCCGATGGTGATTTCTTTTCCAGCACAAAGGACGGCGGCGCTGAGGCCGACGCGCGCGCCGAGACGGAGCTCGGCCCCGGGGGCAAGGGTGCGCAGGACGGAGGGTTGCGGGCAGCCGAGAGGATTGGAGCGGAGCGCGCTGACAATGCGAACGCCTTCAGAGAGGATGATGCGGGAATTGGGCGCGACGCTGATCATGGGGCGACCGACAAAGACAATGCCCTGGCCACACTCGACGCCTTTGATGTCAGCTTCAGCCTGCCAAAGAAAACTGGGGAAGGAACGGAGCCAGGAAACAAACCGGCCAAGGGCGTGCGCGGAATTCACAGATAAACTCTTTGCTTCGAGGATGCCATTCGTCCATTTTGACAGCGTGCGAGTGGCGATATTGGCAAACTTTCCCCTGCATGTCATTCCTTCTTTGAGCAGCGGAAAAGCGCCGACGGGACATTACGCGACATGGTTACCGCCACTGGCGGAGGCGAACGCGACTGGCGACGGGATCGAGCGGATCTGGATCACGCTTTGTGATGAAATAGAGAAGAAAACGGAGGGCGTTTTCTGGAACCAGCGGTTCATTATTTTACCGTCGCGAAAAACGGGGCGGGCGAGTTCGTTCTTCCGCGAGGATCGGGCGGCGATCCAGGCGGTACTGCGGGAAATTCGACCCGACCTGGTGCACGGCTGGGGAACAGAAGACGTCTATGCGCTGGCGGCGGTGACATCGGGATTTCCGGCGGTGATTTCGATGCAGGGCATCCTGAGCCACTACGTGCTGCATACGCAGTCCGACGCGCGAATGTGGTTCCAGGCGCTGCTGGAACTTTATCTTTTGCGACGGACACGGGCGTTGACGTGCGAAAGCCGGTGGGCGCGGCCGATCTTGCAACGGCGCGCGCCGCGGGCGGAGATCACGTGTATCGAATACGGCGCGCATCCCGATTTTTTCGAAGCGACGTGGACGCCCGATCCGGCCAACCCCGCGGCGATTTTTGTCGGGACGGTGGCGGCCCGAAAGGGAATCCAGGATGCGCTGAAGGCTTTTGCCACGCCGGAATTGAAGGAAACCGAGTTGTGGGTGGTGGGAAGCGGTCCGCTGGAGGACTGGGAAAACGCGCCGCCGAACGTCAAATGGCTGGGACGGCTCGACCGCGCGCGGCTGATCGAAAAAATGTCGAAGGCGTGGTGTTTGGTGCTGCCGACGCGGGCCGATACGAGCCCGAACGTGGTGAAGGAGGGGCGGGTGATGGGCCTGCCGGTGGTGACGACGCCGTGCGGCGGGCAGAGCGATTATATCGAGGAGGGACGGAACGGATTTATCGTCAACCCGGGTGACATTGCCAATCTGACTTCCCGACTGCACCAGCTGCTTTCTGATTTTGATTTCTGCCGCCAGCGGGGTTTGGACGGTTGGGAGGCAGACCGGGCGATTTTCCGGACGGATGTCATGGCGGAAAAATTCCGTGCATTGTATCGTGAGGTAACAATCTTGTAAGGCGAAAGCGGGATTTAGCCTTGGATTTGGGAGTTGCGTCTCCTAGAGTGTAAGAGTGGTGAATTCGCCTTCTTCACAATCTGTCGTGACCTTAAAGAACTTTCCGTGGACATGGCGGAACATTCTCGCGATTGCGGCGGCCCTGGTGATGTGCTGGGTGTTGCTGGATGCCGTCCTTTATTGCGACACTTCGTATCGCGCGACGTTCGGCAATAATCGATGCACGCTGGTGGGGCTTTTTCTCAGCACGTTCTGGGGTGATATCCGGGACCAGATCAGTGGTTTCTTTTCCTCGACGCCGACGGGATCGCTGGCGGGAGAAATCACGGCGACGGAATGGACGCAATGCGTGCTGGTGCCACCGATCGTGTTCTATCTGGTCTGGTGGCTGTGGCCCCGGCTGCGCGAATTGCCGGTGCGCGGATCGGTGACGGGATATTCGATCGTGGCGGCGGGGCTGGCGTTTTATGTGCTGGGGTACATGGCGGAAAATTATTATGTCGGCGTGATGTCGATGCAGCTTGTTTACGCAGGGCTGATCGTGCTTTTCCTCGGCTGGGTGATGATGCGGGCGCTGCTGTTTCCGTGGGCGTTTCTTTTTTTCATGTGGCCCTATGGTTTTTTCGAGGATGTGGCGTTCCAACTGCGGATGATCATGTCGAACCTGAGCCACCACGTGCTGCTCTGGATGGGCGTGGGCAATGTGCTAAACGGGACGGCGATCATGTCGCCGCCGGGCACGAGCCCCTCCTTTGGGATCGATATCGCTGATCCATGCAGCGGCATCCGTTCACTCTTCGCGCTGGTGATGATCGCGGCGCTCTACGCCTTTCTTTCCTTCCGTCACACGTGGCAGAAGGTGGTGATTGTCCTGGTGTCGTTGCCGCTGGTGATTCTGGGAAATCTGGTGCGCATCCTGATGCTGACGATCGCGAACATCCATTTCGGTGAGGCGTTCGCGCTCGGCACCAACGACCATCCTTCGTGGTTTCATGAAGGTGCGGGTTATCTGGTTTACATCATCAATTTTGCCGGATTGATCGGCCTGGGCACGATTTTGTCGCGGTTGGGATCGCATCCTGAAAAGGAGAAAACGGCTGCATGAGTTCTCCCTTCGAAATCAGCCCGGTAAAGAGCGTGATCGTTTTGGTGCTGGGCCTTTTGACTGTGATCGTTTGCTGGACGATTCCACCGGCCAAGGAGGCGGATGATACCGGGGTGGTGATGGATCTGCCGTTCCAGATCGGGCCGCTCTTCGGATTTCATGAGGATGTGAGCAAGGCGGAGCTGGAAATCCTGCCTCCGGACACGACGTTCGCCCGCAAGAGTTACGGGGCTATCGGTTCCGATCAACTGGACCGGATTCTTTGCTCAATTGTTTTGAGCGGACGGGAAAAGCGAAGTATTCACCGGCCCGAGCGATGCCTGCCAGGTCAAGGCTGGAATGTGATCGGCTCGAACGTGGTCGACGTGCCTTTGGCCTCAGGTCATCCGCTGAAAGTGATGGCGTTGCTGTTGAACCGACCGGTGACCTTGTCCAACGGGACGATCTCGCACCTGGAGGCTTATTATCTCTACTGGTATGTGGGGCGAAATGTGACGACGCCGTATAGTTTTCAGCGCGTGATGCTGACCAACTGGGACCTGATTGTGCACCGGGCCAACCAGCGCTGGGCCTATGTCATCGTGATGGCGCCCATCACCGAGGGTTTTTTACCGAACGGACGGACCGCCGACCAGACGCTGTTTATGCTCAAGCAATTCATCCGTGCGAGTGTCCCCTCTTTTGTGAAAATGGAGATGCCGAGTTTCCAGTCAGCCGGGATTTCCCCGAAGCAGGTTGAAGCCGGGCTTTACGCCACGGGCCACTAATTCATCCGCGTGGACCAGTAGAAGGTGGGCCGCGCGACCTCGAAATGGACGCGCTTTTGCGGGCTGGTGCGGGTGTGGATGTCGTAAGTGAAAGGCTGGGGACGGTAGAGTCCGTGCCAGAGGCGGCGCAGGCGATGATGCAGCACCCATAGCCGGCTCAACGGCTGGCTCCAGCGCGGCGCCTCAGCCGCCAGGGCACGATGCTCCTCAACCGCACGCGGCAAGAGGCCAAGGTTTTCACCGTTATCAACAAAAGTGGCAAGATATCGGCGGAGAACATCCATCCGGGCACCCGACTGGATGATTCGCAGCATGAGCGCGGCATCACCAGCCATGCGCCAGCGGGTGTCAAAGGTAGTGGCGTGATCGAGGAGAAATTGACGGCGAAAAAATGTGGCGCAACTGAGCGTGGCGAGATGACAGATCCAGGTGTGATAAAGATGAGGTACGAGGACCTGGCGGCTGCAGAGATAACCGCCATCCTCGTTCACAACAGCGGCGTCGCCGAAGAGAACATCCGTTTGGGGATGAACGCGAAAATAATCGGCCACGAGTGCCAGCGTGCCGGGCAGGTATTGCTCGTCGCAATTGAGCCAGCAGATGATGTTGCCGGTAGCCTTGTCCCAACCGCGATTGATGGCGTCGTACATGCCACTGTCTTTTTCGCTGACGAGCCGGACGTTGGGGAAAGATTGGAGTGCCTCGGCAACTTCGGAGCCGGAGAGTGCATCCTGGACGATGTGCTCCACGGTGAAGCCGGGGCCGGATTGGTCAGCGACCGAGGCGGCGCAGAGCCGCAGCCAGTCGGCCTGCTTATAGCTGGGAGTGACGACGGAAATGGTAAGGGGAAGAAGGGACTGGGTCATGATCAGGAAGCACGGTCGAGTGGAAAGCGGCGCAGGCCGGTCCATTGGAGAAAGAGGCGTCCGACAAAAAGCGGGTTGTTTTTGAAGTACCGTTTCCAGAGCCGGCGCGGTTCCTGATAGAGGCGATAGAGCCATTCGAAGCCGCTGCGTTGAATCCAGCGCGGGGCTTGTTTAATGCGGCCGCTGAGGAGATCGAAGGCGGCGCCAACGCCGACCATGAGGGTAGTGTCGAGCCCGGGAAGGGCCTCGGCCATAAAGGTTTCCTGTTTCGGTGTGCTGAGGCCGACCCAGATGATGTCAGGTTTGCTCTGGGCAACCAGGGTGCGCAGCTCTTCTTTTTCAGCGTCGTTCAACGGGCGAAACGGAGGGGTGTAGGTGCCGACGACGTGGAGTTTCGGAAAGCGGGCGCGAAGGGAATCGGCGAGTTGAAGCGCGACGCCGGGAGCGCCGCCGTAGTAGAAATGGCGCCATTGGGTTTCCTCGGAGACACGACTGATTTCGAGCATGAGATCGGGGCCATAAACGCGGTTCATGTCGCGGTGGCCGTTCAGCCGACCCATCCAAACCATGGGCATGCCGTCGGGGGTGTTGAGGTAGGCGCCATTAAGAATGGTGCGGAAGCGGGGATTTTCCTGCGCCTCGGAAACGCCATGGACGCCGGTGACGCAAACATAGCCCTTGGCACGTGCGGCGATGGCGCGGCGAAAGGCTTCCACCGCCGAAGGGAGATTCAGCGGGCTGATGCGGACGCCCAAGACATTGACGCAGTTGTCCATGGTCACTCCATCGTAATAAGGGGGGCGTAGGATGTCGATTTCTGCGGGTCAGGCGAGCCAGGCAAAGAAGTTGCGAAATCTTTTTTCCCAGGTGTGGCAGGCGATGCTGCGCCGCCAGGCGGCCTGGGCGATTTTCAGGCATTCCCCGGGACGGCTGCGGTAATAGCTGTAAATTTCGACGAGTTCCTCCAGGGAAGAGTAGCAGAGGATTTCCTTCCCCAGCTCGTAATGCTGGACCAGTTCCCAATTGAATTGCGTGAGATAGCAGGAGCCGACGCCAGGACATTCGAAGTCCCGTCCCTTGGTGCAGGTGAGGCGCGACATGGGAACGGATGTGCCCATGCCGAGATTGATCATGGAGGAACGGAAAACGGAGTTGGCGTCGTCGACCCACCGGCTGTTGGGCCAGCCGGAACCGAAGCAGGTGACGGAAACACCGCGCGCGGCGAGATCGTCAATGAGCTGCTTGCGCTCCGCTTTCATGGCGCCGAGGAAAGTCATTTCATGGCGGAATTCATCGATGGACTTGGGGATGTCGAGGTTGTCGAACCGGCGTACGCCCTGGGGCATATAATAGACGGGAAGCTGGCGGCTGTAATACCAGTCGAGGGTCTTGTGGCCGTTGGTGAGGTTGATGTCGAAGAAGCGGGCCCAGTGGCCGTAGTTCTGCTCGGCGAAGAGATGGTAGTCGATGAAATGGGTTTGGTCATCAAGGCTCAGGCCGACGAGCGGACAGGAAAATTGTCTGCGGATGATCTGAAAGATTTCCTCGCTGAGAAATTGTGGCTTTAAATAGAGAAAGACGAGGGAGGGATCGACGTTTTTGATGCGGTCGACGTAATCGCGCAGGACGGGAACGATTTGCCGGCGCTGTTCGGCGAACGAGGCGTCCTTGATATGGGGATGCAGGTTAAGCGAATGGACTGGGCATATTTTTTCGAGCTCGGGGATGAGGTAGTAATCTTCCCAGGTGATGTCGGCGATGAAAACGATGCTGGAGGGAACGGGCGCGCCCATCCGCCGAAGGGGCGGGGCGGGCGCGGGCTTTTTGTCCATCAGGATACGGGAGGCCTCGAGGAGGCTCCGGGTGTATTGCTCCGAAAAGGCCTGCCCCTTGCGGGCGAGCCACCAACGCTGCACGGGCCCGCGCAGCAGGAATCTCATCAGCCAGGAGCGAATGAATTTTACCACGGGGGATGGATAGTCGGAATCAGGGGCCAAGTCTATTCTGAAACTCGGGAAACGGGGGCGTGCTCGGCCCTATTTCCAGGGAGTGTTATCCCGCGGCCGTTGAGAACCATAATAACTGCCGAGCGTCTGCGCCCAACGACGAAGAAGCGTGCCCAACGGCATTTTGCCGTAGAGGTATCGCTTGGTCAGCGAGCTAAAGCCCAGGGCAAGATCGCGGAGGGTTTGAGGTTGAGGCATACCGGCGAGAGCATCGGAATAGCCCTTGCGGAACATGTAACGCAGCGAGTACTTGGTCAGATTGATGGTGAGGGCGCGGGGAATGAGAGCGATCTGAAAACCACGGGCCATGATTGCATCGAGCCAGGCGCGATCTTCGGCCGTGCGGATGGTTTCGTCAAACGGGACTTCCTGCCAGGCACTGCGGCGGTAAAGGGCATTGCCATTCCCACAAATGGCTTCGACCTGCCGGTAAGTCTCCCGGGTAAAATAACGGATGGTTTCGTCGTTGTAGGCTTTCTTGCCGTCAAAGGTATTGGGACCATAACCCGCGACCACCTGCGCAGGAAACTCGCGGGCGGCCGAGCGGATAATTTCCAGAAATTGGGGCGCCGTGGGGATGGAATGTGAACTGATGACGTGAACCCAGGGATTACGCGCGGCCTGAAAACCCAGGTTGAGCGATTTGCTGTAGCTGAACGGCGGCGGAGCATGAACGATCCGGGCACCCCGCTCGGCGGCGATGGACAGCGTGGCATCGGTCGAGCCGGAATCGACGATCACATATTCGTCGGCGGGCGTGAGTTCGATGCCGGAAAGGACACGGTCCAGCGTCCGGGCGGAGTTGAAGGTGCGGATTAAAATGGAAATGCCGTAGGGCTCCATGTGCCTCATTGGAACAGAAAATCGAACCCAGCGCACGCCGTCTCCCGAAGAGAAGCCAATATCGGCCCCCTTTCGGGCGTGACCCGCACAGGTTTTTCGGCCAGCCTTTTCCGGCATTTGGTCACCCTTGAAATCCATGCTCCGCAAGATCCTGACCCGGCTGACCCATCTCGGTTTCAACACCCGAAAGTTCCGCGTGAGCCTCCGCAACTGGGGCGGCTTCAGGCGAGACCTGCGCGAATTCAAGCGGCAGCAGGCGGTATCATCCATCGTTTTCGCCAATGGGCCGCTTTATCCGTGCCTGGCCGACAAGGAGGAGTCAGGGGGCACGGCCAAGGGGCACTATTTTCACCTGGACCTGTTGATCGCGCGAAAAATTTACCAGCGAAAACCGCGACGTCATCTCGACGTTGGATCGAGAATCGACGGGTTCGTCGCGCATGTCGCCGCTTTCCGGGAAATCGAGATCATCGACATCCGTCCGCTGGAAAAAGGCGTGACCCATATCAAAGTGCAGTGCGCCGATCTGACCGGGGACCTGCCGCCGGAATTGATCGGCTGTTGCGATTCGCTCTCCTGCCTGCACGCCTTGGAGCATTTCGGCCTCGGGCGCTACGGCGATCCGATCAAATACACCGGCTATCTGGACGGCTTGATCAACATTCATCATATCCTGGAGCCGGGTGGAAAATTTTATTTTGGAACTCCGATGGGACCGCAGCGGGTGGAGTTCAATGCCCATCGCGTTTTTTCCGCGCGCTATCTTTGGGAGCTGCTGATGCCCTCCTATCGAATCGATACGTTTTCCTTTGTTGACGACGCCGGAGACCTGCACGAGGACATCGACCTCAAGACGCCCGATTTGCAGAAGAAGATCGACGATAATTTCGGCTGCGACCATGGCTGCGGAATTTTTGAGCTCACGAGGCGCTAAGAGGCGGGCAACCGGGACAGGTGCCTGAGACAAGTGCTTGCCCGAAAGGTCGTTCCGAGCCGGGCACGACATTTCTGTATACTGGGCAAAGTACCGTCAAAGTTTCGCAACGGAACGACAACCTCAAAACGGGGTTCTGTTAGGTTAATTGTAATGAATTCCGTCTCCGGCCATCTCGATCCTTGCGGCGAAGAAATGAGAGAGGGATGAAAACACCCGCCCTGGCATCGTTGAAAGCCGGGCAAAAAGGCCGTATTGCGTCCATTGGACTGGAATCGCGAAACCGGCGGCGGCTGCTGGAGATGGGGCTGATCGCGGGAAGGGAATTTACGCTGGTGCGATTTGCGCCGCTGGGCGATCCGATGGAATTGAAGATCGGCGGGTCGCATCTTTCCCTGCGCAAGGACGAGGCCCGGCACATTCTGGTGGAGGTTTTATGAGGCTGCCGACGGTGGAATCACTGGCGGAGATCGCCAACCCGGTGGGCGGAGTTGCCCTGGCAGGAAACCCAAATTCGGGGAAGTCGACGCTTTTCAATGCGCTGACCGGCCTGCGGCAGAAGGTGGCAAATTATCCGGGAGTAACGGTGGAGAAAAAGACAGGGCGTTTTTACGGCATCCACGGCCGGGCGATGGATCTGCTCGACCTGCCGGGCACTTATAGTTTGCAGACACGCTCGCCGGACGAGGAAGTGAGCCGCGACGTATTGCTGGGCCGCCGGGCGGATACACCGCCGCCGCGGGCGATCGTTTGCGTGGCCGATGCGACCAATCTGGAGCGAAATCTTTACCTGGTGGCGCAATTGGCGGAACTCGACGTGCCGCTGGTGTTGGCGTTGAATATGGTCGATCTGGCGGAAAAGCAGGGCATCCGGATCGATGTGAATTTGCTGGAGAAAAATCTGGGTATTCCCGTGGTGCCGGCCGTGGCAAGCGCGGGTGTGGGCCTGCAGGAGATCAAGCAGCTTCTCTCCGGGGAAAAGCTTTTGCTGCCGAAATTCCGCGCACCGATGCCGGAAGCGGTCGCGGCGGAAGCGGAGGAGTTGGTGGAAAGACTTCTGCTGAGCCCCCTGCCGGTGCCGTTGGGTCGAGCCTATTCGGAGGCGCTGCTTTTGCTGAGCCTCGACAATGAGGCCGAACTGCTGGACGTGGCGCCGTCGGCTGTACTCGCCGCCGCGGCCGAAGCGGCGCAGGGACGGCTAAAGGCAACGGGAATCGATCCGGCGTCGGCGATCATTGAGGCGCGCTACGCCTGGATCCACCAGGCCTGCGCCGAGGCGGTGCGGAAACCGACGGAGCAGCCTGCGACATTTTCCGACACGATCGACAATGTGCTGACACACAAGGTCTGGGGCTGGTTGGCGCTGGCGGTGGTTTTCGGGCTGATGTTTTTCTGCATTTTCACCGTGGCGAATTATCCGATGAACTGGATCAACGCGGCCGTGAGCTGGTTGGCCGGTACGGCGCGGGCGCTGATGCCGCCGGGCGACCTGCGCAGCCTGATCACGGACGGGGTGATCGCGGGGGTGGGCGGCGTGGTGGTGTTCCTGCCGCAAATCCTGATTCTTTTCTTTTTCCTGGGACTGCTCGAGGACACCGGCTACATGGCGCGGGCGGCATTCATCATGGACCGGGTGATGAGCCGCGTGGGGCTGCACGGAAAATCGTTCATTCCGCTGCTGAGTTCGTTTGCGTGCGCGATCCCGGGCATCATGGCGACGCGGACAATCGAGAACAAAAAGGACCGGCTGGTGACGATCCTGATCGCACCGCTGATGAGCTGCTCGGCCCGGCTGCCCGTTTACAGCCTACTGATCGGCGCGATGATCCCCGACGACAAGGTGCCGTCGCTGGCCAAGGCGGGAATCATGCTGGCGATGTATTTCTTCGGCATCGCCGCGGCGTTCATGATGGCGAGCCTGTTCAAGAGCACGCTCTTCCGGAATGAGACGCCGCTCCTGCTGCTCGAATTGCCGCCGTACCGGATGCCGCAACTGCGGACCATCGCGATGCGGATGTGGGAGCGGGCGACTATTTTCCTGAAACGCGCCGGGACGGTGATCCTGGCGATTTCGATCCTGCTCTGGGCGCTGGCGACTTATCCGAAGCCAACCGATCCGAATGCCGGCAAGGCGGAGGCTCTTTCCCACAGCATGGCGGGCCAGATCGGTCATGTGATGGAGCCGGTGATCCGGCCTCTCGGTTACGACTGGAAGATCGGGATCGGGCTGCTCTCCTCCTTCGCGGCGCGAGAGGCGTTCGTGGGGACGATGGCCGTGGTCTACAATGTGGGCGAGGATGACGCGAATTCGGTTTCGCTGCGGCACGCCCTCCAGAGCCAGCAACGCCCCGACGGCTCGCCCGTTTTCTCGCCGCTGGTCTGTGTGAGCCTGATGGTCTATTACGCGCTGGCGATGCAGTGCATGAGCACGGTGGCTGTGGTCCGCCGCGAAACCAACGGCTGGAAGTGGCCGCTCTTCCTGGTCGCCTACATGACCGGGCTGGCTTACCTCGCGGCGCTTTTCATCTATCAGATCGGACATCTTTTTCACCTGGGATAAGACATGAATATTCAGGACGTCGTCGTGGCCGTGATTGTGTCGCTGGCGCTGCTTTATCTGGTGCGCTACTTCTGGCCGCGGAAAAAGGGCGGTGCCTGCCAGTGCGACTGCGGGCTTAATAAGCACACCCTGACAAAGAGCCCGGCGGAACGTATTCAGGACTCACGTCCAGAGTAGGCAAGGGCCACTGGTGGATGATGCTTTTGGGTAGCGTCCCTATTTGGAAAAAACTACGCTCTGGGATTCCAGTGGAGGAGCCGGACTTCGCGAAAGAAATCAGGATTTTCCAGAAATTGCTCTACGGTAGCGGGGAGAGTTTTTAAACCTGCCAGGTGGGCGGAAAAAGGGAAGACGGATCACCGTCACTCCGTCCGCTTGGCGCAGGACAATCACGAAGTTGCTCCAGTTGAAGCAGGGATCGACTCTGTCCGGAACATCGGGAGAGACGAACATGAAGGCGTGCGAACCCGGTTTAAGGCTGGGGGGAAGTAGCGGCGTGAGAGGGACAGGCAATGACGACAATTTCCATTCCTTGCCCGTAACGGCATCGATAAGAAAGAAGCTGTCCTGGGTAGAGGGAAGAAAAGGGGAACAGATGGTAATCATCTGAGGATGGACAACCTGTCCCGGCCATTCGGGCAGGTAAAATGCTCCATAGTCGATCGGAATGGGACTTGATCCGATCGGTACATTACAGAGGTTAAAGCCGCCGACCTCCGCGTAGCCACGGGTTGTTTTGGTGGCAAAATCGTAGAGGGGACTCGAGGTGATAGGCCTGCCTTGAGACCAATAACCAACGAAGCCGGCATTGAAGACAACTGCAAACGGCGGATGAGATTCGAGTATTTGCAGAATGCGTTTCTGTTCCGCAAGGGGAATGACACTGTAGTTGGCGGTGATGTTATTATCGGTGGGAGGCGCGTGCCGCGACCAACAGTAAAGGCTGTTGACACCCGGCACGGAGATGAAGCCGGAATAGAAATGATCGACGTTATAGACGAGGCTTGAGTAAGCACTTTGAATCCTTTGATCAACCCGAAAAAGAGAGGCACCTGGAAGATTGAGCGGAACTCCGTTTCTGTAGATAACGGCGGCGGTCACGAAAATCCCCACACCGGACAGGATGCACCACAGGTAGGCCCCCTTGAGGATGTAGACGCTAAGCCTTTCGCGGAATTCAAGGTGGTGCGGAATCATGCTGATGCTCTTGAGCAAGGCAAAGGGAGCAACCAACGAAATAAGGAAATTGGGAAGGCAGGATTGCGAGCCGAAGACGGGATAGCCGCTGAGCGTTTCACAGATGCCGAGGAGACATAAAAAGAAGAGGCAGAAGGAAACACGGGGAGCAGTGGACTCACGTTCCGAAACGGGTTCCCAGAGCACCGCCCAGAAGAGGATAAGGCAGTAAAAAATGCCCGACCGGCTGTGTTGAGTGGAGGTAACGACCGTGTAGCAGACGAAACCGACTAGAAGAAAGACCTGCATGAGTCGCAGTATTCGCTGAAGTCGAGACGAGAGGCTGGGAAACTTCTGGATTGCGACGCTCCCGGCTAGGCCAACCAGAAACAAGGCACTGGAAGGCAAGATATCCAGGGGAGGCTGCACGACGAAGACCTGGCCCAGTGTCATGGCCCGAAAGATCATCGCGTCAAGCAGCGCAGATAAGCTCGTGCCGCCTAGAAGGCATATTCCCATGCTGGAAGCGAGAGCGATAATGGCGCCAAATGCCGCGGCCAGCAGTTCTGTCCATCCAAAGAGAGGTTTCCTTAGCGGACGAATGGCCAGAAGACAGGGCAAGGTGGCGGCCAGGAGCAACAGGCAAAATTCCCAACGAACAAGATTAGTCCAGATACCCCGGACAAGCGCGAAGGGAAGCAGCAACAGGGCTGCTGCCGCGATAAAAAAAAGCCGCCCGGCCAATCCGCGGCAAAAAGCGGAAATCGAAACAAAAAGAGCAATCAAGCAGAAAACCCCGATATTGATCTTCAACGCGCATAGCAAGCCACCCATTACACCGGCGAGGGCAAAAAAGGGTGCGGAACGTTCGTTGCGGGAGGCACCAAGTACGGCAAAAGCCATGAACGTCAGCAGGAGAATGCAAAGGGAAACGGGATGGCCCGGCTCATCCTCCAGGACCTGAAGGGCGAAGAAAGAGACGAGTTGGCCAAAGATTCCTGCCGCAACACGACCGGTCAGTAAAAGCGAGAGTAATCCGGCCAAGAGAGAACATAAGATCCAAAGCGAGAGAACGAAGAGGGCCATCCGATCGTGCGTAAAGATGAAACGCCCACCACCGCTGAGCAGATAGAAAAATTGGGAATGAAGGGGGCCGTAGACGCTGAAGACATCTTCATAAATCCTCTTTCCAGAATTGGTCGCATTAATCTGGACCAGTATGGTGCCGACATCGTCATAAAACTTGAGGGTTGAGAAAATCGAGAGATACCCCGTGACCAGATAGATGGGCAGCAGCAAGCCACTGGCTAGCAGGTAAAGGTGCAAGGGACTATGCACGGAAGGGCGAAAGACTGGATTCATGCTCAGTCGATCAAGGATCGGAAGGGTTCACTTTTCGGCAGAGGTTTTGACCTTGGCAACGATGTGAATGCCGGTTCGTTCATCCGGTACCCAGTCTTTGAGCGAGCTGCCGTTGCCACGGACGAAGTCCTCCATGGCAAAGCCGTGGTTGGTGCAAATCGTGAAGCCTTGACCCTGAAATTTATCCCGCCACCAAGCTGCGGGACGGAGGGTCTTGTGATAGACAGCGCCGGTGAGAGGATTGCCGTCAGGAAGAAGATCAATGGAGCAGATGAAGTAGCCTTCAGGGCGCAACTTCCGAGCAATGCGCTGGAGCAGGCCATCTATATCTTCCTCGGCAATGTGTTCCAGTACCTCCCATGCCGTGATGACATCAAAAGAGACTGGTTGTGCCGCGGCATCAACCACCGTGAAGTCCTTGGTGATATCTCCCGTAAAGAGATGGCGCGGAATATTACCCCATTCGCCGAGCAGGGCTCGCCTAGCCCCATCCGACCCTTCCAGCCCAATAGCCTGATGCCCATCTTCCAGCATGGAACGCACAAAACCGCCGCCCGCACAGCCAAGATCCATGAGCCGAATTTTTCGGGGGTAACCTAGAAAGGCATAAAGCCGGGAATTAAAGCGCGGATTGCGGGAATTGTCGTTAATGGCGCCCCGAGGGAGACGATGATCATCGCTCGCATATGCGAGGGGATGATTGGTCTGGACGTAGAGACGTTCGGAGGAATTCTCTCCAAAGCGGGAGAAATAACCCTGTCGCCACAGTACATCGGTCAAGCGCTCGAATTTGTCTTGCTGGCGGTAGGCCATGCGCTTGTCGAGAAACTGTACCAGCGTGAAAAAAACCGGGGTAATGACGGGCGGACGATTTAGCAGGAGCCCAGTCTTGATCTTGCGATAAAGCTGATTAAGCGGGCGCAAAAGAAAAGGCATAAGGAAACATTGGAAACCGCCCCTTTATTTCCAAGACAAAAAGGCGGAACGGTACGAAACTCAGTTGACGCTGGTTTCTTTCAGGCGCAGGTCGAGATCAACCTGGTCATGACTGACGGCCTTGGCTGTGCGCACTTTCTCGCGGTGTTTGCGAAAGGCTTCCGAGGCGAGATAGGGAACGTGCGGACGGTTGCCGGAACTGACGCTGTTATCGTCGAGCTTGTAGGCGGCATTGCCGACGTACTCGTAGGCAAATTCGTGCAATTCGAGCAGACGCTCGGTCGGGACGGCGGAAAGGTTGCAGCCAATCTCGTGGTAATAGAGGAACTTGCTGAAATCCATATGGTCATGAACCTTGCCCATCTGCTTGGCAACCGCCCAGAGTGGGCTATCCGGGTAGGGGACCAAAATGGAAAAGGCGTTTTCGTCAGCGCCAAGTTCTTTGGCGAACTCGATCGTCTCCATGATCTGCTCTTCCGTTTCATCCACCATGCCAAAGACATAGGAGCAACGAACCTTCCAGTCATACTCCTGAAGCAGGCGGATTTTTTTTCGCATATGCTCCTTGGATTCACGGGGCCCCTTGCCGATAGCCTTGATGATTGTTTCGTTACCCGACTCAATGCCGGGGCCAACATAGCGGACGCCGCTTTCAAAAATAGCATCACAGACTTCTCGGTCGATCTGATCGAGACGGAGCTGGACACTGAGATTGAGTTTGATGCCGCGTTCAACGATGGCCTTGGAAAGTTCAAGCACCCGCTTCTTGTTGCTGGTATAGGTGTCATCCATGATGAACAGGTTGGGGATGCCCATGTTCTGGACGGCCTCGAGTTCATCAACGATATTTTCAATGTGACGCCAGCGGACGAGAGTGTCGGCAGCCCCGCAGAAAGCGCATTTGCCGGGGCAGCCGCGGCTGAACATGGCGCCGGACTGGGGTTCGCGGATGTCGCGGGAATAATCCATATATTCCTTGTATTCAAAGAGACGTCGGGCCGGAACGGGGCATTTGTTCAGGTCGATGGCCTTAGCCGTGGTAACGGAAGATTGATGAAGGCGTAACCGGTACTCTTTGGTATGCCCGGTATATTCTCCCCAGCGGTAGGCAATTCCGGTAATACCAGCGGGATCTTTTTTGGCGAGCACATGCTCGACGATGGCAACGACTGATTCCTCTGCTTCACCGATGCAAATGAAATCGGCCTTGCTGGTTTCCAGAGTTGCTTCAGGCAGGGCACTGACATGAGGTCCACCGAAAATGACGACGGTGGAGGGTGAGAGTTGCTTGACCCGGTTGATAATGGCAATCGCCTGGTGATACAGAGGCGTCGTACAACCGATGCCGAGAAACTCGGGATCATTGGAGAGAGCTTGGTTGACCGTCTCTTCGATGTCCAAGTCATGCAGGGCGGCGTCCGTTACCTTGACACTGTGTCCGGCCTGTTCGAGTGCGGCACCGATGTAGGCAAGACCTAGCGGCATACGGCGCGTGCGTGCGCGAGCGAATTTATAACATAGTCCGTCGCTAGGATATACAAGGCTAATGCGAGCCATAATCGGGTATGAATTGATTATTAGGGGTGACGGTTAACCGGCCCTTTGCGCTGCTAGTTTGCCTTCTTAAGGCAAAAGTACAACATTTATTGTGCCAACCCGTTATCGGGAAACGACTATTGAAGCCTTCAGGGTTTGTGATCGGGATGAAAATCGGGATTAACCCGATAGCTTTCCTTGATCTTTAGGAGGCCTTTCACCGCGAGCAGTGAATCCCACAGGAAACGGTTGGTCGGCAGCCCGCGACTGATCCCGAAACGCCGTTCCCGGTGGAGAACGTAAATCTGTTTGATACGGAAGTTTTCCAATTCGGCCCGCAAAAGAAGTTCTGCGTTCAGGAGCTTGGGCATGCAGTTGACCTGCGGAAGCGTGCGCTGGACCACTTCTTTCCGCATTAGTCGAAAAGCCGAGTTGATATCGGAATAGGTGACGGCAAAAAGGAATTCGCTGAGCTTGTTAAAAATGGAGGAGGCATACCGGCGCAAGGCGGGATCTTTGCGTCCGATTTTGGCACCATGGATAAGATCATGAGATTCCATATACGGAGCAAGCTTCCAAAAATCGCTGGCGACATACTGGCCGTCAGAGTCAGTGAAGAACAGGAAGGGACATTTCGCCCTTAAGTATAAGCGGCGGGCGGCGGCACTGAAGCCATCACGGGTGGTGTTGGTGATCAATTGGATGTACGGGTACTTCTCGGTCATCTTTTGAATGACCTCAATGGTGCCGTCCGTGCTGTTGCCATCATCGAGAATAAATTCAGAACCCTCCGGCAGGTACTGCAGCACATCATTCACCCACTCCTGGATGACGAACCCTATAACGTCGACTTCATTGTACACCGGCATGAGAATCGAAACGGGCGAGGCGAGTTTGATGATGGGCGCTCGGTACATGCCGGAGAGTAGAAATGGCCCCGCCGGGTGGCAACTTATTTGGAGAAATGAATCAGGCGGGTGCCGTCTTCCTCGAACTCAAAGGGAACGTGGAGCAAACCGGGAATACTGGCGATCAGTTCTTCCTGCTTCTCTGGTGACACGAAGAGCAGAAGAAAGCCGCCGCCGCCCGCACCCAACAACTTTCCGCCGATGGCGCCCTTTTCGCGCGCGCGCGCATAGGCGTCGTCGATGAAGGTATTGCTAACGCGAGAGGAAAGGCTGCGTTTCAACGTCCAAGCCTCATGCAGGAGCTCTCCGAATTCACGCAGATCGCGGGTCCGATCACAGAGAATCTGGATGCCCTGCGTAACCTGTTGCCGCATTTGTTTGAGGGCCGGGACGTTCACCTGGACTTTCTGGCATTGCTCCTCGACAATCTCATGGGTCGACCTGGAGATGCTGGTGAAGAAGAGCATGAGATGCTGATTCAGGGCGTGCTTTCTCTCGGGATCGAAGGGCAGTGGCTCCACGCGGAACGTCGATTTCCGGTCGAAGAAAATGCGGTTGAATCCCCCGAATGCCGCTACCACCTGATCCTGTGATCCGACCCGCTCACAGATGATATTCTGTTCGATATGGATGGCCTCGCGCGCGAGGAAATCCTTGCTCACCAGCCGATGCTGGAAGGCATGCAGGCTTTGCAGAAGACCGACCGTAAAGGCTGAGCTGGAACCGAGGCCAGTCCTAGCCGGCAGGTCGGACATGACAAAAATTTCGACGCCGTGCAGAATCTTCAGATGGCTCAGGCAGCAGCGGACGCTGGGATGCTGGATCTCGCCAACTTCGTTGACTAACTCGGATTTCGAGTAGCCGATATGAAAGCGGTGATCGAAGAATGGGTTGAGTTTGTTGACGGTGATATATAGGTATTTATCGATGCTGGTGCTAAGCACCTCGCCGCCGTGTTCCTCATAAAAGCCAGGGTAGTCGGTGCCGCCTCCGAAGAAGCTGATGCGCAGGGGAGTTCGGGAAATGACCATGGGGCGTTCAGGAAGGCGGGGGCAGCGTCGTCTCCCGGTTTTCGATGAACCAGGAGATCGTTTCGCGCAGGCCTGTGTTAAGATCGGTAGAGCAAAGATCAGGCCGCAGTCTCCTTAGTTTGTCAATGCGCAGGCACTTTGATTTTGCCCCCACATAGCGGCTCGTGTCGTAGGAGATCAGGGATTCGTCGTAACCGGTCTGTTCACAAATCAAGTGAGCGAAATGACGGATGCTGAATTCCTCACCTGTACCGATGTTGACCAAATCGTTGTCATGTTCTTCCGCCAGCGCGACGGCCATGCGGACGAAATCGCCCACCAGCATGACCTCGCGGCTCTGGTGGCCGTCACCCCAGAATACCACCGGTTCGCTATAAAACTTTGCGCGCAAGATCTTGCGGATGAGGTCGAAGATAAAGTGCATTTGCCGCCCGTCCGTGTGATAACCGCCACCGTAAAGCGTCGAAGGAACAAGGCAGAGATACCGCATCCCGAATTGCCGGTGCAGTGCTAGTTGGCCAGCATAAAGCATTCGTTTCGTCATCGCATAGGTAAACAGCGAGTCGATCGGCTTTCCCGCCAGGTAATTCTCCTCGGAAAGTTCCAGGTCCGGTGCATACGCGCAGCTGGTTCCAATGGAAATAAGCTTGGCCTGCGGTTGGTTTTGGCGCCACCACGCCAGCACCTGAGTGTTCATTTGTTGGTTGATCAGCCATTGCTCGCCGGAATGATGGAGGCAGAAGTCGCCGGCCTGGGTCCATGCGGCCAAATGAAAGACAAGGTCGTAAGAGAATGAATTGAACTGGTCAAGTGATCCTGCCATCCGCAAATCCGCGTCCCTGGAGCCGATGGCGGTGACCTCCAATCCGTGTTCACGGAGGGCCGGTACGAGATACTGCCCCAAATATCCGGTTGCGCCTGTGACCAGTGCCTTCATGCGTCAGCTTCCCGGTGCATCAACCGGAAAATAAAACTCCACACCCTGTTGCAGCAAAGCCCGGTTGCGACTGAGTATCTCCTTACGAAAATTCCACGCTAGGACGTAATAGACGTCGGGTGTGTCGGTCCATTCGCCCTCGATCACTACGGGGATATGCCGTCCGGGCGAGAAAAGGCCGCGCCGCAATTCATTCTTCTCCACGAGAACTTCGATGGTCTCCGGTCCCAGCCCGAAGTAGTTGAGCAGCGTATTACCTTTGACCGGGGCGCCCATGCCGAAAATCCGTTTTCCCTCTGCACGCCGGGCGTGCAGATAGGAGATGTTTTTTTCCTTCATTGCCTCGATCCTGTGCGCGAACTCGCGGTATATCTCCAGTGTATTGCAGCCGGAGTTTTGTTCCTCCTGTTTCATGCGTTGCAATTGTTCACTGGGACGCCGCCGTCCGGGATGGGAGACGAATGCGATTATTGATCCCCCGTGGATCGGGGCGAGATAGGCATCGAACAGTTCCAGTCCATGGCGCTGCAGCAACTTTCCCAGCGTCGTCAGCGTGTAATAGAGGAGATGCTCGTGATAAATCTGGTCGAACGCACAGTTCTCCATGATCGACTTCATATAGAGAAACTGCACGACAAATACGCCGTTACCGTCGAGCGATTGCTTGATCCCCTCCGTTACCGAGTGAAGTTCCTCCAGATGAAAGAAAACGCCCGAGGCGTTGATCACATCGAATTTTTCCCCGATAGACCGAGCCGTCTCGAGATTGAAAAAAGCATGCCGCGTGGGAATGCCGCGGGCCTGCGCCTTTTCCCACGGGATGTGTGACGACTCCACTCCCAGCACTCGGTAGCCAAGCTGCTGGTAATGAGCCAGCTGCGTACCGTCATTCGAGCCGATGTCCAGCACCGACTTGCCCTGCGTTTCAGGAAAAAATCTCGTCGTTACTTCCTCTGCGATCCGGCTGAAGTGTTCGCTCAATGTTTTCGTCGTTCCGGAAAGATAGGTGTGATCGGCGAACATCACCTCTTTTTTCACCGTGTAGTCCAACTGGGCTGTGGCGCAATCGTGGCAATAGACCACGCGCAGCGGATAAAAGGGTTCCTTGCCCACCTCTTCGCGCGTCAGAAAATGATTGCACCAGGGCTGATGGCCCAGATCGATAACAGGCTCAAGCCGGGCGGAATCGCAGACGCGGCAGATCATGACAGGATCGCGGATGGCTCAGCGTGATTCTCCGCAGGTGAAAAGAAAGCGGGATTCCCGGCAATAAAGCGTTCCGCTAGACCGAATGTTTTCGGAGTGCCAATATCCAGAAAGGGGCCGGTGGCAGGTACAACGTGCAGCTTGGCCTTGTCGGCCAGGAGACGGGGAAATACATCTTTTTCGAAACTAAGAGGCAGACCGTCGGGAAAGCCGTTGCACGGGTTGCAGCGAAACAGGTACACACCCGCATTCACCAGCCCGCGACCGGGCCGCTTCTCCGCAAAGCGATGCAAAGTGCCTTGTGAATCGCACTCCAATGTTCCGTAGTTGGATGCATCGCCCACCGGTATACCCAGCAACGCTCCGGCGACAGTCTGCATCCGTAGTGTTTCAAACAGAGGACCCAGGGAAGTAAGAACCAGCGAATCCCCATTGCAAATCAGCCAGGCGTCGGGCGTGGCTGCTCCGGCTATCGCCTCCAGAAAGCCGCCTGCCGTGCCACGAGGTATCTTTTCGCGGACGCAGCGGATCGTTGCACCCGGAATCTGGCTTGCGCCAAAATGGGATTCAATCTGTTCCGCCTTGTAGCCGGTGGAAAGGATGATGTCTCGAATCCCTTGAAGGATCAGAAAACGTACAATCCACTCCAAGAAAGGGCGCCCCAGCACCAGCGCCATCGGTTTTGGACACTCGGGCAGGAGATGCCGGATGCGCGTTCCCTGCCCACCGGCTAGAATCACCGCCGTGATTTGGGAAGGTGTTCTCATTTAGACATTGGAGTAAATACTGTTGCGCAGGATGACAAAGCCCTTGATTAATTCCTGAATGCCCCGATCCAGGCCCCATTCCGTCTTGAAACCGGTCGAGGCGATGCGAGTGTTCGAGATGATGTAGTCGCGTTTGTCCGGATCCTCACCAATGGGTGCTTCCAGAAAAACGAATGCAGGGAGATGTTCCTTGATCTTTGCGCAAAGTTCCAGCTTAGAGAGATTGGCGTCATCGAGCCCTACGTTGTAGGGGCGGCCGCGCATTGTCTCGTAATTCCGGATGCCGTAAATGAAGACCCGGGCCACGTCGCGGATGTGGATATAATTACGCTTGAAGTGGCCCTCAAAGATCACCACCGCCCGATCCATCACCGCCCGGTGGACAAAATCGTTGACCAACAAATCAATCCGCATCCGCGCCGACATCCCGAACACCGTCGCGAGCCGGAAGCTCATCCCGTTCTTCTCCAGCACCGCCGACTCCGCCTCCATTTTGGACGTGCCATACAGGGAGATGGGCCTCAGGGGGGATTCTTCCGTGCAGAATTTTCCCTTTTCGCCGATGCCATAACCACTATTCGTTGTCGGATAGAGCAGCAATTGCTGCGGGGAAAGCAGGCGCACAATCATCCGCACCGCCTCCGAGTTGATCGATTGAGCCGAAAGCGGGTCCGTCTTGCAAAGCGGTGCGCCCACCAGCGCGGCCAGCGGGATGACGACGTCTGCCCTCGCGAGCAGCTTCTTCATCAAGGCCTCATCCCGGCAATCGCCGCGGACAACGGTGAAATGCTCCGAGGCGCAACATTCCAGCAAGCTGTTTTGCTTCCAGAGAAAGGAATCCAGAACCGTTACCGCGAAGCCCTCGCGCAACAGGGCAGGGACCAGGATGGAACCGAGGTAACCCGCCCCGCCGGTGACAAGAACGTGCGTCATAAGATTTTGTAAACCAAAAAATCCGTTTGGAATTAAGCCGCAGTCCTCATTCTTTGTCGAGTCTCGCCAGGATTTCTGAGGCGATCGCCAGCGAGGCAGTTGCCGCTGGCGAGGGGGAGTTGATCACATGGAGAGCGTTCCGGATTCGCACCAGCACAAAGTCCTGCACCAGTTCTCCCGAAGGTGTCATCGCCTGGGCGCGCACACCAGATCCTCCCGGCAGCAGATCCTCCATTCGCACTTCCGGCACCAGCCGTTGCAGGGCTGCGCAGAAAAGCGGCTTGCTCCATGATCGGCAAAATTCATTCCAGCACATTTTCCGGTGTCGGGCCAGGAACCGCCAAAGACCGTCAAAGCCAAGCGATTCTGCTAGGTCGCGCACATTCACATCCTGCTTGCGATATCCCTCGCGCGCAAAAGCCAGCACCGCATTCGGTCCCGCTTCGATGCCTCCGCAGATCAGCCGCGTGAAGTGAACGCCCAGGAAGGGGAACGTCGGATCGGGAACGGGGTAGATCAGGTTTTTCACTAAAAACTGCCGTTCCGGACGAAGCTTAAAATATTCCCCCCGGAACGGCACGATCTTTGTCTTCAACTTTTCACCCGCCGCCTGTGCCATACGGTCGGAATAAAGTCCTGCACAATTGATCAGGAAATCGGCCTGCATCGTTTCCCGTTCCGACGCTTGAATGTGCCAACCCGTGTCCGCTTCCGTGAGGCCCGTTACGCGGGTTTTGAACAGGAGCGTTCCGCCAAGTTCCTGGATCTTTTGCGCTAGGCAGGCGCATACCTGGGCATAGTCAACGATCCCCTCCTCGGGCACATGCAGCGCCGCACATCCCACGGCGTACGGCTCAATTTCCCGCAGTTCCTTCCGCCCCAGCAACCGCAGGCCCAAAAGGCCATTTTTCAGCCCCCGCCGATGCAGTGCCTGCAAGCGTCCTTCTTCCTCCGGCGAGGTCGCCACCACCAGTTTCCCGCAAATTTCGTGAGCTATCCCGTTATCCCTGCAAAAGCGAACCATCTCCCGGATGCCCGAAACCGCCAGCAACGCTTTCAGCGAACCTGGCTTATAATAAAGGCCCGCGTGCAGAACCCCGCTGTTGTGCGTCGTCTGGTGCCGCCCCGGCCCCGCCTCCTTCTCGACAACCGCTACTTCAGTGCCCGGATGCACCTGCAACAGGCGGTACGCCGTCGCCAGACCCACGATCCCCCCGCCAATGATGACAACTTTTTTGCTCAAAGCATTCCTTACAAAACCATCAAGCAGTGATCCTACGAGCTTTCGTTAGCAAGAAACTCGACGGGTTTGTTTATGAAGTGCACTTCCCAGATTTGGAATTTATGGATCTGGTTTCCGATCCTGATGTGGTCCGTGGCGAGGGCCGATACCGAGATAGATCAGACATGGCAGAGTATACGGGATCATCAGCCATCTGGTTTGCAATTGAAACTGACCTTGCCCAAGGACCATTTTTTCCAGGGAGAGGAAATCAACGGGACGGTCGAATTCATCAACAACTCCCAAGTTCCTTACTATCTCTGGACTGGCAGCGCGAGTCGATTTGGGCGCGCCTCCGGCATCGCCTTTTTCGCCGAGAGCGCCAGCGGCCACGCCGTCATCGATCCACTCAAATGGGCGTCGATGGCCTTGCAAGATTTGGGTGGCATGGGGACATTCAAGGATTTGGGGACATGGGACATCACATTGCCGACGTCGTATTGGCTGCGGTTTGATCAACCCGGTACTTATACCCTTTATGCTTGGTCGGATCGTGCGCAAGCAGGATCCCAACCCAAGCCAGGGGTTCAGAATGGCCCATCGACTCGGGTCCCACTGGTTTCCGATAAAATCACGATCACGATTGAACCGCTGACACCCGAGCTGGAACAACAGACACTCGCCGAGGCCAAAGCGAAGTTAGCTACAAGTGCCGATAGAGCAGAGGGAGCAGTGGAACTTAATGCATTGCAAACACCTTCGGCGAGGGAGGCATTAGCGAGCAGAGGCGACGTCACATGAATGAAGACGCCGGAACTAGAGCGCTCAGCGTATATGCCTGGCGGTAAAGATTCATCGGGCGAAAATAGTACCATGCGCACACCGGCACTCTGATCATGTGCCTGCTGAAACTGCTCATCAGAGGTCAATTCTCCGAAGTATAAACGATTCGGATCACCTCCACGCCGTGATGTTGAATATGTCGCGGGACGAAGTTGACCTCAAATGGAAGGCGGGGCAGTTCGGTCGAATGCTTGAGCAAGCGCCGTACTTTCAAGAGGTTTTCGACAGTCACTTCGCCAAGGGCCTGGCCGGTATCGGCTATGCCATGGAGCGCCGGGAAAAGAAGCTGGAAATAAAGGGAGTGCCAGAAGAGGTCGTGCAGAAATTCTCACGTCGTTCCAAGGAGATCGAGGAGAAGGCCAAGGAATTGAAAATCACGGATCCAAAGGAAAAAGCACAGTTGTCTTTATCGACCCGGGACAATAAGCGCGACGGTCTAACCGGAAATAAACTCAAGGAACGTTGGCGTGCAGAGTTAACCGACGAGGAATATAAGGTTCTTGAGGCCGCTGTTGCCGCCGCACAAAAGGGCCCTGTTGCCCCGGACCATAAAAGCGCCCGGGAGATGATCGATTATGCCAGTCGCCACCTTTTCGAAAGAGCCTCGGTCATACCGGAACACATGCTCCTCATGGCGGCGCTCAAAGCCGGAACTGGCTTGGTCAGCCTAGAGGATTTGAAAAAGGCTCTCAATGAATCCGACATTATCCAGGAGAAAATGGATGGTGAAATGACCGGGAAATTCTCCAGCAGGTGGAGAAGTTGTTTCCCAATCAAGTCAATGCCGTGGTGGAAGAGAACGGGAAGGTTGATCTTTCAATTGCTCAGTCCGCTACCAACCCCACCGAGCGAGATCTAAGGGTCGCAAGGGCCGTCACATCGGATGCCCTGTCGGTCCCGCCGGACGCCAAATAATGATATTCATCTGCATGGATTACACACAGGCGTTGGTTCCGGACTTGCGGGCGTCCCTGTAATGCCACGTAGAGGCGAGATTTTAAGATTCTACCCAATAACGAAGCTGATTCAAGGTTCCGCCCCGCTGCAAGGGAAAAGACCATGATCTTGCCGGAGACAATGTCTTCGGGCACGAAGGACAGGCCTCTCGAAGGGTCCAAATAGCGCCGGGTTTCAAGTGAAATAAGCGGGCCAAGAGCATCGAGCAGGCAGCTATTTAAGATTCCCTTGGTTCGTGGATCGAGCTTGTTCCACATATCGATTGTTGCCCTGACATGCTCAATCTTGCCGAGGAGGTTCGAGTTAACGTGACCAGAAGCGACAGTCGCCATCGCTTCGAATCCGGTCAACAGTGCGTTGTCATCCGGTGAAGGACGTTTGGCCACTAACCAATTCATCAGGAATCTTACCGCCATGTCAGTTTCCAACCGGCCACGCACAATCAGGCAAATACTGAGCGCCGCGTCGATTAAAGTCCTTGTGGTTTCCTGCCAGTAACCATTGTCCGAGTCATCGGTCCATGCGCCGTGAAAGAACTGAGCTGTGGCCGCAGGTACCTCATGGTATTTTCTTTTGGATTCACGGGCCTCCGCCAACAGGATCCGTTGGCGCGTCTGCTCAATGTCCTCCTCCACAGTCGTGTTCGCCAGAGTCTTTGCAACGGACTCTGGTGAGTCGGACGAAACTTCGTCCTCCTCCTGAGCAGCGGCTTCTTCCTGAGCCGAGGCGTGAAGCAGTTCGTGGTGCAGTTTGACTAGGTTTTCCCGGATAGATTCTTCATCACGACCGTTTGCACGGATCTTGATTTCCAATTCGGAGAGCTTCACCCATAAAGCTGACTCCGACCGGCCCAATATTTCAGCGATTTCCGCCCATTTACGTCTCTGTAAGCGGAGTTCAATCGCCCGGGCCAACTCCTTCTTCGTCCATATTTTGATCATTATTTTTCCTCCTGATTGTTGTTCTCGGCGATTACCTGTTTGACGAAAAGATCGTCGGCGGCCGTCACGCATTGCGTCGCGAGTGCCACGAGAAGGTCGAGCAATACTTCTGGTTCACGCCGCAGCCTCGCGCCATGCCAAAACGCATCGAGCCTTTCGGCCAACAAGGCATAGGCCTCATGGGGTGAACTGACGATTTGTCCGGTTTCGCGGGCTTCCGCGACGGAAGTTCCCAGCAGATCGAGAAACAGAGTTTCAGGTGAAGGTTTTGTTTGTTCCATAGATGAAGGCGATGTCTTCACCATATAAACGATTCTCGATGCCCGATTGGTGAATTTCAGCTCACAAAAGTTTGAAAAAAGTCCGGTCGGTTTTTTCACGACAACAAAAAAAAGTCGTGAAAACAACAACCACTAGTCCGTCGGGCTCTTTCAAAAATTGGGAGAGCGAAACCTTGAAACTCCTTGGCAACTATGAAGACGGGGTAGGTTCCCGGCTTCCCCGGGGAGAACTAACCTCGGGCGTCTTTCATCGGCTAGGCCGTGCCACGATCCGTGACGTCGGGCATTTGCAAAAATTGCTCCCACGCGTGGTTCGTCAAGTGCTGATTGATTACAGTCGTGAGAAATCACGGGATCTTCAGCTCTTCGTGTATGATTACGCGTTTGACGTTCCCGCGTGCTCGAATGCTTCCTCTGAAATTATTGAAGAGCACAAGGAGATGCTGCTTGGTGACGATTCACCGTTGGACCAATCCGAAAAGACGTTGATCCGGTTGGCATTGGAAGATCCTGCCCAATTCATCAACCCGGATGGCCAACTGGCGCAGCGAGCCGTCGGTCGTCACTTGGGTGTCGATCATGCCACCGTTCGCAATTGGTGGCTGAGGATACTGGAAAAAGTAGCAGCCATGGGCGAGGGGCCGGACTTTTCCATCTAGAACCTCAGAGAAGCGCCTCACGTCGGGTGTGGCGCTTCCCTCCTCTTTCGCCGCTGAACGCGGCGGCACTCCAGCCCCAAAGATTGAAACAAACATCGCGATGGACGTGCTCGAACAAAAAAATACCTCATGAAATCGATCATCCTCCATCCCGATGCCGCAATCCGCGAAATCATACGAACTCAGCTCGAACATCTCCATCATGTCGTTGTCCATGAGGACACGAACATCGCTCAGATCTTGGTTGCAGTGGCCAAGTATCGTCCTCACTTCGTCGTGGCGGAAGACCCCGAACAGATTCATCGCGGAAGAATTGTCACCCTCTTTGAGGCACTGTCTCTCCGTGTACCGATTTTGTGGTATCCGCCCGGATTTATTGGGGCTGCCGGCGAAGGATGGCTCACGGCCGAAATCTCTCGCTTGCTTGAGGGATCGAGCGCCCATGGGTTTGCGCATTACTCCGGCGAATCCCGAAGTGTCCTCCGAGACCTCGGGTACGCACCATTTGAAGATGGGGCCAAAAGGAATTTTCCCGCTTTTGGAGATGCTTCCTCGCTGGGTCTCGCCCGAGAAATGGCAGCCTTCGCCCAGCAAGTGGAATGTGCGCTGACTCATCATGCTACTGCCCGACGCTACCTGCGTCAGTGTCTGTTGACGGATAGAGGGCTCCGAAGGGAAGTGGCCTACCGCGCAGTCCATTCAAGTCACAAAATTTACTGGTTGAGAGAACATGTCTTTCGATTGGTAGGCGTTCTTTCGCACTACCTGAATGGTGTCGAACCAGCCTACCTGCCGCCGCCCGCACCACCGTCGCCCAAACTCGATTTTCTGCACCATACGTCAATCGCCGAGAATTATTACGCGGCGACGTCGCTGCTTATGCAAGGCATCAAGCCGAGTTGGATGTCGCCGTTGCGTTCGGTCTTGAACATGAAGTTCACCGGGCAGGATGAAGCGGCCTTGTTGGAAGAAACTCTCACCCTGGCTGGCTGGTCCTTGCTTTTGCGAGAGATCGCCATCGCCCAGGTACGCGTGATGGAATGCGCATTGCGTCCCGAACAGCCTTGGTACTCGACAGGCCTTCCCTCGCGCGCCCTCCATCGCGCTACTCAGACCTTCTGCGATTTCTGGGATTTGCGCCAGTTACGGACGAATCCCGAACACCTTCGTCTCATCGCCGATGGGATCGTGGTCGATGGTGTTAGGTCGCCCAGAGCGCTTTCGGTTGTGCCGCCTTTTGGCCACTACGTCGAGACCCGGACCAACAATTCTTCCCAAACATAAAAGCGACTCTTGAACCACAAACCAATACTGAAAGAAATACGATGAAAATGGAATCTGACTACGAACCAATCACAGGAACCCTGCAACTTCAATACGACGCGCAAGCTCAGAAAATCTTCGACGAGGCGTCGAAGAAAATGGCCCCGCGTTTTGATTTCAGCAGCTCGCCCATACGCAAGATGATGGGTGAGGAGGCTGACGAGGATATTGGCAAACCACTTCGTCTCTTGGCGGAATTGGGCGCTTCATCTTCGAGGACGATACAGGTCAGGCCTATGGCAATGCAGTCTTTACTGAACCTGACCTGCTGGATGGCTCTTCGCTTGAGCGACGACCAGCAGCCGATCAAAATCTACACCCCGGATCAAATGCAGCGGCTTCTGGATGCAGCTTGGGGAATGGCCTCTCCGGGCGCTGCTCCTATGGCGTTCAGTGGTTTTGGCTACATTCGAGCAGAGGAAAGCTGCCGAACTGACCCCGACGATCCTGCACGATGTGACCCACTTCATGCAGGACAGCAAACCCTGCAGCTCCGAGGAATAGCTCGTTTGCCAACCGGCTTGGCATCTCCGTTGGGGCTGCCTCGGGTTTAGGAACATCGTTCGGCCACTCAGCAGGATCGCCATCTTTGACCCCCGCGACGGCCCAATCGAGCAGTTTCGCAACGCGGCGTCCCTCCTCGTCAACGGTAAGCCTCGTGGCTTGAAACCCATTTGCTTGAAAGGCCCGGTACGCGTGCATCGCGCCATAACAGAGCGCCCAGAAATGCTCCAAACCACGAACCCCAACATAAACGAGACCCAAACCGCCGAATAAATCCGCTCCCTCGAAGCGCATGCGCATGGCTTCCCGATCAAAGCTATACTTGATGTTCTTTTCGTCGAAGATCGCCTTCAGCTTATCTCTACGTTCGGGCGCAAGCCGGAATGGGGCGTCTTCGATGTCGGGGAAAAGAACTTCAATCGGCGAGGCCATAGGGTTGTCCAACGAGGGGCTGATCAGGCTCCACATTTTGAATAATTCGACGAGCTTTTCATGGAGAAATCAAAGAATTTGTCGGATTTGTCGGCAAATGGACTACTCAGCCCCCCCTTTTTAGAGGTAAAAAGGGGTGTGCCGGTGGAGGGACTTGAACCCCCACTTACTTGCGTAAAACAGATTTTGAGTCTGTCGCGTCTGCCATTTCGCCACACCGGCCTATTTGATAATCAATGACTTACACGGAATCCTAGCGCAGATAAATCGATTATGCAAGTGCCTGTCGCGTCTGGCTCATAACTAGTTACAACTAATTTTTGTGCAATGGCATCCAAACTTCATTTGCGTATCGTTCACGGTTTACTCGGAAAGTAAGCAAAAATAGTAACTGGTCGTTTATCGACAGTCTCCGGCTAGCAGCAATGCGAAAGCCCCAACCGCTTTGGGATTTTTGGCGTAGAGTTGATGTAAGGCGAGCCGTGCATCGCGATTCAATTCCTTAGCCGTGGCGGCGTGGAGGGCACTGGAAAAGCAGACCATTGAGCAGAACGCGAGAAGGGCCGGTGGCGAACTGATGATGGAGCTTCATAAGTTTGTGAAGACGAAAAAGCCCCTTTTAGCGCTGGAGCCTTCCGCCGCCGCCGCCACCGGCGTTGCTGGAGGAAGCGGGGCGAGATGCAGGTGCGGATTGGTTGCCAGCGGGACGCTGTTTGGTTCCTTCACGCGAGAAGTTGGGGGTTTGTGACGGAGCAGACCGGGTCGAGTGTTGGGCAGGCTTGGTCGTGGGCCTTTGCTGGCCTCCCTGTCCGGGGTTGGTCTGGGGTTTGGTCGGCAGGGTTGATGGTCTTTGCTGGGCCCCATTGCCCGGCAGTCTGTTGTTGCCGTTGGCAGGCAATTGGATCGGTTTATTGGCAGGGTTGCCACTCCCGCTGCCGGGCCGATTGCCGTTGTTCGATCCGTTGCCGATGTTTCCGCCACCGGGCCGGTTGCCATTATTTGACCCATTACCGATATTCCCGCTGCCGGGTCGATTGCCATTATTCGATCCGTTGCCGCCGAAGGCCGGGAGTTGTTCCGGCTTCGGTTTGGTTTGTGGTTTCCAAACTGAACCTCCCCCACCGTTGCCAGGGCGGTTTCCATTGCCATTGCCGTTCCCAATATTGATATTCTTACTGTTGTCGATATTGATGTTGTTGTTGCCACCGTAATAGTTGCCACCGCCGTGATAGTGGTTGTTCCACCCGTAGTTGTGATAGTAGATATTACGATTGTACCAATTCAATTCGTTGTGGATCCATATCCCCAGCGCCAGGCCGGCTCCAAATGTGATAACGGGTGCCACGACAGTGGCCGGTTGCTGGACATAAACGACTTGGGGTGAGTATTGGGGGACGTAGATGATCTGTGGATCGGCGGGCATGATCTTGATGACTTCCTTTTCCACCACGATCACCTGCTGCGGAGTGTCCTTCAGGTTTCCAACGACCTGGGCCTTGGCCCGGAGCCGCTGTACCGAATTGTAGACATCGTCCGGTTGGGCGATAAACGCCTGGCCCAACTCTGTGGTCCAGTCGAGCTTTTCGTCCATCATCTGGAGCACCTCAGGATAGCGTGCCAGGGCCTTCACGCTTTCTTCCCAAGGCTGCGTGTCGATTTTATCCGGATCCTTTTTCGCCGCCACATAACGGGAGGCTATGACCACATCACTCGGCACGGTGGAAGCGGGCAGAATCTGCGCCAGCAACGGATCGGGATAAAGTGCGATGGGAGCCAGAAGCGTATCGAGTTGTTCGTCGGAGAGCTTGGATTCGACAGATTGCGCCAAAAGGGGTATTGGGCCGCTGACAATGCCGAGCAAAGTGATCCACGCAAGTGAAAATTGAAGGTATTTGAGCATGATTATGTGGGGTTATGGTTAACCGATTGTCCGCCGGCCCAGAGGAATGCTCTTGCCGACGGGCTGCGGAAAAGTGGTCTTCCCTCGTATCGCATCTGGCTCATTTTTAGTCCGATCTCGAAGTCTGGCTATTGTACTAAAGTGCAATGGCCATGCGGCGCGGGTAAGTGAATGATGCCATCCGTTTGGTAAAGCATTTCACCATGTTCGCATCCCCGCAACTTAAGTTTCCTTTTCATTCATTCGCCAAGGCGGGAAAAGTTCAGTCGAAGATAGCTCTGATTGTTCTGTTTCTTGCATCGCTGACGGGATGCGCGCCCCTGGCTACTGTCAACTCTGTCGAGCCGCCGCAGCCCGTGGCTTTTGTGGTTAATCAGGATAACCCTAAACTCAAGGTGGCCCGGATGCAGGCGCTGTCGTCGGCGCAGTTGGTCAATTCCAATCCGCAGGAAGCGATGCGAGAGAGCATCAACGCCGCCCGGTTAAGCCTCGATGAGATGGGCGAATTGTCGGGACGCCGCGCGGATGAGGCCATTGAGATATACAACTTCTCGGTCGGTCGGCTGATCGATGCAGTTAATGCATCAAAGATGCAGCCATGGTTGAGTGTGGTTAAGCTCGATAGTCCCAGCGGCCCAATCTGGCTGAAGATGACGAGTGATTCTGACGCGACCTGGAACCCGACCACCGATCAACTGGAAGCCACCGACCGTCTGATTATCGGAGGGCAGTACTTCCCGGAACGGGTCCATCTTCATGGCGTGGGAGCGCCGCTGGTCAGCAAAGGTCCCGGTCGAACGACACCCCCGTGGTCTCCAATGTTTAATTGCGTACCGGCAACCGGGCTGGTTATTTTTGAGGGCAACCAGGCTACCCTTCGGATTCTTAGCCCGTGCGTCACAACGCAGGCTTTCCTCGCCGGGAAAACACGCCCTGTTGCCGCCGACCTTTCCGCGCCACTCGCGGTTAATATTGTCGAGAACAAGCCTGAGTTCATCGGGATCAAGGCCCTCCTAAACGCGAGTAAATACCAAAGGGACGCCAAGCTGGTGATGAGAGAGCCCTATCATCCGGGGCTTCAGCCGGTGATTCTGATTCATGGCTTAATGGATTCTCCCTTGAGCTGGGTGCCGGAAATCAACGCCTTCAACGCGAACCCGGAACTACGCAAGAGATATCAAATTTGGCATTTTCAATATTCCAGCGCACCTCCGTTCCCTATCTCAGCAGAAATCTTGCGGGAAAATCTTGCTGCGGTTTACAAACAATTCCCCGACACGCCCAAAGCCATTCTTGTGGGACACAGCATGGGCGGGCTTCTTTGCCACATGTTGATGTGCGATTCCGGCACGCAATACTGCAAAGATATTTTGGGCAAGACGGTGTCCGAGCTCAATTTGCCGCCTGATGCAAAGCTGATAAGGGGGGCCTTGGAGTTCAAGGCCTGCCCCTATATTGCCAAGGTGATCTTTGAAGCTACGCCGCATCGTGGCGCGAACATGGCGGCTAATCCTCTCGGACGTCTCGGATCCATGTTGGTGCGTCTTCCCGTGTCGATGGTCTCCATGAGCTCCGACCTACTTTCCGATGCAAAGGAAAAAAACGGTGATGTGGTGCTGGACCATTTCCCGAACAGTATCGATACATTTCGACCTAAGGCCCTGGCCATTGTTGCGATGAATAAGCTGACGCTCAATCCTCGAGTGCCATTCTATTCCATTATCGGCGATTGTGGTCGCGGAGATTCGCCGAACAGTTCAGACAAGGTTGTGGCTTACTGGAGCTCGCACCTGGATGGCGCGGTGTCCGAAAAAATTGTCCCTTATTGGCATTCCGACGTTTTGAAAGGCCCGGAAACCATCGCCGAAGTCCAACGCATCCTTTTGGAACCATAAGAGGCGAAGGTCGTGGAACCACTGAAGCAACTCCGCCACCCTCCAAATTTGCCTGCCGACCGTCTTAGGTCATTTAAATTGACTTATGACGAAATTTTGCCCTGTTTTGAAACCACGCCTTGTGCTACGGCATCCCTGAAATGAGTTCTATCGCAGCAAGTTTGATCGGTTTTGGCAGCATATCGGTTGGGATTCTCCTGGGCTTCTTTATTAACCGCCTCCTGCCCGACCACCATTTGAGCAGTGACTCGAAGGACGCCATCAAAATGGCGTGGGGCATCGTCGCGACCATGGCGGCGCTTGTGCTTAGCTTGCTGGTCGCTTCGGCCAAAAATACCTTCGATACGATAAACAACGAAACCACCGGGATCGGAGCGAAAATAATGGTGCTGGATCACGATCTTGCCCGGTATGGGCCCGAAACAAAGGCGACCCGCGAGGAGTTGCGCCAGGTGGTCGCCGCAAGGATGCAAAAAATCTGGCCGGGAGATGCCACCACCGGACCGGCATCGGCCGAACTTGAGCAGGGCAACGGCATGGAAGGCGTTGAGGACCAGATCAGCAAACTTGTACCGCAAACGGATGACCAACGCGCGCTTCTGGCACAGGCAAAGCAGATTTGTGGCGATCTTCTCATGGCCCGGTGGCTGATCATTGAGCAATCGCACGCGGGCCTGCCGAATATTCTTTTGGTGGTGCTTGTCTTATGGCTGACGCTGCTCTTTTTCGGCATCGGCTTGCTTGCTCCCCGAAACAAGACGGTTCTTGTCGCGCTATTTCTATGTAATCTCTCTTTTTCAACGGCCATTTTCCTCATCGACGAGATGGACCGTCCCTTGGATGGTGTGATGAAGATTTCGAGCGCTCCGCTGTCCAAGGTGCTTGAGCATCTGAACCAGCCTTAGAACTTTTCAGCAGAGCTCATTTCTCCGTCTTGCGCCTTATGGGCACTGTTGGACTAAAGCACAATAGACGACTGGCTAAACGGTGGGAAAACCCGCTCAATCAGGAATGGCTGCCTGCTCCCCGGAATAAAACCGTCCTCACGGAAATCTCCCGTTCATTTCTCCGATAATCCAAGCTGGGCTGATCCCAAGTTGCTTGTTAGCCTCATTATTGGATGAGCTGGGTTACGATGCTTTGGTCAATGAACGCCGGGGCCTGTCTGGTTTTGGCTGGCGAGCATCTCGTTGTCTGGTTTAACACGCGTAAGGAATGGGCTCATCATGCAGGACAAGTCTCCAGACCTTGATGAGATTAAGGCTATTATTGCCGATATCCACAAGGATGACCAGCGGGCCGGCGCAGTCATCGACCGGATGCGTGCCCTATTACGACGTCAGACATCCGAAGTAAGAAAGCTCGACGTTGCCGAGATGATCGGCGATGTCGTGGCACTCGTGCGACCCGATGCCATGACTCGACACGTCAAGTTCACGGTCGAAATGCCGACGGATTTGCCTCCCGTGCTTGCTGACCGTGTGCAACTCCAGCAGGTGTTGCTCAATCTTGTTCTTAACGCCATGGACGCAATAGGTGATATCCGCGACAGGGAACGGATGGTCGCTGTGCGGGCGCGTGTCGATGACGCTGGAGGAGTCGAGATCGCGGTTGGCGACAATGGCCCCGGCATCGCCGCCGACAAGTTGGCCCACATTTTTGAACCTTTTTTTACGACCAAGCTGAGTGGCTTGGGCATGGGTTTGGCGATCTCGCATTCGATCATCGCAGCGCATGGCGGACGCCTCTGGGCGGAAAATAACAATGGTGAAGGTGCAACGTTTCGCTTTACCCTCAAGACGTCCGAGGAGGCTGCCGCTTCATGAGTGCGTCCATTCCTGTGGTTCATCTCGTGGATGATGATTCGTCATTTCTTGCCGCCACCTCGCGCCTCCTGCGCACGTCGCGATTGCAGGTAAAGACATTTTCTTCGGCACAGGATTTTCTCGCTCAGATCACCCCCGAGGCCCCGGGATGCGCTGTAGTGGACTTGCAAATGCCTGGCATGAATGGCTTGGAATTGCAGGCGGCGCTCGCGCGTACGAACAAGAAAATGCCCATCGTCTTCCTCACCGGCCACGGAAACATCGCCTCCACCGTCTCCGCAATGCGCGATGGTGCGGAAGACTTTTTGGAAAAGCTTGCGCCAAAGGAAAAATTGCTCGGCGCAGTGAGGCGCGCCCTGGCCCGTGACGCCATCGAACGCGAAACTCGCGCGAAGCAAAGCGAGTTGCGAGCGCGATTCGAGGACCTTACCGAACGTGAGTTGGAAGTACTGGAGCATGTAGTCCATGGCCAGCTTAACAAACAAATTGCCGACGATCTCGGCATTCATGAGCGCACCGTAAAGGCCCACCGCACCGCAATTACGACAAAACTGGGCGTGCCTTCCGTCGCGGAACTCACACGATTGGCAATGAATTCGGGCATCTTTAACAAATCTTCACCCCTCCCCAAAGGGCAGTAGTCGGCGCGCAACCTGTCCGATAAAGTGCGGTACTCGCCATCTCGATGAGCCGACCACCTCAGATTTACGTCGCCGTTGTCGACGATGATGAAAGCCTTTGCCGTTCCCTCGGTCGCCTTCTCCGTATCGCCGGTATTCAACCTATTACCTATCTGTCGGCCGAAGCATTCCTCGAAGACGCTAAGCATCCGAAGTTCGATTGTCTGGTATTCGACCTCCAGCTCGGTGGCATGTCCGGCATGGATTTGTTTCAAAAGCTCTCCAAGACAAAAAGCAAAGTGCCTGTGATCCGCCCGAAGCGGCTCAAGTCTGTCGCCTTCACCAACAATCCTAATCTCCCGGTTCAGCCACTGGCCAATGATGCGAACGGCCTGACCGTTGAAGCCGCAGACGATTCCGCCGATCTGCTCATCACCACATTTATTGAACTCGGCATCCTCCAGAATTCCGACCGGGATGAATGGAAGGGTTATTTTGCGGAAGACTTCAAAACCGCCGCGTGGTGCCTGGCCAATTATGGGACGAGCGACGGCGCAAGGAAGGGCCGGGAAACCCGTCGCGGAAACATGGCTAAGAAGGACCCGGCCAATGTTGCCGCGAAAGTCGCGGCGAAAACGATGCGAGGATCACGTCCCATTCCTCCCCGTGGTTCAGCGATCACGAAACATCCCGCTTACAAAAAGGCGATCAATGAGGGCGCATCACATGAGGTAGCCATTGCGGAAGCGCGTGGCGATATCGATCACGAGAAGCAGATGTCTCAGATGCAGACGAATGCGGACAAGGCGAAAGCGGCGCTGCCGCTCAAGCTCACGCCGAAGCCAATTAACCCCGCCGTGAAAGTCGCTGCCGCGACCGCTCGTTCCACGCCTCCTCCACTTCCAAAACTCGGTACGCCCGAACGGGCGGCGCTCCTGGCCCGGAAATAATTTGTCAGTCAACCCACAACCAAAACGAAAAGGAACCCATGAATAAAATCAAGTTAATGGTCCTCGGTCTGGCCTCACTCCTCGTGGGCCTTTACCGTGGAGAAACCCCGCTGATCGCTAATGAGGCGACCAGCCGCAGTGCCGATCACTGGAAGCGCAAAACCGCAATGGCCATCGGCAAGCCCGCCCTGGCTGAGGCGAGTGACGAAGACCTGGAAAAGGCACACGACGCCCATATGACCGCGATGAATGCGGCATTGGCCAACGATGAAACGGATGCTCCTCCTGGACCGGCTGAAGCCATGGCGGAAAACGAAAAGAAGGAGCTTGAGGCCAAGCTCGCCAATGCCGCGAGCGAAACGGAAAAGGCAAAGAAGCTCTTGGCCGATGAACGGAAGTCTCGCGCCGATCTCCTGATTGCCAATGCGTTGAGCGAAGGCCGCATTCTTCCCGCATCCAAGAATGAATGGACGGGCAAATTCGCCAACGATTTCTCCGCTGGGGAGACCGCCCTGGCGGCTGAAACCAAAAAGCTCAAGACCGATTCCAAGACCGGGAACCTCGGTCATCAGAGCACGGCGGCAATGGCGAACGCCGCCGAACGCCGTGAACGCGTCGAGCAACTCGTCCAGGAAGCGCTTCCGATGTGCGGAAACGACCGCGACCGCGCCTTCCTCAAGGTCCAGAAAGACCCGAAGAACGCCGCTCTCTTTCAGGCGATGAAAGACCCTCTCGCCAAGAAGGACGCCTAACCCCGAAACCATCAACCCAAAAAAATCATGGCTGAAAAAAACACCAAGGGCGAGGCATTGAGCTTCGCGGAACTCGTGAAACAAAAAATCGCGGAGAGCAACAACCAGCTCACGCGGGCGCAGGCCGAGCAGATCATCAAGGATCAGCTCGCCCACGACAAACATCTTGCGGAGGAAGCTGAAGCAGCTGCCGCCCCCGAGAAAGGCAAATCCAAAACCGACAAGGCCTAAAGCCAAGTCACCAACCAAAGGACAACAACCATGACAGCACTCCTGTTACTAGCGATGGTCCTCGGTCTCGGCCTGGTGGCCTTGGCCTGGGGAATTACGCGGGACCGCAGATGCCGCAGCAAATCTATGTCGAAGGATTTGATACGACCCAGGGTGAATGGAACGTAGATCGGCAGGGCACAGAACTGGTCGATTTCCAACAGAACCTCCAGACGATGCTAACAACCGGCGTCTCGTCGGACCTCACCAACAAGCTGGTGCCAGCTTCTGCAACCCCATCAGCGCAATCGCTTCCAGCCCAAAATGCCTGGGTAATCCGGGGCGAATTCGTGCGGGTGAACCAAGGCAGCCGCGCATTGCGGGCTCTCGTTGGCTTTGGTGCGGGCGGAACGAAGCTGGAAACCATCGTTCACGTCTATGATTTGCAGAATGGGTATACCGGCACGCCATTCATGAGCTTCACCACGACGGGCGGAAGTGGCGCGATGCCGGGAGGTCTCGCTTCTATAGGTCCCATTGGGGCGGTCATCAAGGGCGTTGCAGGTGCGGCAAAAGGCTTGACCCAGGATACCGCGCGCACCTCTCGCATGATTACAGCGCAAATCTCGGAGCACATGTACCGCAGCGGCTGGATCGGCAAAGACAAGTACATTCCTCCGAAGACTCTCGGCGATTGACCCCGATTTTTTTGAGACCGAAACCTAATCCACGCCGGAACAATCTATGAAAACCTCACAACTCCTGAAAATCACTCGTGAAACTTTGATCGGTCTCGGCGCAGGCATTCTGCTGCTTGGAGCATCCGGCTTTCTTCAAGCGGAAACCGTTACGATGTATCTCCCGGAAGGGAACTATGCGACGCATATCGGTACGCGAACCATCTCGGATCCTTCGGGTGCGACCCATACCAAGAAGGAAGTTGCCGGCAAAGTAGTTGTCGCCATCTTTTCTGCTCCCAATATGAGCCAAGGCGGCCGGCAGGAAAAATGGTCCGATCTCCTTGCCAACCAGCCTGCCACCAAATTATCTGATGATGTAGCGCTTTTCCTTGTCGAGGATATGTCCCAAGCGGGAATGTTCAAGGGCATGGCTCTTGACCAAATGAAAAAAGAGTTCACGCCAAAATCTCGTCCCTTCCTGATTCTAGACCAAGACGGAAGCGTCCTCAAACGGTTCGGAGTGCCGCGCGGAAGCACTCAAATCCTAATCTACGATAAAAACGGGACCTTGCGAGACGTAGAAACCGATCTCGATAATCAGGACAAAACAATTTACCGACTCAAGAGCATCACCAAGAGACTCCTTGCAGAGTAGCGGTCCCCGCAAATGCAGGGCCGAGCAACTGCTCATGAGGAGGTGACGTGCGCGGGAATAGAAACAAAAAGCAGATGGATACGGAGAGAACATGAACACTGAAAAGCCCCGCACCCAGATCGTAGTCATAGGTGCCGCTAACGGCTTCGTCGCCAGTTCGACTTGGCAGTAACACCCAATGCAGTGCCTGCAAAAGATTCGGCGTACCCCGCGATATACCCAGATTCTCACTTACGACAAGAACGGCACGTTGCGCGATGTGGAAACCGATCTTGATGACCAGGACCAGACCGTTCCCGGGAAAGGCTGAAATGTCCTCCTACGCCTCTATGGTTCGCTTGAGCCTTGGTTTGACAAGACATGGAAGCCGGGGGAATTCGAATTGGCGCAATGATTCTTTTTGAAACGTGTGGGCTGCTTCACTGGAGGCGCCCCGCGACTTAACCAGCAAAAGAACGAAAACGAAACCTAACTTCCCCGCCGCCGTGCTCATAGGTGCGCTGGGATTCTGGAGAACAATAACCGGAACCGACGGCAGCATTGAATAGAACCGCGAAAATCCACCCCACTGCCGATTTCATTTGCCGATCCCTATAGCAACCGACCCTCATCCCCCTATGAGAAAACTATTCCACATCATCAAGAAAGAGTTTTTTGAACTGCTTCCCCCGACGATCTTTTTTTTCATCACACTGCATATCGTCGCGTTCGTTCATGTGTTAATGTTAAAGGGAACGGGGATTTCGCCGGTGTCTTCCATATCGATGGGAATCGCCGCCGTGATTTTGGGCAAGTCGGTGCTGATCGCTGATCTCTTGCCAATAATCAATCGTTTCCCGCATAAGCCGCTGATCTACAATGTCGTCTGGAAGACTGTGGGCTACCTGCTTTTGGCCACCTTCATTCACTACCTGGAACATCTGGTCGATTTCTGGCGACAGACCGGGGGCATTGTTGCAGCTAACAGTAAATTGCTGGCGGAATTGGTCTGGCCCCATTTCTGGGCTATTGAGATCGTTTTGTTCATGCTCATTGTCATGTACTGCACGATGCGCGAACTGGTGCGAATCATTGGAAGGGAAAAGGTGATGTGGCTATTCTTCGGCCCGATGCCACTTCCCGAATTCTGAATAGCGACCAAAATCCATGGCTAATATCCCCCTTGAATTGAGAAAACACCATGCCCTCCAAGAAAACCGAGCCTCCCACACCCAAGGGCAGAGGTATTCGCTGGAGGCGCTGGCTTGCCAGCGTCATTCTCGGCTTGGCGGTCTTGTTCGTGGCGCTTTTCGTCGCGGCCCGCTTTTACGGTTACGACATCGCTAAAAATTGGGTCGAGAGTCCCGCCGGTCCTCGCGTGGCGGCGCGGGAGTTGGACAAAGCAATTAAGGTGGATGGGGCTTTCGCGCCGATTCATCTCAACGGGTGGACGATTCAGACGGATTCTTTCACGAGTACGGGGTGGCCGGGAGAGGCCATCGGCGGTCTCGACGCTTACAATGTCCGCGCTCAATTTGATCCTTCAGCCGTTTGGCATCGGGCTTGGCGGTTCAGTAGCATTCAGATCGATCATGCGACCATCCGACTTCTGGCCCCGGATGACGCGCTGAAAAGGAAGATGCCGCCCAAAAAACCGCCGCCATGGTATGCGGTATTCCTTCCGGACCATTTTGAATGCGGGCCGATTGTGTCGCAAAAAAGTCAGATCAACTTCGTCTTCCAAGGAATCGACTCGGGCATCCATGACGCGCATGTGCAAGCCGATCTGATCGGGAAAGACCTGAAATATACGGTGACATCAGGCCAGCTCGATTTTCCGTATCTACCTACTCTCCAGATCAACAGGCTCGAAATGTTGGTGACTAGGCCTGCCATCACCATCTACACAGCGCAACTGGCGGGAATTGATCCGCAAGATCCGGCCCGGCTGACTTGAGCGGACGAGTCGGCATGCGCGAGGACAAGTCAATCGACGCCAATGTGGAGGTCAATGAGATGTCCCTCGAGAAGATTCTGCCCGAAAACCTCCGTCAGCGGATTCAGGGCAAAATCTCGGGCAAGCTGACGTGGCAGCGTAACAAGTCCGGGGATGACATTGCCAGCGAAGGTGACTTAAACCTGACCGGGGCAAGCCTACACGACCTTTCCATCTTCAAGGAATTGACCGACTTGCACGAAAATCCAGACTTGCAGGATTTCACGCTCGATCAGGCCAGCTTTCACTACGTCCTGCACGGCGGCCGGCTGGTTCTTAACCTTCATGCGCGAGCGACGGGCAAGTTCAACCTGACCGGGACGATCACCTACGACTTGAAAAGCAAGGTCGCTGACCTCGATTTATCGGTCGACGAATTGCCGTTGAAGATCTGGATGCCGAGTGAATTCAAGCCTCGCTACTCGGGCGTGGCGAAAGCGGCTTTGAAATGGCACGGGCAACTCGATACGGTAAAAGATTCAATCGCGACGATGGCGCTCAACCTTGACGGCACCCACATTTCGAACCCGGTGCTGTTGCGGCGTTTTTTGGCAAAGCAAGGTTTTCGAGCGCCGGACGAAATTCAATTGGACAAGGCGCAATTCACCTTCAACTACCAGAATGAAACATTCAGTTTGATGCAGGCCGACTTGGTCGCGCCGGGCATCATGAACGCCCAATTATCCGGCAGCCTGACGAATGAGAAAGCCTTGACGGCGACCATGGATTGGCAAGGGATGAAGCTGCAGGATTGGCTTCCGGTCAAGTTCGCAAACCATCTGTCGGGTGACCTCGATGGGCACCTGACGCTCGCGGTTAGAAAATGGAAATTCGGGGACGGCTCTTACGGCGGGGATGTTCATTTGTTGAACGGAGAATTGAGCTACACGTCGATTCAGTCGGTTCTGGCAAGGTTTCTGAATGCACGGCCGCTTTTGAAGATGCCTCTGACCCGCACGCAATTGACATGGACCTGGGACAAAAGAACCCTGAACGTGAACGGAATCGCTATCCGGGGAGCGAATGACATTGGGGTCAAGGGCGACTTTGCCATCGGCGGAGACGGCGAGCTGTTCGGCCTGTTGTGGGTCGGGACAAAGCCGGAATACCTGAAATGGCTTCCGGATGCGGAAACAACGGTCTTCACCCATAAGGAAGATGGGCTGGCTTGGGCGAAGGTGAAGCTTTCGGGCACCATGAAGAAACCCGGGCAGGATCTGGGCACCCAAGTGCTGGCGCAACTCAAATGGCATCCGCTGGCCATGGCAGCCTTGGGTGTCAAGCTGGTAAGTTGGTACGTGGGAGACTGGTTCGGCGCAGCCGAGGAATGGAAGCGACCGGAGCAAGCAAGCGTCAAGGTAAAGTCTGCGATTACTCCAGCGAAGGCGAATTAGGATCATAATCGCCATTTGGTGAGTCCGAGGGGGCTAATAAAAGCAGCCCCCTCTTATTGCCCTTTAGTGCAATGGGCACTTTGCGAGTAATAGCCTTGAATGTTCTTATGCAAGGTTCCGCTAAAACAGCGTTTACGGTCTCGGAGGCAAAACTTCCAATTTTATCTGCACTGGTCTCACTCTTGGTTTTCACTTCAGCTATGCGGCCTCGCATGGGTGCATTCGTCTGCCCCTGGGCATGGTTAAGGAACTCTATTGCCTCATCGCTTCCTGCACTCCGGTCCAAGTCATTGCCGAACCAGTCGATCCCGGCTATGCGGCGACCAAAAGCCCTTCGTTTTTCCCCAAGACTTGATTTATGAGTGGAGATACTCGTCCCGATCAGGAGCGCCAGCCGGAAAATCTCCCGGAGATGCCGATGACAGGATCTGGCAACTTAGAGCACCGGGAGCCTCAAATCGGCGGCAAACGGAGCCTGGTCTGGCGGATCACGCCTATTCTCGCCCTAACCGCAGGTGCGCTCCTCTGGCTCGGCTGGCAGTTCTGGTCTCTTCATGTTGAGACCGAACACATCCGTTCCCACGATTTCCGTCTGGTGGAACTGGCCGGTGAGATCATCCACCTCGATGAAGTTCTGACCATGTCCGCGCGCATGGCTGCAGCCACCCTCGATCCGAATTGGGAGGCCCGCTATCGGCGATACGACCCGAAGTTGGATGACGCCATCGCGGAATGTTCCCAGCTTGATCCGCAAGTCATGGGTGCATTTGTCGCGCAGACCGATTTGGCCAACCGAAAGCTGGAAGATATGGAGAACCAGGCGTTTGATCGGGTTCATCGAAAGGATTCACTCGGGGCCTCAGCTATCCTTTCCAGTCCTGAATATGCACGGCAAAAGCAGATCTACGCCAACGGGATACAGAAACTGAACGCAACGGTTCTCGCCCGGGCGAATGCCGCCATGGAGACCCAGCGCACACGTGTGTTGGTGGTGTTTATCACGCTTCTCTGCGTGATGGTGGTGCTCTCCCTGTTTTGGGCGGCTCTCTTGCGTTCAAGCAAACGGCAGACCGAAGCGGAGCAACAAGAAAGAGACGGCATGGCGGCCAAGAAAAGGGCCGAGGAAGCCACGCAGATGAAATCCATGTTCCTCGCGAATATGAGCCATGAGATTCGCACGCCGATGAACGCTATTATCGGCCTCTCCCATTTGGCGTTGAAAACGCCGCTCAACCCCAAGCAGCGGGATTACATCAGCAAAGTCCACAACGCCGGCACGTCGCTGCTGGCAATCATCAATGACATCCTCGACTTCTCGAAAATTGAGGCGGGCAAGCTCAATATCGAGACCACCGACTTCCAGATCGATGAAGTGATTGCTTCAGTCACCACACTCACGGCCCAGAAGGCACACGACAAGGGGCTGGAGTTTCTCGCGCATGTGTCGGCGGCGATTCCGGAGCACTTGCGCGGCGATCCACTCCGACTCGGCCAGATTCTGACCAACCTGGTCAACAACGCGGTGAAGTTTACCGAGCGCGGCGAAGTCCGACTCAAAATCGAGTTACTTGAACGTACCGGAGATAAAGTGCAGTTGAAGTTCTCGGTGCATGACACGGGCATCGGCATGACCAAAGAGCAGGTGTCCCGGCTGTTCCAGGCCTTTTCGCAGGCGGACATGTCCACCACGCGCAAGCACGGCGGCACGGGGCTCGGCCTGACCATCTGCCGGCGGCTGGTCGAGTTAATGGGTGGACAAATCTGGCTGGAGAGCGAGCCCGGTGTGGGCAGCAGCTTCATCTTCACGATTTGGCTCGAGGTGAGTGACGCCGTCGCGACAGGAAGAGTCATCCCCGCCCAGTTCCAGAGCCTGCGAGTGCTCGTGGCGGACGACAATTCCGCAGCCCGTGAGATCCTCACTGAATCTCTCGGCTTCCTGGCGCAACAGGTCGATGCTGTCAGTTCTGGCCAAGAGGCGCTTGCAGCCATCAAAGAGCGTGATGCAAACACGCCTTACGACGTGGTATTCATGGATTGGCAGATGCCGGGGATGGACGGCTTGCAGGCCGCGCGGCTAATCAAGAACGACAGCCAGCTCCACAAGCAACCCATCATCATCATCGTCACCGCGTTCGGGCGTGAGGAAGTGCGGGAGGAAGCGGAGAAACTCCACGTCGACGGCTTCCTCGTCAAGCCGGTCACCAAGTCCATGCTCGTGGATTCGCTGGTCAATGTTTTCGCCGCGACCACAAGCGAAACGAAAGAGTTCACTGGCAACTCGATCGAGGAGACCACGCGATTTCAGGGGCTGCACGTCCTATTGGTGGAGGACAACGAGATCAACCAGCAAATCGCGGTGGAACTGCTCGAAGGTGTCGGTGCAAAGGTGGAGGTGGCGGGCAATGGCCGCTTGGCCGTCGAAAGGTTGTTCGAAGAGAAGTTCCCACCGCCGTATGACCTCGTACTCATGGACTTGCAGATGCCTGAAATGGATGGCTATCAGGCCACGGCCAGGATTCGCGGCGATAGCCGCTTTGCCAAACTACCTATTATTGCCATGACCGCACACGCCACCATGGAAGAGCGTCAACGCTGCCTTGATGCGGGGATGAACAACCACGTCTCCAAACCGATTGATCCGGCGCTGCTTTACACCACCGTGGGACGCTATTTCAAGCCATCGACCGATGATGGAGTGGCTGCCTCAGAATCCAAGCCTGGTGTGGCTGCCCAGGAGCCAGTCTCCATTCCATCGATAGAAGGTCTCGATATTAAAGCTGGCCTTGGCCGAGTGGCCGGTAATCGAAAACTCTATCTAAAATTGCTTCGTCAATTCGCGGAGCAACAGGGCCCCGCGGCTGCGCAAATCAAGGAAGCACTGACGCGCCAAGATACCGCTCTGGCTGAACGTCTGGCCCACACGGTCAAAGGTGTCGCCGGCAGTCTTGGTCTGGGCGCTCTTCAAAATGTCGCAGCCACCCTCGAGAGGGCCATTGCCGCCAAGACTGATTCCTCAGCACTGGCACCTCTGCTGGAAGATTTCCGTGCGGGACTGGATGACTTCATTACGCGTCTTCGTGCTGCGCTGCCACCAGCGGAAGCCGTGTCGTCTTCTGTCGCTCCTGATGCCCCTCTTGATCTGGAAAAGGCGAAAAAGATCGTGCAAGAAATGATTGGATATTTGAACAACTTTGACCCCGCTGGCAGCGATTGCCTCGAAGCCAATCGGAAACTGTTCCAGTCGTTGTTGCCCGGCGAAGCCTTCAGCGCGTTCGAGCAACAAGTGAACGGTTTCGTCTTCAGCGATGCGCTTGTCGTTTTGCAAAAGGTCGCAGCCGAGAAAAGAATTTTTTCCTTATGAGCGCCACATCTCCCGCTGCTGAAAATCGCATCCTCATCGTTGATGACACGCCGGCCAATATCCAGACACTGACCGCCACGCTGAAGGAGAAGGGTTACCAGATTAGCGTTGCCTTGAACGGCAAACAGGCGCTGGAAGTCCTCACCCGCGTGGTGCCCGATCTTATTTTGCTGGACGTCATGATGCCGGAAATGGACGGTTTCGAAACTTGCCAGAGGATTAAGGCATCCGAAAAGTGGAGCCAGATTCCGATCATTTTTCTGACGGCCAAGACCGAGACGGACGATATTGTCCGAGGCTTCGAATTGGGCGCGGTCGATTATGTGGCCAAGCCCTTTAACGCCCATGAATTGCTGGCCCGTGTCCACACCCACCTGACCATCGACCGGCTCCACCGTGAAAACGAGCGTCTCTTGCTCAATATTCTGCCTGCCGCCATTGCTGTCCGATTGAAGGCGGGAGACGAACAGATCGCTGACAAGTTTGCCGAGGTAACGGTTTTGTTCTCTGACATCGTCGACTTTACCCCTCTTGCGGCCTCCATGCCGGCGCACGCCGTGGTCGAACTGTTGAATGATCTCTTTTCGCGCTTCGACCTTGCGGCGCACGAGTTGGGCATTGAAAAGATCAAGACCATCGGCGATGCCTACATGGCAGTCTGCGGCTTGCCGGAAAAATGCGCCGACCACTGTGAGCGCATGTTGAAGATGGCGCAACGAATGATGCAGATCGCGCGTGAGTTCACCGTCGAGCGCAAGGTGGCGTTGCATCTTCGGATCGGGATGAACTCCGGGCCGGTAGTTGCGGGGATCATTGGGCGCAGGAAATTTATCTACGATCTTTGGGGTGATACGGTAAATCTCGCCAGCCGCATGGAGTCCCACGGGGTACCCGACGCCATCCAGGTGACGCGCGCGGTCTTCGATAGCCTGGGAGATCGTTATCCGTTTGAAGCACGCGGTCTGGTCGAGGTCAAAGGCAAGGGCCAAATCGAAGCTTGGCTCCACAAATAATTCCGCCTGCCGCTTAATTCTAACTTGTGCGACTATTACCTCTGTGAGCAATAGAATTCGAGCCCTAGAACTCATTGCAAAAGTAGCCAGGGTCGCGTTTAGACAAAAAATTCACGGTTGATGCCCAAAGACGTGCAAAACCGTGAACAATGGCGAAAACCCATGAAAATTACATTTGGCCTAACACACTAATCACGAGCTTCTTGAAAAGAAGTGGAAATTGGCGGAAACCTATAGAGACTCAAAATCTGAGTTTTGAGTCTGTGGCGTCTGCCATTTCGCCACACTGGCGCGCAATCTTCATTATGCCGCAGTCCCGCATCGGGACAAGGAAAGGCGGGCGTCCCGACTGGCTAAATCCGGCTCTGGAAGAACCGTCCGATGCGGTTGGCGACGAATTCGAGCATCGGCGGCGTGAGGCCGGGATAGACGCCGATGAAGAGCGTCTGGTTCATGATGGTGTCGGTGCCGATGAGCTCGCCGTGGACGCGGCGCGGGATGTCCTGGAAGCCGGGCTGCTTGAGGATGTTGCCGCCGAAGACGAGGCGCGTTTCGATCTTGGCTTCCTCGAGCCAGAGGATGAAGTCGCGGCGATTGATATGGGGCTTGAGCGTAATGGGAAACCCGAACCACGAGGGATCGGCCTTCGCTGGGACCGTGGGCAGGATGAGATGCTCCTCCCAAACCTTGAGCCGCTCAAAATAAAACGCGGCGTTTTTGCGGCGCGCGGCGATGAAGGAGGGAAGCTTGTTGAATTGGGCGCAGCCGATGGCGGCCTGCATTTCGCTGACTTTGAGATTATAGCCGAGATTGGAGTAGATGTACTTGTGGTCGTAGCCAAACGGGAGGGAGCCGAGCTGCCAGCCAAAGCGCTTGCCGCAGGTGTCGCTGACGCCCGGTTCGCACCAGCAGTCGCGGCCCCAGTCGCGGACGGAGAGGCAGGTTTTGCGAACGCCGCCCTGGTTGACGATGACCATGCCGCCCTCGCCGAGGGTCATGTGATGCGCGGGATAAAAGGAGATCGATGACATGGCACCGAAGGTGCCGACGAACTTGCCGTCCCAAGTCGAGCCGAGCGCATCGCAGCCGTCCTCGAGGAGCCAGAGGTTGTGCTTTTGGGCGATGGCAACGAGCGCGTCCATGTCGCAGGGGATGCCGACGGTGTGAGGCACGAAGATCGCGCGGGTTTTCGGTCCGATGGCCGCTTCGACCTGGCTGACGTCGATGTCGTAAACGCCGGGCTGGCAATCAACGAAGACCGGAACGAGGCCGTTCTGGACGAGCGGCGTGAGCGTGGTGGGAAAGGTGACGGCGGGTGTGATGACCTCGTCGCCGCGGCGCAGGCCGTCCTTGATCTGCGGGCTGAGGAGCGTGGCGATCATGAGGAGATTCGCGGATGAGCCCGAATTGACGAGGTAGGCGGCGTTGCTGCCGAAGTAGTCGCGCATCAATTTCTCGAAGCGATTGGCGAAGGGGCCCGCAGTCAGCCAGAAATCGAGGATACTCTCGGCGCCGAGCCGCAGCTCCTCGTCATCGTAAACGCGGCCGGCATAGGGCACCTTGGTCTCGCCGGGGACAAAAGGCTTCGGGGCGTGGGCCACCTCGTAGTACCGGGCGACCAGGCGCAGGATTTCCTCGCGCAATTGCGCAGCGGTGGGATCGGGAGAATTCATGATCGTCGCGAGGGACTGAAGCTACTATATAGAGGCTATCCGAAAATTAGGCGGCCTTGCGATGCAAAAGCCGCCTCTGGGTTATGCCTTTCGATTTTTCCATCTATTCCGGCAGGCGCGTGCTGGTGACCGGCCACACCGGCTTCAAAGGCGCGTGGCTTTGCGAATGGCTGCTTGGTCTCGGAGCAGAGGTGCACGGGTTGGCGTTGCCTGCCGCGGAACCGTCTCTCTTTTTCGCGCTCGAATTGGATCGTCGGATAAAGCATGCGATCCAGGACATCCGTCATTTTGCCGAACTGGCCGAAACGGTACGGCGGCTGAAGCCCGATTTCATTTTCCATCTTGCGGCACAGGCGCTTGTGCGCGTTTCCTACCGCGAACCGGTGCCGACTTTTGCCACCAATGCACTCGGCACGGCGCATCTTCTGGAAGCGGTTCGCACGGCCCATTTTCCCTGCACGATCGTGGCGATCACGACCGACAAATGCTACGAAAACGACGGGCGCCCGCGCCGGTTCAAGGAAAGCGATCCGCTGGGCGGGCACGATCCCTACAGCGCCAGCAAGGCCGCGGCGGAAATCGTCATCGCCTCCTATCGCGATTCCCTCTTTGCCCACGGAACAGACGTAGCGCTCGCGTCGGCCCGGGCGGGAAATGTGATCGGCGGCGGCGACTGGGCGGAAGACCGGCTCGTGCCCGACTGCATCCGCGCCTTGTCTGTCAACAACCCTATTCCGGTGCGCAATCCCGGCTTCACGCGGCCCTGGCAGCATGTGCTCGAGCCAGTCAGCGGTTATCTGCTCCTTGGCGCCAAGCTCGAGGCGGCACGCGCTAAAAAGGATGCAGCGGAGGTCGCGCGTTATGCGCAGGCTTTTAACTTCGGACCCGAACCTGAGGCGAATCGCACCGTGTGCGATTTGACCGAGGAGGTTCTGCGTCACTGGCCAGGCCGTTGGGAACAGGCGACACAGGAAAAACATCTCAGGGAAGCACCGCTGCTGAGTCTGGACATCGCCAAGGCGAAGGAAATCCTCGGCTGGCATCCGCGTTGGAATTTCTCCGAGACGGTCGCACAGACGATGGCGTGGTATCGGGAATACGAGGCAAAAAAATCAGCCGCCGCCTCGATGATTGATTTTACGCAGAAGCAGCTTCGCGCCTATACTGAACGCACCGATTAGGTGACTAAACTGACTCTATCCATTAATCGATCCCTCCACGTTGTAACCGGCCAGCCTAAGGGGTGGGCTACCTAGGCCGAAAATATCCCAGTATACTTATTTTGGGATTTCGTACACACCATTGAAGGTGAGTCATCGAATGGAGTTTTGAGCCTTCAAAGAGAAAGCCTCCCTCCATAAAGGGTGCTCTTACAGTATCGAATGAAGGCTGTTTCTCTCTCGCTCTCATCGAATGAAGGTAATTAATAACTGCGCAATCGAGCTTCCGCTTTACCAAATCCACATCCGTTGGATCACCCGGTTCGTTTTTGGGCATTTTCATTTTGGCAAGCCTAAAGGATTCTTGGCAGGGAGCATAGGCTCCCTTTAGAATTTCCAAGGATTCATATTGAGTTAGGTCCAGACAATTTCCCGGATCAATAATAGCGCCAATCACAAACGGTCTTTTAATCCGGCTCTTGGATGAGCCGGGAGTATCCTTGAGAAAATTGGCCCAATGAAGTGCACGGGAATAAGAATTTTCCCAGAAATATGCTCCTTCTCCGAGCCAATCAAACCTATTGGTGCTTACACGAATCTCATCCTGTCCGCGAAGAATGGATTCGCCGGTCGTTTCATCGCAACCGTGATACCCCAAAACCCAAGCGGCGTGCCGCATTTTCTTAACGATATTGAGCGGTTAGGTGCTTACCATCCTTCGAAAGAATCCCCGCAGAAATCAGGAAGGCTCGTGCTCTTTTCGGACTGGAATTGACCTTTGCAGCGGCACGTTTCATCACTCGAATCTCACGAAGTGCTTCCTGCTTGGTTATGGTCGAGTATCCAGTTGTCATCGGTTTATTTCCTTAAGCAACTCATAAGCCACATTCAACCGCATCGCCCATCGGGACTTATTACCGAGGCAAGATCGGCCCGAAAAGCTAAAATTCAATTTATTTCAGTCTCTTGGCGGTACTGAAAAATCCATTTTGCCTTGACGTAACGCCGGGTACAAGAAGAATCCTATTAGAATCTAATTAGACTCTTCTTGTGCCTAAAATCCAAGTGATCATAAATGAGACTGTTAACCGGGTTTTAACCCAGATGAAGGATGCTAACTTGAGAGGAACAAGCAAGTCGGAGGTCGCCTCAACCATCCTTGACGAATGGGTCTGGCACAATAGCAATCACCTCAAGGGATGGGGCATTTCTTTGACAAAGTCCACGAAAAGGCGCGGCAAATGAACGCCTCTGGAAGCTTGAAAATAATTATACATCCTTCCAGAGTTTCCACGGCGGATTGCCCTGGGCCCAAAGCTTGTTGAGCACCTCGACTTCGCGCAGGTTGTCCATGCATTGCCAATAGCCGTCATGCCGGAAGGCCTGGAGCTTGCCCGCCTCGGCGACCTTGGGCAGCGCATCGAATTCGAAAATTGTGCCGTCGCCGGGAAGGTAGTCGACGATTTTCTTGTTCAGGACAAAGAATCCGCCGTTGATGTAGCCGGCCTCGGTGTCGGGTTTTTCGCGGAAGCTGGTGACCGCGTCACCGGAAAGGCTCAATTCGCCAAACCGGCCGGTGGGCCGGACGGCGGTGAGCGTCGCCAGACCCTGATGGGCGCGATGAAATTTGATCAGCTCGGGCAGGTTGATGTTGCTCAAACCATCGCCGTAGGTGAGAAGAAATTCGTCATCGGGAATGTGGGCGAGGGCGCGTTTAACGCGGCCGCCGGTAAGCGTTTCCTGCCCCGTATCGAGCAGCGTGACCTGCCAGTCTTCCTCCCCATGCTGGTTGTGCCAGGTGACCTCCGGAATCGGCCCGAGCCGCAGCGTGACGTCGCTGCTGTACCACTGATAATTGCGGAAGTAGTCCTTGATGACCTCGCCCTTGTAGCCGAGGCAGAGGATGAATTCCTTGAATCCATAATGGGCGTAGAACTTCATGATGTGCCAGAGAATCGGGCGGTTGCCGATCGGCACCATCGGCTTGGGGCGAAATTCGGTCTCCTCGCGCAGGCGCGTGCCGAGTCCGCCACAAAGAATTACGACTTTCATGATGCGTCAGGGTTCAAAGTTGATCCGTTCCAGCTCGACCACATATGGCCGTTTCTGGACCTGGGTGTGGATCGCGCCGATATACTCGCCAAGAATGCCGATAAAGAAAAGCTGCACGGAGCCGAAAAAGAAGAGGCCGATTTCGAGCGGCGCCAGGCCGAGGCTGAACTTGTCCCAGTAAAGCAGCTTGAAAACAAAGTAGCCAAGCGCGATGCAAAGACTCATCAGCGATACGGCAAAGCCAAGCATGGTGGCGAGCCGCAACGGCACCTTTGAGTGGTTGGTGATGCCGAGCATGGCCATGTCGTAGAGCCGGTAAAAATTGTTGCTGGTGATGCCACGCTTCCGCACCGGCTGATGATAGGGAATCTTGGCGGCGGGAAATCCGATTTCCGAGACGAGCCCGCGGAAATAGGGATAGGGATCCTCCATCTCGGCGAGAATATCGACGAAACGGCGGTCATAGAGGCCGAACCCGGTCGCGTTCTTGTTGAGCTCGATCTCGGCCAACCGCGTGACCAGCTCGTAATAGAGCCGGCGGATGGTGAAAAAGATGATCGATTCCTCGCTGTCCTGCTTGACCGCCACGACAATCAGAAATCCCTCCTCCCACTTCTTGAGGAATTCCTTGATCAGCTCGGGCGGGTCCTGCAAATCAGAAACGAGGCTGATGACGGCATCGCCTTTCGCCTGCAACATCGCGTGATAAGGCGAGCGGATGTGGCCAAAGTTGCGCGCGTTGACGATGACCTTGACGTTTTTGTCCTGCGCGGCGATCTCCCGCAAAATGGCCACCGTGCGGTCCTGCGATGCGTTGTCGATGAAGATGTGCTCGTAGCGGTAGCGGCCGATCTCCTGGAAGATTTTTTTGACCTGCTCGTAGCATTCGCGGACGTTGCCCTCCTCATTGTAGCAGCCGCTGACGACACTGATGAGCTTGGGCTTCCCGTCGGACGCGGAAATTGAAGAAGGGACAATGCAGGCGGAGGTTCGTTCCATCCTTCTGTCTTTCCTAGAGGCTGTCCGAAAAATAGGCAAGGGTCGCGCCGAAAGATTTTTTGTTTTCCGGCGAGGAGTCGAATGAGGAGCATAGCCATCGCTACGTGACGAGCAAACGACAAAGCCGAAAGGCAAAAAGGCTTCGGTCCGAAGGGTAACGGCGAATTTGGAGCCGAGCTCTTCGTTGCTCACTCCTTACAAACCGCGGAGGGTATGCTCGTCGTTCGGGCCTCGATTCGACCCATCACGCGACCCCTGTCTATTTTTCGGATAGCCTCTGGCAAAGGATTTCAAACCGCAACGCATGTCGTCATGGCATGCCCTTTACTTTGGGCACATAGGGGGTCAAATCGACGGTCGGACCATCGCGGGAGCTAAGGGTGATCCTGAGCGGGACAAGGCTTTCCAGCGTGATGAATTTGAGCTCGGGCCGCTCGGCCATCAGGCGCTCCTTTTGATCGTAGGGCGGCTCCGGGTTGTAGGCGCCGAACGGATAATAGGCATAAGTTCGCGTATATAGCTGGTCCCCCTGGGCCGTGGGCGAATAGCCCCAGGTATTGGTGATGTGGGCCACGATGGCGTAGTTGTAAGTGCCGAGCAAACTGTAAGGGATGGCGAACCGGTTCAAATTGTAAACTTTTTCCGGAATCAGCACAGCCACCCGGTCGCCCGGTTGCAGCATCGGACGGACTTGGTCCCAATAGCGGTCCATGCCGCCGGTGAAGAGAAGTTCACGGTCGATATTCATCGCATTGAACGACGGCGGCAGGGGACAAATCAGCATGGGAACGACCATGGTCGCGGCGCTGGCAAAGGCGGTGATTCGCCGGCCCCGCAGCGTGAAGCCCGGCGGCCGCAACAGCAGAAAAAGATGAAAGAAGAACTGAAACTGAAGCAGCTCGCGAAAAGGCCAGCGCATCGATTTGAAAAGCGGCAGATGGATCATGATTCGCGTGATCCAGAGGGGGCGCCAGATCAAAACTCCCACGAAGATCATCATGCCGAACGTGACCAGCTCCAGGCCGCGCCATTTCCATGAGCCGGTCAGGGCCGGAAGCAGACACCAGGCCGCGGCGGATGCACCCAGGGCCAGGGTGTAGGTCGTTTGGATGTCCCAATCCGGTTGAATCAACCAGACCGCGGTGCCGATGAAGAAGGCGATCGGCATTTGTCCCAGCGGGATGTTGTATGACTGCATGTCGTCCAGGCTCACGCCGTGCGCGCGCCAACTGGTGAAGAATCCTTCGACCATCGGGACGAGCAGCGGCAGCATGATGATAATGGCCAGGCCGTATCCGAGCAGCCAGCAACCGATGGGCATGATCGACCGCCGCTCCAAGCTGACGCCGAGGGCAAAAAGCGTGAAGAGGATGCTACCCGAGACGGTGGGCGAGAGATGCCCCGCCAACACCGAATGGAGCGAGGCCAGCATCACGATGATAATTCCCCGCCGCCAGGTCCGCTGCAGAATGCCGAGGGCCAGCCAGGGCAGCCCGCTGTGATTGCCGAGAAAGTTGAGCCAGCTCGCCCCCGTGGTCAGCGCCATCACGCTGTAAGTGAAGCTCAGCGTGAAAAACATGATCCAGCCGTCATTGATTTCCAGCGCCATATCGCCCCGGAGATAGTGGGCCAGACAGACGAATCCGGCCGTGGCCAGCATGAAAAAGACGAAGGCATCGACGTCGATGATGAAGAAATGAAAAGGCGTGCCGGCCAGAAGCGAGACAAGCAGATAAAGCGGATGCCACGAAAAGAAGGTCGGATCGCGCAACAAATCGTAATGGCCGCCGAAAAGGTAATCGGAAATGAAGGGCGACCGTCCCGAGAGCAATCGGTGGCCCATCCCCATGAAAAACGGGTACCCGCCATCGAGATTATCGTCGGTCAGGAAAAAGCAGGGCCGCCAGCATTGAAGCAGCGCAAAGATAAGCGCCGAGGCAAGCAGGTTGTTCCGCAATAGAATGCCCAGATGGGTTTGCCTCTTGATTCCCTCCTCGGCTTCTGGCGCAATCACCTCGCAGTAATAGCTGCATATCGTCATGGTGGGCAAATCTCAAAAAAATCCTTTTGCACTACCCGCTGACGATCTCGCGCGAATTCTCCGCCAGGCTTCCGGCAATTTCGATCTACTGCGCGGCAAAAGTCTTTTTCTCACCGGGGGCACCGGCTTTTTCGGCAAATGGCTCCTTGGCGCGCTGATCCACGCCAACGCCGAACTCGGCCTTGGGCTGAAGCTGACGGTGCTTTCCCGGAATCCGACCGGCTTCCGGCAAAAATATCCCGAATTGGATAATTCATCCATTGTCCGCTTTATGCCGGGCCACGTCGCCGATTTCGCGTTGCCTGCCGACCATTTTGATTACGTTATTCACGCCGCCGCCGACACGGTCATTGTCTCCTCGGAGGCGGAGGAACGGGAACGAAGCCGCGCCATTGTCCAGGGAACCCGGCACATGCTCGAGCTGGCCCGAAAAAACGGTGCCCGATTTCTCAATGTCAGTTCCGGGGCGGTTTATGGTTCTCTTGCCGGGCAACCTGGCGGCGCGAAGGAAGATGATTATGCCGGGGCCACGCCGCTGATTCCCTATGCCGAGGCCAAACGGGAAGCCGAGGAGCTCTGCGCCGATTCGGACGTCGATTTCGTCACCGCCCGCGCCTTCGCCTTTCTCGGGCCCTGCCTGCCGCTCGAGGCCCATTTCGCCGCGGGAAATTTCCTGCGCGATGTGCTACGGGGCGGCCCGATCCAGGTTCGCGGCGACGGCACCGCTCTCCGTTCTTATCTTTACCCCACCGATCTCGTCGCCTGGCTTCTGCGGATTCTTCTGCGCGGCGAGCGCGGCCGTGCCTACAATGTCGGCTCGGCCGAAACCGTTTCGACCGCCCAACTGGCCCGCCTGATCGCGGACGCCGTCAATCCCGCCATGGAGGTGACGATCCAATCGATTCAGCCGCTGGGCCCGCAAAACATCTACCTGCCCGACGTCACCCGCGCCCGAACTGAGTTGAGTCTCGAGGTGACGATTCCCTTGCGCGAAGCCATCGCGCGCACTCTGGCTTTCCTAAGAGACGCCCACAGTTAACGCTTTTCGGCCAGCAATTCCTCGCAGGCCGCAATCACGTCGCGGGCCTCGATCTCCGCCATCGAGCGTTTTTTCACCTGCGCGTAACGTTCGCGCGTGTCCGTAACCGGGATGTATCCATGGCTCGTCACGATCCGGTAAGGCACCTGCCACGGGTACCAATAATCCTCGATCGACGGGCCAAACAACGCGACCACGGGGCAGCCGCAGGCAGCGGCCAGGTGCATCGCGGCGGTGTTCGGGCCCACGTAAAGTTTCGCCCGGGAAAAAAGCCACGCCATCTCGGGCCAGGTGGTTTTTCCCTCGGTATTGAGCAGGGACGACCCCAATTCCCGCCGCACCCACGCCGCCTCTTCGATCTCATGCGCGACGGGCCCGCAGGCAATCACAACTCGGGAAAATCGTTTGAGCAAGGCACGACAGACCTCACGCCAACCCTCGCGATGCCACCGGTTGAATGCCTGTCGCGAGCCGACCTGCACGACACAAAAATCGTCCAGTTTTTCCGCGGGCTTCCAGGCTTTCATGAATGGCGGATCGAAACGCAACGGCGGGATCGGCTGGGCCAACGACAAAAATTTGGAGACGGAATGAAAATCCTTTTCCACGCGATGGCATGTCTCCCAGTCGAAGCCGGACATGGCAGTGAATCGCCGTCGTTCGAGCCAGTTCAAGGGACTCGCCGTTTTGACCGAATAGCGTTTCCGTCCCCGGCACAACATCGCAAAGAGCCGCGCCCGATGCCCGTCGCCCAGCTCGAAAATATAGTCAAAGGTCACGCTCCGGAGCTTCAGCAATACGCCCACCTGCCGCCAGAAATCACCACGTTTTCGACTGTCTTTATCAATACCAGTCAGCGTGAAAATGCGATGGATCTCCGGGCAACCGGCCAGGATCGATTCGCCACCCCGGCGCACCACAACCCAGATTTCCGCGTCGGGATAATCGCGTTTGATCGCCGTGATGGTCGGCGTCAGGATCAGGGAATCGCCGATGTGCTTCGGCTTGATCAGCAGGACGCGCATACGCGCCTAGGCCGTCACCAGCGTGCCGATCTTCTCGCCCAGTACCACCGAGCGAAGATTGCCCGGCTTGAACATATCGAAGACGACGATGGGCACGTGATTGTCCATGCAGAGGGCGAAGGCGGTCGAATCCATCACCTGCAGCCGCGCTTCGAGCGCCTCGGTATAGCTTACCTTATCGTAGCGGCGGGCCTTGGGATTCTTGCGTGGATCGCTGTCGTAAACGCCGTCGACCTTCGTCGCCTTGAGCAGAATCTCCGCGCCCAGCTCGCTCGCGCGCAACGCCGCCGCCGTGTCGGTCGAGAAAAAGGGATTGCCCGTCCCCGCGACAAAAATCACGACCCGCTCCTTCTCGAGATGCCGCACCGCGCGCCGACGGATGAAAGGCTCCGCCACATTTTTCACCTCGATGGCGGTCTGCACTCGCGTGTTCACGCCGACCTTTTCCAGCGCCTCCTGCAGCGCCATGCCGTTGATGATGGTCGCCAGCATCCCCATGTAATCGGCCGTGCTCCGGTCCATGCCGCGATTGGCCGAGGTAATGCCGCGCCAGATGTTGCCGCCGCCGATGACCACGGCGACCTGGACGCCGAGCGCGTGAATTTCGGCCACTTCCCGCGCGATTTTTTCGGTCAACTTGGCGTCAATGACCTCCTCTTCTCCGGCCAGCACTTCGCCGCTTAATTTGAGAATGATGCGCTTGTAAACGGGCTTCTGAACGAGGCGGCGGCGGGCCAAACGATTGGACATAGATCAGGGAGAAAGGTAGCGATTTACAGTGGGTTGTCGATCTTGACGTGGCTGAAGGGCAAAAACTTCAAACTCATTTTCTTGTCGGCCGATTTTCCTCGCCCACAATTCTTTCATGCCCATCGGCCGCGTTCTTCTCACCCAGGCCCAAATTCGCAAGCGCGTGCGCGAACTCGGCCACAGCCTGAACCGTCACTACCGCGGTCAACAACCAATCATCATCGGGGTCATGAATGGGGCGCTCTTTTTCCTCGCTGATCTTCTGCGCGCCATCGACCTCGGCGATGCTGAAATCTCCTGCCTGCGCCTGGCCAGCTATGCCGGGAAAAAAAGGACGGGCCAAATCCGGGGCCTCGACGCACTCGACCAATCAGTCGCCGGCCGCCCCGTCCTCATCGTCGACGATATTCTCGACACGGGCCAGACCCTCGTCGCACTGGTGAAGCGCCTGAAAAAACTCGGCGCTTCTGAAATCAAAACCTGCGTCCTGCTCGAAAAACGGCGCCCGCGCAAGGTCAGTCACAAGCCCGACTGGGTCGGCTTCCGGATCGCCAATGAATTCGTGGTTGGCTACGGGCTCGATTACAACAGCCGCTACCGAACTCTTCGCCAAATTCGTGTGCTTTGAGGCCCTACTTCCCCTCAAGCTCACCCTTGCCCTCTTTGCCGGACGAGCCATAGTAGTAAGGATATGTCCGACGCCTCCCAGCCGAACGGTGCCGCGCCCGCGCCAAAAAAACGCATCAATCTCCGCACACCGGAGATCATGAAACTCGTGCAGGAGCAGGTGGAGAGCCACTACCGCAGCCCGGTTGTCGAATACCTGCGCCACACCAAATCGTACCTCTCCGCCAACGGCCTCACGGTCAAGCTGGCGAAGGCCTTCGGCTTCTGCTACGGCGTCGAGCGCGCGATCAATCTCGCCTATGCCTCCGCCAAGTATTTCAAGGGCCACAACATCTATCTGCTCGGCGAAATCATCCACAACCCGGAGGTGAACGACCAGCTCCGCGAAATGGGCATCAAGCAGCTCAAGGAAACCCGCGGCGTCTACGATCTCGACGGCCTGACCGAGGAGGACGTGGTCATCGTTCCCGCTTTCGGCGCGGAAGTGAAAGTCCTTCATCGCCTCAAGGACATCGGCTGTTACCAGGTCGACACCACCTGCGGCGACGTCATGAGCGTCTGGCGCCGGGTCCATCAATATCGCAAGCAGGGCACCACTTCCATCATCCACGGCAAGGCCTGGCATGAGGAAACCAAGGCCACCGTTTCGCAGGCCATCAGCGAGAACGGCAGCACCCATTATCTCGTTGTCTTCTCCCTGGCGGAAACCGATTATGTCTGTGACTACATCCGCAAGGGCGGCAACAAGGATGAGTTCCTCAAGAAATTCGAGGGCGCCTATTCTCCCGGCTTTGATCCCGACCAGCATCTCGTCCGGGTGGGCATCGCCAACCAGACCACGATGATGAAGAACGAGACGGAAGAAGTGCAGCACCGTTTTGAAAAGGCGATGGCTGACCGTTTTGGCCGCGGGAACCTCGACGCCCACTTCAGCAAGGCCGACACCATCTGCGGCGCCACGCAGGAACGGCAGGACGCTCTTTCCGAGATGCTCGGGCAGGAAAAGATGAACCTGCTCCTGGTTGTCGGCGGCTACAACAGCAGCAATACCTCACACCTTGCCGAAATGGGTGAGGCCGTGCTGCCGACCTACTTCATCAAGAATTCCGAGAAGCTCATCTCGCCGAAGGAAATCTCCCATTACGACCAGCATCGCCAGCAGGAAATCATCACCCATGACTGGCTGCCTGAAGGCAAGGCGGTGGTCGGCATTACCGCCGGGGCTTCATGCCCGAACAACCTGCTCGAGGAAACCATCCACCGCCTCTACGAATTCCGTGACGTCGAGGTGGAAAGCCTTCTGCCCGCCGACTATCGCGAGATCGTCGGCCTGGCGCCGATGCCCGGCGACTCCGCCGGGCATAATTAAGCGTTTCGTCCGGAGCCGCTATTCATCTCCGTCGTCGCCGATCGAGGCCGTGGGGCAAACGTCCCGCGCCCGTCCCGCCGCATCCTCCTCTTCCGGCGTGGCGGGCTGCTTGAAGAAATAGACCTTCGTCTCGTCGGCGTTGTACTTCAACAGCTGCGGCGCCTCAGTCAGGCAGGTCTGGCACGGCACGCAGGTATCGTCGACATACCATTTGCCCGGCACATTCTCGGAGACTTTTATCGTTTTATCGGCCATGGAACTTCTCCTCCTTTGGGGTTTTTCTAATCATCGAAATTCCGCGGGCTGGCCGGTGGCTTCCAGCACCGTCAGCCACAGGTCGCCCTGCGGATTGACCTTCCGCCGCCGTACCGTGACCACTTTGATCGGTAGGTTGACGTAGTGGCCGTGCCAGCGCCCGACCACCATGTTCGTCTTGCCCGCCATCGCGGCATGGACCGCGTTCTGGGCCAGACGGAGGCAATAAATCGCGTCCTGCGGCACTGCTGGCACGCTGCGAATCACGTAACTGGGATCGATGTACTTGATGTTGATTTCCTTGTTGATCGATTTGAAGTGGGTCTCGATTTCCTTCTTGAGGAAAGGTCCGATATCGCCATAGCGGACGTTGCCCGAGGCGTCCTTCAGGCTCGGATCGCAATTCACCAGATGCTGGCCGGCGCCTTCCGCCACCACCACCACGGCATGTCCTCGTCCCGCCAGCCGCTCCTCCAGGCATTTCAGCAGGCCATGCTTACCTTGAAGCTGAAACGGCACCTCCGGAATGAGCACAAAATTCACGCTATTGTCCGCCAGCGCCGCAAACGCCGCGATGAATCCCGAATCGCGTCCCATCAGCTTCACCAGCCCGACGCCATTGGGATAACCCCTCGCCTCGCTGTGGGCGCAGCGCACCGCCCGGACCGCCTCGGCGAAGGCCGTCTCGAAGCCGAAACTCTTGTCCATGAACTCGAGGTCGTTGTCGATGGTCTTCGGAATGCCCACCACGCTGATCTTGAGCCCGCGGCTGGCCACCTCGCTGACGATGTCGCTGGCGCCGCGCAGTGTGCCGTCGCCGCCGATGACAAAGAGGATGTTCACCTTCAGTTCGACCAGATTGTCGACGATTTCCTTTTTCGACTGCGGGCCGCGCGAGCTGCCCAGGATCGTTCCGCCCTCCTGATGAATCTCGCTGACAAAATCAGGCGTCAGGTTGAGCGGTGTGTGGCCGTGGCGCGGAATGAACCCCTCGTAGCCGTAGGGAATCCCGTAAATCGTCCGTACACCATAGCCGTAATTGAGCGTCATCACCAGGCCGCGGATCACGTCGTTCAATCCGGGACAAAGACCGCCGCAGGTGACGATCGCACAGATGGTTTTGCTTGGTTGGAAATAAATCTTCTCGCGCGGCCCCGCCCGCTCCATGGTCACGGGTTCTCCGCCGGCTTCCAGCGCCAGGCGAACCTTCTCCGGCGAGTAGTCAAAAAGAATCCGGCAATTGTCCGTAATGAAGTCGGCATGTGCCTCGCTTCGAACGCGATGCAGCGGGGTGGAAAACTCCGCCTCCCCGAGGCTGGGGATATCAAAATCTTTCCGGGAAATCTTCGTCATGGTTGCGTCCTTGGGAAAACAGAAAGCACTAATCGTTCCTGATGGAAAGCCTGGCGTGCGAATTTGCGCGTCCACGCGAGTTCCCTCTCCGCTTGCACCCATTCTTTCCCAGATTGACCTCTCCGGCGAAATACGCGACTTTGCCTCTGTCTTCCCCAAAACAGGACGAGTGGCAGAGTGGTTGAATGCGGCTGACTTGAAATCATTTCGCCACATACTTAAGGTTATTATAGGATTGTAAGTGACTATTTGGGCGACCACTTACAAAAGTCGATTTTCACTCAAAAATGAAAAAAGTCTGCCAGAGGAGACAAATCTGCCTCGGGGGTTGTGGGGAAATGTGGGGAAAATCTTGGACTGACAGATAGTCAGCCTGAGAGAAAAAGAGGGCGGACGAGGTAGGATTTGAACCCACGGTGGAGTTTCCCCCACGCTCGATTTCAAGTCGAGAGCCTTAAACCACTCAGCCACTCGTCCAGAGGTGAGAAGGCATAATACCCTTGGTGGTAAGTGGTTTCAATCTAAACGTCGAAGGCGCGATTCTGAGACACAATTTGACGATGCCTTTAGGCCGTTGGCTTCGCAGGATCGTACCTGAGAATTAGCAGAGCCGGGCCTGTGAATAAAGAAAGTCAGGTGTTCACTTTAGATAGAAATCCGATTGTAGGTTCTCCCTACACTCCTAGTCCTGACCTTCAAAGTTAGTTCGACAACATCTGCTCAAACGTCTTATCCACTTCATCATCGCTCTCATTTTTCTGTTCTTCCAAGAGACGTTTACCCGCATCCAACATCGATTCCCTCTTAGGTGGTTCTTTCTTGGTTATCTCGGGGGGAGGAGTGTTGCTCAATCCACGGTAGCATTTGAAACCGTCTTGCTCGTCGGTGATGTAGACCATAGCACTAAGTTCTCCTCTTGTCGGTATCTTCAATTCCTTCGCCTTCTCCCTGAAGGTCGCAGGTGCCACATGGAAGAATGAAGCCAGTTCCTTTGTTCTAATCAACCCATAGCCGATTTTCTTCATAACCTCGCTACGGTCTAACACGATCTTTTTCCGTGAATGACCCTTTCTCGTGTTCGCACCTACTGTTACCGTGTGGTTACTACCGTTAATGGTAGAGGGCGTAGAAACAGCGTTATTAGATGGTAGAGGATCATCATCAATGAAGGCGTGAAAGGGATGTGATTGCTTCTCAAGTTTGGCCCTGTAGCTGGAAAGTCCTTCAATCTCGGATTGTTTCTGTTTAATCAGATTGTCGGTTCTTTCTATCTTCGCATTTTTCAACTCAAACTTGTAGAACTCAACTTGATGAGCCATCGCCTCTGCAAGAGCCAGTTTGTCTGACAGTTCACCGTAGACGAATACTTTCTTGATCCGGCGTTTGATTCCTTCGATGTACGATGGAAGGTCGCGAATGGTTCTCATTTGTTACCTTCCTTGTCCTTAACGATCTTTAGAACGAGTTCACGGGTACCCAGTTCTTGATATGAGAAGCGTCGTCATCGTCATTTGTCGCTGGAAGAAATCCTGTGTAGAAAAACTCCAACCGATTCTCGCTTACTTTTAGAGACGGATGTACATCGTCATAACCACACAAGCTTTCCGGCATTCCTTTCAATCGGGCGGTTATGCTGTCACAATCCTTTCCCATACTAACCAAGGATTTGAATAGTTCGATGTAACCAACCGGAAACGTCCAGTCCTTTTGAATCGAAAGCAAATCCTTGCTAGAGATATTGTGACTCACGGTTGATTGTGACCACCATACGTTGTTATGGACGTAATCCACCCGTCGTTTCCGCAACAACTCCTCTATACTAACAGTGCGAATTGTTAGTGCCTCTCTGGTGATCTTGTTGACCTGTCTAATCAGTACCGGTTTCAGTCTCTTGGCAGAGTTTCCAATAGTTGCGAGTTTAATGTCGTCGCGTGACTGTTCTTTTTTCATTGTGATTGTATTTATAGCATATATTAACTTTATACTCGATCCTAAAATGCTAGTGAGTAGTTATTTTTCAAATGTGCTTGTAGAAATATAACTCTGTGCGTTTCACTGCAAAAATACTCAGAACGCATTCACATCTATTTTGGTAGGGATATAGCCAATCACTTCATTTCGTCGAATCTAGGGCCATTTCTGACGTTGCATGTTGCAGAATGATGTTTTTCCCTTCGGATATTCCACCTGTGACATGCGGAGTAAATCGTCGGCTTCGATGTCTTCAAAGCTTCAGCAATGCCTGTTACCGAGCAGTTACCTTTCTCGATCTCCGCAAGAATGGCTTCCTTGGTTACCTTGTAATATCGGAAGGTGAGAATGTCAGTAGAGGGAGGTAGAGAATCACGACGTAGCGCGAATTCGATTCCTTTTAAACCCCGTTGTTCAAGGATGCCCTTCTTTATAAGTTCTTGGAGTATACACCAAACGTAACCTAAGCGGATGCCGGTGACCGCGCCACCTACGACCCGCGCAAACGGTATGGGAGTTTTTGCCCGGCGAAACTGCACTCAACTGCGACCAAATTTGCGACCAGTGCGACCGGAAATGTGACCAAACTAGTAATGGCAAGTTAACGCGAATTTTAACTCTTTAGCCTTGAATAATAGGAAGTTACAAATATACTAAAATACGCTTCAGAGTATAGAGTTGGCCGAATCCTACCTCGTCCGCATTCTGATCAGCTTTTCTTCGGTTCTTTACGCCAGAAACAGGCGTTCCCGTCTATGTCGACCAGGGAATCATGAATGTCATTCTGGGTGCGGTATTCGTGAACGGCCCGTCTACAGGGCTCCAGGAAATAATCGTCGATCACGCAAAAGCCCCCTGGTGAAAGCAGGGGATAAAGGTTCCTGAGAGCGTCCATCGTGGATTCATACATATCTCCATCAAGCCGAATGAGCGCAAAGCGCCGGTCGCTAACCGTCGGTAAAGTGTCTTTAAACCACCCTTTAAGGAAAATCACCTGATCGTCCAGCAGGTTATATTTCCGGAAATTTTCCTGAACCTGGTCGAGCGACACCGCGAGAAACCTGTACGAGTAATTCCTGTCCCCCACATCGGCCGGATATTTAGCGTCATCCGGTTTAGGCAATCCAGCAAAGGAATCTGCGACATAGACCCGGCGGTCGGTCACTCCGTAGGCCATCAGAATGCCGCGCATAAAAATGCAGGTGCCTCCGCGCCAAACTCCTGTCTCGATCAAGTCGCCGGGTATTCCTTCCCGGAGGATAGTTTGCATGCAGTCCTGCACATTCGTCATCCGCTTCAATCCAATCATCGAATGCGCTTTCTGCGGCCAAAAAGCCCCGGTTTCGATTTGTTCCCGGCTATAATTGGAAGGTAAGAATACTTGAGCTCCCGCCAATTTTGCTGGTAGTAACGCGGAACCCAGTCGAGCCAAGCTTGCCATAATCCGTCTTAGCCGCCCTCCATATTCCAGCTTAAACATAAGCGGGACGTAGGTTTCCTCATAGATGGTATTACAAATGCACCGCTTGAGTAGATCGATGTATACCAACGGCAATTGTGGATTCACGTTTTGCATCAAATAGCGCTTAAGGTACAGCCGGGCAAGTTTCTTTGAAACTCACCTCGTATCTTATGCGGCGCTTTGTCTCAGAAAGCGAAGGGTACCAGCGCCGCCCTAGGAGCTTGCTGAAAAGGGCCTTTATTAAAAAAATGCAGTCATCCCGAGCTTGTCGAGGGATCTCTCGCTATTATTCTCTGAGGAGCCCAACGAGCGAAATAGTTAGAGATCCTTCGACAGGCTCAGGATGACGACCTTTTTCGGCAAGTTCCTAGACTGTGCCGCTACACAAAGCAGCCTTATTGCGCGGCCATGAAGTCGGAGCGATTCAGGCGCGTCCACTTGCCGTCGGCGCTTTTTTCGTAGAGAAAATTCTGCATCCGGTTCGCGGTGAGGAAAATGCCCTTCGGAACCTCATTGGAACTGATGATCGCCTCATCGTAGCCGTCATGCTCGACTTCCTTGACCGCTATTTTCCAAAGCTCGTCGACTTCCTGGTTGAGGGCCTTGGTTTCGTCCACCGACAGGCTCGTCTGGTAGCGCACCATCAGGGCCATGATTCCTTTGGAGTATTCGATCTTGGAAACGCTCAGGATTTTGACCGTATGGCCGGAGGGGAGTTTGATGATCTCGTTTTCCGTGAGGCCGCCGGCGAAGGCGCGGGACGAAAGGGTGACGAGTCCCAAAACAAGGAAAAGAAGGAGGTTTCGGTTCATAAAACAGGTAGCGGGACTCAAGCGAAGGGGGGCCGATTTGGCAAGCATGGTGTTGTGGAATAGGACTTAAGCAAATCTTATACCCAGAAGGCGCTTATTTTAGCTCTTCCTCCGGGGACTTCCTGTTAATCTCCGTTTCGGTGACCGATCTTACATCAAATTTCGGGCAACTTGCGTCGATTCTCCCGGCAGAACGCATTCTGACGGCGGCAGAAGATTTAATCCCCTACTCCTTCGACGGCACGGCGGCGCTGTCCCAGAGGCCCGCCGCCGTGGTGCTGGCGGAAACGACGGAGGAGGTCTCCCGGGTGCTCCGCTGGGCCAACGAAACCCGCACGCCGATCGTGACCCGGGGCAGCGGGACCGGCCTGGCGGGTGGAAGCATTCCCTCCGTTGGATCGCTGGTGCTCTGCCTGAGCCGGTTCGGGCGGGTGCTGGAACTTGACCGCCGTAACCTGACCCTGCTGGTCGAGCCGGGCGTGACGACGCAGACCGTTTTCGATACGGCGGATGCGGCGGGGCTGCTTTATCCGCCCGACCCGGGTTCGATGAAAATCTCGACCATCGGCGGCAACGTGGCCAGCAACTCGGGCGGGTTGCGCGGGCTCAAGTATGGCGTGACGAAGGATTACGTGATGGGTTTCGAGATCGTGCTGCCGAATGGCGACGTGACCTGGATCGGCAACAAATGCGTCAAGGACGTCGCTGGTTATTCGTTGCGCGAGGTATTCATCGGTTCGGAGGGCACGCTGGGAGTCTTCACCAAAATCCTGCTGCGGCTGCTGCCAAAACCGGCGGCGAAGCGGACGTTATTGGCGGTCTATGCGCGAATGGAGGACGCGGCCGAGACCGTCTCGGCCATCATTGCGCATCCGATTATTCCGTGCACGCTCGAGTTTCTCGACCGGACCACGATCCAATGCGTGGAGGATTACACGAAGGTCGGCCTGCCGCGGGAAGCCGAGGCGATTCTGCTGATGGAAACCGACGGACATCCGGCGGTGGTGACCGAGGAGGCCGAGATCATGGCGCAATTGGCGCGGAAACAAGGCGCGCTGGATGTGCGGCTGGCGAAGACGGCTGAGGAATCGTTGCGGCTGGCGACGGCCCGCCGCTCAGCCTTCGCGGCGCTGGCGCGGGTGGCGCCGACGACCGTTCTTGAGGACGTGACCGTGCCGCGCAGCGAACTGGCCGGGATGGTGAAGTTCATCCAGGAACTGGCGAAGCGGCATCGGATCAGGATCGGAATTTTTGGCCACATGGGCGATGGCAATCTTCACCCGACCTTCCTGACCAACGAAAAGGACATCGACGAAATGCATCGCATGGAGCTGGCCTTCGCGGAAATCGTGGCCGAGACCGTGCGACGCGGCGGGACGATCACCGGCGAGCATGGCGTGGGCCTTGCGAAGAAGAAGTTCCTGCCCCAGTCGGTCGGTGGTCTGAACGTGGAAATCATGCGGAAGCTGAAACGGCTCTTTGATCCGAACCTGATCCTCAACCCCGGGAAGATGTTTGATTGTTGAGGGGGCCACTTGCCAAAACGAAAGCCCATGCCACGTTAGCTCCATGATTGTCCTGCTGATCGCGACGAACCGGCCGGGGAGCAATACCGAGAAGGTGGCCGCCCAGGTGATCGAAATTTACGAAAAGAAGGGCGCCAAGCCCCATGTGATCGACCTGCACAAGCTGCCGCCCGAAATTTTCTCGCCCACGAGTTATGCGGAAAAGCCGGCGAGCTTTGCGCCGTTCCAGGAGGCGATTTCCAAGGCGGGTGGAATTGTGGTGGTGACGCCGGAATACAACGGCGGGTTCCCAGGGGTATTCAAGTATTTCGTCGATATGCTCAAGTTTCCGGAGAGCTTTCGCGAAAAGCCGTTCGCCTTTGTCGGCCTGTCGGCGGGCATCGGCGGCGCGGTGCGTCCGATTGAGCAGTTCACGACGCTGGTGCATTATCTCCAGGGGATCGTTTATCCGGTGAAGGTGAACCTGCCGGGAATCAATGATCTCCTGGACGAGAAGGGGCGTTTAAAAAAGGCCGACCTGGTCGAGCGGCTCGAAAAACAGGCTGATGGGTTTCTGTCCCTCCTGAAACAGCTTGGGAAAATTTAGGCTGAAAAAAACATACCATCGCAGGTTGCCCGTCTCATTCGGGCAGATTGGTTGAAGTCGAGCACAAGTCCGATGCCGTGGACAATCAGAAGGTGATGGTCGTCCTGACCCCAAGGACAAGGGCGTCGGGGATCGCCCTGGTTCCGGAGAGATCAGTCGGATCGGCGACATGACCGCCGGGATGGATGATGTACTGGACGTCGGGCTGAAGGGTCCACCACGGCGCGAGCTTGGCCTGATAGGTCAATTCGAGGGCGATTTCCTCATCTTCAACGGGCCCATTGACGCCGGTGACGGCGTTGGTTTCGCGGTCGAGGGTGCTAAGAGAATCGCTGACATGGGCGTAGGCGGTGCCGAAGCCCAGGACGTCTTCGTCGCGGCCAGGGAAAAGGCCGGTGTAATTGAAGCCGCCGTCGGTGTAGAAATCGATGGGATTGCGGTCGGAGGGTGTACCGCCGATGCGCCAGAAGAGGCCGAGGCCTTGGTCGCTAGGCTGGCTGGCGGAGGTGTTCTTAACGCCCTTGGGATCGGCGGGTTTGCGCCAGACCATCTGGTCGGCAATGAAATAGACCCCCCAGTCGCCGGAATGCCGCAGCGGCTTGCCATCGCTGGCTGGGCTGGCCAGGGAAACGCCATTTTCGTCGACACCGAGATCGGAATAATTCTCGGTGGCATAGAACCCGCCGAGCTTGTAGGTGCCGGGAAGACCCTTGGCGCCATCCTCCTGGTTGAGTTTGTAGTCGGCCTCGAAGAATGAGAGGGCGCCCTGATTGAAATCGATATTGGTGCCGGAGCTGTCGTTCTTTTGGGGATTGGCGGCGCCATCGCCGGGGTCTCCGTCGAAGACGGCGGCCATGAGGCAAACCTGTGGAATCGGATTGAGCATGAGGCGGATGCCGGGAGCGGCGAGGGGATAGGCGGGTCCGCCACTGGCAAGATTGTTCGCGGTAAAAGGCGGCCAGCCGAAGGTGGCATTCATGAAGGTCGCGCCGTATTGGCTGATGACAAATTCATCGTCGGCCGCGATCTGACCGAAGCGCAGCGAGATTTTGCCGTCGAGGAGTTCCTGTTGGTACCAGAGATCGAAGAGGCGAAGAGTGTTGTAGGCCTCGATGTTGCTGACGGGAAGGAGATTGCCGATTTTCTGGCTGGAGAGGCCATTGCCATAGATGTCGTAGGCGTTGGCATGGAAGCTGGCGCCGTCGAGACCGGCGAGTTTTTGGAAATCGAGGTCAAGGGTGAGTTCAATCCGTCCTTCGTGAATGACGCCCTGGTGGATGCCGCCGGTCGGATTGCCGAGAACCTCGCCGATATAATTAACGCCGAAAGCAACGCCCTTGTCGGCCAAGGAAGTGCGGACGCCACTCCAATCGCCGGTGAGATAATCCTGGTCCCAGAAACCGGGAATTGATTCGGGACGGGTCTGTTCGGCCTTGACGGGCGAGGGTGCGGGAGTCTCCTGCGCGCAGAGCGGGGAAATCGTGATAATGAGGAAAAGAGTGGCCGGGGCAGGCGATCTCATCGACAAAAAGTCTAGATAAAATGCAAGTAACTTGCAACAAATAGTTGCGAGCGAGGAACCGACTTGAATCAAGAAGCCTTTATGTTGCAGTTGATTAAAGAAATGCAGATGATTTGCGCCAAAAGCTCGGAACAAGGGAGAGACAGGCCTTGAACCTGGATAATCTTTCATGGCCCGTGACCATATCGGTTGCGACAATTTGCCGCTAACGATAAGTTGCCATTTTTTGGCGAATTCTTGTGGAGATGAAAATAAAAGGAAATGGCTTTTCAGCGCGATAGGAATGTTGGTAAGAGAGGGGCATGAAACGAGGAGTGCCTGGCCGGCTTATGGCCTTATTAGTTGCGGGAATGTGCCCCCTGCTGGCTGAGACGGCGGGAACGGTAACCGAGGCGGTGAACGATGTGATGCATGGAGCGCAGACGTCGTCGAGCGCCTCTCCGGCGAAGACCGGCACGCACCTGAAAAACGGCGAGTATCTCAAGACCGGCGCGCAATCGCGGGCGGAGTTGGAACTGGCCAACCAGAGCATCACCCGGCTCGGTGCGAATACGATTTTCAATTATTCCACCGCGGACAATGAGATCGACCTGCAGGCCGGGACGATTCTTTTCTCCAAGCCGAAGGACGGCCAGCAGATGAATATCAAGACCGCCTCGGTGACGGCGGCCATTGTCGGAACGACCGGCTTTGTGCAGGTGCATGGCAAAGGATTTGTTTTCGGAATTGTCGAGGGTCATGCGACGGTGACGATCGGTGGGGTCGATTACACGATCACGGCCGGTGAAATGTTAAAATTCACGCCGGGGAAGCCTCCGGTCATCGTGGCGTTCGATGTGCCAAAGTTCCTGGGAACCTCACCGCTCTTTACTCGGTTCCATCGTCATTTGCCGAACCAGACCTATATCGATGAGGAAATCGCCGACTATAACGACTTGGTGAAGCGGGGCTTCATCCAGCCGGCGAGCGAGCCTTTCTTCCCGGAAGGTTTCGATGGCAATACTCCTGTGCTGCCCTTCATCGGGGGTGATTCGGCCGGACAGGGGCTCCACGATTTCAACATGCCACCGCCGCAGCAGCAGAAATCGTGCTGCTGGTGGGAATATTGCTGCCGCCATTCCGAGCCGTGACATTCCAAAGGCGAAGGAGACTCTATCCACAGACAGCTTTAACCGCAGGGGAGAATGAATAAATGAAACGGACTGGTATATTTTTTGTAGAGGTTTTGACATTGAGTCTTTTGGCCGCGACTGCGGGCTGGGCCCAAAATCCGGCGGCGGAAACATTGCAACAGAATGTTCCGCTATCGCAGCAGGCGCCTCCGCCGACACCGACCACCACCTCGGATCAGGACCTGGGTGAGCTCAGCGTGGTGCAGAAGTTTCCGAAGCCGGAGATGTTCAGCTTCTGGACGACCCAGCAATTTTTCTACACGGACAACGTCTTCTATACCGATGCGAATCCGGTGAGCAGCACGGCCTACCTGGGCAGCTACACGGCGAGCTTTGTGCCTTACTCGCTACGGGATTGGACGCCGCGGGTCTCTCTCCAGTACAACATGGTCCGTTACGGGGACGCGTCGAGCGGCGACTTCGACAACGAGAACCTCGCTCTTTCCAGCCAGTATATTTTCAGCGAGGACCGGAACTGGTCGTGGACGGCGACGGTCGATTTGTCGCGATTCACGGCGCCGCATGCCAACGATCACGAGTTTTATAAGGAAGTGGTTTACGACAACCAGATTACGCGGGTGGCGCAATTGATCCAGGGAACGCCGCTGTTTTTCATCGGGGCGTATGATCTGGCCTACCACCAGACGAGCCCGGCGATCTTCGACCGGCTCGACAATACGCTTTCGTTCAGCCTGGCTTATTACCCCATGAAGGAGATCAGCATTGGGCCGTTCATTCGGGCGGGAGCGAGGACCTATTTTACCGATGGCGTGGTGAATGGCATCACGCAGCATGATCGGGACGATTTCAATCTGGCCGAGGGGCTGGATGTGACCTGGATGCCGTGCAAATACGTATCGCTTTCGGCCGATTTCAGCCACGTAAACGATTACTCGGATAACACGAGCTTGAGCTACAATAATACGGTTCCAGGCGTATCGGTGACTGGCACGGTGAAATTCTAGAATCCCTGGCTCCTACTTTTTGGTCATGATGCGGACGCCGGTCCAACCGGCGTCCGGTGGATTTTTCGCAAGTTCCTCGCAGTCGGCGAGGTAATCGGAAGCGAGGAAGTCATCAGGTCTGAGCTGGAGGGCCTGGGTGAAAAGATCGCGGGCCCGGGCAAATTCGCGCTGGCGAAAGAGAGCGACGGCCTCCTCGTAGAGGCGAAGGAACTCTTCAAAATCAGGAGACTGCGATTCCGATTTTTCGCCCAGCACGGTAAAGGTCTGGACCGCCTTGGTCTTGCCCTTGACTTGGACGAGATCGACGGTGCGCAGATGGAACTGATCGCGGACAAGTTCCGCGACACTTTCACCGAGGAGGATCTGGACATGGTATTCCTTGGTCAGGCCCTCGATGCGGGAGCCGAGATTGACGGCGTCGCCGATAACGGCGAATTCCTTGTGCTGCTGGGAGCCCATGTCGCCGACGATGACCTGACCATGGTTGAGGCCAATGCCGATCTGCCATTCCCCCCGGCCCTCGGCGAGCCATTTGGTATTGAGGACGCGGAGTTCGGTGAGCATGGCGAGGGAGGCGCGGACGGCGCGGATGGCGTCCTCCTTCGGGCCGAAGTTGTAGGGTGTGTTGCCCCAGACGGCCATGATTCCATCGCCCATGAATTTATCGAGGGAGCCATCATGGCGGAAGACGCAGTCGACCATGGCGGTGAAGTATTCGTTGAGTTTTTCGACCAGCTTCTGGGAGTCGGCCTCCTCGGTCATCGTGGTGAAGCCGCGGATGTCGGAAAAGAGGACGGTGACGGGGCGGCGGGTGCCGGCGAGCATTTCGCGGTAGCTGTCGGTATGGTCGAGGAGGTACTGGACGACGTTTTTGGAATTGTAGCGTTCGAAGGTGGTGCGGAGGCGGAATTTTTCAACCTGGGCCAGGACGAAATCGTAGACGAAACCGGCACCGGCGGTGGCGCTGAAGATGCCGATGGGCGCGACGGCAGGCAGCAGCCAGCCGGGGCCATTGTAGGCCCACATGAGGACCGCGCCGTAGGCGCCCAGGAGCGTGACGGCAGCGGGGAAGCGCCAGGCAATTTGGGGAATGGCGAGAGCAAGGAGAAGGGCGATTAGTCCGGCACCGAGAGCCGAGGTAATATTGAGGCGATCTGATGCGGGATAGAGAAACTCATTTTGCAGGAGGGAATTGATGGCGTTGAGGTGGATCTCGGCGCCATTCATCAGGCCCCACGGCGTTTCGAGCTCATCCTTGGTCCAGTCACCTTGAGGACCAATGAGGACAATTTTCCCACGAAAGAAATCACCATGATGAAATGTTTTGTTCCAACTATCGGGATCGAAGATGGTGTAGAGCGAATAGGAGGGGAATTTTGTTTCAGGTTTGCCTGCGAAGCGAAGCGCGCGCGAATCGAGATCATCGGGGACCAGATTGTTGAAACCCGCCTTCTGAACAGTGCGGGCAGCGAGAGAATAATATTTTGGGAGTTTGTCAGAGCCTGGAATCTTGTGATTGAGGTATTCCAGGTTCTGACGGTATTGGGCATCGGTGACGACGCCGTAGGGATTTTTCCAAAAATTGAGATAGGCGAGGCGGTTATCGAAGGCGTCCTGGTCAGGGAACAGATCGGACGCGGGTAAAGTCAGCGTCGTGGAATAGCCGTTGAGCTGTTCATCGCTGAAGTTCATGCCAATCACCACATGATCGCGATTGTGGTCAAGGACTTCTTTCCACAGGACATCCTCCGGCTTGGGTGAAAGAAAAAGGATGTCGAGAGTCACGACTTTTGCGCCGGCGGAAATGAGGCGGTCGCAGGCGTCGGCATAGACCTCGCGCGAGAAAGGATAACCAGCGCGCATGAGGGAGAGGGGCCGGGAGGCCGCAATGACCCGGTCATCGAGCTGGCTAAGCGAAACGGAGGCTGTGTCGATGGTAAGAAAAACCAGGTCGGGATCAACGGGGGCACCGCGGCCGTAACGGACGCGATCCGCAATGGTGGACAGTTCGCTCTTCGGTAGAAAATCGAAGGAGTAATATTTGAGAAAGCCCCAGAGGAGAAGAAATCCCAGGCAGATTAAAACATGAATGATTTCACGCCTTTTGAGCCATCGCACCACGGGCTAATCAGAGCGGAAGCCGGGCGGGCTGGCAAGGCGGTCGTCGGAGGTTATTCACATAGTGTATTGCCTAAGTGTAATGCTCTGGCTTTGAACGGGTGCCTGAGGGGATGCGTCTATCCCTATGTAAGTTCATTCATCCCTCCCCTGGCCGGGCGGTGACTCTCTGAGTTGCCGCCCGGTCTTTTTTTGCAACGAAAACACCGCTAAGGTGGATCCATGGCCCCGGGTTCCATCTTCATCGTCATGGGCGTTTCCGGCAGCGGCAAGACGACCATAGCGTAGCGTCTGGCGGAGGCGACAGGAGGCCATTGGCTGGATGCGGATGATTTTCATTCCGCGGAGAACAAGGCGAAGATGTCCTCAGGTATTCCGCTTACGGACGAGGACCGGTGGCAGTGGCTGGAGCGACTCCATGTGGAACTCCGTTCGATGGCAGGGAAGGGCGCTCCGATTTTCCTGGCCTGTTCGGCATTGAAACAAGCGTACCGGGACCGACTGATAGCGGGATTATCGCAGGTCCGGTTTGTTTATCTTAAAGGTTCAATGGAGCTGATCCGCCGCCGGATGCTCGCACGGCCGCATCACTTCATGCCGGCGGCATTGCTGGAGAGCCAGTTCGCCGACCTGGAGGAACCGGCGGATGCAATCGTGCTCGATATTGCCCGATCACCGGAGGAAATGGTGCATGATTTTCTGCGCATTGCAGGGTGACAACGGTTCGCTAGCCGCATGCTTGTCAATTGGGCGGAGGAGAGGAGAATAAATAAAAACGAGGGGCCTTTATGGAAAAAAGAATGCTGGGTAAGACCGGATTAAATGTGACGGTGCTGGGGCATGGGGCGATGGAAATCCGCGGGCCGCGGATCTGGGGCGGTCGGCCCGTGACGGATCAGGAAGCGGAACGAATCCTGAATGCGGTGCTGGACGCCGGCATCAATTTCATCGACACGGCCTGGGATTACGGCCGGAGCGAGGAGTATATCGGGCAGTTTATTTCAGGCCGGAGACAGGAATACGTGCTGGCGACGAAATGCGGCTGCACCTGGGTGGATAAAGGCGATCATGACGACACGCCGCATGTCTGGACCCGGGACAACCTGCGGAAGAACATTGATTCCAGCCTGCAGCGGATGAAGACCGATTACATCGACATCTGGCAATTGCATAATCCGTCTCCGGAGGAAGTAGAGCGGGGCGATCTGGTGCCGTTTATGGACGAGGTCAAAAAAGCGGGGAAGGTTCGGCATGTGGCGATCAGCTCGACGCTGCCTCACCTGCCCATCTTTTTAAAATGGGGCGTATTCGAAACGTTTCAGATTCCCTACTCGGCATTGGAGCGGGCGCACGAAGAGGTTCTTTCCCAGGTGGCACGGGCCGGTGCAGGAGTGATCGTGCGCGGCGGAGTGGCCCGGGGCGAGCCGGGATCGGGATTGGGCGACGGCGGGCGGTGGAATGCCTTTGAACAGGCGCGGCTCGACGAGCTTTGTGCGCCGGGTGAAAGCCGGACGACCTTCCTGATGCGATTTACCATTTCGCATCCCGACATGCATACGACGATCGTCGGGACGAAGAATCCCGGGCATCTGGCGGAGAACGTCAAGGCGGCCCAGGCCGGGCCTTTGCCCGCGGACGTTTACGCTGAAGCCAAAAAGCGGCTGACGGCGGTCGGCCAGGCGTCGACGTCGGTTTAGCGCGGGCCGGGACGGGTATCGTGATGAAAACCCTCGCTGGATATTTGAAAGCATCCTGGCAGACGGAACTGCGGCAAATCGAGCTGCCCGAAACACCGCCGCCCGGGGAAGTGCTTTTGCGGGTGGAAGCCTGTGGCATTTGCGGCACCGATCTGTCGGCGGCAGTGAAGGCGGAGAAGTGGCAGCCCTTTGGACATGAAATCGCTGGAGTGATCGAAAAAGTGGGAGAAGGACTGGGGCATCTTTCGCCGGGGCAAAAGGTGGTGTTGGAGACGTCAAGTTTTTGCGGCCATTGCGCAATGTGCCGGAACGGGCGCGTGAATCTGTGCAACAAGGCGCCCCAGTTCTGGGGCCGGCCGGCGATGGGTTTCAGCGAGCACATGGTGGCGCCAGGCTGTTGCGTGGTGCCTTATGAAGGCCTTTCCGCGGAAGTGGCGAGCCTGGCGGAGCCCGCGGGCGTCGCCTACGACATGGTAAAGACGGCGAACGTGGCCTTTGGCGATCGCGTGGCGTTGATCGGCCCGGGGCCGATTGGGCTGATGGCGATTCCGATTTTGCTGCGCGGGGGCGCCCGCGAGGTGGTGTGCCTGGGACGATCACGGAACAAGCTGCGGTTGGAAGTGGCGCAAAAGCTGGGGGCCAAGATACGGATCGTGGAAGGATCTCCGGCCGGGGAAAAGGATTTGCAGCGGCAATTTGAGCACGTGCTGGTCACGGCGCCGGTGGGGACGATTCCCTCCGCGCTTGGGCTGCTGGCTTACGGCGGCGAGCTGACCTATATCGGGATCGGGACGGAGGCGGGGCCGATCAGCTTCGACGCGAACGAGTTTCATTTCCGGAAGCTGCAATTGCGGGCGAGCTTCGCCAGCCCCGCGCTTTATTTTCCCATTGTGCTCGATCTGCTGAGGGCAAACGTGATTCCCGGGGATTTGATTATTTCGCACCGGTTCTCATTAAAGGATCTAGCGGAAGCGATGCACCTGAACCGCGACCGGAAGGAAGAAGCGGTGAAGGTGGTGATGAGAAATCCGTAAACGGAGATGTGACCGGCCATTTTCCGGCGAGCCTTATCCTATTTTGAAGATACGCGCCAATTTAGCAGACTTTCCCCGGGGCGCATCTTGAATTCCGGAGTTTCACTTTCGGCAGTGGCATTCCATGCGAAGTGGGCGATGTTTTGGGATGAAACCATTGGGTTGGATCGGGTGCGTTTTGCTCGCGGGAGCCATGGTCAGCGCGGCCATGGCCCAGAGTAACAGTCGGCCGGCAGCGGCGCCGGGAATGTCATCCATTACCCCGCCGAATGCACCGGGAAGGCCTTCCACGCCATCTCCAAATGCACCCGGAATATCATCCGTTCCCCGGCCAGCAGCGCCTGGAATGCCTTCAACCACAGCATCTAACGCACCGGGACTGCCCACCAACGGCGCAGGAACAAACGAGAATGTGAATCCGACGCCACCGGGAAATGAACAATAAGATAGATTTAATGCCTGGGGCCACTTGAAGAGGGGCGTTTCTGCATTAGGTTTTCCCAAAGCAGGGTCGTATGAAGCGTGCGTTGGTTAGAGGCTTGGAAATTTTGTCATTCCTCCTCTGGATGCTATTTACCATTAGTGCCATTGCCATGGCTGGACTGGGTATGGAAGGATCTCTTCTCTCCGCCTTCATGTTCCTGACTGGAAGTTCACAGCCGGTGCATGTTCCCTTAAATTTGTTGTTGGGCGGCGTCGTGGGGATGGTCATTTCCATTTTTTGGCGGCAGGTGGGAGTCGATTACTTTAACTATTTGCTTTATGATTCGCCCAAGTTCATGGGCGGAGACGAAGATGAGGACGCTCCGTCTTTCATTCTGCAGGCGCTGATTCGTGATGTGGAGGAAAGCGAAGGCTTTGCCCGCAACGAAGCACGGGCCCGCGCGAAGACCTGGCTGCTGGACCATGTCTCCCTGCTGAACGAGGAGGAGATCCATCTGGCCGAGGCCCATTTCGGCTACATGTTACCGGCGGGCTGGGGACATCCGTCGGAGCGCTAGAGAATAGCGGGTGACATCCGATCCTGTTTTGAGAGCGGAGCCAACGGGGCTCGAACCCGTTTCCATGGAAAGCCTGAATTTGTGTTCCTGGCCTCTTATCAGAGGTAAAGTAGAAGTTTTTCACCTCCGTTCGTTCATGTAAGGACTTGCATCTTTATGAAAATAGAGTGTAATGTTTGTAATGCGCAAAACCTCTGAAAAATGGCCGATTGCGATCAAGGCCGGTAGCGTCACGGTCAAAATTTATCGGACGGTGAACCGGGGCCGCCCAATGTTCACCGCCAGCTATCACGAGGCCGGAGGCCGTAGGCTACGCCAATTTGCCGATTTAGCCGATGCCCGCCGGGAAGCCAAGGTCATTGCTGGGCAATTGAGCGCGGGGCAAGGTGCGGCCTTGGAGCTTACCGGGAAGGATCGCGACGTTTATCTCTTCGCAGTGTCGAAGCTCAAGCCGTTACAGGTGCCCTTAAATGTCGCCGTGGAAGAGTTTGTTGCCGCCAAAAAAATCGGTGTACCCTTGTTAGCTGCCGCCAAATTCTATCATGAGACGCACTCGGCCAAACTGCCGGAGAAAACCGTCTCTGATGTCGTCGCCGAGTTCCTTGTGGCGAAAAAGGCTGATGGCCGCAGCGTCCGCTACCTTCAGGACTGCAAAGCTCGCCTGGAGCGATTCTCGCGCGATTTCAGGGAGAATTTGAAGGACGTGCGGACTAAGGAGCTAGATGCTTGGTTGCGTGGCCTGAAACTGTCGCCCAGGACACGTAATAATTTTCGGACGGTCATTTGCTCCCTCTTTAGTTTTGCCCGCGATAATGGTTATTTGGTCAAGGGCAAGCCAACGGAAGCCGAATCAAGTACGGTTGCAAAGCAGGGAGACGGTGAGATCGAGGTATTCACACCGGCGGAATTTGCGCTGCTTCTCACGGCGGCGGATGAACATCTTTTGCCGTTTCTCATCTTCGGGGGCATGGCCGGGCTGAGGAGTGCGGAGATTCTCCGGTTGAAATGGGAAAACGTGAACTGGGCGGAAGGTGTTATCGAAATCCAAGGTTCCGTGGCGAAAACCGGAACGCGCCGTCTTGCGCCCTTGGTTCCCGCCGCTGCCGCATGGCTCAAGTCCTATAAGGGGGCACGAGGCCCGGTTATCGGGGCAATCAAACTTTACGAACGATTGGAGAAGCTGTCCGAATCGACCGGCGTGGCATGGAAACAAAACGCGCTTCGCCACAGCTTTTGCAGCTACCGCATGGCTACCTTGAAGGACGCTCCCCGCGTCTCCTATGAGGTAGGTAATTCTGTCCGTATCATTCAACGGCATTACGACAAGGTCGTGACCGAATCGCAGGGGAAGACGTGGTTTTCCATCTTGCCAAAGACTGCCGCGAATGTGATTCAGATGGAGGCTGCGGCATGAAGAAAAAGGCCCAGACCTTGCCGAAGAAGTTAGGTGACGAGTTCGACCTTACCTATATTGAGACGCTGAGCGAACAGGAACGCCGCGCCGCGACGTTTTACGAATACGCCCGCCATTCCGGTCCGATCAAGGATTTGATAATGGAGTTGCGAAAAGAAGGCATTTTCAGCGGGAGCGGGAGGGAAGCCAGCCCGGAGCTATTTAAAAAACTACTTCCAAAAATGACATCGGGCATTTTAAAGGGGGACGAACTGATATTCCTCACTAACTGCACCGATTTTCCCGATCAGCCTTTCAGACTAACGGCAGAGTACCGTAACCTTTTTGGCTCTGGGACCCAATCATTCGGGATCAAGGCACCCTGTTTTTTTCCGTGGAAGGCCGTAGATGCTTTTCGCTCGGACTGGAGGAGCAAAGGATTAAACGAGGCTGAGATGCTGGCAAAAGCTGGCTGGTATCCAGTTTACCTGCCGTGGGGAAATTACACGGATGAAGAAATTACCGAGATGCTTGGCGAACGCATCGGTAGCTTGCGCCCCAGCCATGCTCCCGAACCTAAAAGACCTGGCCGCAAAGGGAGTTCCAAGAGTTTGGGGACGCTCGACATGGTTCGTCAGCTCAAAGCTTATCGGCTGCACGCCACATGTTGTGATCGTCCGCCTCGATTGTACCAAAGCGAAAAAGGGTGGAACCAAGCAATTCGAGCTGCCGAGAAGCGTATCGAGGGAATGATGGAGCGGCCATTTTTCGGCTCCTCTTGAGAGGAAGAAGACGGAAATAAATGGTCGGGCATTTACTTCCGTTGAGAGGTTGCCAGCCTGCGCATTAAAGTGCTGCCCAGTGATACGGAGCACACCACAAATCAGCGCAGGCGGCTATCTGCGGGGCGATAAGGCCCTTGCTGAATACCTCGGCGTGTGCCTCCGCACGGCCATAAATTTACGCGAACGCGGTTTTCCACACTACCGCATCGGTCGCGGAGTCTTTTTTAAGGCGAGTGACGTTGACCGCTACCTTGAAGATCATTGCCGGAGGGGGGCGCAATGAGGCCGCCGTTTATTCCCCGACGTACTCGCGCGGAACTTGCCAGCCCCACCGCGCCCGGTGGTCGGCACGAACAGGCCCGGCGCATTATCTTCTCTCTCGTGGCGCAAGGATTCTGCGTCGATGCCGTTTTCGCTCAGGTGCGAGGCATGTACGGCGCTGATTTTAAGGATGCTGAAATATGGTCCTTAATCCGAGGGGCAGAGAGAAAGAATCCCCAGCCCAGCGGATACGGCAACCGCTATCACAATTCTCCCGTGCCCCGGCCCGCTCAGCCGGTCACCGCAGAAAGTGCCACCGCCGGCGTGGAGCGATTTTTAAAGTCATTCCGATGCGACGAGGCGGACGTGTGGCACGCTTCGCCCTGGCGTCCGCTGGAAGATTGGCGCATGGATTCTCTGATGGTTTTTGCCGGTCTCTTTTTTGAGCATGAGTACGTCAACATCGTTGCCGATCATGTCGAAGGTCAACCAGTTGGCGCTGGCCAGATAATGCCACGTGACAAATGGATGCGACACTTTCGAGAGCACGGCGCTCCGCAATGCCCGGCGGGTGCATGGTTCCGATTTAATCCGGTTGCCGAAAAGGGGAGCGGGAAAGGTGGCGCTGTCTGTGATTCGGACGTGACCGCATATCGGTTCCTGCTTATCGAATCGGACAAGCTGTCGATGGAATTGCAGCTTTCCTTTTTGGGTAAGCTGAGACTTCCCATTGCTGCCCTCATCTCATCCGGCGGAAAGTCGATTCATTGTCTCATCAAAATGGATTGCGCCGACGCGGATGAATACCGCGAACAGGCTGCACGGATTCTGAAAATGCTCCTGCCCTATGGATTCGATATAGCCAATAAAAATCCTTCCCGCATGGCTCGCTTGCCAGGCGCTACTCGGCAAATTGACGCGAACGAGAGCGGCGAACAGCGGTTGCTTTTTTTCAGCCCAGAGGCGGCACACGGCGACAGGATTTTTCCATGAAGGGCGAAACTTTGAACGAGACGGAATCGGAACTCATTGAGGCCATGCCAGACTGTGAAGACGTTCCGACCGCCCGTGACGCTATCGACTTGGTCAACGATGTCGAGTTAGTCGAGCCGCCGATCCTGGTTGCCGGGCTGCTGCACAAGGGCAGCACGCTTTTACTTGGTGCATCGTCAAAGAGTTTCAAGTCATGGAGTCTTATCGACCTTGCTCTATCCGTTGCCAGTGGCCGGGAGTGGTGGAATTTATCATGCACAAAAGGCCGGGTACTCTATGCCGATTTTGAGCTTACGCCATTTTTCTGGCGCAAACGGGCAATGGAGATCGCCGAGGCACGCAATTTAACCTTGGACAACATCCGCGTGATGAACTGCCGAGGGTATGAAGCTTGTGCTGCTCTGTTAGCGATTGAACGCGAGGCGCAGTCTCAGCCTTTCGATTTGATCTTACTCGATCCACTCTATTCCTTCCTCGCGGGCAGAGATGAAAATTCTGCGGGCGATGTCGGCTTGATCTTGCGAAGACTCGCCATGCTTGCCGAATCAACGGGTGCGGCTCTGGCCATCTCACACCATTTCAGCAAGGGCAATCAAAGCGCGAAAGAAGCCATCGACCGCTTTTCCGGTAGCGGCGTGTTTGCTCGCTTCCCAGATGCGTTGCTCACCATGACCCGACACGAGGAAGATGGCGCGTTTGTTGTCGATGCCACCGTGCGAAACTTTGCGCCTATAAACCCGTTTGTCTTGCGCTGGCAGCACCCGCTCATGGCACGGGACGGCTCGCTTAATCCTGCCGATATAAAAAAGCCGCCTGGATCGTTTCAAACCAAGTACACGCTTGAACAAGTCCTAAGCGTCATGGGGTCAAAGGTAATGACCGCAAAAGAGGTGGAGCTTGCCTGCCGTGACACACACAAAATGGGCGATTCGACGGTAAAGCGTCTTTTGAAAAAAGGCAAAGAGGACGGAAAAGTAATCCAGCCCAGTGCCGGGTTATGGCAGAGGGTCACGGGGTCACAGCCGTGAGCCTCATGCCCATGAACCCCATGAGCCTCGCGCATGAGGGTCAAAGGCTCACACCCTTTAGGGTGAGCCTGAACCTCTGCACCGAGGGTCAAGGCGACATCTACGCACCAGCCATACTGCCGGGTGGTCGTCACACCGAGGACATTTTATCGAAAGGAAAAACATGATCCCGCTGGAAACCGAATTTTACTCACGGGGCTTTTGCCACAAACAAACCATGAGGGTCAAATTTACTGCGATATTTGCCCGTTTTAGGCGTTCCGATCCCGAAAAGGTCATCCACTACGAGGTCGTGACTATAACGCCCGGAAAACCCTACAATATTGCGGGAATCAATTTTCCAGCCAAGGAACAGTACCCGTGCTCCGAGCAATGGGGGGAAAAGGGCTGGACGTACTTGGACGAAGACCAAGCTCGCAGCCGGTTCGAGATGTTGCTGGCAGTCGGACGTGACGTGCCTGGCCGATGGTTGAGCGTTGCTAACGAATCCCTGGTTAACCCGATAAAAGGCACCCCGCCTCGCGCAGGCGCGCGCGATAGCAGATAAAATTATGAACAGTAATCAAAAACATTCAAATTCGCTGTTAGCTACAAATTTAATAACAGTGAAGCAGAATGCGTTTGACCCCTAAAAACATAGATTCCTCGCGCGTGCGCGCGCGCATACAAAATAAAATCATGAACCGCAATCAAAAACGGGACGCGACACTCGGCGATTTGAACAAACAACTAGCCGAAAAGGACCTGGAATCCAAAGCCGTCGATAAGCTGGAGGAATGCCTTGAGGCGACTAACACCATGTATGACATCAAGGGAAAGATCCTCCGCAAGTTCCCCGACTTCAAAACGAAGCTGCGCGCGATTACCCTGGGCCTTGCTTATACGGCCGGCAAACCGGTGGAGAGGTCCGAAGTGATTACCCAGCGTCACACCAGCTTGGAAGACTTGCGCGCCCAGGCGAAGGCATCGCCTGAACTGAGGCGTGCGCTAAGGGAACTTCTCGGCGAGGATTGATTATAACTTTGTAAGTTTTTAATGACAAGAAGGATGCGACTTGAATCGAGCCGTACTTAGAGGTGATACTGACTGCCGATTCAGGTTGCAAGTTATTGATCTAAAACGAGGTATGACTCTGAAAAATTGAGCGAAAACAGCGGGCGTGTTCAAAAAGGGGGGCCCTTTGCTTACCTCTGGAACAGGTGCCTAAAAACCGCGTTCATAAATCGGGCAGTTTTTGAACGAAACCGGTTTCCGGTTTCTCGCCGTCTCCGTAGGGTATAGTTGTGAAAGTTGCCCTCTACGCCCGAGTTTCTACTGACGAACAAACAGTCAGCCAACAACTTGATGTCCTGCGGGGTGATTGCCAACGTCACGGCTGGAACATCATTGAGGAGATTGATGACACCATTTCCGGCATGACCTTTACCAGAAAGGGCCTTGATCGGCTCATGGGACTCGTCAGGCGGAAGAAAATCGATCTGATTGTGGCCCACAAGTTGGACCGGCTTGGCCGTTCCCTGCCGCACCTGGCGCAGATGATTGGCGAATTTGAGGCGAATGGGGTTGCCTTGTTCATTCCGGGACAAGGCATCGACACGAGGCTGGCGAACCCAGCGGGACGGCTCCAGCTTCACATTTTGATGGCCGTGGCTGATTTTGAGCGGGCTTTGATTTCGGAACGGACCACGCTCAAGCTGCGAGCGCTGCAGGCAGCAGGTAAGCATGTTGGCAGGCCGAAAATGCTGGCGAGTGTCAAAGGACGGGCTCAGGCGGTCTGTGAGCGGGTACTGGCCACCACGGGAAAGCTTCCAACCTGCCGGGCCTTGGCAACCGAACTGAGCATGTCCATCGGCTCGGCTCACTCACTTATGCGTGGGCTTAGAAATTAATATTCAAATACCTGGTTTCCGGCTCTGATCTCGCTCCGTATGGTCTTGTTGTGAAAAGACTTTTTAAACTGATGGCTGCGGGAATGCTGATGGCTTCGCCGCTGGTGAAGGTGAACACGAACCGCCATGCTTTCGCCCAGGTCCAGCGCATCGGGTCGGGAAAGCCGGACCTCGCTCGCCTGACCGTGAAGGAACTCCGAGCGATGGCGACCGCGATGAAGATCAAGGGCCGGAGCAAAGCGCGGCGAAAGGCGCAACTCGTGGCGCTGATCCAGAAGGCCAGCCAATAAACATTCTCGACCCCGGTGGCGGGTGATCCCCGGATTTTGAAACACACACCTAGTGTTGTGTCCCTGAAATACGCGAAAGTAATCTTTCGAGCTTGAGGAAAATGGATTCGGCGGTGGCAGTCCAGGCGAAGGGTTTGGCCGTGCGATTGTAAGCTTCGACGAAAGCGTCGATCTTGCGGATCAAATCCT
>JAJSLK010000079.1 GCA_021272165.1 Methylacidiphilales bacterium
CCTGCGCCAGGCCAAGGCCCGCACCGACGAAGAGCTCCTGACGGCCATCGCGCAAGCCCTGCGCCGGGTCAGCCCCGCCGATGCCCAGGGCTTCTTTCGTCATGCCGGTTACATGTGCACTATATGTTAAAATGATCTAAATATCGCGGAATCCACCTGTTGCCTTCACTAGTTGGACTGTCAGGGAATCCTTATTTTACATTGGCGGCCTTCATCGCGGCCTGGGTCAGAAACCAGAGCGTCGTCGCGCCGTTCGGGTCGCCGTATTCCGCCCTCGGTATATGGGGATTGGCCCGCTGAAAAAGCAAAAGGGCCTCAACCAGCTTTTCGTCATCGACCGGCTTTGACTCATCCTTGAAAATGTCCTGGCTCTGCAAAATCGCGGCGAGCCCCCCGTCCGTCCGCGGGTCAAATCCTTTTGGGGGTTCCGGCAAAGGATAAATCGTCGTCTCGTAGGTTGGCTTTTTGTCGCGGCTCAAAAAATCCTGATAAGCCTTTTCGTCGCCGACAAAAAGATCAAAGTGATTACCCTTCACTCCGCTGCCCGTGTCGCTCACCCAGAAATAGCCGTCCATCGGCGCACCGCCGCTTAGCTTCACGCCCACGGCAATGGGCAGAAAGATCATCGTGGCGTACGGATATTTCTTTTGCTCCGCCGCCACGTGAATCATGGGCACCAGCGTATTCATCTTGTTGCCCATGCCCGCGCTTCCCTCCGGTAATTCGCGCCAGACACCTCTCGAAACGCGGTAGGCAAAGCGCTCGTTTCCCTGCTTGTCCACGCCCACCGCCACTGCCTCCACCTCGGCCCGGTCATAGGCATCCCGGGTCAGAAAAATCTGATGCTTTTTCCCGTCGCGGTCAATAAATGTCACCGGCACGCCCTTCTTCGGAGGCACAAACTTCACTGGCGTCACGTAATAGGCGGTCCATTGAATACCCACCTGCCGGGAATTGACAACCCCCAGGGCATCCAGTTTTTGCGGCAACCTGTTCTCCACTTTCTCCACCAATGACGTATTTACCGCCTCCTGGGCAGATGGTTCTGGCGGCGAAAATCTTTCGATCGAGACCACTTCCGTATAGGAAGAATAGTTCGCCGCATAAGCGATCAGGATCACCACGATGGCGAACAATACGCCCAACGCGATGAGCAAGGGCCGTCTCATTCCCTCCAGCTTTGATTTTTTCATAATCCTTTGCCCGGGACCTAATCGAAGATTAATCTAACCATTAAATAGAATAATGATGGAAAGCAAAGATTTCCGCTGAGAAGGAAATTATCCGCCCTGCGCCATCGTCCATTCGTAAAGCTCGACGACCTTCGCCCCCAGCAGGTCCTGGTCGAGTTCCGCCGCCAGCTCGCGGACTCCTTCCTTCAATGCCTGAAGCTGTCCGGGATTCTCGCAGATACTCCTTATCTCCCCGTACCAAGCATCTTCGTCGCCGGGCGGCAACAGGAATCCGCTTTGCTTGTCCCGCACCAGTTCCGGAAAACCGCCCGTGTTACTGGCCATGATCGGCAGCCCCATCACCATGGCCTGACTTGCCACCAGCGACGCCGGCTCCGCCCAAAGCGAGGGAAGGCAACAGACATCCGCCACCGTCATAAAACTGCCCACCTCCGCGCTGGGGACAAACCCGGCAAATCGCACCCAAGGCTCCGACCCGAATTCCGCCTTCAATTTCTCCTCCTCCGGCCCCCGTCCCACCACCGTAAGACAAAGCGGGTGTGTCGCAGCCACGCGCCGTGCCGCCCGCAACAGCATCCAGATCCCCTTCACATCCTGCAGCCGGCCAACAAAAAGAAAATGCGGGCAATCCGGCCGTTCCCGAAAAGTCTTCGTCAATTCAAAGCGCATCGGATTCCGAATCACTTCGCGCCGATACGGCATGGGCGGCAATACGCGATCAAGCTCCCGCAACACCGCGGCTGACACCGAATAAAACGACAGCCGCCTGATTTTTCCCAGGCAATGCCACTTCCATATTTTTGTCAGGGCACAAGGCAGGTGCAAACTCTCGCAGGGCTTGCCGTCGATATGAAGGCTCGATTTCAGGCAGGCCACCGCGTAGTCGTGCAGAGTGTAAACTACCGGCAGGTCCCGCGCCCCTAACACCAGCGGTATATTATGACCTAACCCCTGCAAGCCGTGAATGTTCACCACGTCGGGCTTCACCTCGTCAAGCACCCGCGCCACGGCGGAAAGATTCCGCGGATCGGCTTGGTCCTGGAGATGCCATATCAGCTTGGTCAATCCGCTGTGCTGGTGATGATTGGCCAGTGAGTAAGGCCGGTGAAAGCGCAAACGCCAGACCTTCATTCCCCCTTCTTCCTCAACGCCGTGCTGCTCTTCGGCTCCCTCCGCGCATGACGCCACCACCGAAACGCGATGGCCCTGCCGAACCAACCATTTCGCCAATTCACACGCGGCTATTTCCGCGCCACCAACGTAATTCGGCGGAAACAGCGGGCTGAGAATCAGAACATGCAGGGGCCCGCGTCCGGTCGTCATGATCATCCTTTAACACAGCTCAGATCAAAACCGCGAAATGAATCCACGGTACCTTCCCGATTCTCAGGGCTTTGTCTGCTTACTGTCGCGTTTACAGCGAAGCCGGACCGATAACCGCACCTGGGCCGTCTTCCATTTCATAAACCAGGAAAAAAGATAGAGCCGGATTTTCTCCATCAGACTCAGCCGCATGTGGGAAAGATCGTTGGCTGAAAGCCGCTTCGGCGGGAAGAAAAGCCGAAAGAAGCTTGTCACGGGAATCTGTGATGTCTCCCCTTCCTTGATTTCCGCGCTCGCAGTGAGATGCCCATAGGCAATCCGTTCAATCGACTGCACCACCTGCCGGTAATTCCGCGCCGGATGCTCGCACTTCACCCGCTCGTCATAGATGAAGCGAATCGCCGGATCGCGCCCCACCCGGAAGGTAAAATCGATATCACCTCCGGAACGGAGCCTCGCGTCGAACCATCCCATTTTTTCAAACACCTCGCGCCGCAAAAACAGGTTCGCCGTCATGGCCATCCGCCGGTCCACCATCTGCTTGATCGGAAAATAGTAGGCTTCCTGCCACAGCTCCACGATCGTCGGCGGCGACGAAAGCATGAACCGCGTCAGTCCCACGACAATGTCCGCCCGCTCCAGCGCCGCGATTCCCTTTTCGCACCATTCCGGGTCCAGCACCTCGTCCGCATCCGCCAGCCCGATCAAGGCTCCCCTCGATTTTCTCAGCCCCGCGTTCCGGGCCGCGTACGATCCTTGGTTGGGTGTCTGCACGATCTCCCGCACCGGAAATTTTGCGCAGACCTCGCTGATCGCCGGGTGGCCTCCGTCGTTCACCACCAGCACCTCGAACTTCTCCGCCGCCAATGTCTGTTTCTGTAGCGATATCAGCGTATCGGTTAATCCCGCCACATCCTTGTAGACCGGAATAATCACCGACAGGAATCCCGGCGCGGACGCCTGTTCGAATTCCGCCTGAAGCTGAGGTTTTTGGCTTAGATTAAATACAAATGAGTTCGATTCGTCCGTGATCATGCATCCCCTGAATACCACCGGCACATCCAAGACTTCAGACTAACCACGCGGCTCTCTTTGACAAATGTGAATTGCCCATGACGGCTAATTTGCTTTACGCCTGTCGGGCCGCCCAATAGCCTCGCCAACACTGGCTTCATGCGGCGCCGTCTCCTTAAAAACCTCACGGCTAACAGTCTTGGAGTCTGCATTAGCCTGATCGGCCAGATTTTTGCCGTCCCCCTGTTCCTTCATCTCTGGAACAAGCAACTTTATGGCGAATGGCTCGTCCTCACCACCGTCCCCAACCTCCTTTGGTCCCTTGAAGGCGGCCTCGGCAGCATCGCCGGCAGCCGCATGACCCTCGCGGCCGCCGTCCAGAACTGGGAGGAAGTCAACGCCATCTTCCAGACCACCCTCCTTGGCCAGATCTGCATCTCCCTCTTTCTCTTTTTTGCCAGCCTCGTCGCCATTCTCACCTTCAACGTCAAAAGCTTCCTCGTCCTCACCGACCTCAGCCAGAGCGACACCTCCCTCATCTTCGTCCTCATGATCTGCTACATGCTCGGCGGACTCCTCCTCACCCTCTACCGCGCCCCCTACCGCGCCTCTGAACTCGAGGCCCGCGGCGCCATGCTCGTCAACTTCTGGCGCATCACCGACTTCCTCATCACCGTCGCCGTCCTCATCTTTCACGGGCGCCCCATCTACCTCGCCATCGCCCAGCTCGGCGGCGTCCTCACCTGGAACCTCATCGGCTACTTCGATGTCACCCGCAAATGCTTCCGCGTCCGGTTCGGTTTCACCCACATCTCCTGGCAACGCTTCCGGGAAATGATCATTCATGGCATGCCCCTCCTCGCCAGCCAGGCCGCCACCGCCTTCTACATGCAGGGCTACCCCCTCGTCATCGCCAAGACCCTCGGCCCCGCCACCGTCGTCACCTTCACCACCATGCGCATGCTCTGCCGGCTCGGCCTCCTCGCCGTCCAGACCATGGTCTGGTCCAGCGCCCCCATCCTCTCCCGCAGCTACGGCGCCGCCGACTGGTCGCAATATTATCGACTCCTCCGCCTCGTCATCGCCACCGCCCTCTGGTCTGGAATCTTCGGCCTTCTCGGCTTTACCCTTATTGGCCCGTGGCTCATCAGCCTCTGGACCAGCGGCAAGGTCCACAGCGACCACCTCACTTTCTTCCTCTTCGCCCTCAGCACCTCGCTCCAGGGCATCTGGACCTGCTTTGGCAGCATGCTTGGCGCCTCCAACCGTCACCATGCCTTCAACTATACCTACACCGCCGGGACTCTTTGCGCCCTTATCATCGTCCCCTGGTTCATCGTCTGGAGCGGCTTTATCGCCGTCCCCGTCGTCATGTCCATCACCGACTTCCTCTTCGTCCTCAACGGCCTCTTCCTCTGCCGCCTGAAACTCACCAACTTCCGCTACCACGAAATCAAGCCCCTCTTCACCGCCGCCTTCTACCGCGAAACCTTCGCCACCATTCTCAAGCACCTCCAGACCGACCCCGGCCTTTCCAGCAAGGCGTAGTACGCTTGCTCTAGTTGGAAAACGACGAGCCGCTTATCGGATTTGAACCGATGACCCGCTCATTACGAATGAGCTGCTCTACCACTGAGCTAAAGCGGCGTGGGCCCGAAAGAGGCCGAAGTATGAAGTTTATGCCCTGCCCAAATTCCCCGGCAAGCAGATAAAGCGCGCCGCGGCAGCGGGGCCGATACGGCTCGACCTGTCTCGACTTCGCCCGGTGCGCTTGCCATAGTGAGGCCTTTTCCAAATGAACCGCATTCGTTGCCTGGGGCCGTCCGGGACCTTTCTCAGCCTCATCGGCCTTTTGTCGCTCGTCATTCTGACCGGCTGCAAGCGCGACGATACCTCCGTCTACCAGGTCCCCAAAGACGACTCCGTTCCGACCGACCAGGCCGCTTCCCCCACCGCGCCGCCCCCGGCGGTCGCGCCTACTTCCTCCGATGCCTCCCTCCCCCGCCTCGGCTACCAGATGCCCGCTGGCTGGCAAAGCAAGCCACCGAGCGAAATGCGCGTCGCCAGCTTCACCGCCGCCGGCCCCGGCGGCCGGTCCGCCGATATCTCCGTCATTCCGCTCGGCATCGTTGGCCGCGATCTTGAGCTCGTCAACATGTGGCGTTCCCAGGTCCGCCTGCCCGCCTCTTCTGATCCCGATGTCGTCAGCCGGGCCAAAACCGTGCCCATCGGCGCCGGTCAGGGGCGCCTCTTCGAATTCGTCAGCGATCAACCCCTGATTGGCCCGGATCGCAAGCGCCTCACCATCGCCGTCCTCGTCAGCGACAACACGAGTTGGTACTTCAAGATCGAAGGCCCCGATCAAGCCGTCGCCGCGCAAAAGGACAACTTCCTCCGCTTTCTCCAATCGGTCACCTTCGGCGATTCCGCCCCGCCATCCGCCGCCACCACGCCGGATGCCTCCGCGCCGGGCGGTAATTCCGTCTGGACCGTCCCCGATGGCTGGCAGGCGACCGCGCCCTCCCAATTTCTTCTCGCCGAATATGCCGTCACCGGGTCGAACGGCACCAAGGCCGAGGTCAACGCAGCGGAGCTCGACGGCGAAGGCGGCGGCCCGTTCGCGAACATCAACCGCTGGCGCGGTCAGCTCGGTCTCGAGCCCATGACCGACGACGACCTCGTCAAAATCGAGCGCCCCCTCGGCACGCCCGACGGCGACGCCATCATGGTCGATCTCACCGGCACCGACGCCAAGACCGGCGGGCCCACCCGGCTCATCGGCGTCATCGTCCCGCATAATGGCCACACTTGGTTCTACAAACTCATGGGCGACAAACAGGCCGTCGCGCAGCAGGAAAACAACTTCGTCCAATTCATTCAGTCCGCCAATTATGCGAACGCTCGTTGACCGGGTGATCGCCCTCTTCACCTCGCTACGGCTCACGGTCGTTCTGCTCGCCTTCGCCATTCTCCTCGTCTTCATCGGCACGCTCGCCCAGGTCGATGAAGGCCTATACAACGCCCAGGCCCGCTACTTCCGCCAGTGGATTATCCTCAGCCTCGACCTCTTTGGTCATCCCATCCCGCTCCTTCTTCCGGGCGGCTATCTCATCGGCACGCTGCTCGTCATCAACCTCGTCTTCGCCCATGTCTGGCGTTTCCAGCTCACGGTCAAAAAGATCGGCATTCAACTCGCCCATGCCGGCGTCATCCTCCTCCTTGTCGGCCAACTCGCCACCGATATGCTCGCGCACGAGTCGCAAATCCGCTTCGCGGAAGGCCAGAGCAAATCGTATGGCGAAAACGCCCGTGCCAACGAACTCGCCTTCGTCACCGATTCCGGCCAGGGCGCCCAGCAGGTCATTGCCATTCCCGACAGCCGCCTCGTCCCCGGCGCCGTCATCACCGATCCCAATCTTCCCTTTACTCTCCGCGTCCAGACTTACTGGTCCAATTCGGAGCCCACGTTCCGCGCGCCCATGATGAAAAACGGCCCGCTCCTCGCCTCCAATGGCGTCGCCACCCGTTTCGATTTTCATTCCGTGCCCGAAACTCGCGACCCCGACGAAAAAAACGTCCCCGCCGCGATCATCGAAATCGTCACCCCTTCCGCCTCGCTCGGCACGTGGCTCGTCTCCGGCTGGACCTGCGATGACACGATGATCGAGCTCGTCCGCCAAAGCTACATGCAGGAAGTCGGCACCGACATGGCCGAAAAAATCACCGCCCAGCTCACCCAGCCCCAGACCGTCACTGTCGACGGCCGCACCTTCACGTTCTCGCTCCGCCCCCAGCGCGTCTATTTCCCCTTCTCCCTCCAGTTGCTCAAGGCCACCCATACCGTCTACCCGGGCACCGACATTCCCAAGGATTTCCGCAGCCGCGTCCATCTCCGCAATCCCACCACCGGCGAAAACCGCGACGTTGAAATCTCCATGAACCATCCTCTGCGCTATGCCGGCCTCACCTTCTATCAATACCAGATGGACGCCGGCCAGGCCGCGCTCCAGGCCGGCCGTGCCCCCACTTCCGTCCTCCAAGTCGTCCGCAACCCCGGCTGGTTGACGCCCTATGTCGGCTGTGCGATGGTCGCCCTCGGCCTCATGATCCAGTTCCTGTTTCACCTCGTCGGCTTCCTGTCGAAGCGGAGGTCGCCATGAAGAAAATCGAGCCCTGGGTCCCTCTCGTCCTCACTCTCATTCTCGCCGCCTGGTTCCTCGGCTCCATCCCCGCCCCGCCCGATTCCACCTTCGCCTTCAATTCCTTCGGCAAGCTCCCCGTCGTCTTCAATGGCCGCCTCAAGCCCATCGACTCCCTCGCCCGCACCTCACTCCTCGAAATCCGCGAGAAGCAGACCCTCAATACCGAACCGTGGAAAGGCTGGAACGACGACCCAAAAATCATTTCCGCCACCGAGTGGCTCGCCACCCTCATGATGAACCCGGCTGTCGCCGACACCTGGCCCGTTTTCCGCGTCGACAACCCCGACCTCATCACCCTCCTCAAGCTCCCCGACGCCAGCGCCGCCCAGCGCCAGGACGGCAAACATTATTCCTGGAACCAGATGGCGCCGTCGTTTGAGCTCCTCGAGAAGGAAAATGACCGCGTCCAAAAAATCGAATCGGTCCAGCGTAGCGCCTATGAGGCCGCCGTCGCCAAAATCTTCGATCGCCTCATGCTCTACGCGCAGCTCAAGAACACGCTCCAGCCCCAGGACGCCCTCGACTGGAAACAGGAACTCGCCGATTACCAGGCCCTCATCCCCGCCGGTGTCGCCGCCATCCGCGCACAGCAGGCCAAACAACCCTATGACGCCACTGCCTACAACGCCTTCATCGACGATTTCCAGCGCTTCGATAACATGTCCCAGCTTCAGTCCCCGCTCGTCGTCCCGCCCGATGACCCCTCCGGCAACTGGCAGCGCATCGGCAATATCCTCCTCAATGCTGCCAAGGGCGAAAAAATCCCTGCCGCCGTCACGGCCTATGCCGACATGGGCGATGCCTTCCGCAAAAACGATCCCGCCGCCTTCAATGCCGCGCTCGCCGATTACCGCGCCTCCCTCGTTCCCCAATTCTCCGGCGCGCTGCACAAGGCTCAATCCGAAGTCTTCTTCAATCAGATGCAGCCCTTCTATGGCGCCCTGGTCATCTACGTCATCGCCGGCCTCCTCGCCGTCTGCTTCTGGTTCCGTCTCTCCGAAACCCTTCGCCGTACCGCCGTCTGGCTCATCGCCCTCGCCTTCGTCATCCACACCATCGGCCTCGTTTATCGCATGATCCTCGAAGGCCGCCCGCCCGTCACCAATCTCTACTCTTCCGCCATCTTCATTGGCTGGGGCGCGGTCATCCTCGGCCTCGTTCTCGAAAAAATCCACCGCAACGGCATCGGCGCCGTCGTCTCAGCCGGCATCGGCTTCATCACCCTCGTCATCGCCCACAATCTCGCCGTCGACGGCGACACCATGGAAATGATGCGCGCCGTCCTCGACACCAACTTCTGGCTCGCCACCCACGTCGTTGCCGTCACCACCGGCTACGCCAGCACCTTCGTCGCGGGCTTCCTCGCCCTCATCTATATCCTGCGCGGCTTCTTCACCTCCACTCTCGACGAGGCCACCGGCCGGTCGCTCGCCCGCATGATCTACGGTATCGTCTGCTTCGCCACGCTCTTCAGTTTCGTCGGCACCGTCCTCGGCGGCATCTGGGCTGACCAATCCTGGGGCCGTTTCTGGGGCTGGGACCCCAAGGAAAACGGCGCCCTCATCATCGTTCTCTGGAACGCTCTCATCCTCCATCTCCGCTGGGGCGGCATGATCCGCGAACGCGGCCTCGTCAACTGCGCCATCTTCGGCAATGTCGTCACCAGTTGGTCCTGGTTCGGCGTCAACATGCTCGGCATCGGCCTCCATAGCTACGGCTTCACCGACGCCGCCTTCAAGTGGCTCTCCCTTTTCGTGCTCAGCCAGCTCGCCGTGATTGGACTCGGACTTCTGCCCGACCGGATGTGGAAAAGCTTCCAGGCCAGCGCCTGATTTTCACCGCGCTTCGGCCCAATACCGTCCCACGATTTTCTCCAGCGCATCCAGCCACCGCGGATGCTCGTTCAGGCACGGGATGAACGTGAATTCCTCCCCTCCTGCTTCGAGAAAAGTCTCCCGCCCTCGCATCGCGATCTCCTCCAGCGTCTCCAGGCAATCGGCCACGAACGCCGGACTCATCACCATCAGCCGCTTCACGCCATTCTTCGGCAACCGCACGAGCTCTTCGTCCGTATAGGGCCTCAGCCAGGGGTCGCTCCCCAGCCGCGACTGAAATGACACCGAAAATTTTCCCGCGGGAATCTTCGCCTGCTCCACCAGCGCCCGCACCGTCGCGAAGCACTGTGCGCGATAACACGTCGCATGCGCCACGCTCGATTTCTCGCAGCAATCAGCCGAGCAAAGACAATGCGTCCCCGTCGGGTCCGACTTCCGCAAATGCCGCTCCGGCAATCCGTGAAACGTGAAAAGCACGTGATCATAATTCTTCTGCAAACCGTCCACCGCGCTCGCCGCCAGCGCCGCGATATATTCCGGGTCGTTATAAAACGGCGCCGCAATCCGCAGCCGCATTCCCGGCGCCACCTGCGCGGCCAATTCCTTCGCCCGCACCACCGCCGTCTCGAAACTCGACATCGCGAACTGCGGAAAAAGTGGAAATACCAGCAGGTCCTCAACTCCCTTTGCCCGCAACTGCCGCAACGCCGATTCAATGCCCGGGTTCTGGTATCGCATGGCCAGCTCCACCGGCAATTCTTCACCCAGCCGCCGCTGCAACTCCGCCCGGACCTTCCACCCGCTCGCCACCAGCGGCGATCCTTCTTTTGTCCAGATTTTCGCGTAGGCCGCCACCGATTCGGCCGGGCGCGTCGGCAGGATGCACCGGTTCACCACGTACCATCGGATCGGCCACGGCGTATCCAGCACGCGCGGGTCCATCAGAAATTCGCGCAGATATTTCCGCACGTCCGGGACCGACGCTGAATCGGGCGAGCCCAAATTAATCAGCAAAACGCCCCGCTTCATCATGACGTCACCGTCTGGGATAAATGATCCGGAGTCCCCACGGCAAGAAACTGTGCGATCCGCCCCGCCACATCATGCCCCGACACGATGCAGTTCCCCGCCGAAATCCCGTCGCGAAAACTTCCCGCGAAATAAAGTCCGGCAAAGCGTTTTTCCATCCCGTTCATGAAATCGACAAATTTTTTGTGCCCCACGTTGTACTGCGGAATGGCCCGCCGAAACAGCCAGCAATGCCGATAGGTCGGCACGCCTCGCACGCCCAGCACGCGCCGCAAATCCTCCACCACCAACTCCATCAGTTTCTCCTCCGGCTCCAGCGCCAACTCCGGTTGCCGGCAACCGCCCACGAAAGTCGTCAGCAAGACATGCCCCTCCGGCGCGCGATTCGCGAAAATCGACGACGAAAACGTTGTCCCCAAAATCTTCATCCCTTCCGCCTTCGGCACCAGGAAACCGAAGCCCCGCAGAGGATCGGCCACGTCCTCCCGCCGGAATCCCAGCGCCACCCGGGCCACCGGTGGATGCGCCATTTCTCCCAGGATCGAAAAATCGACTCCCTCCATCTTCATTTCCGCGATTTTGTGCGCCGGCGCCGTCAGAAGCACCGCCGAATGCCGGTGCGTTTCCTCTCCGGTGCGGGATCGGCTCGTCACCACCCATTCCCCCTCCTCGCACCGCAGCCCTGTCACTCCCGTATCCAGCCGCACCGCCTCCCGCAATTCCGTTTCCAGCGCATCGACCAGCACCTGCAGGCCTTCATCAAACGAAATTTTCTTCGCCTGCGTCCTCGGCACCTCGCCGCTTTTCCTTCGTTCCCGCGCTCCCAGGATCGCGCCCCGGATCACCGATCCATATTTCTTCTCCAGCGCCTTCAACTTCGGGAACGCATACTGCACCGACAACTCCTCCGACGTCCCGGCGTAAACCCCGGTCACAAACGGATTAATCGCGTAATCGAGGAACTCCTGCCCGAACCGCCGCCGCACAAAATCGGCCAGCGACTCGTCTTCATCCTCCGCTTGGTTCCTCAAAAAAAATTCCCGCGCGATTCTCACCTTCGCGGCGGCGGAAAGAAGCGGCGAAAAGGCAAAACTAACCGGCGATTGCGGCAAGGCTCTCATCCTTCCGCCCCGCACGATGTAATTTCGGTTCATTGCCGGATTCGATTCCCAACGCCGTTCTTTTAATCCCAAATCGTCGATCAGGGCCCCGATCTTCGGCGATGTCTCCAAAATTGTGTTCGGTCCAAACTCGGAAAGATACCCCTCCTCGCGGATCGACTGCATCGGCCCACCCACCCGGCCGCCCGCCTCGTAAACCATTACCGGCACATGGTTCCGGGTCAGGCGATAGGCCGCCGTCAGCCCGGTGATTCCTCCGCCAATGATCGCCACCGGGTTCATATCGACTTCGAGAACGCCGCTTCCTTCCGCTGCGCCTGATAGGCATCGAACCGCACCGCGATGTTCCGGATCAGCAACCGCCCCAGTTCCGTTACCACCAGCTTCCCCTCATCCCGCGTAATCAATCCATCCGCCTCCAGATCAGAAAGCGACTCCAGTTCCTTCGCGAAATGGCTCCGGAAATCAAGGCCCAGGCTCTTCGACAGTGCGGCGAAATCAAGTCCCATGTCGCACATCAGCCGCATGATCACCTGCCGCCGGATCTTGTCCTCTTCGGTTAAAAAATAACCGCGCATAATCGGCGACCGGCCGGCGTCCAATGCCTCGTAATATTTCGGCAGCTCTTTTTCATTCTGCCAGTAGGCATCGCACGATTGCGAAATCGACGACATCCCGAACGCATAAATATCGGCGTCGCCCCGCGTGCTATAGCCCTGGAAATTCCGTTGCAGGCTCTTGTTCTGCTGCGCTACCGCCAGCTCATCGTCCACTCGCGCAAAATGGTCCATCCCGATGTAGACATAGCCCGCCGCGGTCAGCCGCTCGATCGTCAGCTTCAACATCTCCAGCTTCATCTCCGGCGCCGGCAGTATTTTCAAAATATTCTGCGCCGGTTTCAGCCACGGGACGTGAGCGTAATTGAACACCGCAAACCGTTCCGGCGCCAGCGCCAGCACTTCCTCCAGCGTCCGCGCAAATGAATCCGCCGTCTGGTGCGGCAGCCCGTAAATCAGATCGATATTGATCGAAACAAATCCCCGCTCCCGAAGCCATTCGATCGTTCTCTCTGTCTCCTCGCGCGATTGAATTCGATGCACCGCCTTCTGCACCAGCGCATTGACATCCTGCACGCCCAGCGAGGCCCGGTTGAAACCTGCTTCCCGCAACGCCGCCACATGCTCCCGCGTCACGTGGCGCGGATCGATTTCCACCCCCGCCTCCATGTCCTTCGCCGCCGTAAAGCGCGACCAGATCATTTCCCCCAGCCGCCGCAGTTCGTCCGGCTTCAGAAACGTCGGCGTTCCACCGCCGAAATGAAGCTGCGTCACCTTCCGCCCGCGGTTCAGCATTCCCGCCATCAGCGCGATCTCCCGCTCGATATAATCGAGATACCGCGCGCTCGCCTCCTGCTGCGTCGTGATCACCGTCGTGCAGCCGCAAAACCAGCAAAGCGACTGGCAGAACGGCAGGTGAAAATAGAGCGAAAGATCACGTCGCGATTCCGCGTCCACCCGCACCCGTTCCAGCACCGCCTTCGCCGCAATCTCCCCGAACTTCGTCGCCGGCGGATACGACGTGTAGCGCGGCGCCGGCACGTTGTACTTCCGGATCAGGTCAAGGTCGACATGAAGCGTCTTCATGAAAAATTCCGCACGGCCGACACCAGCGCCTCGATGCATTCCAGCTTCGCCTCCGGCGGCACGCCATGCCCCAGGTTGAAAATATGCCCCGGTTGCCCCTTCATTTCCCGCAAAATCCGCATCGTTTCCACTGATACTTTCTCCGGCGTTGTCTCCAAAAGCGCCGGGTCCAGGTTCCCCTGCACGCCCACATTCGCGGGCAACTTCGCCCGCACCTCTGCCAGCGACTGCATCCAGTCAACGCTCAGCACCTTCGCTCCAAGCCCGGCCAGCGAGTTCCAACTCGCCGCCGCGCCCTTCGCAAAAAGAATCACCGGCACCTTATGGCCCAATGATGAAATGATTTCCCGAATCCATCGGCCCGACGCTGCTTCAAAATCGTCAGCGGCCAGTGTTCCGCCCAGGCTGTCGAAAATCTGTACCGCGTCTGCGCCTGCCTCGATCTGCAGCTTCAGCAGGTCAATCACCGCTTGCGTCAACTTCTTCATCAGCGCCTCGAAAAGCTGCGGCTCCTCGCGAAAAAGCGCTTTTGCCTGCGTAAATTCCGACACGCTCGCCCCCTCCGTCATGTAATTCGCCAGCGTCCAGGGCGAACCCGCGAACCCTAGCATCGCCGTCCGCCCTGCCAGCGACGCCTTCGCCAGCCGCAATGCTTCCGCGACATAGTGCAGCTTTTTTCTCACCAACCCTTCATCGAGCCGCCGCACGTCTTCTGCCGTCCTTACCGCGAACTCCATCTCGATCCCGCCGCCGTCCCGAAACCGGTAGGCCTGCCCCATTGCCTCCGGAATCACCAGGATATCGCTGAACAAAACCGCCGCGTCAAAATCAAACCGCCGGATCGGCTGCAAGGTCACCTCCGCCGCCAGTTCCGGCGTCCGCACCATGTCGACGAATGAATACTTCTCCTTCAGGGCGCGATATTCCGGCAGCGCACGCCCCGCCTGGCGCATCAACCAGACCGGAACCCGGTCCACGGGGGAACAGAGGCATGCCGCCAGGAATCGATCTCGGTTTGTAATAGGAGGTGGTAAAATAAGCGGCTCACGCCACGCGCCGCCGGTGAGTTGCGCCCGGATCACGCCTGAACTCAGTTCCGGCCCGGGTGGGCCCCAATCTAGTTTTTGCTCCTCTTTTTGTCCAGTTGCCGTCTTAACACCCCTTAGACATTGGATGCCCCTATTTGGAAGCTTTCAGATAGAATCCAGCGCTGTTTTCACCAGCCAGGCATATTCCCCCCCTCTCCAGCCAAAAATCCACTTAACTCACTATCGTTACAACATAAAATTCTGAATCTTCCTCTCCCTCCCATCTTCTCCTGATCCAGTTCTTCTTCCTCTCAAAACCTTCAATTGTTACGATCCGGTGACATTCGCGCGGTACCCTTGATTATTGCAATATGACTAGGCTAACGATGAAAATATGACCTCATTATCCCGTCGACTGAATCGAATCGTTCTTTCCGCCTTGGCGGTGGCCGTGCTCGGCGCGACCGTCGCTCAGGCCGATCCCATCACCCTCAACGCCTCGGGCGCCACCTTCCCGGCCCCGCTCTATGGCCGTTGGTTCCAGGAGTACAACAAGCTCCATCCCGATGTGCGCGTTAATTACCAGGGCGTCGGCAGCGGCTCGGGCATCAAGTCCTTCACCGCCGGCCTGACCGATTTCGGCGCCAGCGATGCCGCCATGTCCGATACCGAAATCGCCGCCGTCAAGGATGGAGGCGTCGTCCTTCTCCCCATGACCGCCGGCAGCATCGTCCTCTGCTATAATGTCCCAGGCGTAACCGACTCCATCAAGCTCCCCCGCGACGTCTATCCCGCGATCTTCCTCGGCCAGATCACCAAGTGGAATGATCCCAAGATCACCGCCGCCAATCCCGGCGTCACCCTGCCTGATCTCCCGATCACCGTCGCCTATCGCGCCGACGGCAGCGGCACCACCTATAACTTCACCAATCACCTCGCGGCCATCAGCCCCGACTTCAAGACCAAGGTCGGCGGCGGCAAGCTCGTCAAGTGGCCCGCCGGCGTCGGCGGCAAGGGCAACGAAGGCGTCACCGCCCTCATCAAGCAAACCGCTGGCACCATCGGCTATGTCGAATACGGTTATGCCATGAAGACCCACCTCCCCATGGCCACCCTTCAGAACCAGGCCGGCAAGTTCGTCGCGCCCACGGCCGATTCCGGATCCACCGCCCTCGCGCAGGTCACCCTGCCCGATAACCTCCGAGCCTTCATCACCGATCCCGCCGGCGATGGCTCTTATCCCATCGTCACCTTCACCTGGTGGCTCTGCCATACCACCTACACCAAGCCCGGTGCTGCTGACACTATCAAGGCGCTCGCCAACTGGGCACTGACCGATGGCCAAAAGCTCGCTCCCGACCTCGGTTATCTGCCTCTCCCGGCGCCTGTCGTCGCGAAGGTTCAGGGCGCCGTCAATACGATCAAGTAATTCATGTCAGCTGAAGCCGAATCCCAGTCCGGCGCAGGAACCATGTGGGTCGCCAACAAGCGGGCCCGCCTTTCCCGGCGCTTTGACACCCTCTTCTCCTGGGCCACTTTCCTGGCCGGCTGGGGTACGGTTGCGCTCCTCGCCTGGATCGCACTTGAAGTCGGTTACGCCTCGCTTCCCGCCTTCAAACAATTCGGCTTCGGTTTCCTCATCGGCACCGATTGGGACCCCGTCGACGACCATTACGGCGCGCTCCCCCTCATTTACGGCACTCTGGTCAGCGCCGCGCTGGCCCTTGTCCTCTCCATGCCACTCGGCGTCGCCATCGCCATCTTCCTGACCGAGGATTATCTCCCACCCAAAGTCCGCGGCTTCTTCAAGTTTCTCGTTGAACTCCTCGCCGCCATCCCCAGCGTCATCTATGGCCTCTGGGGCATCTACGTCGTCATCCCCATCACCACTCCCCTTGGCAACTGGCTCAACGCCCACTTCGGCTGGATCCCCCTCTTCTCCACCCCCTCCTCCGGCCCCGGCTTTTTTCCCGCCTCCTTCGTCCTCGCCATCATGATCCTCCCCACCGTCGCCGCTCTCTCCGGCGCCGCGCTCAAGGCCACTCCACTCGCGCTGAAGGAAGGCGCTGCGGCTCTCGGGGCCACTCGCTGGGACGTCATCCTCCAAATCTCTCTCCCCATTGCCGCCAGCGGTATTTTCGGCGCTGCCGTCCTTGCCCTGGGCCGAGCCATGGGCGAAACCATGGCCCTCGCCATGCTCATCGGTAACAACAACCAGATTAACCCCTCGCTCTTCGCCTCGGCCAACACTATCGCTTCCCTCCTTGCCAACAGCTTTGGCGAGGCCACCGGCCTCCAGGTCGCCGCGCTCATGTACCTTTCCTTCATCCTCATGGCCCTCACCCTCGGCATCAACGCCATTGCCGAAGTCATCCTGGAGCGCACGGGCGGCAACATCCGCCACATCTGACCATGAGCGCCACCCTCACCGTTGATGCCCCTGTCCCCGCCGAACCCCGGCGCATGGATCTCACGCGCAAGCGCCGCTGGCGTTCCATCTTCAGCCGCGGCATGGACATCCTCGTCTTTCTTTTCACCTTCGCTGCCATCATCCCTCTCGCCTCCGTTCTCTACATGGTCATCAGCCGCGGGGCTGGCAACTTCCGCTGGTCCATGCTCTGGGAACTTCCCCCCTCTGCCGGCGAGGATGGCGGTGGTTTCGGCAACGCCTTGGTCGGCACCCTCATCCTTGTCACCATCGGCGCGGTTGCCAGCGTCCCGATTGGTGTCCTCACCGCGATCTTTCTCACCGAATATTCCCTCGGCTCCAAGAGCGCCCGCATCATTCGCTTCACCGCCAAGATCCTCAGCGGCGTTCCCTCCATCCTCGCCGGCGTCTTCATCTTCGGCGTCATGGTCGTCGCCACGCAAAAATTTTCCGTCCTTGCCGGCGGTCTTGCTCTTTCGATTCTGATGCTGCCCATCATCATCCTCGCCACCGAGGAAGCCCTGCTGCGCGTTCCCCGCTTTCTCCGCGAAGCCTCTCTCGCCCTCGGCGCCAACCGCACCCAGACCGTCCTTCGCATTACCCTCCCGGCCGCCGGCCCCACCATCATTACCGGCGTCATGCTCGCCGTCGCCCGCGCTGCCGGCGAAACCGCCCCCATCATCTTCACCGCCCTCTTCACCAACTACTGGATCAGCAGCCTCACCGAGCCCACGGCCAGCATGGCCGTTCTCATCTATAATTTCTCCAGTGTTCCCTACGACAACATGGTCAACATGGCCTGGTCGGCGTCGCTCGTCCTCATCGTCATCGTCCTCGTCACCAATATCATCAGCCACCTTGTCGCCAACCGGTCCATGTGACGCGGGGCGCCTGCTACTTCTGCCCGTAATAAGCCCCCGCGCCGTGCTTGCGCAGGAAATGCTTGTCCAATAGCGCCGTCGACAAAGGCCCCGCCTGGGGATTGATCTGCATCGTCCGCCACGCCATCTCCGCCACGAGCTCCAGCGCAAACGCGTTCTCCACCGCCTTCAACCCACTCGTCCCCCAGACAAACGGCCCGTGCCCATGCACCAGCACCGCCGGGATATGCAGCGGGTCCAGTTCCTTGAACCGTTCCACGATCACGTTACCCGTCTCCAGTTCGTATGAGCCCTGGATCTCCTTCGCCGTCATGGGCCGTGTCACCGGAACTTCCCCGTGAAAATAGTCGGCATGCGTCGTTCCCAAGCATGGAATTGACCTGGCCGCCTGCGCGAACGCCACTGCGTACCGCGAATGCGAATGGGCCACGGACCGGATTCCCGCGAAGGCCCGGTAAAGCCGGATGTGCGTCGCCGTATCCGACGACGGCCTGAAATTTCCACCCACTTGTTTGCCGCCGAGGTCCAGCAGCACCATATCCTCCGCCTTCAGCTTCTCGTAATCGACCCCGCTCGGCTTGATCGCCACGATTCCCTTAGCCGCGTCCAGCACGCTCACGTTGCCAAAGGTCAAATCCACCAGCCCATATTTCGGCAGGGCCAGGTTCGCCTCGTAACATTCCTGCTGCAGATCGCGATATTTGTTCATGGAGGTCAGAAGCGATAGCCGCCCGTCCGGAATACGTTCTCGCCCGGGTACGGCATACCGGCCGGATTCGGTGTGAAAATCTCTGACATCTCCAGCAGCTTGAACGCATCAAAAAGTACCGCGCCACAATGATTGAACGCCACTGCCGCGTGATGGTGGAACCGGCCCAGCAACACGTGCCGGTAAAACCGGCGGAAACCCGGAATGTGCGCCGTTCCCGTACAACCGAACGTCTTCGGGTCCATGTCCAGGAAATGTCCCTCGGCAATGTAGGCCCGCAGCCGGTCCCCCACGCCATGGACCTGCACCACCGTGATCGGCGATCCCGCGATTTGTCCCTCAATCGTTCCCCGCGTGATGTCCGGCGCCGTTTCCGGCTCCATCAACCGCTTCATGATCACCTGATGTTTCATCTCCGCGCCCTTCAGCAGCCGCGGTGCCGTGTTCCCGCAATGGAACATCCCCACCATTTCGCCCACTGGAAAATTCTTCAGCGAGGCGTGCAAATCCTTCGGAATGCTGTGATTGATGTCCAGAATCGTCACCGTCTGGTCCGACGCATACTGGCTCAGCAGTTCCGCCGCCAGTGAATAGCAATCATTCTCGCACGCGATCGGGAAACCCTTGTCCGCCATCCGGCCGTTGATGAAACAGGGCACATGCTTCAGCGCGAATTCCTGCTCCGACCAGCATTGGCTCGCCGCGCCCGAAAGCTTCAGCGCATCTCGGAAATTCATCACCGCTTTCTCATAATCAGAAAGCCGTCCCACAAATTCCGCGTCCTCCGGCACGCCCGCCACCGCCTTCTTCATATTCTCCGCGATGGCCGGCTGACCGCCCGCCGCCTTGATCTTCTTCACCTCGTTGATCAGGTCGAAAAGCCCCAGTTCCTCCACCTCCATTCCGATCGAATTGATCGACGCCACGTTGTAATTGCATGTCTCGAAATCGCGCGGCCTCGGCCCAAACAGGCCCAGCGTCGCGTTGCGCGCGCCCTTCACCACCTTCATCACCTTGATGAAATGAAGGATTTCCACCACGCCTTCCTCCGCGTTCACCACAGGGGCCTCGGGAATGTGCATCTTCTGCAACAATCCCCGTTTCTCCACCGCCAGCACCGCCGAAAGCAAACCGCACAGCGCGTCACCCCGTTTCGAAAGCAGGCTGTCCGCACTCTCCTCCGCCGCCGCCAAGATCATCGCGAACCCATCAAACTCCTTCAGGAAAACTGCGTCCTCGATTTCCGGCGAAAAATTGCCGAGGAAGAAAACCACCGCATCGACGCCCGCTTTCTTCAACTGCTCCACCGCCTCATGCGCGTGCGCCTTGGTCTCGATAATCCGGCATTCGCCCTGCGGCACCACCAGTCGCACGCCCGCCGCGGCCGCACCTCGGACCAGCCGTTCCGTTCGTTCTTCCGAAAGGGAGCGGGGAAAACAATTGCGCGAGGCCGAAACGAGGCCGAGGGTGATGTCCGGGGAGAATTTGCCGAGGGGTAGGTACATATAAGTGGTGGTTAATTTTTCTTCTTCTGGTCTTCCTGAATCTTGATCAGCTTCTTCATCACCTGTCCGAGGTTCGCGCTCGCCGTCACTCCGCCAAACGCATCGTGCAGCTCGCGATAAAGAGCATAAATCTGGTTGTAAACATCGTGGTTCGTCGCATTCGGCGTGTAGGAGACGTCCTTGATCCGCGTCATTTTCGCCTGCGCCTCGCTGAAGGAAGCATGTCCGCCCTTTTCCTTCCCCGCCAGCACCGCCGCGCTCACCGCCGAGCCCAGCGCGCAGGCCTGGCTCGAACCCGCCACCTGCATCACGCGTCCCGTGATGTCGGCGTAAATTTGCATCAGCAGCGCGTTCTTCTCCGCGATTCCGCCGCAACAAACAATCTGCCGGATCGATACGCCATATTCCTCCAGCCGCTCGATGATCGCCCGCGCACCAAACGCCGTCGCCTCGATCAGGGCCCGGTAAATTTCCGCCCGGCTCGTATGCAGCGTCTGCCCCAGCAGCAATCCCGTCAGCCGCGGATCGACCAGGATTGTCCGGTTTCCGTTATTCCAGTCGAGCGCCAACAGTCCGCTCTGTCCCGGCTTCATTGCCGCCGCTTCCCGCGTCAGCTCAGCGTGCAGCTTCGCGTCGCCCTGGCAGACCACCTCGACGAACCAGTTGAAGATATCGCCTACCGCCGATTGCCCCGCCTCGATGCCGTAATAGCCCGGTAGAATCGCCCCTTTGACGATTCCACAGATGCCCGGGATATCCGCCACTTTTTTGTCGGCCGAAACAATCGCGCAGTCGCACGTCGATGTCCCGATCGCCTTCACCAGCACGCCCGGCTGGATGCCCGAGCCGATCGCGCCGTAATGGACGTCAAACTCGCCGATCGCAATCGGGATTCCTTCCGGCAGGCCCAGTTTCTTCGCCCACTCCGCGCAAAGCGTCCCCGCCGCCACCGTGGCATCGTGCGCCTTCTCATAAAGGCGGGTGCGCAACGGTGCCAGCTTCGGATCGAGCTTCGCTAAAAATTCTTCGTCTGGCAGACCATTCCAGTCCGGCGCATAAAGCGCCTTGTGCCCGGCCGCACAAACTCCCCGTTTGACCTGCCGCGGATCGGCCACGCCCGCCAGCACCGCCGGCATATAATCCGCCAATTCGACCCAACTGTAAGCCGCCGCGAAAACGTCCGGCGCCACATTCAGGCAATGCCATATCTTCGACCAGAACCATTCCGACGAATAAGTCTGGCCGCACTTCGCAAGATAATGCGGGCGATGCTCCGCCGCAATCCGCGTGATCTCCGCCGCCTCACGATGACTCGTGTGATCCTTCCACAACCAGCACTGCGCCGCCAGGTTCTTGGCCCATTTCGGATCGAGCGCCAGCGGTATATTCTTTTCATTCACCGGAATCGGACTCGATCCCGTCGTGTCCACCCCGATGCCGATCACCTGCGCCGCCGAGAAATCCTTCTTTTGCGTCGCCTGCGCCAGGGCCGCCGTTACGCTTTTCTCCAGCCCCAGCAGGTAATCAGCCGGGTTCTGCCGTGCCAGGTGATGGTCGCCCGGATCGAGCAAAACGCCCTTGTTTCCGCTCGGGTAATCGACCACCGCCGTACCCAGTTCCTCGCCGTTTGAGCACCTCACCACCAGGGCCCGCACACTGTTCGTTCCGTAATCTATGCCGATGGTAAAAGCCATAAATTGAGAGAGAAATCTTGTACCACGTCCCATCTTGCAGGCCTAAAAGTAATTTCTAACAATACCGCTCTACAACGGGTCTTTTCCTCTCTTTAAATCCGCCCTTCCCGAGTAAAGGCCTGTATTGTTTCCTTAGCAAAGACACAACCGCAATCAGCCAGGAATTGCAATAACGTGAATCCCTACTGGAGCTTCTTGCCTCGAGAAACGGCCAGGGATCAGAAAAGAGTGGTTTTTTATATCAAGAGTGTGGAATCTCAATTGCCACTATCTACCACGAAACGCAAGAAGGCCAAGCAGAAGACCCATCCAGAATTAAACCAGGGGACGACTGAAACGTTACAAATACGCCGTATTGGAATTTTCTGTGAAAGGCCCGGTTAAATTGTAATAAAGTTTATTTGTGAAACACTTTCATGGTCTTGCGCCTTGTCCTGCCCCTTTAAGTGGCGCATTTGGGCTACTTATTTTGCTGAGTTCATTTGCAGCGGCGGCAGGGCCGACACCGGTGATCCAGACCAACTTCAATAATTACCTCGTGCAGGACAATCCATGGGCAGGGGTGAGCAGCAAGGGGCCTTTTTCGGTTTTTCCGGGCAACCAGCCGGTCATCGATGATACGGGAGTAATTAACGACCAGACCACCTTGGGACCGAGCGTTGGCGTGGGCGATTTGAACGGGGATGGGCTACCCGACCTGGTGGTGGGCGATGCGCATGGCTTTTTCTGGTTTTTCCCGAATAGCGGGACGCCGAACAAACCGAAGTTCACGCATGGGGAAGTGATGCCAGTGTGGCTGGGTTTTTATCCGCGATTAGACAATCAAGACGAGTTTAGCCAGGGCGGAGCCAGCAATGTGATCCCGCATTTGCAACTGGTCGACCTGTCCGGCACAGGGAAACTTGATATTGTGGCAGGGAATTACGCGGGACGGCTTTTCATCGTGCGGAACCGCGGGACGACAACTTCGCCTGCTTTCAAGATGCCGGAGCATGTGACTGAGGATGAAATACCGACACGCCTGAACGGGGTGTTGTGGACTAATTTCCTGTGCCCGTTTCTTTACAACTGGTACGGAACGGGAAATCTGGATCTGATCCTGGGTGACGGGAGCTATTCGGCGAACAGTATTTTCCTGCTGGCGAACCAAGGCTCGAATGAGCGGCCCATTTACAACGAACGGAATACGCTAAAAATCATTCCGGGCATGGGCCGGGAACACCTGACGCCACAGGTGGTCGACTGGAACAATGACGGCAAGCCGGACATCATTACGGGCGAACGAACCGGGCATATTGAGGTGTTCCTGAATACGTCAACGGACCCGAAGAACCCGACCTTTGCCGATGGCCAAAAGATTTCGTTCGGCGGAGAAGATACATTCGGCTCACTGACGAACGTGACGGTGTGCGACCTGACGGGAAACAAGCTGCCGAACCTGATTATCACGAATGGCGACGGGGACATCATGTATGCGAAGAACAAGGGAACGCCGGGGCATCCGCTCTTCGACGCGCCGGTAAAGATGACGGGGCAAAATCCATTCGATTCAATCCTGATTCCGACGGGCTGGTCATGGCAACCACCACCGGGTTTGGCGCATGAACTTTTGGTAACGACAAATGCCCAGAAGGAACCGGGATTCACCGGGCCTTCAGGAACGAACATTACGACGGCCTTGCGCTATTACGTTTTCGATACAAAACCGAAGTATTTTCCGCATGACTGGTATCCACCGGAGGACGGTCATCGGATTAGTCTCGATAGTCTCCTCAATATGAATTGCGGGACAAATTACAAGCTCAGTTTCTGGATCCGCGCGACGGGAGTAACGAATCTGGCCTATGCTTTTCATGGTGCGCAGGATGTGCCACCAGACCCCGATCATCCAAACCGGCCCAGCGGGCATTTTGAGGGAGTGGATGCCAATGGGGACACGGTGGCGGGAAGCGATTCGTGGAACCAGTACACAAACATCGTGCACATCACGTCACGGAGCTCGGACCGAACGGCGCTGGTGCCCCAGACCTTTGAGTTTACGTTCAATGGCCAGGGCAATATTTACATTACGGGTTTCGAGATTGTTCCTGATCAATAAGACAACAAGGGTGTACTTCGCGAGGGGTTCGAAACCCACCTCGAAGAAACCAAGAAATGGAGATGCCGCCTTGATCGTTTTGGTCGCACTTTTGGTAACACTCGTTTCTAATTGAACTTTCTCCGCATAGTGAGGTCGTCTGGTGCTGGATGCGCGCCAGGGGGCGAATCCTATACTTGGTTATTCCAAGGCAACTTGGCGAGCAGGAGTCCCATGCCGCACCAGTCCGTGATGCCAGCAAAGACGAGTCCCGCGCCGACGAGGGCAGATAGGCCGATGAAATAGGGGTGGACAAAGAGGGCAAGCAACACACCGACGAGCACAAGCAAGCCCGCAACAATGCGAACCTGGCGCTCGAGACTGATCACCTTCGTCGTGCCGCGATTAACAGGAAGACCGGCGTCAATCCAAGCCAGTGTACCGCCTTCGACGACGACGGCATTCTTGAGACCTTCCCTGGCCAATTTTTCCGCGGCCTTGGAGGCGCGTCCGCCGGAACGGCAGAGTAAATAGGCGGGTTGGTCTTTGAGCAGCTCGCCAGATGCGAGGAGGGCTTGCGGATTAAATTGATCGAGCGGCACGTTGTGCGTCTGGGGCACATGAACTTCGGCAAATTCAACCGGAGTGCGGACATCAAGCACAGTCAGACCGAGTCGGGAGGTCAGCAGGTGTTGCAGTTCGGCAGGCTTGATAGTTTTCATGGTAGAACCCAAGCGTCTAATATCAGGCCTTTTTGAGTTGATGCAAGGCCCGGACCAGGACATCCACTTCCTGCCGCGTGTTGTAAAACGCGAGCGAAACACGCACTGGGCGATCTGTCGTGATGGGAAGGATTCCAGCAACAAATATTATCTCTTCGGAGTCAATCGAGGTAGTTGCGGATGGTTTCCACCAGGACCTTTAAATCAAAAGGTTTAGCCAAAAAAGTATAGTCACCCTTGGCGACCGGGCTATCCCCCGCCATTTTCATGCTGTATCCGCTCATAATAATGATCTTGAGCGAAGGTTTGGCTTTCCACAGTTTTTCGGACAATTCCAATCCATTGATACCTTTGGGCATCCTCATATCGGTGATGACCAATTTAATGGTATCCCCATGTTGTTCCCATAAGCCCAATGCCTCTTGGCCATTGGCAGCCGGTAGGACCCGATAACCGAGCATGGTCAAAGCGTGGGCGGTTACCTGGAGGAGTGCTTCCTCATCTTCCACCAGCAGGATGGTTTCATTTTGACTCTTGATCGCGGGCAGTCGAGACGTAGTCGTCTGCGCCACTTCCGTTTTTAACGAAAGAGGGAAGTAGAGACGGAAGCTGGTACCCCGCCCCACGGCGCTTTCCACATTCATCCAGCCTTTGTGCTGATGCACAATCCCATACGTCGAGGCCAGACCCAGCCCGGTTCCCTTGCCAATTTCTTTCGTGGTAAAAAATGGTTCGAACAGATGCTTAAGAACATCCGCATCCATACCGCAGCCTGTATCGCTGACGCACAGACAAACGAACTGTCCGGGCCGTGATTCCGGATAGAGATGGAGGTTATCGCAGGTAATCTCCGCCAAACTGGTTCCCAAGGTAAGTGTGCCGCCGTTCGGCATCGCGTCCCTCGCGTTGAGGCAGAGATTCATCACGGCCTGATCCAACATGGCCGCATCGGCTTCAACCCAAAGTTCTCGACTGCTTGGGAGTAAACGACAGGAAATATCTTCACCGAGCAGGCGTTCGAGCATTTTGAGCAGATTGGTCAATGCGGCGTTAATCTCCAGATGCCTGGGGTTCATCGCCTGCCGGCGACTAAAGAGGAGTAATTGTCGCGTGAGGCTGGCGGCGCGTTTTGCCAGAGTTTCCAAATCGTGTAGCAACGATAGGGCTTCCTCGGGCAGTTGCTGCTGGATTTGCAATATTTCCAGTTTCAGGACCATGGCGGCCAAAATGTTGTTGAAATCATGAGCCACGCCGCCTGCGAGCTGTCCGACCACCTCCATTTTCTGGGCTTGCCGGAGCTGTTCCTCCAGGGCTTTGCGTGCGGTAATATCAGCGACCACTGCACGCACCTCCTTCCCATCGTGCGATAGCGTGGCCTCGATTTCCACGATTAAAGGCAGCCTGCCGTCTTTTACCAAAGCAATCTCGCAGGTTTGTTTGACCTGGGTGGCAAAGACCTCTTTCAACCAGTTGTTGAAAATAGGCCGAGTCCGCTCGGAAACAAACGATTCAAAACGGCCGCCTACGAGTCGAGCGCGTTCAACCCCCAGCAGTCGCGCTCCCGGCAGATTTACTTCGCGGATGGCGCCATCGGCCAAAAGGGCGAAGTAACCGACGGGAGCAAAATCGTACAGATCCGTCGCGCGCTCCAACGCTGCTTCCATTCGGGCCCGTGACTCTTGTAATTCCTCATTCTGCAACTCCAATTCGAGCTGATGGACTTGCAGTTCGTGGACGAGTCGTTGCGTTTGGGCTGGCGAACTCTGGGTGTCAGCTTCGGGCAGAGTTTTCAGCTTCTTCTCGGCGCGGTGGCGCAATTTCGCTGATTGCTTGGATTGAGGCGAGTTGTTGTTCATCGCGCCTTGTTGCGTGCCTTGCCCAGCTCGGCCGTTTGATTGGAGAAGCGCTTCTCCAGATCGGACTGGGCCTTTCTCAGGGCAGTTTCCAGATTTTTAGCCACAGTGATGTCGGTAAAAGTGATCACCACTCCGTCGATCCGGTTTTCCTGTGTGCAGTAGGGCATGATCCGTACGGTGAACCAACGTCCCTCACGAGCGGAAACCTGTTTCTCTACAAAGACCAAGGTCTTTAACACTTGCTGCGCATCTTCAGCCAAGCCGGGATAATCCAAAGTGGAAACGATATCGGTGATGGAACGACCGATATCACCGGCGATAAGTTTGATGATCTTGGCGGTCTGGGTGGTAAAGCGCCGTACGAGAAGAGCATCGTCCAGGAACAGCGTGGCGATGTCGGTGCTGTTGAGCAGGTTCTTCATGTCGTTGCTGATCCGCGACAGCTCGTCCACTTTGGCTTGCAACTCGTGATTGACCGTTTGCAGTTCCTCGTTCATTGACTGCATCTCTTCCTTGGAAGTGGTCAGTTCCTCGTTGGTGGACTGAAGTTCCTCATTCATCGACTGCAATTCTTCATTGGTCGATTTGAGCTCTTCTTGTGAGGTCTGCATCTCATTGCGGGTGGCTTGCAGATCTTCGTGGGCCTGTCGGAGTTCCTGTGCCATCGCGGTCACTTGGGCGTTATGAATTGTCGTCCGCTCCGACGAGCCCGGCGCTTGGGCGACGGACTGCCTGGATACGTCCGTAAAGACAACCATGACCATTCCCTGCAAGGCTTCCGGACTGGTCACGGGCTGAACCGTAATATCCACGGTCTGCGTACCTCCGTTGGTTCCCACCTTGATATCCTTGAGGACAACAACAACTTTTTTCCGGATCGCTTTACGGAAGGCTTCGCTCAGCGCATTGCCCAGTCCATCACGCGACATGGCAAAGAGATTCCAGTTGGCTTTACCCGCCGCCGGCTCGAGGTATTTGCCCGTTTTACCGCTGACATAAAGAATATCGCCTTCGTTGGTGACGAGCACCGCTGCCGGGGAATAGCGCTGCAAGAGCAACTGATCCGCGAGTGACTGGAGGTTGGGAGCTTGCGGCGTTGCCGCCGTTTGGGCGGAAGAAGCTGTGACGGTATCCAACCGGGTACGAGTAAACGCGGAGGGAAATTCGATGAGGTTGGGTTGCCGGGAGGTATCGAGCCGTCGATAGATTCGTGATTTTCCCGCCAGCGGCGTAAAGAGATCGGTAGCCGTGCCAATGGTTTCCGCACTGCCCAGAAGCAGGATTCCGCCGGAATTGAGGCTGTAGTGAAAAAGCGGCATGAGCTTTTTCTGCAACCCCGCATCGAGATAGATGAGCAGGTTTCGACAGGTTACGAAATCAAGCCGGGTGAAGGGCGGGTGCATGACGAGGTTTTGCGGCGCAAAGATCACCATCTCCCGGATTTCCTTTTTGACGGAGTAATCATGCTCATTCTTGATAAAAAACCGGCGCAGCCGCTCCTCCGAGACATCGGCGCTGATGTTGGCTGGATAGATGCCAGCCCGGGCCTTATCGATGGCATCCTTGTCCAAATCGGTGGCGAAAATCTGGAGCGAAAAATTCTTGGCGGGCTTGAGCTCCTCCAGGACCTCTTTGAAGATGATGGCGAGAGAATAAGCCTCTTCCCCCGTTGAGCATCCGGCAGTCCAGGCCCTCAACATGCCTCCGTTCGGACGAGCCGCCAAGAATTCGGGGATCACCTTGTTTTTAAATTGCTCCCAGACCTCAGGATCGCGAAAGAAATTGGTGACTCCGATCAGCAGTTCCTTGAAGAGAAGTTCCGATTCCTGGGAGTTTTCCCTCAGATACCGAACATAATCGGAAATCTTGGTGATTTGATGAAGGCCCATGCGGCGTTCGATCCGGCGGTAAATGGTGCTTTTCTTGTAGAGGGAAAAATCGTGGCCGGTCTGAGCATGCAGCAGAATCACAACTTTCTCCAACGCGCTTTGATCCTTTTCGGCGATTTCATGATCTGGCCGGACAAGGAGCGGAACATGCTGGAGATAGTCGATGATCTTGTCTGGCAGTTCCTCAACCGGGGCCACAACATCAGCCAGGCCGGAATCAATGGCCATCCGGGGCATGCTGTCGAATTTGGCCGAACCCGGGGTTTGCACAAAGACCGCCCCGGCTTTCTCTTTGATAGCTCTCAGCCCCAGCGTGCCATCGGAGCCCATACCTGAGAGGATGACGCCGATGCTTCGTCCATATTGGTCATCAGCCAATGATCGGAAGAAGAAATCTATCGGCAAACGCAGACCTCGAGGCGCGGCCGGTTCGAGCAAATGTAATATTCCGTGCAGAATGGAAAGATCCTTGTTGGGCGGGATGACGTAAACGTGGTCAGGCTCAATCTTCATCCGGTCCTTGATTTGGATGACCGGCATGGCCGTGGAACGTTGTAGCAATTCCACCAGGATGCCCTTGTGAGTCGGATCCAGGTGTTGCACGACGACAAAGCCAATCCCGCACGCTTTCGGCACATGGGCAAGAAACTGCTCAAGGGCTTCCAGCCCGCCCGCAGAGGCGCCAAGCCCGACGATGGAAAAGGAATGGCTCGAAGAAGGCTTCTTGGATTGCGCTGTCGGGCTGATAGCGGCCTTACGAACAGCAGCAGAACGCTGTTGTTCTCGACCGCCATGCGAAATGTTTTTTTTCACGGCTTAGAAGCCACTAATAAGCTGTTTTATATATTTAGAAGCATCTTACCCTACGCGCGCGCTTTTACGAGAGGTCTTCGCTGCAATATTGGAACCAGCCTCGTTAATCGGAATCTTTGCGCTAACGGTCGTACCTTGGCCGGGGGCGGATTTAACGTCAAATTTGCCGCCGACCATTTCCACCCTTTCCCTCGATCCAAGCAGACCCAATCGCTTGTGCCTTTGGGCAAAGAGGACGCGTTCTACATCAAACGACTTTCCATTGTCATGGATTTCCAGGCGAATGGCACCCTGAAGTTTCCGAATGCTTACTTTTGCCTCGCTGGCATGAGCGTGCTTCTCAACATTGGCCAACGCGGACTGGGCGACGCGATAAAGCACGGTTCGTTGGAGGCTGTTCAATTGCTCCACTTCAGAGGCGGCCGTGAAGCGAATTCTGATTTGGGTCCGCTTCGTAAAATCCTTGACGAAGGATTGGAGGGCGGGAATCAATCCCAGGTCGTCCAGCACGGTCGGACGTAATTCGCGGGCGAACCGATGGACAATTTCCACCGATTTTTCCACCAGCCGTCGTGTTCGAACGATTCTTTTCCTTAGGTCTTTGAGATTGACCGGAGACTTCACCTTCAACGACGCGAGATGTACATTGATGCCGACAAGTGTCTGGACAATCTCATCATGCAGTTCGCGACTGATCCGCTTGCGTTCATTCTCCTGTGTCAGGAGAAGCTGGCGGGATAAATGCCGCAATTGCTCCTGCATGTGACGCGCTTGCTCAAACAATTGCGCGTAATGCGCTTCGCTCTTCTTGAGATCCTGTTCCGCTTTTTGTCTTTGGACAATTTCCCGTTTCAGCTCCCGATTCGAAGCGGCCATCCCCTCCAGGTTTTGTCGCACCTGCTCCGCCTGCTTGAGCGTGGTAACGTCGGAAACCGCCAATCGACACCACCTTCGATTGCCCCGCTGGGAGCTCGCGGAGGCCCCCTGAAGGTCCGCCCAAAAAGGTATGCTGCGTTCATTCAAAAGAGGTATTTCGCAGATTTGCTTTCTAGGACCTGCAAATATCTTTTTAAGGAAAACAAGGAAGGCCGCTCGGCTGTGTGGATCTACAAAATCTCGCAAACGTCGGTTGATCAGCCTGGACCGTTCTATTCCGAGCAAAGCAGCTCCGGTGAGATTCACTTCAAGAATCAAGCCCTCTTCATCGACTGAAAAGTAACCGACCGGAGCGAAATCGTAGAGGTCCGCGTAGGTTTCCAGCAGGCTTTCCGCCTTGTCGCGAGCATCCTGAAGTTCAACATTTTGCAACTCCAGTTCGATTTGATGGACCTGCAATTCATGGAGAAACCGCTTGATGTCGGCTTCTGTACGCGGTGGATGCGGATGCGCCTGCTGTTGCTTGAGCCGGGCTTCGGCACTACGGCGCAGTTCGGCAACATCGGGTGGGATTCGGTTTTTGGGGGGCATGCAATGACTTCTTGTTAGTATAAGCCCATAATAACCTTATTCCACCATTTCACATTTTACAGGCGCTTTGGGGTAATTTTAGAACAAGGGTCTAAACAATCGCGGCAGGTGGCGTCTCTGTCTGGCGGGGAATTCGTTATTTGATCCTTCGCTCGTAATCTACCGACGGTCGGTACCTTTTCCAATGGGGTAAACACCCCATATCTTCTGCATGCCATTAAGTCTTATGTTTGTTTGGTGATAAAAGCGGCATCTTTATTATGAAAACAAATCCATGGTACTCAACCGAGATCAGTCCATACGAAAACCAGGAAACAGTCCACCACGATAATACCTTATGCATGGAAGGCGATAATATCCCAAAAAAGCATCTTCGCTTCGGCACGGATAACCGACCGCTCTGCAAGCAGTGCAGTCGGTTAGATGCAGTTGGGCGATAACTTACCTGTGGAGTGATTGACTCAAGATGAAAAAATCCGAATGCGTTGCTCCCCTACCGGTAAAACAAATAACAGTTCTTTTGGCGGAGGATCACGCAGGTCTTCGCAAATCTTTGAAGTGGATCATTGAACTGGACGGAGATATTAAAGTCGCAGGAGAGGCGAAAAATGGCTGCGAAGCGGTGCGACTTGCCCTGCACCTTTACCCCGAAGTCGTGGTCATGGATATCGCTATGCCGTCATTGAACGGTCTGCAGGCGACCAAGCAGATCATGGAAGCGGCCCCGGCAACCCGGGTGCTTATTCTTTCCGCACATCCGGACCAGGAATATATTGAGCAGGCCATGATTTTGGGCGCGTCCGGATATCTGATCAAACCATCCTCTACCCATGTTTTGGCCGAGGCGGTTCGCGAAGCGCAAAAGGGGAATGCGTATTTCAGTCTCTCAATTTCCAAACAGCTTCGCGATCAATGTCAGAAAGTATTCGGCAGAGGAGAATTATTGAAAAGAAGAATGGCTCATCGGGCGTTGTCCGATGCAAGCTCACCTCATTATGCGGCACCTATACAAAGACGCGGACGCAATTGCAGTTGACCTGAAAACTGTCATGTGACGTTCTTTGCATGGGGTAAACACCCATGGTAAACCGGATTCTTTGGGCTTACGTTCAGGCATTAAAAAACAAAGGAATTAATATGTTATACTATGCCGCTGTCTTCTTGGTTGTCGCACTGATTGCGGGGTTTTTAGGATTTGCATCGTTGACTGAGCTCGCAGCGACGATTGCGCAGATTCTCTTCGTGGTCTTCCTCGTCCAGTTTGTCGCGACCGTTTTCCGCAGGTGGTCTCTCCGGAGCTGAGCCAAACGGACGAAGTAAATAAATAGCGGACTCCCTCAGGTTAAATCTGCAGGGAGTCTTGTCTGTTTTAAAGGTGCTTCCGGTTTGACCGTTGATTGCACACTGCTTTCTATGATTCCTGCGGCAATGGCGAAGCGAGTCAGCCCTGCAATATCGTGAATATTGAGCTTCTCCATCAGATGCTGACGATGCTTTTCAACCGTTTTGATGCTGATCCCGAGTTCAGAGGCGATTTGTTTGTTCGCATGCCCCTCGGCAATCAATTGAAGCAGCTCTGTTTCACGCGAAGTTAATTGATGATCCTTTTTCTTTCGCAGGCCAATTCCATCGGTAGATTGCTGAAACTCATCCTTCAGGCGCTTGGCAATGGAAGAAGTAAAGAACGTCTTTCCCTTGTATAATTCGCGTATGGCTTTGGCCAGGATGTCGCCTGACGACTGCTTGACGAGGTATCCCCTGGCCCCGGCCTTGACGACTTGCTCGACATACTCCGGATCGCTGTGCGCCGAGAGAATGAGAATCTTCATGTCTGGGAAAGCCTTCAGGATCTGCCGCGTTGCCTCCCATCCGTTCAGCAACGGCATGGCGATATCCATGACAATGACATCAGGGCGAAGCTCGCTGGTCATTTGCACCGCTTCGCGTCCCGTTTTCGCTTCTCCAATAACCCCGATATCGCCGTCAGCCTCGACTAAGAGTCGCAGGCCCTGACGAACGATGGTGTGGTCTTCGGCCAATAAAACGGTGATTCGCCTCATGGTTGATGGAGCACAGCTTGCGCTAACCCGAAGCCGGACACAAAGACATCTTTACTTGTACCCGACATACGAGCGACTTACTTATCCGATGTTAATCCAAAAGCGGACACCGTTCTGTTGATTCCAATATCCGCGATGGTGATTATGGTAACTATAGTGGTGATAATTGCCATGCTGGTCCCGATACCCGTTCTGATCCCGGTAGCCATCATGTGCCTGCGCCAGACTGGCTCCTCCAAACAGGAAGGCGGTAAAGAGGACAGCCATTGCCAACAAGATACTGTGGTTATGCCTCAACATTATATTTTTCATAGTCTTAGGATAGTCGATTTCATGGAGGATCGTAATGGGGCCTTCACCCCACTAGTTCATGCCTTGCCCTCAAGGAGAGTGTACAAGCGGTTGGCAGACTTGGGGGGTTGAATTGTGCCGTTCAGAATATTCCTGGCGAGGACGCCGTCTCCATAGGCTTCCCGGTTGATCGAGTCTTTGCGTTCGACGGAGGTGCCGCCAAGAGTTGCGCCGCCGAAAACGCCGCTGGAGTCCTTGTAAACGACGATCTCCCTATGCTCGAGGTCGATCGTTGATATTTTTTCAGTCGCCGTATCGGAACCGGCCGTTCCCGTGGCCGTACCATTCCAGGTCATTTTTCCTGTGCTGGTAAAATGCCTGACGGCATCACCAGTATTCAAAACGACAATGTAATGCACATCGGTATAGCCGATTTGCGCGCCAATGCTGCCGCCGCCCAGATTAACGGCGCAGGGAGCAGTCCAGGTACGCCCGGTCAAATCTCCAAGACGCAAAAGGACGATGCCCTCACCGCCCTGTCCGCCAATGCCCAATCCAACTTTGGTTATGCTGAAAATCGCCACGCCTTTGGCATGACTCAGCAATTCAGCGGGGATGGGTTCGTCAGAACGTTGCTTGTCGGCCAGAATCTGAATGGAAGAATGAATCCGTTCGTGCATATCGGAAGCACGTAAAAAGGTGGTGGAGGCGAACAGAAGTGGAACTGACGCTAAGGCCAGGAACTTGGGTAAGATTGGTTTCATAAGCTCAAACTAGGCTCTAAAACCATGACCGCCTATGGGGTCTGGACCCCATGATCGTCACGAGCACGCTATCATGATCCGTACACCTCCTCCACAGTGGAGATTCGTCCGTCAAAGGTAGCCCAGCAAATAAAGTACGAGCAGGATCACGAGCACGAGACCGAGCCCGCTCCCACCGCCGACATGGCCGCGATAGGCATAGCCGCCGCCACCGAAGAGAAGTACAAGGACAACAATAAGCAGAATTAGGGTCATATATTTGGTAGGATTTTAATTAGGAATCGCAAGAATACGGTGGAAAATTATTTGTTCCTATGGGGTGTATTCCCCATCGATAATTCCCATGGACGATTTTCGGTGGTTTGTCCTTGCGGTAAATCACTGCAATGTGCAGATGGGGTAAAAACCCCATGGCATAGATGCGATATTTTCATTTAAGCTTCGGGTCATGAAAATCAAATCTACGAAGAGAACCTGGACGTTCGGTGAATTCGTCACAAGTGTTTACGATGCCTGCGATAACCGCAATGCTGGTAGAGTCGTGCAGTTCGCCATCAAAGCGCACATCATGGAATTTTGCCGGCAAGAACGTGTGACGACGGCCTGAAGGTTTCAAATTCCAAAGGGGACCTCACTCTTCAACATTACAAATCCGAGTTGATGGGTCCAAGAGTTGATCTGCTTTTGAGGGTATTGAACCGTGGGATTTACGAATCACTGAGCCTCGCGGCGGGTTTCAGTCATCTGGGGTATTCACCCCATTATCGGGAAGGGAAACTTGGTTTAGGTTGCATTATGAAAATTACCTGTTTTCTCGCGCTTTTTCTCCCTGTTCTTCTGACGGGATGTGCCACTGATGGGTACTACGATGGTGGTTACGGGGGCGGGGGCTACTACGGCTCCTATCCCGGTTACTATTCCAACAACTATTATGGGCATGACTATTACCGCGGAGGCTATTACCACAATGCCAATTACAGTCATGGCGGCAGTTACCATCGCAGTGGCCATACCCGCAGTGGGACAACACATTCGACACACATTTCCAATTCTCAGCACGCCAGCGTCTCCGGCGGCAGCCATCAAACCCAGGGTGGAGGAGGCAGCAGAAACGGAAATGGCGGCGGCGATAAGCACTAGAACGGGCCCTTTATGTTACAAAATATCAAAAAACTTTATGGGATAGGGCTCCATGCGCTGGACGGCAAAATTGGTCATGTGCAGGACTTTTATTTTGACGACCAAGATTGGACCGTTCGTTACGTGATCGCAGACACGGGCTCCTGGTTGTCTGGGCGACAGGTGCTCCTATCTCCCCATGCCTTCGGCAGCCCCCAGGAGGGTGGAAGACTCCTGCAAGTGAATCTGACCCGGGAACAAATTGAGAACAGTCCTTCGATTGAGTCGCACATGCCGGTGTCTCGACAATACGAAGAGGAGTATCACCGCTATTATGGCTGGCCCTGCTATTGGCAAGGCGGAGGATTGTGGGGCCCAAACGCCATTCCCATTTTAGAAACACCAAGGGAAGCACTTCCTGATAAAACAGTCGCTACTAACGGTTCGCGAATCAAAGGAACCGATGAGCATTTGCGAAGCACGCTCAACGTGGATGGCTATCGCCTTGAGGCGCGCGATGGGAAGATAGGTCATGTCTGCAATTTTATGATGGATGCCCAGAGCTGGGCTATTAAGAAACTGGTCATTAAAACCGGTCATTGGCTTGCCGGCAAAGAGGTTGAAATACCGACCAGCGAAATTGAGAGGATCAGTTATGACGAATCCACGGTGTTCGTTAATTTGACGGGAAAAATGGTTGAACTAAGCCCCTGGCACCGCTCGATTTCAGGTGATGCGGAGATTACCGCCACCGAGTCAATCCAACACGATCTCTTATGAATAAACTTACTGTCTCCCAAAAGGCACTACACGAGCTGCAACGAAAAGCCAATGAGGCCAACCTAAGTCCAAGGCCGCAAAAGCGCGATAATACATTTTCTCAATCCCGAGATGTGCGGGAAGACCGGGACACACGCCAAATGAAGACGACCCATAAATCAGGAACATTTCCGCACGCCAAATAAATTTATTTATGAAAACAGACCCATCAAAGGAAGCTGCCTTGATCATTAACTCCACCGGTGTCGGCACAGTGACCCGCAAGATGGTCCGGGAGAGAGCGACAGAACTGGCGATCATCAACGGTCGTGCCGCGCACGACGTGTCTGCATCTGATTGGGCACAGGCCAAGCGGGAATTAACGGGTGAACCGGAGGAGAGCCCGAATGACCTCCTTCTTAAATCCGCACCGGAATCCGAACGTTGGGATACATTGCCCGGCTCAACCGGACATATTGTGCCCGTGGCTTCCATTGATGGCGAAGACGACGACGGACGCAGCATTGCGGAAAAGCTCGTTGAGGAGGGAGTACAGGAAGCTGAACACGACCAAATGCTTCAAGCTGCTCGAGCCAAGGAGAAACAAGATCAGCGTGGAGATTGAGAGTGTTTTGATACTAGTGGAAACGTCCACGTCGGCCTTTTTAACTAATGACCTTGGATGAGAATGAATCAGACCGCTTTTCGCGCCAATTGGGAACGTCTGTGTTCCATACTGTCAAAAGGTTGCGCTTCGCGTGGAACTCTTAAGGCTTTGATTCGTGAAGACGAAAGCGCCGTTGGCTACGATCGTAACGACGTCCGTGCGAAAGCCAAAAAATGGCTGATAGCTCATGGGTCATCGCTGGCCGCAGAGGACATTCTTCTGGCAAGGGATCACTTTGGTTATCTGCTTCCGATAGGGTGGGGAACTTAGAATTATTTTATGGGGTGTTCACCCCATAGCGACTCGGCCTCAACAGGATTATCTTCATTCTCACGAGCAGCGGCTGGAAAAACGCAAAGACGGGATAACTCAGTCGTCTCCGACTATTTGGATGGTTAACAAACTATGCTCCTGCATCAAGCGATAGAAAGGTGACGGTATGAGACACAACGGATCATTTGGAGTATTGGTATTTGTCATTATTGCGGGCCTTGGAGAAACCTTGGCGTTTCTCGTCAACGACATAGCTGGGAATGTCGTCGCAATTGGAATCGGCGTTGTTGCCTTCGTGGTTGCCATGATCGCTTCCTCCGCCATTCGGGTTGCCGACCAGTGGGACAGAGCGGTGATCTTGCGCCTGGGGCAATTCCACGCGCTAAAGGGGCCTGGCCTGTTTTTTATCATTCCGGTGATCGATGCCATTCCTTACTGGATTGACATCCGTGTCATCACAACTGGCTTTAAAGCGGAAAAAACGCTGACCAAGGATACGGTTCCCGTGGATGTGGATGCCGTGCTGTTCTGGAAGGTCGTCGATCCCAAGAAAGCGGCCCTGGATGTGGCCGACTATCAAAGTGCGATAGGATGGGCTTCCCAAACTGCACTCCGCGATGTCATCGGCAAAACTATGCTTTCCGACATGCTGGAAGGTCGGGACAAAATCAGCGGCCTGTTACAAAAGATTATTGATGAGCGCACCGAGCCTTGGGGCATCAATGTCATTTCCGTTGAAGTAAAGGACGTTTTGATTCCTTCGGGCCTGGAAGACGCGATGTCAATGCAGGCCCAGGCGGAAAGAGAGCGTCAGGCACGGGTGATTTTGGGTGACGCCGAGCGACAGATCGCGGAGAAATTTGCCGAAGCAGGCAAAAGTTATGAGCACAATCCTATTGCCTTTCATTTGCGGGCCATGAACATGCTTTATGAGGGTCTCAAGGAGAATGCCACTATCGTCATCGTTCCCAGCACCGCCGTGGAGAGCATGCAACTGGGCGGTCTTGCTGGCATGACGGCGCTAACCATGGGGTTGGGCCAGGAGTCCCCCAACAAACTTCCGGGGCGGGTCCATGGACTTCCCGAACAAACCAATGGACACCAGCAGAGCGAACTCAAGCAACCGGAATAATTTGATGAGTACGCTGGGATTGTAACAGTACCGCAGGATTCCGAGAAAGCGCCTCCCTAATGGCTCCTCTGATGTAACGATTACTTTAAAAAACGATCTGATGAAAGAAAAGCACGATACATTCGATCAATAACGTAAATTATAGGGAACTTTATGATAAAGATGACAGGCATTATTTTAGTTATTTTGGGCATATTAGCGCTCATTTACCAAGGATTCAGCTATACGGAAACGAAGCAAGATGCCCAGATCGGATCGCTTACTATTCAGCACGACGAAACGAAAACGATTCCGATTGCTCCCATTGTCGGAGGCGTGCTTGTCGCCGCCGGGGCCATTACCCTGTTTACGGGTAATCGTCGCAATTCGTAACCGCGCTAATCAGAAAACCTAAATATGATTATGACAACCCTCATTGAAAAGGATTCTCCCGTCCCGGTTCTAATCGTCACAGGTGCCATATTCTTGCTTCTCATTGGGGGCACACTGGGTCTCGCCTATGCAGGCGGAGTCTTTACTGGAAAGAACGAAGTAGCCGCAAATGACAAGAGACTCGTGGATCAAGCCCTTCTCCATACCTCACATTCCGTCGCCCCAGAACCCACGAAGCCCTGACGTTCCGACAAGCTTCCCCGTTGTCGAGGACAGTGCTGGATGGAGGAGGGCCCGTGCATTGAAACGTTCGGATGAATAGGGAAAGCCAACCCACTTAGGTGTGGCATGTGAGGTACCAAGAAGCTGCACCTGGATTTGTTTTACTGTTACGTTGGCTTCTCGCCTGCGGTGGTTGCCTCATTTGGGAGGAGTTGGCAGCAATGCCAACTCCTTACCCGACCGGTGGATTTTGGCTGCCTCTTTTTCCTCTATTCAATTCTTGAAAGCTCTTGCTTAAGGTCTGCCTCAAATTGCTTTAGATCAGGAGTGACTCCTTGGTTTTGAGGAGTTGGAAAAACACCTACAAGGATTCCAGATCGAGCAAAATCGGGAAGCAATTCATCAAGTAATCGATCTAGATCAATTTCGCGGGGTTGATACTGAGACCAATCTTCAAGAGCACATTTCTCTGCGTAAACGTCGGCGGGCCAAATCGGAAAGACCTGATCACCTTCGCCGGTGGCAGCCATGGCCCATCCATCATTCCATAAGCCCCATACTTTACGCTGATCGGCAGCCACCTTGATAAAATGGGAATACCGATCAGCGCCAGGGAGTCGCAAGATCGCCTCTAGCTTTTTTTCGTTTATTTTCATTCTGTCACTGGCCGTTCTTTGTTTGCACGGCCTTGGTCATCGTATTTGTGCTGAGTCCTATGCAAATCACGATCTTGCAAATTGGAATGTTTGTAGCTGTAGCCTTTGGCTGCTTCACGTCCACGCTCGTGCGCAAGGTCTTTGCCTGGCGGGTTTCTGATTGTATCCCGATTACCGTTTTTAACTTGTCGCTGCTCATTTTTTATCCACCCGCGATCTGCGGATGATGCCTTGGGATCATTAGCAACTTCTTTGAGACGCGCCTGCTTACCAGTCCTTCCCGCATTGTCTGTCTGCGCATCATCCTGCGGTTTCTGAGGAGTAGGCGGATTGGAATCGCCGGTCTTCTCCTTATTGTCATCGGTTTCCTGCTTTTGGGTTTCGGAGCCTGGGGTATTTGATTTTTCCGCCTCCATTTCCTTTGCGACGTCCCCTGCGATCTCGTCGTCTGACTTTAAAGTGGTTTGAGGATTCAGGGTGGGCCCACCCGGGAGCGAAATTGTCGGCGTCGGTCCAGACGGTGCCTGGCTCGGAGGGGGATTCTCCTTCTCGTATTCCTCCGATCCAAAGATTGGCTTCCCGTCCGCATCGCGCTCCGGATCGTTATTTCTAAGGCCTGCTCCGCTCTCCACGATGTCGTCTTCCTCACTTCCAACTACTCTCTCGTCTTGCAACCCCTCCGGATCAAAGCTGGTCCAAAGTGTTGACCCTGGTGCCCTCCGTCGTAACCAGCGGGCTTTTCTCTGGTGCGATCAACAGGTTAGGCGGCAACTTTCCGGCAGCGGAGCAGGCGGCTAAGGAAAAAATTCCAGACGCGGTTTTTCAGGCAACAGCAGAGCCTTCCAGAGCATTTCAAAGAGCAGGCGCCGATAGTCCATCCGCATTCGCGGTGGCGGCGATGGGATGAGGATAGGTCAACCCGCGCGGGGCCGTCGAGCGGTTATTTGCGGGCCAGCGCCGCGAACTCGTCCACGGTCAGCCCGCTGGAACGAATGAGGCTGCGCAGCGTGCCTTTGGCCACTTCCCGGTGATCGGGCACGGACAGGGTGACCATGCTGCCGGATTTGATGAGGATGATGTGACTGCCGCGCTGCCGTGCCGTTTGCCAGCCGTCCTGGGCGAACGCCTTGACGACTTCACGGCCACTCAACACCGGCAGTGAAGCCATTAGACCGTGACCTCAACCTGCTGGGTCTCGACCGTGAGGGGCATTCCGTGTTCGGCCCGCACTTCCAGGCACAACGCGATGGCTTCTCTGACGTTGGCCAGCGCCTCGTCGCGGGTTTGACCCTGGCTGACACAACCGGGGATCGAAGGACATTCGGCGATCCAAACGCCGTCCTCATCCCGTTCCAGGGTGGCGGTAAATTTCATATTCATAGCTTAGGTGGTTTTTGCCGGATCATCAAGCGTCCAAGCCGCTAAAAAAGAGTGATTTGCTGCCGCCGAAAAAATGATCTCCGGCCACGCAACCCCATGTCGAAGGCAGCGCCCAAATGCGATACGGGGCCGCGTCTTTTCACCCCCCATTCTCATCATCGTAAACTTTGAAAACGGCTTCGATAGGCTGTGTTTGCTTAATGACGGTGCTCGGAGGAACCACGATCTCACGCAATACGTGACGAATTACCTTTAACCCTTCGGCTAATCTGTCCTCATTTTCAATGTCCACGTCGATGATGGCCACGCCGCCCCCACTACCGCCTCCACTCACCTCTCCTAACCCAGCTTCGTCCAAAGCTTTTTCCAACGGTTCTTCGATTTCATCCCGTCCACCAAAGTTGAGCTTATTGAGGTCGTCAGCCTGCATGATGATCTGCAAAAAAACAGGTTCACTCATCGGCTAATTCCATTTATTTGACCCCATTATCCGATCCACGATGTGATTTGCGTTCCAGACCGATGCTTCTTCAAGTCCTTTGCATTGCTCCTCAGTGGCAGCGTGCATCTGTCCCTTGTGGTAAGTCTCGTATGTTCCATTGATACTGTCCTTGATGAACTTCGGCGGCGGCCAAGCCGAATCTTCATCTGCAAAGGGGCGATGATCCACAACCGGCCACTCGCCAGTCTCAACAGCTCCACCGTTAAATCCGACTACGAAACGGTACTCTTCCGTTTTGGGTGGGATGTTAGGAGACTTCGACGTTTCCTTATAAATTGCCAAGCCCGTGTCTTTAAAAACACGGCCATACGCATACGTCCCATCCGGCAAAGGGATTTGAACTACATCACCAAGTTTCGGTTTTATCTTCCTCTTTGGCATCTTAGGAACTTCCAAATTCTTTAGTAGCAGCTTGTTTGTACTGCTCTGCCTTGGGATTGTCTTTTCTCACTCCACGGATCGAGTTTCCTGAAGTTCCACCGTCAGATTTTGCTCCGCCATTCTGGTCGATTTTTTGCTGCTCCCTGCCTCGGATCGCATCTTTGTTTGTGGAACTTTTATCGAGTTTTGCCGGGCCAAAACCCTTGTCGTTCATGTGATGATTTTTATCTCTAGCTGCCACGTTTTCGGCTGGAGTTCCGGTACCACTTGTCCGCCCAGTGTAAACCTCCCCCGTCTCTTCATTTGTTTTTGTATAAGTTTGATAGGTTTTCTCGTCGGGCTTAGTGACTTTGGGCGCACTACCTCCGGCTGCGCCGGTATCGGTAGCAACGCTCTTAGCATCTTTAGTTACTGTCGTTTCTGCCGCGTGCGTGGCCTCACCTTCGGCGACATGCTCAATTTCTGTCGCCACGCCCTTTTCGATGGCATGTTCCGCCGCGCCTTCCCCTGGAATAAGTCCCACTGCCGTATCGAGGCTGTAAGCCACCCCCTCGAAGGCTCCGAACGAGCGGCTGCCGATACTGGCTGACGAATCAAATGCCTCGCTGAACCCAGCCGAGGCCCGCTCTATGCCTGCCTTGGGATCGGGGATCAAACTTTCACCCGGCCCATTGTAGCCCGTCGTCTCGTTCAACCCCTCGGCGTCAAATTTCGTCCAAAGTTATCGACCCGACGCAGTCCACCGTACCGGGATGACTTTTCCCCGGCGCGATCAACGGTTTAAGCAGCGACTTCTGGTGACGGGAACAGGCGGCTAAGCAAAAAGGTCCAGACGCGGTTTTTCAGGCAACAGCGGACCTTCCAGAGCATTTCAAAGAGCGGTGCCGATGTTCCCTCCGCATCTGCGGGGGCGGCGTATATGGTGAGGTTAGGACCGGCCGCGACGATGCGGCGAGTTCTTTTTTAAGCGGAAGCAGCGGGCTTTTCTGCTGGATGAGTCATGGCATGAACGCGCTGCAACTGACGTATCGAGACTTCCGTGTAAATCGCGGTGGTGCTCAGATTGGCGTGCCCGAGCATCTCCTGGATGTATCGGACATCGGCCCCATTCTCGAGCATGAGCGTGGCGCAACTGTGTCGGAACAAGTGGCAACTTCCCTTGGTGATGCCGGCGTTGCGCACGTACGAGGTGACCAGCCGCGTGAGGTATCCGGCGCTCATGGCGGTGTCGCCGTAGCCCGACAGGAACAACGCCTGTTCGCGCGGGTTGGTGACCATGTCAGGCCGCACGTCGTGGAGGTATTTGGTGATCCAGGTCAGCGCGCGCGCACCGATGGGCACGACCCGGTCTTTCTTCCCTTTGCCCTGGCGGACGAAGACGATGCCGCGCTCCGCGCTCACGTCGCCGATGTGCAACCGGACGACTTCCATGCGGCGGATGCCACTGGAGTAAAAAGTTTCGAGGATGGCGCGGTCACGGATGCCGAGCGGCTGCGTGATGTCAGGCTGCATGAGGATGCGCTCTACCTCGGGCTCGGACAACGCGCCCTGGGGCAACTTGCGCTCGTTGCGCGGCATTTCCAGTTCGGAGGCTGGATTGTGGAGGAGCACGTTTTGGCGGCACAACCAACGGAAGTAATCTTTGATCGCCACCATGCGGCCACGCTGGGTGGTAAAGCCGAGCGGGTTGCCATTCTTTTTGCGATGGTGGTACATCCACCTCTGGTAACTTTCGAGGATGGGCCGCGTCACGTCCTGGGGCCGCAACAGGTCGCGGTCCTGGCACCAGCGCAGGAACGCCGTGAGCGCCAACCGGCGATTACTAATAGTGTGGCTGGCGTAATTCCGCACGGCCAGTTGCTCGAGGTAAATTTCGTACCAGCGGCCCATGCCGTGCGGATCGGTTTTATTGAGGCCATCGGCCTGTTGAGCCTGGCCGCCGCGCCGGGACTGCGCGCGCCAACCAGGGGGACGATTACGATTAGGACGTTGCATGACCATTGGCCTCCAGTTGTGTATTTTCAGTTTCAGGTGATGGGCTCCAGTGGGAGCCGTTCTTCTCCACGGGCTTAACTGCTTTGGACGTGTCCCGGCCACTGGCCGACCACGTCCCGACTTCGGGCCGACCGACCCCCGACCGGTGCCCATTTTGCCCCGACCGGTCAGCATCATAGGTGGCGCTGGGCACGTCGATCAGGCCGGGCAGGAACCGCCCGCCATCGACGCCCCTGCCGTCGTAAAGCAGCTCGTAAAAGTAACCCTGCATCCGGTGCGGGCTGCGGTGGATCGCGAGGTATTCAAAGTCCTCCAAGCGCCCGAGGTGGATTTTGAGTTGGGTGTTGCCCCAACCCATCCAGTCGCGGACCTGACGACGGCTAAAGCGGAAGTCGCTCGGTTCCATTTTTAGTTCGCGGGCTTTTTGCTGCACCATCGTTTGCAGCAACCCGAGGAGTTTCCGCGTCTGCGGCGGTAACTCGTCGAGGCTGCGGCCGAGGACTTCATGGGCGATGCGGTTGGCTGCGGCGATGTCCTCGCGCGTGGCCTCGATGTACTCGGTGCCATTGGGAAGAGTCTGGATGGGGCGCTGGTGCTGGTGGAGCAACGCCATGGTGCGGATGAGCGTGAGGTACTTGATGTGATCGCGGCGCGTGCGGGTGCGGTCGGAGAGGAACGTCAGGCGCGGGGCAAAGGGGTTGACCACATGCAACGAACGAAGAAGCCGCTGGGCATTGCGGTGGACCTGCCACACCCGGTCGCGGTCGAGCTTGCGCTGCAACCCCGCGAGGGTTTCCGCTTCGCGCTGGAGGTGGTGGATGGCCTCGGTTTGTTCGCGGCTCTCATCGACGGTGAGCACGATGCACCGGTTTAACAGTTCCTCGTCCACGTCAACCGCCGTGGTGGTGAGGAAGATCATCACCGGGCCTTCGACGTGGTACTCCTCGGTTTTTAACCGGCCCTGGTCGTCTTTGCTCGTGCTGGCGATGGTGAGTTCACCTTCGCTCTGTAACAGCTTCAACGCATAGCTGGCTTTTTCCGCGCCCTCCTCCTCGGCGATGGCGAGGATTTTATTCTTCAGGTCTTTTTCCCCGAGGTAATAGAGGCTCTGGCCGGTCATCGCCGAGTATTTGATTTTCTCCTCGTCGGGCACGAACGACAGCACCGCTTCCATGAGCGCCGACTTTCCGGCCGCACTGGTGCTCTGGATGATGAGGGCCAGCGGCCGATCCAGTTTGCGGCTGATCGCCGCAAGGTAACCGGTGAGCTTGTTGGTGCGCTCGCCGACGATGCCGCAAAGGTCAAAGTCTCTCAGGATGCGGTCCAAGAGATGAGGATCGCGCAACAGCGCCAGCGCTTCCGCGCTCTCCTGGTCATTCATGGTCGCGGTGGGCGCAGCGACCGTCAGCGCCGCGCGGATACGTTCCTCCTGGACCTGCTCCAGTTTGAGCAACAGCTTGCCGAGATCGCGCTTGATCAGGTCGGCATCGAGGAGCGTTTCTTTCGCGGCCTCATCGACGTAGTGCTGGCGCTGCCGCGCCTGGTAAAGGTCCACCACGTTGACGTAATAAAGTCCCTGATGCCACAACCGCAGGTTCACCCGCAGCACTTCGTGCGAGTTGTTTTTATCGAGGCCGCGCACGCGCCACTGCCGCTCGCCCAGCATCACGGTGAGGTCGCCGGTTTCCGGCACCGATTCAACCGGCACCCCTTCCTCGATTTTTTCATTAGTCGCCGGTTTTTCCTCGGGCTCAGCAGCTAACTTAGCAGCTACTAAAGAAGAAGGTGCGGGCGCGACTTCAACGGGCTGCTCCACACCAGCTTTTTTTGGAGCCTGACCTTTGCCCAACCATTCCGCCGACTGGATCAGCAACCGCAACGATCTGTCCGGTGGGGTGACCTTCCTGGCGTAGTCGTTGGCATCCATGCCCTGGGGGAACTTGATCCGGTAACACTCAATGCCTTTCGAGAGGAACCGGGCGGCGTCCCGATCTGCTGCGCGGTCCCCGGCCTTGTCCCGGTCATAGGCGAGGTAAATCCGCTCGGTCTTGTGGGTGAGGAACGATTCCCACAGCTCATCGGTAAACGCCTCGGTTCCGTAGATGGTGGTGACGTGACGGAACCCGGCGCACCAGAACGTCAGGGCGTCGATGATGGATTCACACAGGATGATCTCCCTCGAAGCAGTGAACGCCGGTTCATTGAAGATGCCGATATGCGGGCCGGGCAGGTAAAGGTGGTAATGGGTGCCGGGCCGGAGATTGTTGTAAACCTTGCGTCCGTAAACTTCGGTGATGCCGACGGCGCTGGTGATGGGGAACGTAACGCAGCCGTTGAAGTGCTCGTGGCCGGTTTCGGCGCGAAGCAGCCCGAGCTTTTTCAGCCGCTCGCGCATTTCCCCGCCCGCCTTGGTCACCGCATTGGGCAGTCGCAGGCCAAGGGTGCGGTCGGCGTAGCCGATCCTGAAGGTGTCGATGGCCTCCTCGGTGATGCCGCGTTTCTGAAGGTATTCCAACGCCAGCGGCGTTTGCTTCAACCGCTGGTGGTAATAGTCGATCACTTGGGCCATCACGGTGTAATCGTCGGCATCGAAGGCCACGGGGCTGTCGAGCTTGGGGGTAAACGCGCGTTTAACGGGGCTGTTGGCCCGCAGGATGGTTCTCGCGTCGCCCTGGGCCAACACCTCATACGCATGGCGGAAGCTGACGCCTTCATAGGCCATCACGAAGTCGAAGACGCTCCCGCCCTTGCCGCACCCCATGCAGTGCCAGATGTTTTTGTGCGGCGTGATGATGAGCGAGGCGGTGGCGTCCTCGTGGAACGGGCATCGGGCCGCGAGGTCCTTGCTCCCGTGCTTCCGGCATTCGATACCCTTCGATTGCACCAGTGCAATTAGGTCGACCTCGCGCTTGATTCGCTCGATCTCGGTTTCAGGGATACGGGGCATGGGTTGGCAAGGTGGCGTCAAGCTCGAAAAAGCAAAAAACTGCTAATTCAAAACCGTGTTGCCTTATTAGCAATATATTGTCAAATTAAAAGCAGTCGCTTATGCAATACACCCTTCTAGCGCAGAGTTGGCCTTATCCTGCCGAGATGGCAGGACGTCCACCCAATACACCGCCCACCCCCTTGGGGGCTCGCCTGGCGGCATTACGCAAAACGGCCAGTCTTTCCCAAAGCCAGCTCGCCCTGGCTGTGGGCATTCCGCAACGGACGGTTTCTTTTTACGAACGTCAGGCCGATCATCTGCCTTCCGATCTCTTGCCCAAGCTGGCCCGCGTGCTGGGCGTTTCCATTGAGGTCATTCTCGGACTGGAGGCCGTGCAGGGCAACAAGCGCGGCCCCAAGTCCAAGCTGGAGCGCCAGTTTGAGGCCATCAACCAACTGCCTCGGACCCGCCAGCAGTTTGTTAGCAAGCTGCTCGATCAGCTTCTCACCTCCAAGGGCGACTAAATTTATGAAGACACTCCTGCCTGACGTTCAACCTGCGCACCGCACCTCCACCTCAACCATCGTTTTCCATTCCCTGGGTTACGAGCAAAGCGAGCAGGAGGATTACCTTCGCCGCCTCAAAAAGCACAAGGTCTCTGTGGTGGTCGATGTCCGAGATGTTCCATTGAGCCGCAAGCGCGGCTTTTCCAAGAACCAGTTGCGCGAGGCGCTTGCCGATGCCGGCATCGAGTACATTCATGTTCAGACTTTGGGTGCGCCCAAGGAGTTGCGCGATGACCTGCGCGCGGGCGGCTCGTGGTGGAACTACGTCAAGCAATACACCTCCAAGGTTCTCGCTCGCCGCGGCGAAGATATTGATCTTCTGATCGACCTGGCCACCCGCGAGCGCATTTCCCTGCTCTGCTTCGAGCGCGAACCGCGCGAGTGCCACCGCAGCCTGGTGGCCGATGAGATGGTGAAGCGCGGCAACGGCCACAACTTGCAGATCGAACACATCCGCTATTAATGCCCTCTCCCGAGACGACCAAGCTGCGGTTGCTGGTCACCGTCAAAGCTTATCCATCGCCCAGTACCAAATACGAGGAGACGGTGTGCTGTGCCGGCATTACGGAAGACAAGCAATGGGTGCGGCTCTACCCGGTGCCCTACCGCGATCTTCCGGGACAGCGGCAGTTCCAAAAGTACGATCTCGTGGAAGTCACCGCCGAACGGCGCGAGGCGCACAAGGACGACCGGCCCGAAAGCTGGCGGCCCCGCCTCGACACCATGAAGATTGTCGGTCACATCGACCCGGATCATAACTGGCGCGAACGCCTGACGTGGATCAAGCCCACTATTCTGCCGGGCTATGCCGAGTTGCTTCGCCTCCAGCAAAGCGAAAATAAATCGCTCGGCGCTTTTCGCCCGGCGAAGATCCTGGGTGTGAAGGTCAAGCCGGAGGAGGATCGCTGGTCAGCGGCCCAGATGGCGGCGATCAACCAGCAAAACCTCTTTTCCGACAAGGAGCCGCTGGAGGTGGTGCCTTACCGATTCCAGATCGGGTTCGACGATGAGGACGGCAAGCCGCACTGGCTGTCGGTGATCGATTGGGAGTTTTCCCAGCTCTGGCGCAAGGAACGGGATCGCCTGCATGATGCCAAAAAGGCGGCTGACCAAGTCCACAAAAAGCTTGAGGAGGTCACTTCCGCCCAAAAGGATTTGATCCTCTTCGTCGGCAACCAAGCCAACCCCACGCGCCGCCGCTCGTTCATGATCCTCGGCTGCTGCTGGCCCAAGCTCGATCTCCAGCAGTCCCTCGCACTCTAACGCGCGTGGACCATCTCGAACATCCCGCGCTTGAAGTCTGGGAAGAACGACGCGCTTGGTTCGAGTCGATGGAAGAACAGGCTCGTGGCGAAGGTAGTTTTCTTCTCAGTGAACAGGCCTGTGCCCTGACCGCCGAGGTCCAGGCTGTGCTTTGTGCCGGTGCGTGGGCGGCGGTGATCATTTTGGCCATGGCCGTTGTCGATGCCGCTTTGCGCGAGACGGAGCTGCCGGGCTTCACCGGCAACACGCAGCAACTGCTGGCCCAAGCTGGCGCAAATCCTCGGCTCCAAGCACTGCGCCGTCGCCGCAATGCGCTTGTTCATCTCAATCCCGAAAGCCCTGCCATCACCGTCGATCAGCAATGGTCCGATCGGGCGCAGTTGGAGCAGGAGGCCCGGCAGGCGATAACACTCATGTTCGAGGCTTTTTATTTGAGCCCCGGCACCTGACCACGGATTCACGGCCGACGACCAACGGGAGGCGCGGAGCACGTCCACAACCAACAACAACCACCGCGTTTTGTTTCCCGACCCCCGCCTTCAGTGGGTCGGGAACAAGACGCGCGGCTAACCCATCAGCCCGCAGCCCAAGCAGCCGTCGTGACGCGCAGCAGCGCGGCGCGATGGGTGCGCCTGATGAGGCCGGATCAGGCTGGATTACCCTGGATTAGCCCGGACCAGGCTGAACGCCTGCCCGCCGCAGTTATCGGAGCATTTCGGCACTTTTCGGATCGAGGACGCTCGCCTTCGGAACATTTCGGATCATGATTGCACCCGCAGCGCGATTTCGGAGCATTTCGGATCACGATTTTCGCTCGAAAATGGCCCCTAACTTTTCCTTAGGGGTGACGTGTTCAGCAAAATAGACCTGCGTTTAGTCAGGTCAAAAAGCAGGTGCCGATTTGCAGGAAAACGGATGCGCTGATGCTGGGGCGGGTCTGGTGCATGGCGCGGGTGGACCTGGAGCCAGTCCATGCGCTTGCCCTGATGCACGGCGTGGTGCCATGCGGGTACGGGCTATGCGCCATGTCTGGCGCTGATCCTGCCGCACGTCGGGTGCCCTGGTGGTCGCTCGATCCCGGCGCAATTCGCCTGCTCGCTTCTTGCCCGTTACGGCCAAAGGGGAGACGCCTGACTGCCCAAATTGCTCCCGGATGGCTGTCGGTGATTCGTAATGGTCTGGTCGTGACCGTTCGAGCATCTTCGGTCTCTATGCGGGCCGATTCGATCTCCATCGTGGACATCGCGGTGCCAAGCCCGAATCGGCTCGAACATCATTCGGCCTTCGTTCGGGCTCTCGGGTTTTCTAAGCACGGCTTAGACCTATTGCGTCTAACCTCATCCCTCGTTCTTCCCGCCCTGGGTGCCATGTAATTCCGTTGGCAGTTGTTTCCAGTGGTTGTGACTTCCGCCTGGTGCCCCGAGATGAACTGCCAACTACTGCTCATATTTTCCATCCTCAAGCCGCGCTTAGGGACTTGTGTGGGTGCTATTTCTGTCGGTCCTTTTTGGGGATCCTCATTCAACATCGATCAGTTCAATGATATTGGCGATAATTTCTATGGTAGTCGCGGTAGTATTTGTTGTGATGCGAAATTTACGTCCACTGCTACCGAGGTTGATTTCCTCAGCTGCTAGTATCGAATCTGGCGAGGCATATCCCAAATGAGTCGTCAAAACCAGATTTGTGCATTCCCGAAAAACTAGCTTTTTGGGCGAAGACTTTAAAGGATCATACTCCTCAATATAATCAAGGAACATCGTGACTTCGGTTCTTTCTATGAGCACGCGTAGCAGCTCCGAGTCGTGCATGTTTAAGTCAGAAATCGAATTGACGATCATAGTGATAGACAGGGTTTAAGGATTGGGATTAGTTCCTTGGGTTGCGCCAGAACTACCAGAAGCTCCTGAGGTGGAAGACCCCGAACCACTCGAAGCTCCAGAACCTCCGGAAGCCCCGGAGCCACTAGATGCTCCAGAGCCACTAGTTCCAGAACCTCCGAAGCCCGGGTCACCCTTGCCTGGCACGTAATGCTCTTTCCCTCCATCAATATGATAATGGCTGTAGGAAGGTCCGTTTTGTCCTTTTGGAGTGGCTGGATCGATACGAATCTTTTCTACAAATTTTCCATTCTCCATAACTCCATAACTTCCCGGCCGATTTGGATTCTCAATGTAATTGGGAGGTATTTCGTACTGAGGTCCGGGAGGGAATGCAACGCCGTTTGGAGCAACATGAATGGTATTAGGATCTTTCGCCGGAGGCGAATTTTCAGCTGGAGGGGGCGCTGTGCTCTCAGCTGACTGTGCTCCAGGCTGGGTAGCTGTGCCTTTGCCAGGAGGCTTCTCATCATCGGGTGGTGGGGGCGGTGGCGCTATTGTACCAGGCGGTGGCGGTGGAGCAGCAGGCGGAGCAGCCGCTACAGGATTCGATGCGCTTGGTGGCGCGGTAGAAGTGGTGCTCCCGCCAGTGGACGGAGGTGGAGTTGCGGACGGCGGACTCCCGCCGGAATGTTCGTAAATTTCATAACCACCCACGCCTACCACAAACACCCCTGTGGCTATCCAAAACAACGGCGCTGCTGGTTCGGGAGTCACATCTCCCCCGATCAACCATGGCGCTGCGGCCATTTCGGCCATGTTTCCGTCCGGATCGAACTTGGTCCACGGATTCTGCTTAACGTAAGTGTAGAGATTCGGCCCATCAACGAAGCCGGCGGGGTCGCGGTTGATGAACATGCCGGTGTCGAGGTCGCGATAGCGCATGCCCTCGTCAACGAGATTGGTCGGGTCGGTGTCTTTGCTGTTGCTCTTCTGGCGATCCAGCGTGGAACCGGAAGTTTGCGTCTGGTTGCCGAAGGCGGCGTACTGCGCCTGATAGGTCAGCGTGCCGGTGGCGCTGGTTTTGGCCACCACGTCGCCGCGCTTGTTTTCATGGGTGTACGACGGGGTACCGCCCCTGATGGTGTAGAGGATGCCGCCGACGCCTCCGCCGTAGTCGCTGCCGCGGATGTACTCGACCTGCAAGTTGGCCTGTGAAATCGTTCCGGTATATTCCTGCACCGAGGTGCCGCCGCTGAAGACCAGATCGGTCACGACACCGCCGGCCAGCGATTCATCGCGGATGACCCGCCGCGTGCGGTAATCGTAGGTGTAGGCATACGTTCCCGCGCCGCCGGTGGTGTTTTTCACCAGCCCGATGAGCCGGTTTTCAAAATCATAACTATAGGTGTCGGTCGCTCCTCCCACGGTGCGCGTGGCCCGGTTGCCGTTGTTGTCGTAGGTGTAACCGGCGACTAATGCTCCCGTCGTTCCGGTCAACTGGTTCAGATTATTGTAACTGTAGTTCGTCGTGCCCGCCCCACTGCCGGTGATGACTTTGCCGAGCCGGTTGTTGGCCCCGTCATAGGCGTAAGTCGTGACGGCGTTGGGCGCATTGCCGGTGATCGTCTCCGTCAGGAGCCGGTTGATCGCGTCGTAGCTGTTGGTTACCGTGCGGTTGTTGAGGCCTGACGGGTAGGTTTCCCCCACCGTGGCGACGTTGCCGGCCAGGTCGTAGCCGTAGGCGTAGCTGTAGAGGGAGACGCTGCCGCCGGTGACGGCCGATTGCGTGCCGCCGCGATTCAGCGCGTCAAATGTTTCCGTTTCCACGTCGCCGTTGGGCAGCGTTTTGAGGAAGATGTTGCCGTTCAAATCGTAACCGTAGACCGTCGTGCGCCCGCTTTCGGCCATCGCGCTCAATCGGTTGAGCGCATCGTACGTCGAGTTGATGGTGCGGTTGGTGCCGCCGTAGGTGGTCTGGAGCCGGTTGCCCGCGAGATCGTAGACATAGGTGTGGGTCAAGCCTTGGGAGGTTTCAGTCGCAACGCGATTGAGCGCATCGTAGGTGGTGGCGATGTTGGCCGCGCCACCCTTGCCCGATTCCGTCACGTAGCGCAGGTTGAGGAAATCGTACGAATAGGTCCGGGGCGGATTGACCGCCGCGTTGCTGCTGCCGTAGATGACGTACAGGAGACGGTTGCGAACGTCGTAAAAGTAGCTGGTGACCTGTCCCAGGGCGTCGGTGCGCTGGGTCTTGTTCAGCCCGTCGTAGGTGAACCGGGTGGCATGCCCCGCCGCGTCGGTCACCTGGGTATTGCGGTTCAGCCCGTCGTAGGCAAAGGTCGTGCCGTTCTTGTTGCCATCGATGACCTGAATGCGGTTGCCGGCCTGGTCGTAGTTGTAAGTGACCGTGTCGTTGGCCGCGTCAACGGTCTTCGAGAGGCGGTTAAGCAGGTCGTAGGTGTTGGTAACCGTGTGGCTGTTGGGATCGCGCACCGTCACCACGTTGCCATCGGCGTCGTAAGTCGTGTGGGTGTTCGGCCGGCCCGGATTGCCCCCCGCCACCGGCACCTGCGGCGCGTTGACATCCGTGACCCGGTTGGCGGGATCGTAAAGCGTATCGGTTTCATTACCCCGCGCATCAACCGTCGCCGTCACCCGACCGGCCTGATCGTATTGCCACATCGTGGTGGGACGCGAGACGGCATTGCCATTGGACGCATCGGGGACGGCCGGAGCAAATTCCTGCACCTTGCGGTTGCGGGCATCGTAGACGTAATCCCACTTGTTACCGAGCGGGTTAATGGTCTCCACCGCGTTGCCTGCCGCATCGTAAGAGGTAATCGTCATCGGCGAGGCCTGAACGCCATAGCCGTTGTTAACCTGCGGCTGCGTGACCTGGGTGGGGCGCCCCGCGTTGTCGTACTGGGTTTGGGTGACGTTCCCGTTCTGATCGATGACCTTATATTTAAAGCCCGTCGAGGTGTAGAACTGCTGGGTGGTGGAAGTGTCCGCATACGTGGTTACCAGCAGCCGGTTGAGCGCGTCATAACTCATGCCAGTCTGGTTACCCAGTGGATCGACGGTTGCCTTGACATTGCCGACCGCGTCATACTGGGTCGACGTCGTCGAAGGCGCCGCCGCCGGACTGTATTTCACCGACTTGCTCAGCGGACGGTAGAGGGCGTCATAGGTCATGGTGGTAACAAAACCGCGCGGATCGGTGGTTTGGGTCGGCTTGAAGCTCGAGCTGTCGAAGGCGTTTCCTCCCGAGTTCGTCCCGTACTGGAATTGCGTGATGTTGCCCAACGCATCGGTGATTTGCGTAACCCGCTGCAGATTGTCGTACTTCATCTGCGTCACCCCGCCCAGCGGACTGGTCGTCGTCAGCTTCGAATTGACCGTGTTATAGGTGTAGGAGGTGATCAGATCGCCCGAATCGACGACCCCGTCGCCGTTCATGTCCCGTGCCGACGTGATCAGGCGGTTAAGTTTGTCGTATTGATAGAGCGTCGCGATTCCGTTCTCATCATACTCCTTGATCTTGTTGCCACGCGCGTCGTAGACCATCTGCCTCTGGCTGCCGTCCCCATTGGTCACGGTAACGAGCCGGTTGCGCAAATCGTAACTGAACCAGGTCGTGTGGCCCTTCGGATCCGTCGCGGTCAGCTTGTTGCCGTTGGCGTCGTAGGTGTAAGTGGTGACGAGATTAAGCCCGCCCGGATCGACGATTTCCTGCGCGACGCGGCCATTGCCATCGGGGATGTATTGCGTGACGAGGCTCTGCGTCCAGCCAGGATCCGAACCACCCAGGGCCTTGACGGTTTTTTGGGTCATGAAGCCCGGATAGGCGGAATTGCCATAAGCAAAATCGGTTTCCTGGACAGGGTTATTGTTCGGGTTGGAAATCACTTCCTTGATGCGCCTGCCTAATCCTTGCGAATCGAGGGTGTAGGTGGTCTGATTGCCGTTCTCATCCACGATCTGCGTCATGATTCTTGTGGTGGGATCGTAGGTGAAGCTCTTGGTTTGACTAAGCGCATCGGTCTGGCTTACGGGATCGTCGTAGTAACCATTAAGTGTAACCCCGGAGATAATCTGGGAATAAGTTGAGGGGGCAGTCCATTGGTTCGCCGGGGTCTCATGATTGAAAGTAGTGATGTTACCACTGAAGTCCGTGATTTGTTTCAGCGCCATCGCCGCATTGATGTCAAACTGGAAGGTTTCCGATCCCAGGCTGCCGTAAGCGATGCTGAGATTCTGATAGGCGATGATCTTCGATTCCGTAACATTATTGGCCGGTTGCGGGAACGAAGGCAGCGAAACGACATCCGGCATGCCAAAGGTATACGTGCGGGTAAACCCGGTCCCATCGGTCACGGTGTTTTGACGCAGGACCGGCATCACCAAACCCGATCCGTTGGGATTATTCTCAAGGAAGATGGCTGGGTAGTTGCTGGATAGGAGCGGATTATTCGCATTGACGAAGGTCGCCACATCGGGATGTCCCGTAGTATTGTCCGGCATCGTTACTGTGGCGATATTTCGTGGACAACCACTCTGGGTGTAATACCCCGTAAAAACCGAGGGATTATTCATGTGGTTAAGCTTGCTGTGGTCAAAATTATAGGTGAACCCGTAGGTATTGTTTAACGGATCGGTAATCGAACTGATGTCGACATAGGAATAGGTGCTGCCCGGATCGGTTGAAGCGTGCGGCGTCAAGTTCGCCTCGGTCGTCGCGTTGTAGGCATATTGCGTGATGGCCCCGTCCGGGGTGGTCACTTTGCTGAGCACAACGGCGGCGGGGTCGCCCGGAGCCGCGGCGTAGGTGTACGTGGTCTCATTGCCATTGGCATCCCAGATGGCCGTGATGACACTTTGTGTGTTCGTGGAACCGGAAATCAAAGCTGAGATCGGCTGTTGCTGAATCGAAAGCTTGATGCCGGGCTGGTTGGCCACCGTGATCGTGGCAGGAATGAGGTTGGTGGTCCCTTGGAATTGGTAGTTAACTATGTTACCCACCCGGTCCTGGGCCTGCACCAGACGGGCGTATTGATAAATTGTCTGATAGCTGCTGCCCTGGATGCGGTCATTGCTGATCTTCTGGATGAACGCTGTACCCTGATTCGTTGTTCCTTGGTAGGTCAGCGTGGCCCCATACTTGCGCGTGAAGGTGTAAGTCGGCGGATTGGCCGATACATTGGCCGTCAACATTTCCAGGTTTGGCACCTGCGCCTCGTTTTTCGCCGTCGGCATCGGGAAGAACTGCGGATTGCCGTTGGTGTCGTACCAACGGTAGAACGTGTGGACTGCGCCCGTTTCATCGGTCACAATGGCCTGGTCGGGCGTGGTGCTGGCGGGATCGTTGTTATGGGTGAACTTGATGTTGGGTGCCAGATTGCTGCTCCAGCATATGCCGAAGGGCAAGTCGGGCTGCTCGTGCGGACGCAGGCCGTTGCGGTTATTCCAGACCTGTGACCGAAAATCCCGTCGTGCGGAAACACTAAAATCACTGCCTGAAACCGGCAGATAAACATCGGTCGTGCTGTGCCGCAGACCCAGCGTCAGCGCGTCAATGTAGGTTTCTTCCTTTTCCTGATCACTTTCGGCCGATTGCTGCGGCTTTTCATCGGCCATCGGCAACCCGTTAAGCGCAATTTTGCGATAGCGCGAGCCACTGGCCTCATCAATCGGGATCGAGAGATCAGGGGAATTCGGTTGATAGGTATAAGTAAAGCTCCTGGAGTAGGAAATACCCCAATAGTCAACGGAACTGACCGAAATAGTAATCGAATCTCCCGGCTGGACGGTAGAAGGATTTGGGATGACAGAAAAGCTACCATAGTAATAATAATAATAATAATCGTAGTTACTGTAAGTTTTCCCGCCCGGGGGAATGACATTTCCCAAACCATCTTTTACTGTAAAATTAGAGCTTCCTTGTCCTGCATAGGAAATTGTTAAGGATGTATCATACCAGCCGTACCCGTCCCAGTAGTCATAATAATCATAATCAGTGGAAAAATACCCCTCTCCTCCTTGGGAAATTACTCCTCCAGGCACACCACCCCCTCCTGGTCCCGAGCCTTCCGGTGCTCCATTGTAACTTGCTAAAAGGTTGAGAGAGCTTCCATTGGCCTGGGTCCCATTGATAAGTAGGCCGAAGGTAATAGCGACGACGGGGTCTGTACCGGAAAAGCCTATACCATAAACAGAAGATTGTTTGACATTCGTTGGCGAGCTATATTGCGAAGTCGTGTAACCATTACCACTGTAATTGATTCCATACCAAGTAAAGGTATTGGAAGACCGGGTAGGATTAAGTATAAATTTATAGGCCGCCGGTAAATCGTAATCATAACTATTGTCCGGGAGATAAAAATGGATCTCCCAGAAGCCTGAGGCAAGCACGAAGCCCGGATCGAAGTCCCACCAAATACCGCTATTACTTCCTAGAACCGCTATCGCCGCTACGAGCGGAACCGAGTATGCTTGCGTTGCTGGCTGTGACTTGTCAGAGCCGATCATGGCGGTGACGCGATATTGATACTGGATGCCGGAATAAAGATTCTGGTCGGTGGTTTGAGTCGCGCTGCCCGTATAGATCGTCTCCCATGTCCCGCTGTCGTCCATCCGTTCCACCAAATAGCTTGTCCCAGTGGCCGCCCAAGCAATGGTGATATGAGTGTAGTCATATGAGGAAGATATATTAGGTGCTATCTGATCCCCGCTTGCAGCCTGATAAGGGAAAGGCGTGATGGTGATGGTCGGCACGGCGAGGCTGGAGGGATCGCCATCGGTGCTCGGAGGAGTTCCACCGCCGGGAGTGGGCGTGGTGGTGGAAGTTGAACTGACCGAGGCATCCAAATAAGCCGTGGGCTGAAATCCGCCCGAGGCGGTGGCCGTGCAAATGGCTTGGTTGGCGGCACCGTTACTGCCGGCAAGCTGGAGATAAATGGTAGCTTGGCCCGAACTGTTGGTCGAAATGTTCAAGGAACCGGTGGTGAAAGGTCCTCCGGAGGAACTCGAGATCGCACCACTGGTCGACGTCATGTGGAGCGAAAGCGGTGCGGAGGCCACCGGCTGACCAGCCGCCGAAGTTGCCTGAATGACAAAGGGGAGGACCTGCCCGGCGGGTCCACTTTGGCCTCCACCGCTGATCACAGAAAGAGCGGCCACCTGCGTACCGGCAGAGGTATTCGATGCCGAAGTCTCGACCAGGCTGACAGGTGTCGCGCTGCCGCCGCTGGCGACAATCGTGGTGGTACCAACGCTTTGAGGCAGGAGGAAATAAACGCTCGCCTGGTTCGCCGCGCCATTGCCATTAGTCGGCACCGTCAACGTGCTGAAGACAGCGGGGTTTCCGATATTGGTCGTGGCAAACCCTCCTTCACCGGCAGGAACGCTGAAAGTGACCAGCACCGGCGTGCCGCCGGGACTGGCCTGAACAACCAGGGGGGCAGGCAATAACGTGCCGGGCGTGCCTATCTGGTTATTTCCGCTGATCACCTGCAGACTCGTTGCCGGAGTGGGGCTGTCGATATTGAAAGTCACCGTCTGGCTGGGACCGGGGCCGGCCGAATTGGAGGCACTTATGGTTGCCATGGTGCTGCCGACGGTAACAACCGTTCCCGAAATGACACCGGTCGTCGTATTGAGCGAAAGGTTGGGTGGCAGGCCTGTCGCAGCATAGCTTTGGGGATTATTGGTCGCCGTGATGTTGTAGGTCAGGAGAACATTGACCGTTCCTGTCTTGGTCGTGGGACTGGTAATGACGGGAGCCACGGGCTGGCCAACGGTATAGGTGAGCTTGAGCAGCGGATTGGAGAGCGGCGAGGACGCCCGCGTGCAAAAACCTAGATAGTCGACCGCGGACTGCCCTTCTACAGATGGCGCCACCAGATTGAGGTAAAGCTGTCCTCCATGATTATAAGCTTGTTGTACGGCCTGGGTGAAAAGAGAGGTAACATTAAAGGTGTATCCATTCACAGGAGCAGACGGATCGATGATCAGCGAACTGAGAATGGCTCCAGCATAGAGATTATTATCGGCCCAATTGGCAGTGGATGATGAGAACGGCGTGGCCGCCTGATGCACCTCCACCGGGAAAGGCGCGCCCGAAGAAGCTCCGCTGGCGGTTGTCAGAACCAGGGACGCGCTGGTGATCGTGGCGTTGGCCGGCAGGGAGGATATGTCGAAGCCGAGCAAACTCCGGCTCGAGGCCGTGGCGCTCGTCTGGCCTACGGTCAGAACAGTGCCCGTGTTGAAGGTTTGATTGGCTATGCTGGAATTATTCGTATCGTTGGCAATATTCACCGACTGAATGGCGTAGCTGCTAGTTGGGACGACACCCTGCTGGAAGTTGGCCGAGCTATCTCCCGAATTTGCCGCCACGACCATGGTCAAGTTGTAGGTAGTCGAACGACTTGAAGTCGAATCTTGCGCAGTCACGCTAATCGGAATGGTGTCGGCCGCTATGGGCGTGCCCGAAAGCACACCCGTGGTGGGATTAAGGCTCAGCCAGGAGGGCAGATTCGTCGCCTGAAAGCTCGTGGGATCGGCGTTATCCGGAATCTGATAGCTGAAAGGCACTCCCACTTGGGCATTGACAGTTGCCCCCACGATCAGAACCAGAGTGATCGTACTTGTGTTGTTGTTCGAATCCGTGGCACTGAGCGTAACGTTTGAAGTGCCCGGCACTGTGGGGGTGCCAGAAATAACTCCTTGATTCCCGTTATTGGCAAATGTCAGGCCATTCGGCAAGCCAGTCGCGCTGGTCGAAGTTGCAGTGTAAATGGTATTCAAAGTATAATTGAATTGTTGCCCCACGGTGGCGTAGACGGTGAATGGGCCTTCAATGCCAGGGCCCTCAGGGAATACGGTAAGAGTAAAGGTCCCTGAACCTGTTCCGGCTGCATCCGACGCGCTTACCGTCACCGAGTAACTGGTTGCTTGAGTCAGTGTTCCCGTTGGCGTGCCAGAAATAGTGCCCGAGCTGTTCATGGACAGTGTCAGGGGAAAACTGGAAGGAGTAAAATTAGCGGCAGAAACAGGGGTGGCATTCGCCGCGACAGGAACGGTTGCCGCGATGGAGGAGCCAAAACTTTGACCTATGACCGCGCTGGATGATTGAAGAGGGATGACGGGAACCGGCATTGCCGTCACCGTTACGGTCAGGGGTTCCTTATCGTAGCCGACAGAATTCGTAGCCTCTACATACCCAGAGAAAGATCCAGTAATGGTGGGCGTACCCGTTATATTTCCTCGTGAATCGATTGAAAGATTGAGTCTGGAATCGAATCCAATGAGCGAAAAACTAGTCGGACCGCCATGGCAAGGAACTATGTAGTTGTAGATTGAATCATTCTGAGTTGCCGCCAGTGTTGCCAAAGGAGTGGTGATGACGGGCGCTGTAGGGGCAATGGTCAAGGTCAAGGTATTCGTCGCGCTGGTACCGTAAGCATTGGTCGCAGTCAGACTCACGGTATAGGTTCCTGCTGAATCAATGCCAGGCGTGCCCGAAATCACTCCGGTCTGGCTATTAAGAGTCAAGCCCGTCGGCAGGCCAGAGGCGGTATAGGAGGTGGGCGAGTTGGTGGAGGGAATGGTGTAACCGCCAAAAGGCGAATTGGCCGTACCGCTGGCCGTCAACGTTCCGGGGATGGTCGGCATATTCCCGACATTGATCGTGTACACGGCCGTTCCGGTTCCATTGGCGTTGGTGGCCGAAACCGTGACCGTCGAGGTGCCCACCGCCGTGGTCGTTCCCGAAATCACCCCCATTGACGAATTGATACTAAGGCCTGATGGCAGTGGGGGGTTGACCGAATAGACTGTTGTCGAGTCAGTATTTACAGCACCAACCGAATAAGAGTAGAGAACGCCAGAGGTCACGGTCAGGGTCGTACCGATCATGACCGGCGGCGCGGAAGTTTGATAAGTCAACGCGAGCAGAGGGCGCTCCGATGCTGGAGAACTAGTTTCGTTATCGATGTAAAAATATTCTCTCGTAGTTCCTGATTCCACTGCGGAAGATGCTTTCAACATGAGGTAAATCGGAGTGCCTCCAGTCAGTGCGCTGGTTACGGCGGTCGTAAAATACGAAGTTGAAGCAAATGTCTGGGATGTGCTGCTCGGATTGAGGGTGAGAGAGCTCAAGAGGGCAGTCCCGGGAGTATTGCCTGTCCAGCTTGCCGTCCCAAGAGTAAAGGCTGCGGTCTGATGCAGTTCCATGGGCAAAGCCCCTGATGAAGATCCACTGACGGTTAGCGCTGCGCTCGTAACATTAGCTAAGGGTGAAATCGGGGGGAGATCGAAACCCAGGAGGGCGCGATCAATCTCGGTACCGCTTGCGTAGCCATAGCCAGCCACTAGGTTGCCGTCCGTACCACTGCTGTTACTCGCAATACCGGCGGAGGTTGTGGCATAATTTGCGCTTGGACTAACGCCAGCTTGTAAGGTGACGGAACTAGTTACATTGGCCGAGGCAGCCTGAACCACGATGAGAAGGGGACTAGAAGCACTTCCAGCCGAATTGGTCGCGGTAATCGTGACATTCGGAGTACCAATCGCTGTTGGGGTCGCATTCGTGGGCGGCGTTCCGAAAATAACCCCGTTTGTTAGCGTCGCCCAATTCGGAAGGTTGGTGGCATTAAAACTTGTCGGGGCATTGGACGCAGCGATGGTATAGCTGAAATATTGTCCGACCGTCGCATAGGCGATGGTTGGACCGGTAAACGCAGGCGCGCCCGCCGGGGCGACCGTCAGAGTCAAGGTGGCATTACCGGTGGTGCCATTTGTCGCTCCGAGCGTGATGGTATAAGTTCCTGCTGTGGTAGGAGTCCCCGAAATAACTCCGGTTGTCGTGTCGATCGTTAATCCCAGAGCCGTCAATCCCAATGGAGAAGAAGCTGAGTAACTGCCTGGACTATTACTGGCCGTGATGAGATAGCTGAAGGCCGATCCCACCGTGGCCGTCGCGCTGGTGCTGCTGGTGATAACCGGCGTGCCATAAGCGATGTTTAGAGTTAGAGGAACTGAGGCCGTCCCGTTCACATTTGTCGCGCTGATTATGGCGGAAAACGTTCCACCATTGGTTGGCGTGCCGGAAATGAGGCCGGTCGAATTATTGATGGTTAGTTCGGCCGGCAGGCCAATCGCATTATAACCCGTGGGCGAATTGGTCGCCGTGATCCAATACGTAAATGATTGCCCGGATGTTCCCGATGCTGTCAGGCTGCTGGTAATAATGGGGGACACTCCGCTTCCGGAACTCGTGCTCGTAATCGTCAAACTCAGCACAGCGGTACCCGTTCCGCTACCATTGGTAGCACTTAGAGTTATTGTAGCCGTACCAGCCTGAGTCGGCGTACCGCTGATTAAACCGTTTTGCAGGTTGATAGATAAGCCAGCGGGCAAGCCCGAACCACCAAATGATGTCGGTAAATTACTGGCGGTGATTTGGTAGGTGAAACTCGACCCCACGCTTACGCTTGCCGTGGCGGGACTGTTGATAACCGGAATTGCCGTGCTGGTTCCGACATTGATCACCAGCGTGCCAGAAGCGGTGCTGGTTCCATTGCTCGCCGTGATCGTGACGCTATACGTTCCCGTGCTCGTCGGTGTTCCACTAATGACACCTGAATTGTAGTTTAATCCGGAAGGAAGGGTCCCTGACTCGGAAAACGTGGTCGGGTTGTTCGATGCCGTGATGCCATAACTGAAGGGGGCGCCTATCGTTGCGCTCACAACTGTTGGGCCTGTAATTTGCGCCTGAAACGAAGTTAAGTCGAAATTAAAGATCGTTTTGAGTTGTCCCTGATTGGCCAGTTGATAGTCAGAGCTGGGATTGGCGTTAAGCCAGGTGGGAATGGAGCCGGTATATCCTCCATCAATCAAAGCGGACCAAACCTGGTTGGCGATGTACTTGAGCTGTCCGATGTTCATTGCCGTGTAATCAGACGGCTTGATGTGGGTCGCCGTGTAGCCATTGGTAGCGTAATCCTGCTTCCAGCCTTGGACCAGGCTGTTGAGGTTCGTTCCCGCCCCACCGGGTAAATTGGCATTTAATTCATCGACCGCTCTTGCCGTGAATTGCTTGAGTTGGCCTTGGTTCACGACGGCGTAATCGTTGGTCGTGGCCGAGGGATTGACCGCTCCTCGCGAGGTCCACCAAGCCGGAGAAGATCCAAAGGCCGTCAATGCACACAGCGCAGAGCAGGCCAGAATCAGCCCCAACGTCTGCACGATGGTAGCCGAGGAAATCTCCTTCCGCTTATCGGGCGCAAGATTCATGGCGTGAGTCGAGTTTGGGGCAATAATCCCGAGCAGCCTTGGCCTAATTACCCGTGAACATGGGAATGTCGGTGTTGGCCACGCTTGCGGGGGTGGTCAAGACGCCGCCATTGGGTGTGAACGTTCCTTGCAATTTGGCATTGCCATCCTTGTAGACGATCAAGGCATCGGAGGCATTGCTGCCGGTACCGGTACCATTGCCGACTTCGAAGAGAGGATCAGTGGAAACCCACGAGTACGTACTCGGCGTTCCTCCGCTCTCGGTCTTGCCCGTGTTATAGGTGCCCAGGACAAAGGACTCGTACGAATTGGCCGTGGTAAAATAACCCGTGGCCGTTGAAAAGATGCCGCTGGCTGTGGTGGATATTCCCATCGCGGTTGCACCGCTAGCGCTGGCTAGCGTACCACCACCGAGTGTGGTTGAAAATTCTCCGCTGGCGGTTGCATAGATGCCGATTGCGGTTGCCTGCGCTCCGCTGGCTGTGTTGTTCCATCCAATCGCCGTTGAGTTGGAAGAGCTTGCTGTGGTATTTTCTCCCAGAGCAATCGAATACCAGCCACTGGCAACGGCGGCGTCACCGAGGGCCACGGAATATTGCCCCATCGTCGTCGTGCTGGGCGCGCTGGAAAATGTTCCCACGCGGAGCGCGCTCAAGGCCGGCACCCATAAAAATTGGGGGGTGGAGGTGGAGGTTTCCGTGCTGTTGAACGTGACTGAGCTGTTCAACGGTGCGGTGGAT
>JAJSLK010000053.1 GCA_021272165.1 Methylacidiphilales bacterium
CTGTCCGCCCCAGACTCCTTCTCGCCCTGGTAAATGCGGTTCTAATAAAGCCCAAACCTTATCCGTGATATCGTGTCGTCGATGTGCGGGAAGCATTCCTTATTATTATCATGCTTTTCATCTCGTGACTACACTATCTAGTCACAGTTGCAGCCTTTCTGGGTTGGCAGCCGGGCGCCGCTCCACTCAGCTCAGCCGCCGGGATACCAAGAAGCTGTTCCTGGATCTGTTTTACGGGCAAAAGCTGGCATTACGTCAGCTTGGTTGAACCATTTGTGCTATGGTTGGCTTCTCGAGTTCACTTTTCTCACCGATAAAACTCCAGCTACGGTTGTGTCGTTTATTCAAAAAGAAACCAGCACGAGCGTTTTCACCCGCACTGGTTCTGGTTCTCCCCGCCGCTGAATGGCAGCGGCTAGGCTAACAAACGGCTTACATTAGTAGTTCGGACTGAGCGGACCACCATCCGTCGTGCGGGACACGTTCAGGTCATTGAACGGGAGCGTCGAGAACTGCGGGAATGCCGCCTCGAGCTGGGTCTCGAAAGCCTGCGAGGTCGAGGACTGACCCGACGGGGCGAGGAAGCTCTCGTAGCTCCAGAAGGTGTACTCGCCTTCTGCCACCGCGTGATCATCAGCTCCGTCTGTGGTACCGGCCGCCACGCCGTTGTAGGTCAGGAGCTTCGCGCTCGCGCCGGCGTAGGAATTACCCGCCGCCAGAGCCTCGTTGGTGTCGTCGTTGTCGAGGTAGGTGACGAAGATCGCGCCAGACGGAGGCGTCGCCGTAACCGCCTGAAGCAGGCCGTAGTTATTACTGCTCGTGGCTGAGTCGGCGGTTGAGCCGCCGTTCGTCGTGGTGCCGAAGCTCGCGTAGCCCGTGTCACCCGCAGCCTCATAGATGCCCGTGCTGGGGATCTGACCAGCGGGAGCCTGAGCAATCGCCGTGATCGTTCCGCCTACGTAACTGCCTTCACCATCGATCACACCGGAACCACTCGTTATTGTCGGCACATAGCTGTTGATTGGCGAGTTCGTGCCCGCCGGCTGAACGCCGATTTCCGCCAAGGCGATCGTCCGCGCGCCCGAGCCGGGATCGCGGGAGAGCGCGTAGACGGTTGTGCTTTCGTCAGCGCTGTTACCGGTGAAGAACGCCAGTGGCAGGCTTCCCTTCGTGTAGAGCAGCTTAGCCTGCGCGGTGGTGATGTTCGTGAAGTCGCTCGGCGCGTTCGGGCTCGCCACCCAGTGATAAACCTCGACCCCTCCCGGGCTGTTGCCCAAGTCGGCGGTCAAAGTCTGGAAGGTATAGGTGAACGGAGAGCCGCTACGGGCAGCTCCATAGAACGTCTGGGTTCCGGTGAAGAGCGTCGAGTCCTGGAAGGTGTCTGAGTTCGCGATCCAGTTGACGTCGGGGTTGACGACTGTGCTCGCCGACTCTCCCCCTAGAGGCGAGGCAACCGTACCCGTTCCGTCCGCAATGAACTTCTGGGACCTCACCTGAGAGGCCACCGATTCGACGCCGGCAGTGGATCCGGTATACGAGGCGTTAATTTCCAGGTCGATGCCCGACTGAAAGTTGGGAATCAGCCACTGGTTCGCCTTGGCACCCTCGATGGTGCTGTTGGTCGTCCGGTTGCCGACTGCGGGGAGTGGGTTCGGCGCACTGGACGCGGTAAGGCCCGCGCCGGCAAAACCCTCGACTATTGTCTCGATCGCATCATTGACGGGTTGGCGGAAAGCCGGAGCACCCACAATGTGGACGATGACCGTGGTGTTGGCCAAGGCCGACCCGGCAAGGCCAAGGGCAAGAGAACTTGTTATTACAAGATGTTTAATTGCTTTCATTTTTTCTTTTTTTTATTGGTTTGTTTTTAGTGTCGGATACAGGGAAGAGTACAAACCCCCTTCCCCGTAAATTAATCTGCTCGATCCTTAGGGGACCAAGGTCGCCCGGCGGCGTACGATCAAGGCCAGCACCAACCCACCCAGGCCGATCAGCGACCAAGACGAGGGCTCGGGAGCGGCCGCCTCTGTGAACGTCAGCACACCATTACTGCCCAACGTGAACTCGCCGAGGAGGGTGCCGGGCGCAGTGCCACTGCTGGTCGGCGTCAACTCGTAAAGGTCAAGCGTCGCGCTATCCGGCGCGGAGGTCGTTCCATCCGAATTGTAGTCGAGCTGGGAGTGCAGGAACGAAGCTCCAAAGTTGAAGTTCGGATCATTCTTTTCATGGTAAGCGAAGCCATCCGGGGAGGTGCTCGCAAGCTCGTCCGTCTGAAGAGCGCCCGTGTTTCCCGGCGTCGCGGCTCCATCGGTATTAAAACCGTTATATAGGTTATCGATTTCAGATTGATTGGTCCCCTGATTACCGGCAGTGCGCGCGAGTGGAGCTGAAGAAAATGTGTTCCACGAGGTGAACAGCGTATTGGCCGCAACACCGCCGATACCGCTGGGACTACCAGTGCCCCCAATCACACCCCACTGCACGGCCGAACTGGTGGCCCAGCTGGAGCCAAACCCATACTGCGTCGAGGACAGGTCCGAAGTCGATAGGTTGAAGGTTAAGGGCGACGAGCTCGGATTGATGAACTGCGAGGCGGAACCGAGATCCACTTCGTAGACGTTCGTGCTGCTTGTACTCTCGAAGCCGAGGATCAAGTCACCCTCGTTAGCCTGAGCGTGGGCGGAGGAGGAGGCGCCCAAGATGGCAGTGAAGGCCAAAGCCGCCACTGCGGAGGTTAGTTTGATAAGTTTCATATTCAGTTGTTGGTTGGATTATTTTGTTGGTTTTTTGCTATTCAACGATCAAGTTGGATTTAGCGACAATACACTACTAAGTCAATAGGAATTAAATACATTAATGATCGTTGATCGCCAAATCCGTTTTTATTTTATTACACTTGAACAACTTACAAATTATTAAAAATAGGATTTTTTGTTTCTTTTTCATTCCCAAAACCGGGCGCCATCCATCTAAAAGGACGGATTGTCGGAATTCTCCGAATTCCCACCATACCCAAGAACAACCACTGTAATAATGGAGGGCCCATCGTCAGGCTGGTTTTCCTGGGCGGCTTGATTACGGGCAGCCTGGGCTGCCTGATCCGCGGCACTTGTGGTTGAACCCATGGCGCTTGATGCCGCCGTTAATCCAGCCACGTTGGGGGCAACGACTGTGGGAACACCGGTAGATTTGCCGCCCACCTGGATATTCCCTGCATTGAGCACCTGCACAGCGGAGATGTTGAGGTTGCCGGAGGCGCGGATGCCGGCGTCGCCGGCGTTGACGGTACCATTGGGCGCAATCAGGTCGACATCGGAGGGTGGTGCGCCGGCAACGGTTTCAAGCACGCCAATGCCACCGCCGGTAGCGAGGCCGGACAGGTCGGTCTCGACCGCGCCGCTTTGCGGGTCAACGAGCACGCGGGTGGGTGGCGCCGATTGTACCGTCTTGGAGGAGGCGCCCGCGTCGATGTCGCCGGTGGTGGACCAAATGATCTCGTTTCCACCGTTGAGGGTAAAAATGCGCGAAGTGCCAACGTTCACGCTGCCGCTGGCGAAAATGGAAATATCGCCACCGTCCTCGGTCAGGATACCCTGGTCAAGGGGCTGGACGCCGGAGACGTTCAACCCGACATTGAGCTGCCCGCCGGGCACGAGAAGGCTGATGTTGCCGCCGTTGGTCGTCTTGATTTCCCGCGAGGTAAGGGAAAGGTCGCCTTCACCCGGCCAGGACGCGCCCGCCGCACTTCCGGGAAAGAGCGCCTTGATGGCCGCGTAACCGGCGTTGTAATTTCCCGCGCCGGGGCTGGAGGGATCATTGTGGTCACGCCCCGCGTCCCGCAGCACGAGGTAAAAGATATCGAGGGCGAGGAGGTCCTGCTTCTCGGTAGGCAACTGGTTGAAGGCGTCCCAGATTTGCGCGTCACTGTCTCCTGTCGGCAGATCAAGAAGCGAGCCGAGATCGGGCAGATACCGCTCCGCCTCGACTCCGCCGGTGGCCGGGTCGAGAAAGAGGTCGATGAATCCGAGGTGGCTGGCGTTGGCGAAGTTGAGCTGACTGGCATCGAACCCGGCCGACGAGTCGAGGCCCGCCGCGGCGACAATGTCGGCGCCGGCAAAGGGCAGCACGGGATTGCTGTCATTTCCGATGCTGCTGATGCCGACGCCAGTCCCGTCGGAATTATGGGAGCCGTCGCCGAGGTTGAGGTTGCGTCCGGCGAGGACTTCCAGCGTGCCGGGGCCGCTAATCTGGATGTCGCCGGCCAGAGGGCCCTGCCCGAAATCAAGGATATTTCCGGCCGCCTGCGCATCGATGAGCAGTGGCGCGTTGGCATCATACGGCAGAATGTCGCGGCCTGCGGCCACGATGCTAATGGAGTCGGCAGTATCGTTCTGGATGTAGAGCGAGATATCGGTGATGTCCTGCCCCGCGATCACGCGCGTCTGCTTCCCCGCGAAAAGTGTGATGCCTGAGATGTCGCCGTCGGAGGCGTAGAGGCGAACAGGCACAAGATCGTTCGCATGGAGCGGCAAGTTGTCGATCGAGGCATGCAGTTCCTGCTTGGTCTGGAGCACACCGTAGGTGCCCTCAGTCGATCCCGATTCGGCGAAGAGGCTGTTGATAAAGGAGAAATTTAGGCTGACCGACGTGTTGACGCCGTTAATGCGGATCTGCCCACCCGTCGTCTTGGCGGCAGCCGGATTGGTTCCCACCTCGTTCTCGTAGGCATAAGGGGAATAAATCCCCGGGATGGCGGCAGGATCGGCGTCGGACAAGTTGATGGTGGAAGAACTCCAGGTCGTGTCGTCGTTAACGACGGAGGTGCCATCCGGCTGCAGGCCATTGAGGGAACCGGCGGCCAGGAGGGAAATGTTGCCGGTGGGCGAAGGGGACAGGGTGAGGTTACCCACGAGGTCAATATCACCGGAAAAGGCGGTCGCTTCCAACGTGGAGGGCTGCAGGGCATCGAGGGTTAGGAATGGGACGATCGACGTTTCGGTGGTCTTGACCCAAGGTTGATAGTTGGCGACGGTCGCGCTGCTGCCGGATCCCATTTGGTCAACATCCTGGAGCCACACCTGTAGGAGCGGCGTGGCAATGCCGGTGTCGGGCGAGGCCTCCGTCCGGAGTGTGACCGTGCCGGTCAGCGACGCGACATCGACCGCATCGGTGGTAGCGTAAGTCGAGAAGTAGCTCTTGTCCCAGTAGGTGTTATTCACCCCCTGCGGAAGGAGGAACGGATTGGAAACCGGGCCGAGCAGCAAGTCGTTCTGCGCGGTGACGTCGAAGCTGCCTTCGCCCAAAAACAACGTGGTCGGCAGCCACGAATTGGAGTCGTCGATGACATCCTTGGAGGTCAACGCACCGGTGGAGGGCGAGCGCGTGTAATTCGTGATGATGCCGTTTCCGGCCTCCAGCGTCCCCTGCCCGCGCTCCACGTAGTAGACGCCGGCATTGATGTCGTTGCCAGCCGACACCACAACATTACCGCCGCCAAGCTCTACGATCGTCTGGTCAGCCGCCACAAGGTTGCCCTCCGCGTTTTCGTACGGCACACGCGCATTGGTCGGCGCGACGGCATCGACGTCGCTTATGTCATGGCCGGCATTGAGGGTGACGTCGCCGCCGCCCAGCGCGCCCACCCCCTCGAAGAAATTGCTGAAATCGACCCACCAAGTCGTCGAGCCGATGTCGCCGTTTTTAATGGTTCCGAAGTCGCCGGGAACGCCCGTCCCGGCGGTCGGGTCGGTGGACTGGACGACGTAGCCGCGACGATAGAGCCAGTTGTTGGGCAGTTCTTTTTGCGAATCGATGACGACGGTGCCGGTGTTGTTATTAAGCGTGACGTGCGCGATGTTGCCGTGGGCCGAGATCGTTACGTTGCCGCCGGCCATACTGTATTGTGCCGGGTAAAGCGTGGTGAGGCCCGACTGTGAAAGGACCGGCGTATCGAAATTGGCAATGTCCGGCGCCTGAACGCCGGCGGTGTAGATCGTGGCGAACTGGTTTTGCAACAGCACGTCGCCCGATGTTGCGATGTCGATGTTCCCCGTGCCGGTGCGGATGACCTGGTAATCGCCGTCCAGCGGCTCCGCGGCCTGGCCGTCCGTGGTGCTGACAGAACCGTTGAGGCTTGAAACGAAGACCCCGAGTTCCACCGATCCTCCGGCCGCTCCGGGAACGGCCAGCCCGGTCGCCGGATCGTAGGTCTCGTTGTCCGGCAGGACGCGGTCGAAATCGGCCGCGCTGAGATCGGCGCCAGCCACGAGGTTGTATGACCACGACTGCAAATTCGCCGGCAGCGCCGTGTTCGCCGTCATCAGCGTTGCGTCGTACATCTGGTCGGTGATGGTAAAACCGTCACTGAGGCTGCCGTCGAAAATCAAGTTGCCCGCCGCTCGCAGGGTCAACACGCCGGGCGTACCATTCGGCCCGAAGCGGAACGTGGAAAGGTCCCAGTCGTTCTCCAGCGTCAGGTCGCCGCTGGGATTGTCGATTTCAACGCCCGTTTCAATATTCGCCACCGCCTTGCTGGAAGGATCGAGATTGCCAAACACGGCATTGTACATCGCAGTATAGCCCGCCGTCGTTGTTCCAGCCATGCCGAGGAACGTGTTCCCGTCGCTCATGATTTGCGACAAAGTGGTGTCGATGACGCCGTCGGCTGGCAGGTAAACTTCGTTGCCCACCACGGTGATGCTCGATGCACCCTTGATGCTGCCCAGCATGCTGCCTACCTGCACACTGGTATTATCGGTGGTACGCGGTGCCTCGATCTGGAGCGTGCCGCTCAAATCGCCCAGGAATTGAAAGTGGGCGATGGCATCCGCTTCCGAAATGTTGTTGGCGACGGCGTAGGCCGAAATGGCATTGACCCCGAGATTGATCGTGCCGCCATTGATGTCAACCGCAGCCGTGGCGGTGTCGTAGTAACCGGTGCCATTCTGGACCCACTGGCCCGCAGTGGCGCTGGTGTAAGCGCCGGCCTCTAGCGTAATAGAGCCTCCTTTACCCGCGTTGCTGAAATTCTGCCCCTCCACCGTCAGCTCTGAACCCGACGTCAATGTGACGCTTCCCGAAGCATCGAGATCGATCGTCCCTCCCACCTTAATCGGGTTTCCCGCCGCGTCGGTCGCGGCCACATCGGAAGCGTCGATTGTTCCGGTGACCGTAATTGAACCCTGATCGACAGAGAGAGTATAGCTGGCAGCCTTGACGGTTCCATCGACCAAGACATTGGCATCGGTCCGGTCGCGAATCGAAATCGACTGAGTAAAGCCACCGCTATCAAGCGGGGAATCGAGCGTCTGCACACTGCCACCGGGAATACTCCCTACATCGACGGAGAAAGCGCCTCCCTCCCCACCGGTCCCACCCTGCCCAAGCAGGCTTCCGTTGTGGACAAAAATCCCATCCGGCGCGCTGATCGCCAGGCTGCCGGCGTCGCCACCGCCCGCATTTGCAGCCACGGTGATCGTCCCGGCCGAATTCAGGATCACCGAACCTCTGTCGGAAGCCAAGCTGATCTGACCGCCCGAGGTATATTCGGTCACGTCGTTGAAAGACTGGGCGACGCCACCGGTGTCGAGCCTTCCGCCCACAACGACGTTTCCGCCCGGGCCATTTGCCTCAATGCTGATATCGCCACTGGGCAGGACAATGTTGCTGTTGACCGTCACGCTCGACCCTGTCAGATCCAGAGTTCCGCCAAGTCCGCCCGTCACGGTCGCCGTCGAACCGGATGATGCCACGGTGATGGAGCCGGTCGTCTTGATTGTCTCGTCCGATCCGGTCGCGCCGACGATCAACGGCGTCGTGATGGAGAGATTCCCCGCCATCTCGAGAGTAGCGATGCCCTTGACATTGACCGGGTTACCCGAAGCGTCCTGAACGGAGGTAGCGCCAGTGGCCGCAAGAATGACGCCTTTTGACGCATTCAGTTGCACCGCGGCATAACCGTCGAGGTTCAGCGTGTTCACGCCCGTGCCACCGCCGAGCTGAATGATGCCGGCGTTGACCACCAGCCCACCGGCCGGCGCCGGGGCAACGTCCGACGAAATTCCACCGCCGCTGTCATCAAGCGTCACTTGATCTGCGTTGATCGTCACCGTGCCGCCGTTCTCGCCCGTGATTTCGCCGGCATGCAACGCGAAGCTTTGGATCGGGTAATCGCCGGAATTATTCGCCACGCCACCGATTTCCCCACTGCCATAGATGTCGATGGAGGAATAACTGAGCAGAGACAAGGCCTGCGCCGACGCCTGTAGCGTGGCCAGCGCCGAGCTGGAAAGGACGAGCCCCGCCGCCGGTTGACTGTTGTCCAGCACGAGATTGATCTGACCGCTATCAATCGAAACCGTGCCCCCGCTCAAATTCGCGGTCGGATCCAGCACGGTCGCGGAAGTCGAATCGAGAGTCAGGCTCGTGCCTGTCATCGTTGCACCGGCTCCGATCTTAAGCGAAGGCCCCGTCGAGCTGTCCACGCCCACACGACCGACTTGCGCCGAGGCGTCGCTGCTGACTCGCAAGAGCACTCCATCACCACTGCCCGCAAAACTCGAGTTTCCCAGGATGAGCGTTTCGGCCGAACTTGAGAGAGACCCGGACTGTTCAACCTCGGCATCGGGGTCCAGAGTCAATGTCTTATTAGAGGTCAAAATGACATCCGGGCCGGTCAAGGCAGCGCCGGAGTTATCGACCGTCACATTATTCGTGGTAACGGTAACGGCTGTTCCTTCCGTCGTGGAAGTGCGGTAACCGCCAATCAGCAGGCTGTCGGCACCAAAAGCACTGAGGTCAGACGAGTCGAGTACGAGCGTACCCGAGCTCACGCCGCTCAAATCGGTATTGGGTCCCGAGATGAGGATGTCATCTGGGCTGGCAAGATCAACCTGGCTGCCAAGTCCGCCTTTCGGTGTCTCTGATGAGACCGTACCCTGAAGCGTCATGGTGCTGGTGGCGGCCAGCACCAACCGGCCTGCATCAATCGGCAGACGGACCGAAATCCCCTGTGCCACCGCGTTCTGACCCAAAAAGGTATTGGCGGAATAGCTATCGTATTCGGCACGCGATTTGACGACCGACTGAGAAGCAACCTCAAATGAGGTCAATAACGGTGAACTGGTTTGTGTTTTATCCAGACCATTGAAGATATAGCCCGAAACGACAGTCGATCCATCGGGTTGAACCGTCGTTGCGACAGGAGGAGTGGTGCTGGTTGGCGTGATCAGGGAGGCGCCCGGAAGAAGAGCATAGCGGGCTGGCAACAGGGTATAAACTCCCGCGGGCAAACCACTGCTCGCACTGAGATAGACCTGACTTCCCACTCCGAGCGTGGAATTGGCGTAATCCGATGATGAGTAGTAGGGCGCGTAACTGGCGGAATAGCCCGGTATCACCGCATAACTTGTCGTCAATGCGAGAATATCATTGGTACCACCCGTGCCGGAGACAAAGCGATAAGCATAGAGATCGCCTCCACCGCTAATGTCGATGGTCGCTCCCGATTGGTCGGTGACATTGGCAGCCGAGACATTGATTGTCTTGTCGGGCACGGCATTCGCGCCGTTACCAGTGGTGGTAATATCATTGCCAGCCGGATCGATCCACGAGACGCCATTAAGAATAGTCCCGTAGGGGATGGTTAAATCCTGTCCGCTCACAGGATCGACAGCCGAAACCGACGTGATGCTGCCCGAAGGCAAAGTCAGATTTTGGGTCGGATCGAAGGATTGGCCGGTCAGCGGATCGACAGGACTTGCACCGGTCACGCCACTGCCAAGATTGATCGTGCCAATGGGCGCACGCAACACTCCACCTTGGGTAATATCGGTGGCAAATATATTCAATGTGCCGCCAGCAGAGAGAGGAAGCTCTCGATTACCCGATCCGTTGATGGTCACGGACCCAGCGATGCCATTATGATCGTAAGCAGCGATGGTGAAAGTAGTCTCTGTCGTCGGATAAATCTGTCCCGCGGTCAGTGAAATATTGCCGGCAACGTCCAGTGTACCGTCGCCCCGGATATCGCCGTTGGTGGAAACCAGGTTGAGGTTGCCAATATTTTGGAGGGAAAGATTTCCTACATCGATAAGGCTGCCGGCGTTGACCGTGATGCTACCGCCGCCGTAGGTCGGATTGATGGCGATGGGATTGCCTGAAGCATCGGTGAAAACGGGCAGTTCCTGCTGTTGGATAGTCAACGGCCCCTGGAAAGCCTGACCCAGCTCCACATAAGGCGCAATGAGATTGACTGCGGCATCAGAGTAAATGATGCCACTGTTACCTACGGCCAGGCTGCGGTTGGCGTTGATCGTCACTGGCCCGGAAAACTGGACGGTTCCGGCAAGGGTCAACGCATCCAGGCCGCTGGTGTTAAAACTGTCGGCGGCAAAATAGCCAAGGCCGGCCGTGGTTCCGTTTACGGATACGATATTGCCGATGCCGAAAGAGGAATACGCGAGGAGGCTCTGGGTTATATCGAGCGTGGCATCGAGCGGTGTCGAAGTGGTCAGTCCTGTAGCGAAAAGCCCGGACGAAATGGTCAGGCTACCGCCCTGCGCCGACGGGCCGCCAGCCCCACCGAGGAGTGTCGCGTCACTGACCAGTTCCTGTCCACCAGTCAATGTGATTGAGCCGCCGCTGCTGTCGACCCGCGTTGCGATCAGGGCTGGAGAGGAAGGCCCCGTGCTGTTTGAGCCCACTTGTGTCGGCGAGACATCGAGAATGCCACTCGCACCCGAAACATCGATCACTGCTCCTTTTTCCGCGAGGATGTTGCCGGTAACGCTAATGGTACCTCCCGCCAAAACTGAACCGGTAGTGTAGCCGTAAGCATTGGCTGTCAGTTCGACGACGCCGGCGGTCGAGAGCGTGCTATCCGATCCGATTTCGACCGTCACCAGGGGATCGAGGGTGTCGAAAAAAAGCTGGGTGGTCGAATCCTTCGCCCCTGCGATGATGATGGCGCCTCCGGGCGCAAGGATGTCGCCGAGCAAGTCGACCGTTGTTCCCGCGATGGAGATCTTCCCCGTCGGATCGGTTTCGATTTCAGCATTCGCGCCGAGAACAAAATCGCCGCGGACTTCAAGGCCGCTGGCGCTGGTTACGCCAACGGCGTCGAAACTAAGATTGGCCGGAGTGCGCTCGGAGGCCAGCGGGAAGAGGGTGGGCGTCAGCGACACATTGTTTCCCTCGACCGTGGCGACCCACTTGGAGACCACGGGATCAATCGTGACGCCACTGGAGATGGAGATCGCCGGAAGAAAATCAGTGGTGTTCGACTGATTGGGAGCAACTTCGCCCAGGCCCTCGATCGTGAAGCTCGAGAAACCACCCTGGTTAAAAAAAACAGGATCGAGCAGCAGCGTATGGTCCGGATCAATCGTCGCCACGCCGGCGGCACTATTTCCAATCTGGACCAACGGTGCGAGCACGGTGAGCGAGCTGCCAGTAGCACCGGAATAGCCCTTGAGCGTTGCATCCAGCGTCAACTGTCCGCCGACCAGGCCGGCAATGTTTGGATCCTGCCCCGCCAGGATGGAGAGACTTCCGCCATTTCCGTAGCTGATCGCGCCGGCTTCGTTGACCAGAAGGCCGCCGGAAACATCGAGCAAACTTCCTTTGGCGAAATCGGCGTTGAACGCTTTGATTGAGAGAGTTCCGCCATTTGTCGCCAGGGGAATCGTTTCGTCCGACGACGTGGTGGAGAAATCGTCGACAACAAGGCCGGCCACACTCAGCGAGGCGCCGGCGCCCAAGGTGAAGGAGCCACGGGTGGGATCTGGAGGCGGAGTAACCCCCGCCCCCGGACTGTCAATGGCATAGGGCGAATAATCGTCGGCGATGAATGCGAGCGTGCCGCCGGGCGCGCTGAGACTGCCGTCGATCCTAATATTGGCTCCCTCAAACGAAATCGAGCCGCCCGGAGCTGCTGCCAGCATCACGTCCGCTGGAACATAGAAATTGCCGTTGCTGTTGACGATCGTCAGGTTTCCGAACCCGTCGGCATTGACAAGGTCGGAAGAGAGGTCGAGCTCCGTATAGCCTGAGGCCGCAAAGGGATCTGTCACCTGGGGTCCGCCAGCGGACTGGAAAACAATGTCGGCCGGGCCGGGCGAATAATTGGAATAGGCGCCATTGAGCAATGTTTCCCCCACGAAATTCAGCTTTAGGCTGCTGGAGGCCGGCACGGCGAGGGTAGATAGTATCGTCGGCAGGAACGAGGAATTGGCATAGGCCGATGATGACGCATCGTAGACGCTGGCCAGTGTACGTTGATAGGTTCCAGCAACCGTATTGCCGTAGAAGTTGCCGTTAAGGGTCATGGTGGGGGCGGTAATGGAAAGAGAACCGCCGTTGCCTCCCTGGAGGTAGCCCGCCTGATATTGTGAATCTTGCAGAAGGGAATTGGCGTAGCTCTGGCTGATGCCCCACTTCGCGGAAGTGGCCGTGTAACCGGTATAAATTCCATCATAGACACGGTTGGGCGTTGCGGCAGAAATATCGTAGACTTTTCCATCGGCGGCGACCTTGGTGGTCTGGACCACTCCACCCTGATAATTGATCCAGCCACCCGAAACATTGACGGTCGACCCGGCGTTCAAATTCACCGAGGTACCAGCGTTGAGGCTGACCGTGCCGCCGTTGGTGGTCAGTTCACCCACGTTGTGCTGCACCAGATTGACATAACCCGACACATTGGCCAATGGCGTGCCGATCCAGGCCGTGCCGTCGTAAACACCGACATCGAGCAGATTCACGTAAATTGTCTGGCCTTCCAGCGGACCGTTCTGCTGCAGCGGCGAGTTTGCCAGCTCGCTGCTGAGCAATTGCGCGGCGACGATGTTCTCGGCCACCGACGCGGCGACATTCTCGGAACCCGATACGTCGATGGTCGCGCCATCATCCAGTGAAATCGACCCGCTGCTGTTGTAAAACGATTCCTGACCGTAAAGCAGAGCCCACTGGCCGGCGTTCAGCGTGACCCCCGAGCTGAGCGTTGCGCCGGTCAGGTTCACCACGGGCTGGCTGGCATTCGACGGGACAGAGGCGCTGGGGGCGAGCAAGAGTGAATCTGTCCCCATCTCGATTGACGAGCCCTGAATGTCCACCAGTGAGGAGAGGGCGAGTTCCGATCCGACCACCGTATCGGTCGTAGAGGAATCGCATGTCAGTTCAGTGGCACTGCCCGGGCCCAGCGTCACGGGGCCCGAGGCGGTGGGGTAAAAGCCCGTCGTGCCGTTGAAGCCGGATTTTCCGTTGAAAAATGACTCTGTATTGTAATCGGCCAGCAGGTCGACCCGGCTGTTTAGGCTCACCGAGGTGGAGAGGTCGATCAATCCGAGCTGGTTGACTTGCTTGCCGGTTATTGTGACGTCGGCGCCTGGAGTCGGTTCGATCTGGCCTGAGGAAGTCAGGGTCCCGATTAAGCCGACGTTGGTTGCGACGCCGCTGGAAGAATCAACCGCGCCGACATAGACATCGAGTCCGCGCAGGGTGGGGTCATTCGTGTCGTGCTCCTGGAAACCAACCTGAAGCCCCGCCGCCAGGATCGTCTGGCCATCTGGGGTGGAAATCGTGCCCGCGTTAGTGACGTTCGGCCCGACCAGGGCGATTTTTCCGCCGACATTGGTCGAACTGGCCGGACTGGTCAGTTGCGCCCCGGCCTCAACCATGACATCACCGTCGTGACCTGAAGCGGAAACCAGGCTCAGGTTTCCTGCCGAATCCACTTTGGCCACCGTGCCGGAGGTCGGTGCAGGCGCCGGAGTGAAGGCCGGCGTGGGCCCTTGCGTGCCGGCCGCGATGTTTGACTGGGAAAAGAGAAATTGCAGGTCTGGATTGTTGAGAAGTCCACGCGCGATCAGATTATCATTGATCGGCAACGAGGAAGCGACCAGCGCACCCACGTTGACCTGGGATGATCCGTCGAAAATAATGCCGTTCTGGTTGATAACATAGACCTGCCCCGGCGCCTGAATGGAGCCGAGGATTTGCGAGGGCGCAATTGATGCGGCGACTTTGTTAATAGCGACCCATTGAGCCACATCGGCCCCTCCCGCGCTCTGGTCGAAGTCGAGCGTGGTGTTTTTTCCGATATTGAACGTCTGCCAGTTAAGCAGGGCCTGTTGTGCGGTCTGGGTAACGGTCACGGTAGTCTGCCCATTGCTGACGGATTGTGTCGGCGTCTTGGCGTTGACCCATGTCGTTACCGGGTTCGCGACACCGGTACGGGCAAGGCCTGAGTCTGGCACCAATCCACCTGTGGCAAGTCCATTGGGTACCGAGCTGGTAATATTAAGTGCGGACGCACGCGCCGCACTTTGCGCGGCCTGTTGGGCCTGCAACGCCTTGAGCGAATTTTGCAAGGCAGCTTCCGCGTTCCGAGCCAGAACCGAGGTCTGCTCGGACTGATTGGTGGCGGCGGTTGCCGCTGTCGAAGTTTGCGAGGTCGTGGTGTTTGACGTGCTTCCATGTGATGTGGTGTTCATGCCAAGACCGGTCAGTCGATTGGCGGCATGGACAGTCAAGCTCATGGCCAGAGCCAACACTCCGGCCATGAACGGCAGGCGCCTGATATCCGATAATGAACGCTTCCTTTTCATGGCTCGGTTCGCCCCGGTGGAGTGGCGGCAAGCGGCGTTTTGACGGAAGCCGCAGCCGTTACTGTCGCCGATGACGAGGATATGACTGGCGGTTGCCCCGGCGTAATGGTCTGATCGAGAAGCTTGTCCTTATAACCTTGAACAAGAGTTTCCAATTTCACACGACTGAGACCAACGAAAGGCTCCCTGGCCTCGATTGCCTCACCGAGGCCGAATTTTTCATAGCGTGTGAGGATCTCACTACCTGTCTTGTAAAGTTCCAGATTCTTGGCTTCGCGATCATCGACAGTTCGCTGAAGCAGGACGACTTGGAGAGCAAGTTTAGCGCGAGCATCTTCCCGGGCAGCCGCAAGCTGGGTCACCTGGTTGTAGGCATTCTTCCATTCGGCAAGCGATTGATTGAGCCGGGCGATCTGTCCTGCCTGGTCGGTGACCTGGGCGTTTAGATCAGCGATTGATTTATCTGAAGTCGCTTTGTCATCGGCGCTTTGTTTCGTCAGCGTGGTGATTTGCGCATTAAAGGCGTCAACCTTGGCTTTCAGGTCGGCGGTGTCCTTATCGCTTCGGGCCTGGGCGGCCTGAAGAGTCACCAGTTGGTTCTGGGCATCGCGCAACTGGCCCATGGTGTTGCGCAAGGCGTCACGTAGACGGCTTTCGGTCGTGGCCGACTGATCGTCAGCCCGGAGCGTTCCCATGAACAGGCTCGCTCCGACCACGACGGAAAGAAGAGAAATAAATTTGGAGTGCATAGGCGTTTAGAACTTGGCGTTGATGTCGAACTGAATGAGATCGTTCTTGTAAGTAGGCCCGGCCACGGCATCCGCGCTCATCCAGCGCAAACCCAGCCAGACTTGGGGAGAGAGGGCCAGATTGCCGCCGAGGGTGTAGCCCTTGAGATTGGTCCCGGCCAGGCTGCCGCCAAAATCGGAATCGGTGAAACCGTCGACCGTGGCGTCCGATTCAACGTAGCGATAACTCAGGGCCACATTCCAATCCCACAACTCCTGCAGGGCAACCTTCCCGAGATTAAGTTTCACAATCCATCCGAGATTGCCCCCGGCAAAATCCGTGGGATCACCGCCATTGAAGTTGTTGGCCGGCCCCGGATCGCTGGCCGGACCGCCATTGATGATGGCGTTGCGGTCGAAGGCAAGGTTGTCAACAAACTCGCCGGTCAGCCACATGTGAAAGGGATCGAACGCGCTGTAGTCGAGCTGCCCGGTCAAGGCCAGTTCGTGGAAAGGCGTGGCCAGTCCGTAATATTGAATCTCCGAACCGGCGGGCGGCGCGGGATCGGTGAAATCGCGCAGGGCGATGTAGGTATTTCCGTTTTGGGCGAACGAGGGCCGGCTGTCGTCCGTATCGCCCACATCGGCGGTGGAACCAATCGGAATGGGATCGGAAACCCGACCCTGGATATTCTCAAAGTAATAATAGGCCACTGCTCCTTTTGCGCTGAAATCCTTGTTGATCGTCCAATTGGTTCCAGCCTGAGCCGCTAACAGATACTTGTCCTCGCTGGTGAACTTGGCCGCCTGGTCCGTGGAGAAATTGAGGTCCGTATTGAAGACAGGAAAACCACCCGCAACGAAAAACGGCGTTACGCTGTCGTTGATTTTGTAATGCGCCTGGACCACCGCGCCGTCGAAGGCCAGGTCGTCCGACCAGATCATGCTGGTGTGGAAAAACGGATTATCGAAACGGCCGACGGTAAAGGACGCGCCCAGATTGGGCTGGCTGGTCATTTCATATCTGAGAAAAGCTCGATCGAGCCAGACCGCGTACTTGCTGAAGTTGCCGCCCTGCCCGGAATTGGCAGCGCCAAGGGTCTGATTTTCCGTGACCGGGGAATTATCAGCCCCGGTACCCAGTCGCATCCCCAGGGTAAAACCGTGGGTCAGATCAATCTCCGCGCCGATTCGCGCGCGCAACCGGAAACGGTTGCGGTCCTGGTCGACGTTATATTGCGGTACATTCCCGGAACCGAGGACGAATCCGGAACCGGTGTTGATGGCGTTGAAATTGGTGAAGCTGCCAACGGCGTTGCCGGAGGGATAAAAATCCCCCTCGTAGCGAACCCGAATATCTCCGGTCACGCGGAAGCGCTTCACCCAATCGGGAATATCTTCCTTGGCCGCAAAATCCTCATCCTTGGTCTGCTTCAATACATCCTGGGCGACCTCATCCCGAATCTGGTTTTTGACCACATCAGGGACATAGTTGACCTGCACGTCATCATCGGCTGGAGCCGCTGGAGCCGCTGGAGCTGGCGTCGGAGTGGGTGCGGTTTGAGCGGCCAGGGCACGCTCGGCCGCAGCCTGCGTCGATACTTGTTGAGCACGGGCCGAGTCAGCTTCCTGCTGTGCCTGCGTGATTAAACGATCACCAGCATCCTTGGTAATGACATGCTGGCTGACCAGCAGGTTGACCAGGTTCACCATCGCATTGGGCGACGGCGATGAGGAAAAGGTTGTCCCGGAAGAGGAAGGAGCCGCCTCAGATGACTGCACCGAGGACGTCGTCTCACCATTGCCGGTATCGCGTAATCCGGAGGCTTCCGCGCGAGGCGACAGGTTCGACACCATCTGGTCCACCTCCGCCAGTGAAATTGGCGTCGGGGCCGGCAGCGGCAGATCGGCCGACGGATCGGGCATGGCGCTTTGCTGCGCGCGCAGCGGAAGCGTCAGCGCGACGGCAAGCATAAGAGCAGACCATGACAGACGCCATCGAACGAATGCCAATTGAAGGAATGAAAGGAAAGCTGTGATCATCGAACAAAAATTCATTGGGGTCGCTGCGCGTTAATGCCCAGGACGATGGGCATAGGCATGTCGGAGGGCGGCGGCTCAGGCAACGTGAGCCCGGTCAAAACCTGGTTCTTGAGAACTTCATCAACCGACGGATCGCCGGAGGCGCCCCCCAGCTTCGCTTGTGTAATGCGGCCACTGCTGTCAGCCCAAACCATCACCTTGAGATGCAACCTGGCTTCGCGCGTTTTATCGTTGCGACGCAACGCCTCACCAATGGCATTCTGGACCTGCGCGGCATACCAGCCCCAGCGGCTGCCGCCATCACTTCCACCATATCCTCCGCCCCCACCGCCTCCACCAGCCAAACCAAAATCGGAAGGAGGACCACTGGCCACCGGACCGGGGGGGCCCGGCGGTTTGTCGAGAGGCTTCGGTTCGTCCCTGGGTTTCTGCTCGTTGGGTTTGACCGGCGGCTGCTCCACCATTTTTTGCTCGGGTGGAGGCGTCGGCTGGGAAGGCGGAGGAGGCAAAGGAGGAGGCGGTTCCAGATGGACCACAATCTCCTGCAACTGGCGCGGCTTGGTGGAATGGGTGGAAAAAGCGAAGAAGACCGCAACCGCAAAAACGGCCAAGATCGAGACGGCGATACCAACACCGATCACGATGCGGTAACGCTGAAAGAATCCCGGTCCTTCGTTGTCGCAGGCCTTCATCGGCTATTGTCCCTTAAGCGGTTTGGTGGCGAGGGCGACCTGGGAGATACCGAGCTTCGCGCAGACGTTGAGCACATCCATGATCCCCTGGTACTGGGCCGCGCGATCACCGCGCACCACGACGGGGAAATCGGGCGTCTCGGCCTTTTGTTGCGTCAGGCGCTGTTCCAGTTCCGTCAGGCTCACCGGAACCGTGTTCAGGCAGATTTTCCCGTCATCGGCGACGGTGATCGCCTGGATTTTTTTCTTGGCCTGGCTCGTCGCGGCGCTCTCCTTCGGCAGGTTCACCTTGAGTCCCTGCAATCCCGCCGTCGTCATGATGATGAAGATGAGCAGCAGCACGAGATAGAGATCGACCATCGGCGTGACGTTGATGTCGTCGTAGGCTTTCCCTTCGGTATCGGTGCGGATGGACATGGCGGTTTCCTTAGTGATGAACCGGAACGGCTTGATCGCCTCTTGATACGCGGTCGTTTTGCTCCAGCAAAACCTGGATCAATCTGGGGATGAATTGATCCGCCAGGGCTTGTATCTCAACCGATGTTTCCGCCGAGGCGGTCGAGCTGTAGAACTCGGCCATCTTGGTCACGAACTCATCGATGAAGATCTGCATATCGCTCGACACCGTCTTCAGACGCGAAATCAGGTAGTTGTAACCGAGCAGAGCGGGAATCGCGACAATGAGGCCTGCTACCGTGGCAATGAGAGCGGCGGCCAGGCCCGGCGCGATGGCACTAATATTCACTTCGCCGGTCGAGGCGATCGCCGCGAACGTGATCATGACCCCGATCACTGTCCCAAGCAGCCCCAGGAAAGGCCCGCCCGCGATGGAAATGGTCAGGAAAACGAGACCGGAATTGAGCGTCTGATTCTCACGCACAAAACCGCTATCGAGACTCGCTCGAATGGCCTGGATCGACTGTGCTGAAAGTATTGCGGAGCCGTTCGCTCCCCTCACGCGATGCCCGATTTCCGCGGCGCCGATATGATAAATCCGGTAGAGCGGAGCGTTGTTCATCCGTCTCTGGCTGGTAGCGCCAACTCTTCCGCCCAGCGATTGCACCGCATCGGCGTCGGTATGATCAAGAACGGTCAAGTCGGAGGCGACGTGCTGCCATTCCTGGAGAAATTCCCGATTCGCGCGACTGACGCCATTGATATAGAAAAACTTGGTGACCATCACGAACCAACTGATGGCCGACATAATTCCCAACACCCCGATCACCACCCAGCCATCGACCGTGACCGATTTGACAATCACCGCGAAGAGGCCGAAAGCCCCACTGAACCAGCCGGATGACGCCTGTTCATCCTGCCCCATCGTCAGCAACCGTGCCGAATTTTCGCCCTGGGAAAGCGCCGCCCATTTGATGAAACCGACCGGCCTTGCAATTTTGGAAATTTCGAGTTCATCCAGTTCGCCGCTGAAACCAACACTGCCCGTCGCATCGGGCGAATCGCCGCCCAGCAACGAAGCGCTGTTGAGTACCGGAAGCCCAACGCCCAATGTCGCGTAAGCAACCCCATCCAGATAAAGCGTCACCTGCGCGCTGAACGCGACCACGGCCAGGTGATGCCAACTATTCGCGGCCAGCGGCGCTCCCGCTGAACTGCGCGTCCCATTCACCTCGACAAAGGGAACTCCATTATCCAGACCGATGAGAAAATCCCTGCCTGCATCCCTGCGGCTGAAAATCACCGAGTTCGGTTGCAAGGCGACAGGCTTGATCCACGCCGACCACGTCAAGGTGGAACTCTCGCTCCAAGCCAATGAGGACGAGGCGGGAATGGCGAGAGGAGTCGCACCATCGAGCCGCAGTCCGGGACCAATCAGCGAACCGTCTGTCACTGCCCCGGCATTTTGGGAGTCATTGCCCGATTCACTAAAATCATGCGCCGGTTTTCCGCTCGCCGAAAAATGGTAGACCAGGACCGTATCTGCGTCATAGGTGCCCTTGGCCTCAGCGCCTCCCGGTGCGGGCTTGTCACCGGTTTGCCCATAATAGAGCCAGATGCTGGTCGTAGCTCCCGGCTTCAAGTCAGGCACCCGGACCCAGACGAAGGCCTCACCAAGGAGCGCATCGTATTTCTCAATGTGATAGGTAAGCGGCGTCCTATCGTCATCGGCGACGAAACGAAGGTCGCTCCCGTCATCCCTGGCTGCGGCGAATTGGAAATCGCCGTCATGGAGCCGGATCAAAACCGGCGTCGTGCCGATCGGATCATTGATCGCGCCTCCCGCCGAACTGGCATCGAGCGTGATTTTTTTGCGGAGTGTCCAATCGCTGTTCCACCATGCCGGGCTTGCCGTCGAAAATGCCAGATAAGCCACGAGGCCGATCAGCAGATGTTTGGGAAGATTGTTCATGGCTCGTTTCATCCTGAATTAAAATTCCGCCCATACCCGGAAGGTAAGGAGAACGTCGTAGGGCTGGGTCTGCACTCCCGTGAGGAGGGGAACGCCTGCGTCGAATGACCCGTTGACGTGATTCCATAACTTGATCCGCGTACCCGCACCGACGCTGGCCAGCGTGAATTTCGATTTCTGTTCCGCCAGCGGCGCGTTGACGGTCAACACGCCCCCCTCGCTGAAAACATAAAGACGCCACTCGTCCACTCCTTTGCCAAACCATCCGAGCGAAGGCGTGCGGAGCTCAGTTGACCCGAGCAGCGCGTTGTCGCCCAGCGCCTCCGATTCCAGATAACCGCGCACGGAATCCAAACCGCCCCCGCTGAATTGCTCGCTGTTAACCAAGGGTTGGTCGGCGGCCTGCCCCTGCACTTTGCCAAAGGCCTGAAAGCCTTCCGGCAGATCACGCGTGTGCGATAAATCGCCACGGAAATAAATGAAACTGCCGTCCGCACCGTGACGATTTTCATCAAACTCGGCTTCGCTGCTCCCCATCCCGCGCAAATGGAGATTGGCTGCGGCATTCAGATCGGTCTCGTAACCGTTGCCCACCCACGTTCCGCTGTAGGCCGCACTCAGCGGATAGTAGGTGATCGGCGTTATCGTATCCGTCCCGGCAATCTGCACATCCTGGTCGTAATGCTTGTAGTCGAATCCCAGGCTGATCGAGTGATAGAAATCTCTTTGCGGAGGCAGTGAAAAAATCGCCCGTAGCCCAACCGTATCACCCCGGCCAGCCACGCCGATGCCGCCGAGCGTCGAGACATTGCTGTCCTGCTTTGTCCCCTGCAACATCAGGCTCAGGCCATTCATGTTGGGCATATGAGCGAGGTAGTAACCCGAAAAGACCTTCACGTCCGCGGGGTTCTCGGGCGCAATCTGAAAACTCGCGCCGATGGAATGGCCGAGCTGCCAGAGATTATCGTAACTCACAGAACCGTTCAGCCGCAGTGGAGTCGTATCGGCACTGTAACGATTGTTCACCTCCAGGCTCCCGTGCAGCGGCGACGAATCCTTTACGTTCAGATCGACGTCAACCGTTCCCGGCATGCGGCCGGAACTCAGAGACGGAGTCACCCTCCGATCCGAAAGCTGGTTCAGGGTTTCCAGATCCCGTGTTACATCGTTAAAATTGGGCACCTTCCCTTCCTGTAACGACGGCGCCTCCCGCTTGATCTCCTCCAGCGAAAAGTAACGTGACCCGTTCACCCGTAAACGGCCCACGGCATTGGGAACCACCTGCAAAAAGATCACCCCGTTCTTCACCTGCTGGGCGGGTATCTCAACGATCACGGTCTGGAAGCCTTTGTCGCGATATGCCTTTTCCAATGCCGCCCGCGCCTGTTCCACATCCGCCGCTGTCCGATAAGGCCCCAGATAGGGATAGACAGCTGCTTCGATATCGACCTGCGGCAGCAGATGTGCCCCTCCCTTGACATGGTATTGCCGGACAAAAAAACGAGGGGGGGTTGCCGTACCAGCGTGAGGTTGGGTGGCCTTTGCCACGACATCGGGCGGTTGGTTGTCCAAGTCGTGCGCCCGCGAAACCGTGGCCGGGTCGGAACTTTGCCCCAGAAGGGAGCCGGAAATGCCCATACCCAACAGTCCTGCCAATATTTTTGGCCAAAACCGGCCATTGCCGCTCCCCAGAGGAGCGGTTATTGGCAAATATGGGTTAAGGTTCAAGAAATTCACTGCTTCCGTTGGCATTACAATGGCTTAAGAGCTTAAGCATAGTTTATCCATAGGTTCAATAGGTTTTTAAATCTACCTCGGGACTGGACAAATAAAATGGAGCCTCTTTTAGGCAATGAACTGAGCAACACTATTTTTGACGGTTCTGTAACAAATGACCCAGGGTCGTCTTGTCGAGAATGCGGCCATTGGCGGCCTGCAATTTACCAATGACGGGACCGATGTGATCCATAATGCCTTCGATACCCACGGGGGATTTTTCACCATCGGATCGGAGCGCATTGGCCTTTGCCCCCTCGGTTACCTCGAGGATCCGCGCCAGGCTCAGGTCTTCCGGCCGTTCTGGGAGAAAATACCCGCCATGCGCGCCCTTCTTACTTTTAACCACCCCAGCGCTCCTCAATTCCAAGAAGATATTTGCGAGCCATTTCTTGGGAATGCCCGTTTCAGAGGCGATGTAATGAGTTCCCAACCAAGCCGTCCCCTCCTCCTGATGACGAGCCAAACACAAGAGGGCGCGAATGGCGTATTGGGATTTCCGTGAGAACATAATAATTATTGGGCTTGCAAGGCATAATACATATTATGTCCATAGACTCAATAGTGTTTAATTTCCAAGCCGTAAATGAGCTCCTTGAAGTTAGATTTCAGCCCTCTCTCCGTAGAGTTAGCCGGCAATTGGCCTCGGATTCAGCCTTACCCCTTTAATTGGGGGCATTAAGCGGCTTAAAAAGCAAAGGATTATCGGATAAGGGACATGGCAAGCGGCATCCGCGCCAGAGGACGTAGAGCACCGGATAAATCAGCAGCCCCAGGATCGCCGAGGTCACCACGCCGCCGATCATCGGCGCCGCGATCCGCTTCATCACCTCGGAGCCGGAACCGTTGCTCCACATGATCGGCAACAGGCCGAAGAGAATCGCCGCCATCGTCATCATTTTGGGCCGAATGCGCTGCACCGCGCCTTCCTTCACCGCTTCAACGAGATCGCCCAGATGATTCATCGCGCCACGCGCCGCGCGTTCGTCATAGGCCTGGTCGAGATAGATCAGCATCACCACGCCCGTTTCGGCGTCGATGCCGGCCAGGGCGATGAGCCCGACCGCCACGGCCACGCTGAACTGGTAACCGCAGAGGTAAAGCAGCCAGAACGCGCCCACCAGGGAAAAGGGCACGGCCAAAAGCACGATGCCCGTCCGCACCAGCGAGCGCGTGTTCAGGTAGAGGAGCAGGATGATGATGAGAAGCGTGAAGGGAATGATGAGCATCAGCCGCTCCTCGACCTGCTGCAGTTGCTCGAATGAGCCGGCCCATTCCCAATAAACGCCCTGCGGCGGATGGACCGTGTCGCGCAACCGTTCGCCCGCTTTTTTGACATACCCGCCGAAATCGCTCGCCGTCGTATCGACCGAGACATAGCTCACGAGCTGGCCGTTCTCACTGCGCACCTCGGGCGGGCCGCTTGAAAATTCAATCGCGGCCAATTCCGATAATGGCACTTGGGCCCCGCCAGGAACCGCCACCGGAATCTGCCGAATGGCCGGAAGATTATCGCGAAAATCCCGCGCCAATCGTACGCTAATCGGATAACGCTCGCGCCCCTCTACCGTGTACCCAATGGTGTTTCCACCGATGGCCGTCTCCACCACCTGATTGATATCGTCCACCGTCAGCCCGTAACGCGCGATGACTTCCCGATTAGGCCGGATGTCGAGGTAGCGGCCACCCTCCGACCGCTCGGCGAAAACGCTGCGGGTATCGGGAAAATCCTTCAGCGCCTGCTCGATCTCGCGCCCAGCCTCGGCGATATCGTGAATGCTTGGCCCGTAAACCCGCAGTCCCAGGTTCGAACGAAAACCCGTTGTCAGCATTTCGGTTCGCGTCTGGATCGGCATCCAGATCACGTCGGCCATGCCGGGTGTTCGCGCATGCTTCAGGATTTCGGTCTGGAGCCCTTCCCAGGTCATACCGGGCCGCCATTCGGACGGCGGCTTTACCTGGATCGTCGTTTCAAACATTGAAAGCGGTCCCGGGTCGGTCGCCGTCTCGGCCTGGCCCGCCTTGCCAAAAATCGTCTCGAATTCCGGTATCTCCCGCAGATGGACATTCTGATCATGCAGAATCCGCGACGCCTCCCGGATCGCCATGCCGTCGGGCGCCGTCGGCATGAAGAGAAAATCGCCCTCGTTCAACGGCGGCATGAACTCGCTGCCCAGACCCGTGATCGGAATGATCGTCAGGGCCAGGAGCACGATGGAAATACCCAGAACCAGCCACCTCCAGCGCAAAACCCAATCGACCACAGGCTGATAAAGCGCGATCAGGACACGATTGATCGGATTACGCGCCTCCGGCGTGATCCTTCCCCGGATCAACGCCACCATCAGCACGGGCACCAGCGTCACCGAAAGCAGCGCCGCGAAGAACATCGCGAACGTCTTGGTAAAAGCCAGCGGTTGAAAGAGCCGTCCCGCCTGCCCCTCCAGCGTGAAGACCGGGATAAAGGACACCGTGATAACCAGAAGCGAAAAGAATAGGGGCCGTCCCATCTTTTGCGCCGCCCGCAGGATCGCCTCGACCCGCTCGCGATTGATCAACTCGCGGCCCAGCGCGTGATGTTCGCGCTCCAGTTCCTTGTGTGCATTCTCGATCATGATGATCGCCGCGTCGACCATCGCCCCAATCGCGATGGCGATACCGCCGAGCGACATGATGTTCGCGGTAAGATGCATCGCCACAAACGGGATAAACGCCAGGATGATGGCCGTCGGCAGCATGATGATGGCCACCAGCGCACTGCGAAAATGCCAGAGAAAAACAATGCAGACGAAACTGACGATCAGGCTTTCCTCGATCAGTTTCGACCGGAGCGTGTCGATGGAACGCAGGATCAGTTTGGACCGGTCGTAAACCGGCACGATCTTGACACCCGCCGGCAACGCCGGCTCGATCTGCGCGATTTTTTCCTTCACCCGCTCGATCACCGAAAGCGCATTCTCGCCGAACCGCATGACGACAATGCCCCCGACCGCTTCCCCCTCCCCGTTGAATTCGGCAACGCCCTCCCGCAGGTCGGGCCCGAGTTCGACCGTCCCGATCTGGTCAACCGTTATCGGCGTTCCCGTGGTGGAAGCCTTGAGCACAATATGCCGGATGTCGTCGAGCGACCGGATGTAGCCCTCGCCCCGGATGTAATATTCCGCCGTGGAAACCTCGAATGATTTTCCACCCACTTCCATATTGCTCTTGCGCACTGCATCAACCACGTCGCCCAGACTGACGCCGTAGCTGATCAGCTTGTTGGGATCGACGTTGACCTGATATTGCTTCACGAAACCGCCGATGCTCGCCACTTCAGCCACGCCTTTGACCGAGCCCAGCGCGTATTTGAGCGTCCAGTCCTGCAGGCTGCGCAATTGCGCCAGGTTGTTGCGGCCGGACGAGTCGACGAGGGCGTATTGATAAACCCAGCCAACGCCGGTCGCATCCGGCCCCAGGGCCGGCGAGACGTCGGGCGGGAGTGAATTGCGCGCCGCGTTGAGATATTCGAGCACGCGCGACCGCGCCCAATAAATGTCGGTACCATCCTCGAAGATCACATAGACGAATGATCGTCCCATCATCGACAGGCCCCGCACCGCCTTTACCTTCGGCGCCCCGAGAAAGCGGCTCGTGATCGGATAGGTGATCTGGTCCTCGACCAGCGCCGGACTGCGTCCCTCCCAGGTCGTGTAAACGATCACCTGCGCGTCGGAAAGATCGGGTACGGCATCGAGCGCCACATGCGCCAGCGCGTAGATACCCCCACCGACGGCCGCCAGGACCAGCAAGGCGATGAGAAAGGAATTGCGTCCGCTCCAACCGGTGATTTTTTCAATCAGTCCGGGCGGTGACTCATAGAAGTCGTGCTCTTTCATTGCCGCGTTCCCCATGTTTTCAGCACGCCCTGGATCCGGCTCTCGGCATCGATCAGGAAGTTGGCGCTAGAAATCACCCGTTCGCCCTCGTTCAGGCCCGAGAGCACCTCATCATAATCGCCGGAATGAACGCCCAGTTCGACCTCCCGCGGCTCGAGTTTCCCCCCGCCATGATCGACGAACACGATGTACTTGTCACCCGTTGGAACCACCGCACCTGTGGAAATGCTCAACCGGCGTCCCAACGGCGTTTCTCCCGTAACCTCGGCGAACAGTCCGGGATGAAATTCGCGCTTCCGGTCTTCAATCACGATCCGCGCCCGGATGCGGCGCTGGTCTTCATCGACATGGGGATCGAGAAAGTTGATCTCGCCGTCGATCTTTTCACCCGGCATGGAAGGAAACGTCACCGTCATTTTCTGCCCGACATTGACATAGGGCGCCTGGCTCTCCGGGAACTCGGCCACGATCCAGATGTGGCTGTGATCCGCCAGCTCCAGCAGCGACTGTCCTGGCTCGAAGCGCATCCCCTCGATGGCCTTTTTGGTCCGTACATAACCGTCGAATGGCGCGACGACGTTGAAGCTGCCCGAGAGGCCGTGCCCGGTGCGCAGATCAATCTCGTTCGTGCTGATCGCGAATTTTTCGAGATCGTGGATCTGATCCTCCGACAGGTCCCAGACCCGGATGCGCGCGCGCATCAGCTCAAGCTGATTGTCGAGCGCGATGCTGTTGTTCGGCGACATGAGCGGTGTCCGTTTCCAGGCCCGGTACGATTTGATGTAGTCAATCTGCGTCTGCAGCCAGCCCTCGCACAGCACCCGCATCAGCGGCTGCCCCTTGCGCACCGACATCCCCTCATAATTGGCGTAGAGTTTTTCGATATAACCGGCCCCGGCTTTGACGTTGATGTCGCGCAGGGCCGATTCATCGATTTCCGCCCGGGCCGGTGCGCGCAATTGCCTCGTCAGATCACGACGCGCCACCACTTCCGTGGTCGCGCCGATTTCCTGGAGCCGTTCCGGCGCGATGTTGACCGTGCCTCCGGTGGTGTCGACCGGAGCGATGGGCGGTGCGGCCGCCGCCACCGCCGGAGCCGGGGACTTCGTTTCCGCAGCGGCGGTCGATTTCATCACTGGGACGAGATCCATTCCGCAAACCGGGCATTTCCCCTTCGGGTCCTGCGACTGCACGAACGTGTGCATCGGGCAGGTGTAATAAGCAATGTTGCTATCCGCGGTCGCGGTGGGTTGCTGATTGGTGCGCGAGCAGGCCGCCAGTGCGAGCACCGAAATGCCCAGCAATGCCCGACGGCGATTGACCGGTGAATTTCCGGCCAGGTTTTCAAATTGTTGAATGATTGACATGATCCGACCTCCAAAAACGTTTGAACGCATCACCCCGGTCTTCCGAGCGGGGAACGAACACGAATGGAGTCGGACTTAAATGAGCCAGAGCCGCAAAACAGCCTGCGGCGAACTTCGTCCCGGTGGCGAGGACGAATTGAAGTCGCGACGAGAAAAGGTCGCGGTAGTAAATCCGTTGGGAATGACCACCGGCGTTACGATAAAAAGCGGAATCAGACTGCGCGTGGCCGGGGCCTGCGCATTGCGGGCCGGAGTGCTTTTATCTCCCGTCGGGGCCTGGGCAACCTGGCATGAGCTGTGGCCCAATTTATCGGGATGACACTTGCAAGTCATGCCGCAGCAGTTGACATCGGAGGCGGCATTCGAAATCGGCGCGCACCAGGCCATGGAGCCGAAAAAGCCCGACGCCAGCACAATCATGATCGCACCTAGGATCATTCGGCCGCGCGTGAACATATGGTGATTATTCCTCCAGGAATCGCCGCTTTCAAGCTGCGATTAACCGCAGCAGCCGCGCATAAGCGGGCATCAATTCTGAGAAGAAGGCGTCGCTTCCGCGGTCACGATGGAACCGCAATGGGCCATTTCCGAACTGTAGGGATTGGATACCGTCGTGCCCGTTTGCAGCCAATGGGCGTCCACCATCGGGCAATAGGCCTCAACGTAGGGGTCGGGCTTGATCTTGTTGTCGGCCAGCGCCTTGATCAAGGCCTCGCTCAGGTTCTTGAAAGCGGAGCGGGCTGTGACCAGATCCTGGGCCTTGGCGAGCTGCCGCGCCTCCGTCTGCATTTCCGCGGGAAATATTTTGTCGTTCGCGAGCGCCTTCTCCACATCGGTCGCCGCCGCGGAAATCCCATCCAGCGAATCCTTCGCCAGCGCGTCGTGAATTTTGACATAAGGCGTCAGGACTGCCTGTACCGGCGCGGGTAAAGCGGCGTGCGCCGCCGACGTGAAGCCCAGCAGGATAAGACCGAAGATAAGGGTAAAACAGAGGTTGGTTTTGCTCATGAAGATATAGTCTGGTTACAGGTTGCCGCAGGACGCGCCATGCGCCCTGCGTAAAGAGTAAACCCCGCCCGGCTTAAAATCTCTCCATTTTTTTAGCCAGGAAGCCCTCCCTCGTTCAAGGAGCTAGCTCCGACTCTTCCTCCAGCGGCTTCACTGCTTCCAGAACCTCCTGCAGTGCCTTAGCCTGAAGCGGCTTGCTCAGATAACCGTCGAACCCCAGCCCAAGAAATCTTTCGCGATCTCCTTCCAGCGCCTCCGCCGTCAGCGCGATGATCGTCGGGCAGCGCGAACCCAGCCTTTCGCGCAGGATGCGCGCCGCCTCGATGCCGTTCAGGTCCGGCATTTGGATATCCATCAGGACCAGGTCAAAGGTGGCCTTCTCGATGGCATCGAGCACCAGTTGGCCATTGGCCGCCAGGCTGGCACTGTAGCCGAACCGCGAGAGCATGAGCAGTCCCACCTTCTGATTCACCCCATTATCCTCAGCCAGCAGAATGCGCAGCGGATTTCGCCGGCCCAGGGTATCGTCGAATTTCTTCTCGATGACAACCGGAGGCAGCCGGCGTTCCGTGCCGGTGATTTTCAACAAAGCGTTCAGGAGATGCGAATGCTTGATTGGCTTGGGAATCTGAAATTGGAATTGCATTGCGTCTCCGCCGGTGAGGGCCTCCCCGGAGGACGAAAGAAGCACCAGCGGCACTGCTTTCCGCACGTGAATCTCCCGGGCCAGCATGATCCCGTCCATTTCCGGCATCTGCAAATCGATCAGCCCCACATCAAAACTCTGTCCGTTCAGTTTTTCCAGCGCTTCCCGGCCGCTCGAAACTGCCGTGGGCTGCATGCCCCAGATCTTCAACTGGATGTCGAGAATGTTCAGGTTGGTCTCATTGTCATCCACAATCAACGCCGTGTGGCCATTCAGCAGGCCCGGCTCCAAGGTTGTGTCCTTAGCCACGGGTTCCGGCGAAGCCTTCAATACCACGGTAAAAAAGAAGGTCGACCCGGCTCCCGGCCGGCTCTCCACCCACATCGTCCCACCCATGAATTCCGCAAGCCTCTTGCTGATGACCAGGCCCAGGCCCGTTCCGCCGTAACGCCGCGTCGTCGAGGCATCGACCTGCTGAAAGGCTTGGAACAATTTTTGCAGGCTTTCCTTTGGAATGCCGATACCCGTGTCCCTGACGGAGAACTGAAGGCGATAGCCGTTCTCGTCTTTGCCCAGACATTTGACGTTGATCGCAATTTCCCCCCTGGCCGTGAACTTGATCGCATTGCCGATCAGGTTGACGAGAACCTGCCGCAGCCTTGTGCTGTCACCTATCAGGTGCCCGGGGATCTCCTGGTCGATGAGATAAACCGCTTCGAGACGCCTGACCCGGATTTGCGCGGCAAAAAGATCGAGCGCCTCCTCCACCACCTGCCGCAGATCGAACGCCCGGTTTTCCATCTGCATCCGGCCTGATTCAATCTTGGAGAAATCAAGAATGTCGTTGATCACCGCCAGCAGCGACTCGCCGCTGGTATTGATCGTGTTCACGCAATCATGCTGCAATTCGTCGAGTTTCGTATCGCTCAGAATGCTGGTCATGCCGACCACGCCGTTCATCGGCGTGCGGATTTCATGGCTCATCACCGCAAGGAATTCGCTCTTGGCCCGGTTCGCCGCCTGCGCCTCATAGGTCAACCGCCTCAGCTCGGCCATCGCCTGACGGCGGCGCAAAATAGAACTCAAACCAAACCAGGTCAGCGGCGCCAGTGTCAGCACACCGGCGATGCAGGTCAGCCAGATACCCAGGTCAATTTCGCGGACATTGTCCCAAACCACGGCATTCGGCACCCTGGTCAGCAAAATCCAGCGCAAGCCATTGGCGCCCTTGATCGGCATGCGCAATGGCGGATAATCGGTTGGCGTCCCTACCGGATCAATCGCCTGGAAGCAAATAAGGTTGCCGTTCTGATCGAACCAGCCAACCTTACCGGCCGTGATCTTGCTCCACATTCCGGGGTCCTGAACGCGAAGACTCTCATTCGCCCGCTCCGGGTACATGAAAGCCCACTCCGATCTTTCATCCGGGCCGGCCAGCCAATATCCGTCCTCATTCAACAACATCATTTGTCGCGACTGCCCTTTGCTCATCTGGATTTCACGCAAGAGCTGATCGCCCATGTAATTCAAGACCAACAGCGCCTTGACCTTGCCATCCGGCCCCACGATCTGCCCGCTTACCCGCAGCGTCGGCTTGATGGGCGTGACGATCTGGTTGTAATCGATATCGAGATCGAGCGGGGAGAAAATCACTGTGTCGGGCGTCGAATTGAGTGTCTCCCGATAAAAGGGTCGGGTTGATTTGTCCTGCAATTTGTCCGCGGAAACTTCTTCCAGCGGCTGATCGGCTTCTTTCCAGTTATAACGAAACATTTCGTGCCCGGAGAGATCGAGCAGCCGGATTCGGTCATATTGGCTGCGGGCCAGCAACATCGTGGTGACTGCGGTGCGAAAATTGTCACTTGCCACTGGTGAATGGGGATCGCGCACCAGCGCCGCCTCGGCCACGCGCTTGAGGAAAAACATGTCATTGGCCCGCCCGCGCACCCGCGCGCCCAGCAGGAAGGCGTTGCGGTCCATCTCCGCAAAGCGATCATCGACCTCCTGCTCCAAGGCGTACCTCCAGAGGTATTCCTGTGCCAGAAGGGCCAGTAGAATGACAATGACCGTAACCAGCCCGGCAGCAATGGCAGGCTTGATAACTAGGGACTCTTTATTCCCGGAGAGACCCTCCAGCCTGTCTTTTTCATCGGTCATGCCAGTCATCTCAAAAATGGAAGGGCCTAATGTTGCCAAATATAGACATAAATGGAGATATTTTCACCAAGAAATAGTAAATATGCACAGAAATCTTGCCCCATAATCCTTTGTTTATTCCCCCCACGGTTATCTGCGCCTATGCCAAGTTTGTTGGCGACCTTCGTTCCTCGGCCAATCAAATATGCGCTGAAACCCAATCCACCATGGGAAAACAAATCATCAAGGCCTTCGCTCTTCTACAGCGGTTCTCTGCGCCGGACTGGCCCAGCTTCATTTCCTTCATCACCGGCCCCGGCTGGATCATAAATGATATTGAGCGCATTCTGGTTCCGGGCATTCACAGGCCAAAACAATTGACCATCTATTGCGGCCTGCCCCCGGCAAATAATTACGACGCCCGCGCGGCGTAGATTTCGTCAATCGAGCGCAGCCGCCGGATCAGGTCGCGGGAAATATTCAGCAGCACGATGGCGTACTGGTCCGGCATCCTTTTGAAGAGATGGTGGAGCGTGGCCGATTTGATCTCGATGGCCCGCACCGGCGTGATGGCGTAAACCGTCGCCGCCCGCGGCACTGGATCGATCACGCACATCTCGCCGAAAAAATTATGCGCCCGCAAAGTGGCCAGTGTCACCGAGTGCGGACTTTCCAGATTCTTGATTACCTCCACGTCGCCCTCGACCAAAATGTAAAAGGAATGGCCCGATTCACCTTCCCGCACCACCACCTCGTCGGCGCGGAAATCGTGGACGATACCCTCGCTCATCAGCAGATTGAGCGCCTCCGGACTGAGCCCCGCCAGCACCGGCGTGGCCACCAGGGCCTCGAGAGGAACGGGAGTTGGGGAGATCATGGGCGGTCGGTTCGCCTGCGATGGGGCAAAAGCTAACACAAGCTTCTCCTAGAAGGCGACCTTGTTGTTGGCGTCAGGAACTTATATCGTTCGCGGGCATGAACAAATTTGCGCGCTGGCTCATGCCCCTGCTCTGGCTGGCGCTGGGGATCAGCTTCGGCGTCGATTTTATCAACACCGTCCAGGGCGGTTCCATTGACCTGCGCAATCGCATCACGGGCGAACGCATCCTCGAAAACCATCTCGATGCCTACCACTACAAATGGCAGGAGTCGGAGCCGCCCGAATTCTGCGACGTCTATAACAATCCTCAGCTCCCCGTCAGCAAAACGACCGCCACGCCCGCGCTGCTCATGCTCCACATGCCGCTGGCCGCGCTTCCCTATCGCATCGGTCAATTCTCGTGGCTTTTTCTCCAATGGCTTCTGCTGCTCGGCACGATGTGGCTCTGGCTTCGACTTTGCGCCACCCCACAACAACGTCTCCTCCTCGTCCTCTTCATCACCGGATTCACCTACACTGCTGCCTGGCGGCTCCATGCCGAGCGCGGGCAGGCCTATGTGCTTCTCCTCTTCCTCTTCGCTGCGTGGCTCTCTCTGACATTTGCTGCGAAGCACGGCAACAGCTTTTGGACCGGTCTTCTCGCCGGGGTTCTCGTTGCTCTCCGGCCCCCTTTTCTTCTGCTCGCGCCCTTTCTTGTCCTGCATCGTCGCGGGCAATTACTCGGCATGGGCGCCGGGCTCCTGCTTGGTTTCGGCCTGCCTCTGCTCATCAATTCCTCCTGCTGGTCCGATTATTATTCCGCCATCCAGATTCATTCCAATCTCTACCGGAACGGGATCGATCCCCGCCCGGGCCCGCATGCTTACCCACCCGTCATCGAAGACATTCCCACCGATATTTTGGGCAAGTATGCTGAGATTCCCTATGCCGACTCCTCGATCTTCGCGCTTCTCCGCTGGTTCGGTTTCGATTCCTTTCCCGCCCTGCCGCTTCTTCTTGCCCTGGCGATGCCCTTCGTACTCTGGCTCTGGCTTTCGCGTCATCACCGCCCCGAATCGCTCCTCGCCGGCATCGCGGCCTGGTTCTTTCTCGCCGACCTCTTCCTGCCCGCCTTCCGCAACAGCTACAATGATGTCCTGATCCTCAATGTCATCGCGCTGGGCTTGATCGGCACCACGCGCTTCCCCTGGCCGGCGTGGGCCTGCGCCCTGGCTTTGCCCATCGGCCTTGGTATCTATGCCTTCGTGCCGGACCAGGCCTGGTTGATCAATCTTCCCACCCTGCTTTTTATTCTCAGCGCGATCCTCTTCCTTTTTTTATTCAACAATGACCGTGTTCCACGCAAAACTTAGGCGATGCTGAATTTCATCTGGCTCGGATTGATTGCCCTGGCGGTGCTCATCGGCGGTTTCCAAGGCAACATTGGCGCCGTCGGCCAGGCCGCCATCGATTACGGCAATACCGCGGTTACCACCGTCGCTTTCGGCCTGATCGCCATCATGACTCTCTGGCTCGGCCTGATGCGGCTGGCCGACAAGGCCGGGCTCGTTCACCGGCTCGGGCTCGCCCTCAAGCCAATCATGATCTGGCTCTTTCCCGAGGTCCCGCCCGACCACCCCGCCATGGGCGCGATCATTTTGAATGTCGCCGCCAACATCCTCGGCCTCAACAATGCCGCCACGCCGCTCGGCCTTCGCGCCATGGCCGAGCTCGAATCACTCAATCGCCGCCCCGGTGTTGCCACCAACGCGATGTGCATGCTGCTCGCCATCAACACCAGCTCGATCACCTTGATTCCCGTCACCGTTATCGGCTTGCTCACGCTCTATCACGGGAAAAATCCGACTGCGATTATCGGCACGTCACTCGCCGCCACGGCCATCGCCCACGCCGCGGCGATCGGCGCCTGCAAACTGCTCGAAAAAAGTCCTTGGTATCGGCTGCCGCCAATCGATGCATCGGTCCAACCCTCCGCCGCTAAAACGGTCTCCACGGAAAGCGGAAAGGAAATAGCACAAGCCGCCGCGCAGACCGATGCCACGCTGCCGTGGGTTCCGGGTGCAAGGTGGATCCTTGCCGGCTTCGCGGGCCTCTTCATCGCTCTTTGGCTCTCCACCGCCTTCCCCGAATTACTCCACCGTCCAGTCCCTCCCGACCAGGCGCTCAATTCGTATCCGCATCGGCTTATCGACGGGCTCTCCATCCTGGCCATACCCTGCCTCATCCTCTTTTTTCCGCTCTACGCCGCTCTGCGCCGCATCCCCGTCTACGAGGAATTTGTCGAAGGTGGCAAGGAAGGCTTCCAGGTCATCCTTCGTATCCTGCCCTACATCGTCGGCATGTTGGTCGCCGTCGGCATGTTCAAGGCCGCAGGAGGACTCGACCTAATCAAGATGGTGCTCAGCCCGATCACCAACCTTCTCCATTTTCCGCCTGATCTCGTCCCCCTCGCCGTGATCCGGCCCTTCAGCGGCACCGCGTCACTGGCCCTCCTGACCGACCTCATCAAAAGTAATGGCCCCGACAGCCTGATCGCGCTGACCGCCGGCACACTCTACGGCTGCTCGGAAACCACCTTCTATGTCATCGCAGTTTACTTCGGCTCGGTCGGCATTCGCAAGACACGCCATGCCATTCCCGCCGGGCTGATTGCCGACATCGTCGGCCCCGTCGCATCGGTCATCATCTGCCGCGCTGTTTTTGGATAACGCGGCGCCGGCAGATTTACGGCGTAAGCAGCAGGTCCTTATCAAAGCGCACCAGCATGTACCCGATGACGTTCATGCCGAATTGCTGCACCGCCAGGCAACTGTCGAGCTCGAAGTTCCGGAAGAAGACCTTATTGCCGTAGTTGAATTGCTGGTCGGTAAAGAGGGTGTGGGGCGGAGGGACATCCGGAGCGTAGATTTCCTTGTCACCCGGCAAAATGCGCATGAAGAACATGTCGCTGTAATCGTTCGGCGTATAGAGGACCGCCAGTTTGCCATCGATATCGATGTGCTCCACCGGCTCTTGGTAATAATTCATGCCGGTCGGCTGCTTGGTGATGTTGTACCAGCTTTTGGTGAAGATATCGTCGGTCATCGGCAACGGCTCGAAGTCCTTGTCGGCATCCGGAATTACCCGCTTCATCTCGCGCCGGAAAGCGACGTCGAAGCGCGACCCACGGCCGGCCAGCGCGTTGTCGCCCCAGACGCAACCGCCCACCTGGAGATAATTGCGCAGGTTATCGATCTCCTGGTCGGTCAGGACGAAGTCCTTGTGCCCGGTGAAGAAGATGAAAGGCGGCCGCTTGGCCATCAGGTCGGGACCGCCGATATCAAGCGGATCCGGCACGACCTCGCCCTTGATGTTGCCGCGGCTCCATTCGTTAATCTTGGCGACGAGGTTGGGCAGGCTCCCGGCATCGATCTTGCCATCTACCATCCGGGTGTTGCAGCCCCAGTCCCCATTCGCATAGGAGGCCAGATAAACCGGGAACTTGGCCACGACGTTGCGCGGGTCGCTGTTCGATTCCAGGATATTCTCCGTTGTCCGGCCCCACATCTTTTCGGTCTCCTTGATGCTGGCCAGGCGCAAATCAGAAATGGTGTTGCTGGGGGCCGCGACCCGCTGCGTCATCCGCTGGGGATTGTTGTCCGGCACCACGTTGTGGCTGAAATCGGGCAGCGGAATCGAAAAGTCGACTGAGGGCGCCGAAGTCGAAATGACCGGTGCGGGCGGGATGATCGTATGCGTTGGCATTTGCACTGCGACTTGAGCCGATGGCGGTGGTGGCGGTGGCGCACTCGGCGGCAGGAAGGTCTTGGTGAAATCATCCGCCGGCGGTGTGAAGGGCTTCCAGATCACCCAGGTGGCCACCATCGCGAAAATGATGAGATGCAGAAGTAACGCCGCAAAAAAATAGCCCGACCGCGAGATTTTGTTCCTCCAATACCAGACACGATCAGAAGCCGACATGGCGCCTGCCGGTTTCTTCTCCGTCTTGGCGGCTTTATCGGGTTTGGCGGGTTTCTTCGCGGCCATATCATTAATCCTGTGGAGAGCCAAAGGCCAGGTTCTGCACCTTCGCGACGTGACAGGCGTTTAGGACATCAATGACCCGTTGGTGCCGGGTGCTCCGGGTGGGCGTGATGATGACCGGCTGTTTGGGATTGGTAGCCATCATGTCATGCAATTGGGAAACCAAATGGGGCAGGTTGTGGTCGATTGGGGTATCGATGGGCGAGTCGTACCAGGTCACCTGCCCGTCAGCATCGATGCCGATCTGCACTGGGCTTGTTCCAGCCGGACCCTGGCCGGGCAACTGGGTCGTCAGCGAGGCCTCATGTTTTTGCGCCCCGGCCGAAACCATGAAAAAGAGAAGAAGCACGAAAAGGATGTCCAGCATCGGAGCGATCTGGAACCCGAATTCACCGTCACCTACGCTGCTGGCCATAATCGATTCCTTATTTTGAAGCTGCTCCGCCTGCGGCGGGATTTTTTTTGTCCGTGGCTCCGCCCGTGATCACGGCGAAAGTCACCGTCCCAATCCCAACTGAGGCGCATGCGTTCATCAGATCGGACACATTACTATACTGCACATCGCGGTCCGCGCGAAGGACAACATAAGCGCGCGGATCGGCCTTCATCCGACTGGCGAGGGCGCCTTTCATGTCGTCCGGCGAGCCAAAATTCATACCATCCATCGAAAATTGGGCCACGCTCTTGATGCCGTCCCACGCAATGTTCACGATGATCTCGTGATTATGCGGTTTGTTTTCGTTCGGCTTCGCATTCTTCGCATCGGGCAACGTCAGGTTCCGGTCCTTTTTCAACAATTCGGTCGAGGTGATGCTCATGAAGAAGAGCATGAGCACCAACAGCACGTCGACCATGGGAGCGACCTGGAATTCCGGGTCGCCGTCCTCGTCAACGCGCTTCCGTTTGCGCTGACGCTTGACGGTTTGCGAGGCCATGAGAGGAAAAGCGGTTTTGGTTTAGCCCCATTCGAGCACCGTCCCGCAATTGGGACAGGGCGAGGCGCCCACCGAGATCGGCGCGTTGCAGGAGGGACAATTCGTGGTGACGTTGCGGGAGACTTTTTGCGAAACCCCGCCGCGCGCGGCGCGAGTCTTGCCCGCCGTATCGGTCGAGAAATTCTCGCCGATGCGCACGCCGGAGAGCTGCTCATAGGGAACTTCTTCCAGCAACCGATAGACTTCCGATTCAGCGGCGAGAATCGCCCGTTGCGACCGGGCTCGCAGGACATAGAAAAAGACAAAAGCCGGGACCGCGACGACGAGACCCGAAGCCGTGGCTACGAGCACCTGGCCGATGTTTTTCGCCAGCTCAGCCGGGTTGCTGATACCGTTCTGCCCCAGGGTGTGGAACGCGTTGATCATGCCGAACACCGTACCAGTCAGACCGATCATGGGTGAAACCACGCCGATGACCGAGAGGTAGGTCGTATTCGTCTTCAGATCATTGGCCTCGCGGATGATGGTCTGCTCCACCGCGAATTCGACCGCGTCCTTGTTGCGTCCCACCCGTTCCAAACCGGCGGCGACCACGGCGCTGAGGAAACAGCGATTGGTTTTGCAAATGTTCCAGCCTTCCTGGTAATTCCCCGCGCTGAAAGCCTCGCGCAGGCGGGCAATCAGGGCCGGAGGGGCCAGCTTTTTCGGGCGCAGGATGACGAATCCTTCCGCCGTGAACCAGACCACGCAGACCGAAGCGGCGCCCAGGAACCACATGACGATACCGCCCTGCGCGAGGAATTGCGCGGTGGTCGTTCCACTCTGCGTCGCCGGCGGCGTTGTGCCGTTCGCATCGGGCGCAGGCGGCGTGGATGTGCTGCTCGCATCCTGCGCCGGCAGGGGATTGAATAGAGTGGACGCGGCCATCAGGGCCAGGGCAAGAAGGGCGGCCTTGGACGCGCTAGCGGGAATCAATGACATAAATATGGGTCGTGGGTTCAGGTTAAAGAAAAACTCAAGTTTCGGGACTCTAATCAACGCCAAGTCCCGGATTTTGCTCGCGCAACGTTTTGGCATGTTGCTCGGCCTGCTCTTCCAGAGCGGAGTTCTGATAAAAAATAGTCTTCACGGTGAGGTAGGCTTCCAGCGCTTCATTGTTCTTCTTTTGCGCTTCCAATGCCTCGCCGTAAACCAAAAAGGCGCGCGCGTAGAGGCCTCCTTCCTGGGAGGAAGGCGCAAGTTCCTGGTTCGCCTTGTCGACCAGGGGCTTCACATCGGCCAGGGCTTCATCAGTTCTTCCCTGGCTAAGCTTCATCTGGGCCAGGCCCGCCACCGCCTCGATCTGGTAGGGTGTATTGGGATAAAGCTGGTTGATCTGCTGGTAAAGGGCCGTGGCGCGATCGGGCTGGTTGGAAGCCACGTAAGCCTCGGCCAACTGGACCATGGCATCGATCACCCAGTCCGCCGGCAGGCCGTTGTATTGCTTCAACAGCGGCGTCAGGGTGGCGATTACCGTGGCCGGCTTGGCGTCCTTGAGTTGCGTTACCGCATCCGGTGTCGCCATGGTAACCGATTGGATATCACTTAAATAATAGGGCAATTGGACGGTGCCACCGTTTGGGGTCACGCTATTGACCAAAACCTGCCCGTCCGAAACGCTCAAGATGGTTCCATGAATGATCGATCCATCCTTCTTCTTGAGCTGGTCATCCGCGCTGCAGCGAAATGCCAGAAGGAGAGAGGCTAGCGCAAGCAAAATCGCCGCTTTTGTGCGGTTGCGCCGAAATAAAGAACCAATCACCATCAATGTAATTTAGCACGATTCGACACCGTACCGTCAAATGAAACGGGGATTATTTCGTAAAAAGTTATCCAAAACATTTCGCTTTGGGCTTCAATCCATGCCTAACCTCGAAGTATCCATCGCCCCGATGGGCTTTTTAGGGAAAGCACCGTTATGATCCTTGTCACAGGCGGCACCGGTTTTGTCGGTCAGGAAGTGGTCGAAGAGCTTCTCGCCCTGGGATACCGGGTCCGCATCCTGGTCCATAATCCCCAAAGCCCCGGCGCCGTCCGCTTTGCCAACAATCCCCGCGTCCAGCTCGTGGCCGGCAACGCGCTCAAGCCGGAGACTCTCCCGGCCGCCCTGGTCGGCGTGGAGGCGGTCATCCATCTCATCGGCATTATCGCCGAGACGCCCTCCGTCACCTTCGAGGAAGCGCATGTCGAGGCCGCCCGCAACGTCCTCGCCGCCGCCCGGCAGGCGGGAGTTACCCGCTGGGTCCAGATGAGCGCCCTCGGCACCCGCCGCAACGCCCGTTCCCGCTATCACCAGACCAAGTGGGAGGCCGAGGAGTTGGTCCGCCAGAGCGGCCTCGACTGGACCATTTTCCGACCCTCCCTGATCTACGGCTACGACGAACGGGACCGGCTCCTCAACCTCTTTCACCTCGCGCTTTCGTGGCCCGCCGATTTCATCCAGCTTTATTCCCTCCCCCTCCTCAACGGAGGCCGCGCGCTCATTCAGCCCGTCAGCGTCCGCGAAGTCGCCGCCTGCTTCGCCCATGCGCCGGCCAAGGAAGCCGCCATTGGCCGGAGCTTCGACCTGGTCGGCCCGGCTTCCTTTGCCTGGCACGACATGATCGATCAGGTCGCAGGCTTCTTCGGCAAAACGACCGTAACGGAAGAGGTGCCTCTTCTGCTCATCATCCGCAAGCTTCTCTGGCTCTCGATTGTCTTTATCCCCTGCCTGGTTGTAGCTGGCGTTCTGCTCGGCAAGCTCTGTCTCCCCGCTGCCGAGATCATCACGGCGCTTTGGGCCATCCTAATCGTCGTGGCCTGCCGGTGGACGACGACGATTCTTTTCAACGTGCCGAGCCAGCCCTTTCTCCTGGGCAGCGTCGCCGCCAACTTTTTTGCCCCCCGGCATTTGCATTTCAGCGAGCAACTCATGATGGCCGAGGAAGACAATACGGGCGATCCCCGGCCGGCGGCGGAAACCTTCGGCTATGAGCCGGAAAGTTTTGCGCAGGGAATGACGCGGTGCTACGCCCGTTTTGTCCCGCGCTCCTGATTGCGTTTCCCATGCTGCGTTCCCTGTCCCGCCTCGCCTTATTTCTCTGCCTGCTTCTCTCCCTCGGCTTCGCCGCGCGCGGCGGCCTGACGTCCTACACGGACCGGGGCAAGACCGATTTTGACACGACCTTGGTTCTACTCAATCCTTACGGAACCTGGTCAAAGATCAACAATGCCTGGGCCTATACGCCGCTCGACCATTACGTTCCTTACACGCATGGCGAGTGGATCTACACCGAGTATGGCTGGTACTGGAAAGGCGACGAGCCGCATAGCTGGGTGACCGAACATTACGGCTACTGGAAGCGGGGCGGCGATCATGTCTGGTCGTGGTATCCGGGACCTTATTGGCTGCCGGAGATTGTTGAAATTCGGGCGACATCGACCCATATCGGCTGGCGTAGCGCCGCCGTCGACCGCGATGGCGATTTCATCGAGCAGCCGACCGACCGCTGGGCGAAAGCCGATGAATGGACGTTCGTCACCCGGGCCCAGTTTGCCGGCCCTCTTACTCCGGAGATGGCCGTCAATGCCAATACCGCCCGCCAGCTCCTCGATGATTCGACCGAATCGCGCCACACCTATTTCACCTATCGGGCTATCGACCGGCCCGGGCCCCACCCCGCTGATTTTATCGGTCTGGGGAAAAATGGCGGAATCTTCGCCCCAATCACGTTGCAGGACGAGCTTGCCCTGCAACCGACGCCCACGCCGATTTCGATCCTCCCTTCGCCCGTCCCAATCCGGCCCATGACCGGTACCAACGGCCCGGTATTGCTGGACGTCGTTTCCGCCGATCCCAATGCCGACAAGCGCAAGGTGAAGTATTGGATCACAATGAGCCTGCCAACTTATTGGAGCCAGCGGCCCCCGGAAGCGAAGGCCGAGGAAACTTATGTCTATCGTCCCGACTTCTATCAGGATGAGGACGGCATCGCCCGGCGCATCAGCCTTTGGTTCAATCCTAATAGCCGCACGACGTTACAAGAGGTGATCGGCAGCCAATTGCCTAGCCTCAAATCGGACGCTGATCATGCGCCCTCCGCCGCTCCCAAGAGCGAGCCGTTCCACAGCCCGCTCGATGATTCCTATCCGACCCAGTCGGGCCCGGCACCTTCGACCAGAAAATCGGAGTCTCCTTCATCAGCGCCCGGCGGCCTGATTCCGCCACCGGTCGGGACCAATGCGGCTCCGGCCAATCCTCACTAATCAGAAAATCCGAAGGATGCCTCGTGACCTACCTTCGTTTCCATTTTCTCTTCAATCTGCCGCTGCTGATTGTGCTGGGGGCATTTAATCTGGCCATTCCATTGGCTGCGGGGGAAGCGACCGCGGCTGGCTTCGTTCTTCTGGCCGTTGTGGTTTTCACCGCGCCGTGGGATAACCTCGCCGCGAAGTGGGGCATCTGGGGATTTCCGCGGGAAAAATACAGCTTCCGGATCGGTTACCTGCCCGTCGAGGAATATGCCTTCTTTCTGCTCCAGAGCGCGAATGTCATGCTGGCGGTGCGGGCGCTTCTTGCCTTCCTTCCGGATTGGCAAACCGGGATCGAAACCGGCCTGAACAGATGGACCCCGATCTGCCTGGGCGCGTCGGTAATCCCGTGGCTTATCGTGGCCGCGCAACTGCGCTGGTTGCGGCGCAAATCGGGCCCGCGCGTCAACTATGCTCTTCACCTCGCCTGGTTCCTGCCTGTAATCTATCTCCAGTGGATCATTGCCACGCCTCTCTTCTGGGAACACGCCGGGCTGCTGGCGCTCGTGACCGCGGCCTTCGGCGTTTATTACACGCTCGCCGATCTCACCGCCATCCGCGCCGGCACCTGGTTCTTCGACGAAAACCAGATCACCGGCGTAAAGCTTGGCGGCATCCTGCCGTGGGAAGAAATCGCCTTCTTCTTTCTCACCTCGCTTCTCGTGGCCCAAAGCTACCTGCTGCTGCTGCCGGCCGATTTGCGCTGAAATCCTTTGACGCCTCGACAAATAGTCACGGTGGCGCAAGTTATCTCATGCAACGCGTTACTATTGTCGGCCTGGGCATCATCGGCAGCGCCTGGGCCAAAAATCTCTCCGATGACGGCCTCACCGTCCGCGCCTGGAACCGCACCCCACGCGACTTTCCCTTCTATGAGAGCGACGTGGCCCGCGCGATTCAGGACGCCGAGATGATCATCATCGTCGTGGCCGATCCACCCGCGGTCGAAAGCGTGCTCGAAACCATCGTGCCCCATCTCAAGCCGGGCCAGCTCGTCGCGCAATCGAGCACGATCTCAGCCCATTGGACTCGGCTTTTCGCCCAGCGCGTCGAGGCAACGGGCGCCATCTTCCTGGAGGCGCCATTCACGGGGAGCAAACCGGCCGCGGAAGCCCGCAAGACGATCTTTTATCTCGGCGGCAGGACCGAGGCGGTCGAAAAAGCGACGCCGGTGTTGCGGCGGCTCAGCGCCCATATCCTCCATATCGGGCCTCTCGGCACCGCCTCGTCGCTCAAGCTGGCCATGAACCTTAATCTTGCCGTCATGGCCGAGGCGTTAAGCGAGAGCCTTACCCTGATCCGCGCCGAGGGCATCTCAGATGATACTTTCTTTGCAGCTCTTCATTTGAATGTTGGCCGCTCCGGCCTGTCCGACCTAAAGGAATCCAAGCTGGCTACCCGCGATTATGCTCCTCAGTTCTCCCTCAAGCATATGAACAAAGACTTGCGCCTGGCGCTCGAAACAGCGGGTCCGCTTGACTTTCCCACGACAAAAGCCCTTAAGTCTCTCTATGACAGAGGGATGAATAAAGGCCTCGGAGATGACGATTTTATCGGGCTTATCCGATTACTGGGTGACCCTGAAAAAAGTCTAAAATAAATACGAAAGTTTTGAACATTTGCTATTAGCCGGGGTCTTACTCTATGTAAGTTTCATTCATTCTCCTCCTAGATCAGGCGGTTACTCTTTCTGAGGGTAATCGCCTGATCGCTTTTCAGGGAAAATGATGGAAAGCGATTAATCCCCGCGGTAAATGCTCCGGGCGCCGTGCGTTTCGTGCAACTCGATCTCGTAAAGACCCGGTAGCTTGGATTCAAGCTTCTCCCAGAGCCAGCGGGAGATAAATTCGATGGTCGGGTTTTCCAGGCCGGGAATCTCGTTGAGATAGGTATGGTCGATCTGCTCTAGGATGGGCTTCATCGCATCCGAAATCACCGCGTGGTCGTAGAAAACTCCGGTCGCTTCGTCAACCGGGCCGCGCACCGAGATGGTCACCTTAAAGCTGTGGCCGTGCAATCGCCGACATTTGTGACCCTCGGGGAACAGGGACAACGATTGGGCTGCTTCGAAATAGAAATCCTTGGCAAGTATGATGGTCATGGGATGCGCCCAGAATAAATCCAAACCGCCGCCCTTGTCATTCCGAATGAGGACTTGCGCCAAAACTGCGTTTGGTGAGGACGGGTACTTTGGACAAATCCCCCTGGCTACCAGGGCCTCCTTCATTTCGCCGACCATTCCTTCCGCTTCATGACGGAGCTTAAGAAGCAGCTCTTGTTCTTTCCATCTATTGCCTTTATCGCCGCTTAGGAAGATATCCGATTCGAGCCGGGTATTGCATGCGAATGCTTAATTTCCTAAATTCACACGGTCGACATCAGCTCCGCAGGCTTGGAGTACGACCATGAATTACCTTCTTCTGTTGGCCATCGTAGGCATCTGTATTGGCGCCTATTACCAGGAAAGCACCGTCGAGAAAGCGCGGCAGGACAAAATCACCGCAGAACAAAAACTGGCCGAACTGACCGACCAGTATAACCAACTCCTTACCGATAATCAAAAGCTGAAAGCCGATGAGGAACAGCTGAAAAAAGACCTCCACGATAGCGAGGCTAAAGTTGCCGGCCTTAACACGCAGATCGACAAACTGCATGACACCACCGAACCGAAAGCTCCGCCGCGAGCCGTGGAAAGCAAACCCAAGCTGAGCAACAGCCTCGGCACTATCATCACGCAGGATGGCCGGACGTTCCATGATTGCCAGTTGCTGAAGGTTGAGTCGGATGGAATCACGTTCAATCATTCCGAAGGCATTACCAAGGTCCTGTACCCGCTCCTGCCTCCCGCCGTGCAAAAGCGATTCGGCTTCGACCCAAAAATGGGCGTCCAACTTCCCCAGGAGCAGGTCGAGTTGATGGAAGACCAGCGGATGGCCGCTTCGCAGTCCGGCGCCAACTAGGGGTGTCAGCTTTGCTTTTTGGCCAGCCGAAAGGCGACCTTTACGGTCGTTCCTTTGGTTAGCTCGCTCTCGATTGAGAACTTAGCCCCGCATCGCGCCGCCAGCTTTTGCACCAAGGCCAGCCCGAGGCCAAGCCCCTGCTGCTCTTGCTTCTTGCGGTCAAATTGCTGAAACGATCCGACCTGGGCGATCTCTTCCGCCGACATGCCGCGGCCCTCGTCACTAACCGTGAACACGCCGTCGGTACTGTAATAGACCGATATCTTCGTCCCGGGACGCGAAAATTTGCAGGCGTTGTCCGCCAGTTCCTCGCCGATCAACTCCATGTCATCGGTTCGTACATAGGCCGGAGAACTTTCCTTGATGTCGATGGAGACATCCTCCGCGCGATGGCGCAGGCGAAGCGCAGCCTGGACACCGAGGGTCAGGCTGTCTTTCAGTTCGCGAAACGAAAGGGCCGTCGTCACCGTAATTTCCGCAGCATCTGCAATCGTATCTTCAACATCGAGAATCATGAGATAATTCCGCAGGGTGCGATGGAGTCGCAATCCCGAGTGATGGATATCCTTAACCAGCTCGGCCACCTCTTCCGGCGAAAGATTGGCCGCGTCGGTTTCCAGAATCTCGGCCAGTCCGAGGATTCCGCCCAGCGGCGTGAACAATTCGTGCGGCAGAGTCGAGTGGAGCGTTATGCGCAGCTTCGTCAGCATCCGGTCCTCGACCCGCCAATGGACATCGGCCCGCTTCAGCCGCGCCTCAACGCAGCGAAGCAAGTCGCCGAGGCTGATCGGCTTGACCAAAAAATCATCCGCGCCCAACTCCATGCCCCGCCGGGGCGTAACGAGGTGCGTTTGCCCGGTCATCAATACCACCTGGCACCCGCTTAGTTCCGGGCTCTTGCGGATTTGTTCCAGCACAGCCTGCCCATCCGAACCCGGCATGGAGATATCTGACAAAATTAAATCGGGCAGGTACTGGCGCGCCAACTCAATCCCCTTGTCGCCGGATGAGGCCTCGATCACCCGGTAACCGTGATGTCGCAAAGCGAGGCCAAACGTCGACAGGATATTCTCATCGTCATCAAGCAGCAGGATCGTCTTCATGTCGGGTTATCGGGAGGGTTGAGTCCGTTATCAGATTCCTTCCGCCAGCGCAGCCCTCAATGTTGAGAGCAACGCGCCGGTCGTGTAAGGCTTGGCCAGGAAATGCTTAACACCGGCGTGATTGAGGACGATGTTGCCGTTGGCGTTGAGCCCGCTCGCGGCAACGACCCGCAGCTTCGGGTCGAGCAGTCGAAGGGCCTCGATCGTGGCGGCGCCATCCATTACCGGCATCATCATGTCGGTCAACAAGAGTGAAACCTTGTCCCGGTTCATGGCGAAGAGACTGACCGCCTGTGCTCCGTTTTCCGCGGCCAGCACGCTGTAGCCAAAGGCCTCAAGCGTTTGTTGCGTGACGGTCAGGATCGACGCTTCATCGTCCACGAGCAGAATACATTCACCTTTTCCCCGAGGCCAGTCACCGGCCGCGGCATCATCCACCGCGTTCTCCACGTTGCCCGTTTGCGCCGGAAGATAGACCTTGAACGTCGTACCGCGTCCGACCTCGCTGTAAACATTCACGAATCCGCCGTGGCTTCGGACAATTCCAAGCGTTGTGGCCAGACCGAGCCCGGTCCCTTTGGCCAGTTCCTTGGTGGTAAAGAAGGGATCGAATATCTTTTCGATGTTTTCCTCCGGAATACCGCAGCCGGTATCGGCCACATCCAGGCAGACGTAACGGCCCGCCACCACGCCTCGCCGGCTGATTTCGTAATCGGTATCGATCACCCGGTTGGCCGCCGAGAGATAAATGCGCCCGCCCTCCGGCATGGCATCGCGGGCGTTAAGACAAAGATTGAGGATTACCTGGTTGAGCTGCGTCGGATCGCCCAAAACCGGCCAGATATCGCCCGAGATATTGGTCTGCAGGGCGATATTCTTCGGGAACGTGTTCTTGATAATGGATTCAATTTCGTCGATCACTTCCCTCATTTGCAACGGTATGTGCGTTCCCTCCACGCCGCGGGCAAAAGAAAGCACTTGCTTGACCAGGCTCGATCCGCGACGCGCGCTCCGCTCGATGTCGTCGACCACCTTCCGGCATGGCCCGTCCACGCCGAAGTGCTTGAGCAGATCGACGCCCATAATGATCGGCGCCAGCAGATTGTTCAGGTCGTGCGCGATTCCTCCCGCCAGCGTGCCGATGCTCTCCATCCGCTGCGCCCGCAGAAAATGCGATTCCATCTTCTTGCGCTCCGTAATGTCGGTATTGATGCAGAGGATCGATTTCGGCTGGCCGGCAGCGTCCCGCAAAAGCGTCCACCGGCCCTCCACCACCACCGGCTCGCCGAAGATGGTATATTGTTCAACCTCCCCGCTCCAGGCCCCTTTTTGCATGACCATCTGCATGGCCGGCTGGAACTTGTCCAGGCTGTGATAAAAAAGCTCGGTCGCCTTTTTGCCCAGAGCCTGATCCGCCGTCCAGCCGTAGATCCTCTCCGCACCCTTGTTCCAAAAGAGAATTTTGTGGTCCACGAGATTGCGCACCATGATCGCATCCCGCGCCTCGTCGAGCAGCGCCGCCTGCTCGGCGAGTTTTTGATCGGCCGCCTTTTGCTCCGTGATGTCCTGCACGATGCCGATGATCTTGAGCGGCTTTTTCGTGACAGGATCGCGAGTAAACTGCGCCTCCTCGTGGACGTAACGAATGGCGCCGTCCGGCAGAATGATCCGATGATCGATCATGTAATTCCGGCCTTCCCGTTCCGCCCGCAATACCGCTTCCCAGACTGCCTCGCGGTCATCCGGATGAACGGAATTAAAAAATGTTTCGTTGCTTACCTCGATTCCGCCCGGCTCAAATCCGAAAATGCGGAAGACCTCATCCGACCAGCGCAGGGAATTCCCGATGAGCTTGCCCTGCTCATCGTAATCAGCCTCCCAACTGCCGAAACGGGCGATCCGTTGGGCTTCGATCAGAGTCCCTTCATTGCGGCGAATCGTTTCCGATGCCCGGTGGCTTTCCGTCATATCCCGGCCCACGCAGAACATGCATTGCTTGCTCTGCGACCATGTCGCCGACCACATCATGTCAACGATCGCTCCGTTCTTGCGGACATAACGGTTTTCGAAATCGTGCGTGACTTTCCCTTTCTGGATTCCCGCCCGCATTTCCAGCGTTTTGGACCGGTCTTCGGGCAAAACGAGATCGGTGCAAGTGGTGCCGATCAATTCCGACGGGGTGTATCCCCAAATCTTCTCGCAAGCGGCGTTGACCTGGATGAAGCCGCCGTTGGCATCGAGCGTACAAATGACGTCGAGTGAGGAATCGAGAATCTGCTGCAGGTGATGCACCGCTATCGTCGGTTCTTCTTCGGCCCCATGGCATCGTTTCTCTCCGTCGACAATGATGCGCTGCAAACCGGGCTGTTCTTTCGCACCCAGGACAGTGTCGGCATCGTCACCCAACAAATCCCGCAGGTGCCTCTCCGCCTCCCGCAGTTGCTCTGTCCAATGCGCCAGCTCTGCCGCGACAGGCTCAGGCAGTAAGTGAGTCTTGCTCATCGGAAACTCCCTTCCATTACAATGAAAAGTAATGCGAGTCGCCCCCCGGTGAGTAATGACGGAAGGAATAGTTTCATGACGCCACGTCGTTATTCTCTTTTAAAACGACCTCCCCACTTCCTTGATCCAACTTGTTAACTTAGCTTGGACTAGAACACATCAGTAAGACTGATAACTATTTTTTAATGCTCATGGTTTATCTTTACAAGCTGTTATTTCCCTAAAAGGCACGTCATGCCAAGGCCTTGCGCAGACGCAAGCTGTTGCCAATGACCGAGACACTACTAAGCGCCATCGCCGCGCTGGCGACCATTGGGCTCAGTAAAAGTCCTGTAAACGGGTAAAGCATACCGGCCGCCACCGGCAAGCCCACGCCATTGTAAATAAAAGCAAAAAGAAGGTTCAGCCGGATATTTTTCATCACGACCCGGCTCAGTTCGAGCGCCCGGACAAGCCCGCCAAGGTCGCCCTTTACCAGTGTGATACCCGCGCTTTCCATTGCCACGTCGGTCCCACTACCCATCGCAATCCCCACGTCCGCTGCGGCCAGGGCCGGTGCGTCATTGATACCGTCGCCCGCCATCGCGACGCATGCGCCTTCCTGTTTCAGCCGGACAATCGCGTCATGCTTTTTTTCAGGAGTAACCTCCGCCTGGATCTGGTCAATTCCGAGTTTTTTGCCGATACGCCGGGCCGTCTCGGCATGGTCGCCCGTCAGCATCACGATCTTCAGGCCCAGCTGGTGCAGCTTATTGATGGCCGCGGGCGTTTCCTTTTTGATCGGGTCCGACACCGCCATGAGTCCCGCAATCATCCCGTCGATTTCAACAAAGAAAACCGTGTGACCTTCCCGGCGCAGGTCGTTGGCGCTTTTGCCCAACGCTTCCGGCATCAGGCCTTCGACTTGCCCCACCGCAACCGTCTTTCCCTCCACGCGTCCCGTGACGCCGCGACCTGTGATCGATTCGAATCCCTCCACCGGGCCCGGCGTCAGCTCGCGCTCTTTTGCCTCGGCCACGATGGCTGACGCCAGCGGATGCTCACTGGCTGATTCCACTGATGCGGCCAGCCGCAGTAAATCGTCTTCGCTCATTCCCGACGTCACAATCACCCGGGCCAGCACCGGTTTACCCTCCGTCAGTGTTCCGGTCTTGTCGATGGCCACCGTGTCAACTTTCTCCAGCCGCTCCAAAGCCTCGGCATTCTTCACCAGCACCCTGAGCTGCGCCCCCCGGCCGACGCCCACTATGATGGACATTGGCGTGGCCAAACCGAGCGCGCAGGGACAGGCGATGATCAGCACCGCGACCGCGTTGATCAAGGCATGCGCATATCGTGGTTCCGGCCCCGCCACTGCCCAAACAAAAAATGTCACCAATGCCACCGCCAGCACAGCGGGAACGAACCACCCTGCAACCGTGTCGGCAAGACTCTGGATCGGCGCGCGGCTCCGCTGCGCCATGCTCACCATTTGCACGATGCGCGCGAGCAATGTCTCGTCGCCAACCTTCTGCGCCTCCATTACGAACGTGCCCGTTCCGTTTACTGTTCCACCAGTCACCGGACTTCCCTTCTCCTTCGCCACCGGAACCGCCTCGCCCGTCATCATCGATTCGTTCACCGCGCTTTGCCCTTCGAGGACCACGCCGTCGACCGGGACCTTCTCACCCGGACGCACGCGCAACCGGTTGCCCGGCTCGATCTCCTCCAGCGGAACGTCTGCTTCCGAGCCATCCTGCTTCACGATTCGCGCCGTCTTCGGCGTCAGGTCAAGCAACGCCTGGATTGCCGCTCCCGTGGCCGCGCGGGCCCGCAGTTCCAGCACCTGCCCGAGTAAAACCAGCACAGTAATCACCGCCGCTGATTCGAAATAGACGCCCACCGCGCCGTTCATCCGGAACGATTCGGGAAACACCGAAGGAAAAATCGTCGCAATAACGCTGTAGAGATAGGCCGCTCCCGTCCCCATCGCGATCAGCGTGAACATGTTCAAATGCCGCGTCACCAGCGACCGCGCGCCCCGCTCGAAAAACGGCCAGCCCGCCCACAGCACCACCGGGGTGCTCAAAATGAATTGCCCCCATGTCACCGGGCTCCGCCCCAACGATGCAAGCACATCGCGCCAACCCGGCACGAATTCGCCCATCGAAAGTGCCAGCACCGGCAGCGTCAGCGTCGCCCCAACCCAAAACCTCCGCGTCATATCCTTCAACTCAGTGTTCTCCTCCTCCGCTTCGCCGGCGCCCTCGGCCCGTTCCAATGCCATCCCGCAAATCGGGCATGAACCCGGATGGTTCTCCCTTACCTCCGGATGCATCGGGCAGGTATAAACCGCGCTTCTTTTTCGCGCGAACGCGGGATTCTTCTCCAGTGCCATGCCGCAATGAGGACAAGCCCCGGGCCGGTCGCTCTCGACCCCCTCGCACATGGGGCAAAAATAGCGCGCCGTCTTCGGCGGAGCGGCCGCAAGCGCCGTCTTTTCTCCCCCGCAACAGCAATGGTGCTTCGTCTCGTGCCCGTGAGTCATGGCTGATCCTATAGACTAGTTCATCCTACCACGAATCAACCTTTTGTAAGTTTCCCCTCTTTTCCTTGCCCGAGATAACCGCCTTGGCGTAGCATTTCCCTCCCGTGACGACCGGACTCCCTGCAGGGACCCGGCCCGTCGCGAAAAAGCATGCGCTCGTGGCGAAATGGCAGACGCGCTAGATTCAGGTTTTAAGTATCTGATTTTCAATGTCTTGCATGATGTTTGATTTCAGCGAGTTCTGGGAAAGTGCTTTTCCCCAACGTATCTCTGACTTGCATAGTTTTACGGATTTTTTTGGCTCAACCGTGAAAGGAACCGTGAACGAAATCCGCTGATTTCGCACTGTTGAATCATTTTCAAAGGGCCGTTTCAAACGACGCGGTTTGGAAGCCTTTGAAAAGTCTCGGAACCCATTTGGGTCCAATAAACTGGAGGGACGAAAGCTTCGGCTATTGCGCCTGCCCGGGCACCGCTCTGCTGGCGTTCTTGTTGCTTTGATCGATGCCGAAAGGCTTAAGTAGGTCGAAAAGCCGTTTAACCTGTTCCTTATATTCCTGATGATCGGCTGCATCCACTCGTACCCAAGCGTGGGCTGATTTCCCGCCTTTATATCCCTGGACGCGGCTCCCGAGGACTTAAGGAACGAATTCCTCCTTTGTGAAGCAGCCGGAAACAAAAACCGGCTGGAGGAAATTCTCGATGAGCTTTGGGAAGACTACGGCATCAAACCGTACAATACTGAGCCACGTGAAACCTCCGGCATCAAACGGATATATGGCCGACTTTATAAAACACCTCGGGTCTAGCGTCTAATATGGTAGCTGATGCGTTAGAAGAAATTTCCTTCATATCTTCCAAGGTAACGTCACCGCCAGGCGTTTTGAAATTAACGTTGCTTGAGACAACCCCCATATCTGTCACTACATTGTTTAATCGTTCCTTGGGTGAGGCATACCCAGAAGGCAATGGAGAATTCCGAAATTTATTGATGACTAAGCCCAGGGCTATGACCGCTACAAATAAAAAACATATACCTGTCACATCCTTGAGAAGTGTTCTTTTGGATTTTAAAGGATGCATAAGTGTGTTGGCCGATTATTTTATAAATCACGCAAAAGGGAGTCCTGATTCATTCGCAAGAATAAGCCACAACATCTCGCTAAGACAAACAAACCATAGAGATCGGTTAATATGGTTACAACGTGGCTTGCAATCCAAAATGTCTTAAATGCGACGAAGTGATCGAACACAATTTGAAGAAGAATCACGATTTGAAAAATCACAACAACGATCAAATACAGCCTGACATCAAGAAGCATAAGCTTAAGAAACCTCCAAGGTAGTAGCCCCCGAAACGAATCGTCGAAGATTACGCTCATGAGAATAGTCGGCAATAAGAATGTTGATATAAACAAACTAGCTAAAAAAAGCGGATCGTTAAATTTGGTTGAATACATTATTCCATAAATCAGAGATGTGGAGAAAGAGACAATTAGGGCTCCATAAAACATGAACAACGGCTCAAGGATGGATTCCCTCCATGAAGTCAGAGACGGCCATTGCGGTAACGTCTCAACTCCTATAGCTGTTGCTCTTGTTATTTCATAAAAATAGGCAACTAAATAGCCACTACTAAACGCCAAAAGAATAAATCCTATGGAGGCTATATGAGAAACCATATCGCAAAGAAAGATAAATAGACTTCCGCCTATTAAGACATATATCCCGTCTCCTGCTATCGGGTAGTAAACTGCCCCACAGAGGATTTGCAGGCGGGTATAAAAGCTATCGTATTTCACGGACCTATAAATCCCACAATCGGAACTAATACGGTTTCGGATTTTCCAGATTCCACCCCGACAGTAATTGAAACATTCTCGTTAATATCTTTCGAACCCGGTTTCGGTTTAATAACTAAGGCATAGGTAAGGTCAGCATCCTTTTTATCTATAAATTTAATATCAAGTAACTTGGGGTTCGAGACATCTGCTGATAACGGCGTCAGCTTTTGTGGGGTATTCGGACGAATCTTAATATAATCCCATATTTCCCAGATAGTGATTGATGTAGAGAATGAAATCTATATACTAGAAACCGTGATTTTCAGAGGAGAATATAGCTAAGGGAATGTCAAAACATGATGGCAAAACCAGCAAAAGCAACGGGTGAAAGCA
>JAJSLK010000054.1 GCA_021272165.1 Methylacidiphilales bacterium
CTGTCCGCCCCAGACTCCTTCTCGCCCTGGTAAATGCGGTTCTAATAAAGCCCAAACCTTATCCGTGATATCGTGTCGTCGATGTGCGGGAAGCATTCCTTATTATTATCATGCTTTTCATCTCGTGACTACACTATCTAGAACTCATTTCAAAAGTAGCCAGGGATTCCGTTGCATTTTTTCAGAGCTTTCCAGTAAGGCGAGAGAGAGGGAGTGATGCCGTAACGCATCTTGACCGAAGGAACAACGCCGCTGGAAGGCTTTATTCAAGCAACCCGAAGGGCCGGGATGTTTTGTGCTTCGAATTACCCTCGTGGCTTGAATTAAGACAAAACGGTGCGGCCCGGTGACCAGATTCCGGGAACCAAGGTGGTGGAAGCGATGGCTGGAATGCCAAACTGGCGGCTGGTGATGAGAGAAATGAGCTTGTCGGCGGCCAGTCTTCCCATCTCCCGTTTATTGGCATAAATGCCGGCCCAATCCAGAACGTCGTCCTCAATGGCCAAATGAGCCACGGCCACATCCTGGGGAACGCGCAAGCCCGCCGCCTCCACCCATTCGATCAGACGGGATGAGAGCCCGATAATGGCATCCGGTTTCTGCCGCTTGATCCAGGCCGCAACCACGGAGGTATCCATCTCGGGTTTCATTGTATATGGGGTGAAAAGAGGTTCCATCCGGTGGGCTTTGGGAATAGTGGAATTGAAGTAGAGCGTGACCGCCCGGACATCGTGATGAGAAAAGCTGTCGGCCTGTTCGGTCATGCAAAGGCCGATGCGCCGGCGGCCCATGCGCTTCAGCGCCTTAAACGTCTGGGTCAAATTGAAGGCGACATCGGTGGTGACCTGATGAAGATGGGGCACGAGCAGGCCTCCGCCGATGGAGACGCCGGCCAGCCGTTCCCAATGCAGCCGGACATGCCGGGCCGGATCGGTAATGATGATCCCCTCGATGCCCTGGTTTTCTATAATCCGCGCAATTCGACGCATGGAGAATTCGGGATCTCTTGCCCAGATCTCCTCGATCTTATACCCCAACTGCAGACAACGCTCACGAGCCCCTTCGAGGTAAGGGGAAAGGAATTTGTACTTTTGCCACGCATTTTTTTCGCGATTTGAATTAAGCCAGATGACGGGCAGAAGATCCTTCGCTGCCGTATGGCGTATTCCCGCCATCCGCGAAGTCAGCCGCGGATCGGGAAAATAATTCAGCCGCTTGGCGATATGCCTAACGCGCCGGCGGGTTTCCTTGCTCACGCCGGGCAGATTCTTCAGCGCGCATGCCGCCGAAGTTTTCGAAAGTCCCGCTGCTTTCGCGACATCTCCGAGGCTGACTTTGGAGTAGCCTTTCCTTTTCATTTCATACCCAACGGATGGAGGCGTCGCCATAGGCGGTACGCGGCGGCTTCTTATCGCCGGACTTATCGAAGAGAAAGAGAGGAAACATTAGCTGCCGAACGAAAAAGTTACCGGTCAGGGGACGTATGAGGGGTCACGCCCGCCCTCACGGCCACCGGATCGACCAGGAGCACGCCGGCCCCGGCCGGCGCAGAGTCGACGGAAAACGTCAACGATTTCGGGCTGGAAACGGGAATCCGCACGGCGAGGGGTTCCGCGCCTTCCTTGAGTTTGATGGCGTTGGGCAACTTGGTGCCGTCGATCGAGACGGTCACCCCAACCTGGCTTTGTGGCGGTGAACCGGGCGCCATCGCCATTCTCATCGTCACCGACTGGAACTTGCCATTGAGGGGAAATTCGACTTTTCCTCCCGCCGGGACGACAAGAATCTGCTCCCGATCCGGCCCCTGCCACATGACAGGGTCGTCCGCAGGGCCTGTCTCCTGTTTTTTAGCCTGAGACGTGTTGGCATTCCCTAGAAGCTCAAGAAGCGGCTGCACCTTATTCTCACCCGCACGAATCTGCGCAATTTCGGAAACGTTGACTTCGATCGGAATGTCACTGATCTCGTGAACGACCATCAGGTCTCCATTTAAGTCGAAGCTGGAGGCGCGGATAATGGATCCGTCATGAAGGCGGATTTCATAATCCGACGATTTGGGCTCCACTGGGTGGATCACGTTGGCAAAAACCTTATCGTTGTAATAAGTGAGAAGACCCAGAGTAATGGAGGAAAGTGTGGTCATTCCGCCGCCGGTGGCTGCTCCGACGGATTGGATATCTCCCGCCAGAAAGTCTCCGTTGAGCAGGATGATTCCCTGCTGAGAACCAGCGGCGCTTATCTGCTGCCACTTGAGCGGCTGGTAAATGGCGGCTGAAATCTGCTCGGGCTTGAGAATAATTTGGTCATTCCCGCGCAGGATACCCCCGCCGCCTTGAGGCGAAAAGTGAAAGGTGTCTCCCGCCAAAAATGAGCCGCTGGTCAATAAAATACCGGGTAGAAGGGTCTCAGGCTGGGCCGGCGGAGGTGTAAAGACAATCTGTTCAATGACCGCCGAGCCGTTATTTTTGGGATCATGACTGTTGACCGCGATGCCGGCCCAGATTTGCCCCTGCGTCCGGAGATTAGCCACCGCGAGATTCTCCCACTTGTTGTCGTTATTGAAAAACGAGATCTCAAGGCTGATTCCACGCCGCGTGAATCTCAATTTTAGCGGAAACTTTTCCGTAAATCCGGCGTAACTGCCACCGAAATGAAAAGTTCCATCGCCGTTGGCATTCACCCCCGCACCAAAGAAAGTGCCGCCGGTTTTCAGGCTATCGCGCACGGCCAGGATGACTTCGGTGGAAGGAGAGGGCTTTGACTCCGTGAAATAGGCTGTCCATTGACCGTCACCCTTCCACGGCATTCCCGTGAAGAAATAAGTGTCCTCGAGCCTTTCATCGTTTCCTCCGTTGCCCGTGATCGTGAGTTTTCCGCCCGAAAAGGAGGCCGAGCCCGGCGGTGTGGCCGAATTGACTACATTGGTCACCCAGTCCGAAGGCAAATGATCGCCTTGAACGGTGGATGATGCGAAATAGGGGAGATGAAATGGATCGTCGCTGAAATTTGCTTCCAGCACGTTGGAGAAGTCCACATCCCGTGCTGAGGCGCCGTCGATATGGATCGATGCGGACGACAACGTCAATTTTCCGCTCGTTGCCGGAGAATTGCTTAAGGTGGTGAGCTGTCCTCCATGCAGCGAACCATAACTTGCAGCCAAGACTACAGGCAGAACTATCATGATCGCGCGGAGAAATGTGCTGCCCCACATCAATGGGCGGGAACTTGTTCTGAATTTCCAGAAAACCATTTTTGGATATTTCATGGCTGCATGAGGACGTTGTCCCCCAATTTCAATATCTTGAGCAATGATTGCAATAACCATTTTTGTGCTACCTTACGTCAGGTTAATGAAGGCTCGCCGCATGGTCCGGGCCTTCTTCTTCCTATTTGCACCCCAGCCGGGGTACTTTGGCCACCTCGTCCTCGGCGGTGGCTTCAAACCAGCCGAAGGTAATGGCCTGGATCAAGCCGCCGCAGGCGGTCAACATCAAGCTGTTGGTGTTGTCCACGCATTCGTACGGAACTTCAAAAATTCCCCGCACATAACGGCGGTATTGCTGGATTAAATTTCGCAGAACCTTCTCTTTCGGGCCCAGGTGGTAGCGAAACCGGATGCAGGCTTCGATCTGTTCCGTCATGAGAGGGCCGCCCGGAATTTTCTCCCGGTAGTATTCCAGGTTCGTCCGGACGATTTCCTTCGGATAATTGCCCTGCAGCGGCCAGAAGGCCAGAATCAGGTCGGCCTGCTTGACGTTATGCCCCGAGTAATTTTGATATTCGGGGATGATGCCGTCGGGTCCCGGGGGTAGGAGCACCAGACCCTCGGCCACTTCGCTCCAAAGGGCAGGGGCGGTTTCGCCGAGAATTTTCGCGGCGGAAACAGCCGCCTGCAGGCAGGTCCGGAAAGCCAGGTTGGTCGAAACCGCGTCGTCGCAGGTACCCGGGTTCAGCGGATTTTCCGTCACTGATTCATCCGGAGGAACCACGCGGCGCAAATGCCAACTGTCATCGGAATCGCGTTCCGCCCGCGAGCAGACGCCATCGGCAATGCCGGCAATCATCGGGTAGATTTGCTTGAGCCATTCCAGGTCCCGCCCGCGACCAGTGGAATCCCATGCGGCCAGTGCGATCCAGGCATTGACATGAATTTCGCATTGATAATGAGTCGGCGCGATTTCGGTGCCTTCTTCATCGCAAACCCATCCGTACCAGGCGCCCTTTAATCCCAGGGCAGCGGCATGTTTCCGCGCGCCGGGCAGGATGGCCAGCCGGGCCTTGACCACCTGTTTGGCGAGGTTGGGCCAGAAGGCGTTTAGCGCCCGGAAATGCCAGAAGTCGGTGTCCCACAGGAGCTGTCCCCACCAGGCGTTATGGGAGAGTCCCAGCGGCGCCGTGGGATGGGAGGAGCCATCGTAGCTGGCGAGCAGATAAAAGGCCTGCGCCAAAAGGAAACGGCGATCCCGCGGATCCAGCGGCAGTGCCGTCACGTCCGGTGCCACGGCCCAGATATCTTTCCACAACCTTTCATTTTCAGCGCGCAGGGAACCATCCTCGCATCCGCGCCTCAAAAAGCTGAGGGTTTGGGGAACTTCCGCCTCATTCCAGTTTTCCGTACCGCCTCTTACCGTAAAATACACCCGCAATTTGATGGATGTACCGCTGGTTCGGACGCGCACCAGCGCGGCGTTTTCTTCCACCGAAGGTTTAACCGAGGCCTCTCCCTCGATGTCCCATCCTAAACCAAAGCCGAGCGTCCGTCCCCGGCGATGCGTTTTTCCGGTGCCAAAAATATATCCGTCCTGAAGCCGGTAAGTCTGTGCCAGCAGCTTGGAAAGATGATTTCCCCGCAGGCCAAACGTAATCTCCGCCGGCCGCTTGAGCTGGTCCAGTTCCAGTTCCCAGAAAGCTCCATGAGGACAGCTTCGTGGAATGAGCAGCCGGATTTTCAGGTCTACCATTTCGTATGCGCAGCGCCAATGCCCTTCGATTCCGGCCTCTCCTGTCCGCAGGTCGAGCGAGCTGGCCAGCGGCCGCACCGAACTTGTGGTCAGTTCCTGCGGCTGAAACCGGGTCTCTCCCACCTGCAGGTCCAAGTCGGCCCAGGAAGGGAGGCAATAAAGAAACTCATCGCGGGCATGGGCGGCATAAGCTTCCAGCGGATGGGAGTGATCGAACGGCGGTGTTCCGACGCGGGATTCCCCGGCTTGGGCCGAGATGAGTTTGGGTGCGTGTAAATCAGTTCCGAGAATCAAGGCTCCCAACCGGAGTCCCAGCCGGCCGTTTCCCACGTAGGGAGAGGCGCAGCCATGGACGGGCTGTTCGGTTTTAAGGATCCATGACTCGTCGTCGTTCCAGGCAAGAGGCATTTGAATAAACAGCTAGGGGATGATATGACGAGTGAAATGAAGCTCGGGCTTGTTTGTTCCAAGCCCAGCCGATTTTTTCAATACCGGCAGGCGTAAGTCGCCGAAAGCACGCGCACTTTGGACTCTCGCTCGAAATTGGGCACTGATAAATGTACCTGACGTCAGGTTGCCAAGGCCGTTGATTGGCCGCGATTAATGTCCTACATAGGCTGCTCGTCCATTCCATCCTTCCCCGCTCATTACCCATGACGACAGATTTTAACGAAGAACTTTATTACGGCGCGTGGGAAACGGGTGCAGGCGGACTTCCCTGCTTCAATTTGAAAGCGGAGGAAGACCATGTTCCCGACGCTCCCTTTCGCCATCTTTTCAGTACCGGCCATCTCTCGGCCATGGCGGACCGCTGGGGCAACGTCAATCTCTTCACCACGGAGGGAGGATTTCTCTGGCTCAATTCTCCTTACAGCGCCCTGGCCCGCGGCTCTCTCTATATGATGATGGAGACGGGAGGCGAGTTGGTTTCGCTTCTTTATAGCGAGCTCACCCGGAAGGAAGGCGTCCGCTATGGCACAGGCTCGATTGAATACCGCGGTGAAATTGAGATCGACTCTGCTCATTTGCATATGGTGCAGCAGTTCTTTGCCGTTCCGGATCGAAACCGCCGCATTTACGCGCGCTTCACGCTGACCAACCGCTCCTCTGAGCCTTTTCTAGGACGGCTCGAGATCCGCGGCGATGCCACGCCCATGGGCAATAATCGGTCTAACATGAGCCCCCATGCCGCGCGGCCCGATCCTGATGCGCCCAAGGGCTGGAGTGTTTTCCGCGAACGGCACGAGCAACTCGGCGACATTTATCTCGCCACCGACGAGGACTGGCTTTCGCAGCCCACCGGTGACACCTTGCGCCTCACTCGCGAAACGCGGATCGAGCCGGGAGCATCGTTGACGCTTTGTGCCTTGACCGGCTATGGCCCGCGCGGTTCCCATGAGATCGTGGTTCCGGCCCTGGAGGAAGCGCATTTGCTTTGGGCGAAGCGTCTCAAGCCTTTTACCGTCTCCGCACCCGAGCCCTGGATGGCGCGCGAATGTCTATGGAATGCCGGGCAACTTCTCTCCTTCACCAGCTACGATAGTTCGGTCAATGAATACTATATCGCCCTTGGCGGGTATGGTTGGGACGCTTTCAGCGTGCGCGAAGTCTCCGAAACCAGCATGGTTCTCGCCGGACCTGACTGGGATCTCGCCGCCGCATCCCTGCGCTTCGTTGCCAAAACCCAGCTCGCCAGCGGCGATGTCCCCAAGATTTACAACATGCGGCGCGATCGCAAATCGCACGAGTACGACAGCGATAATGAACTCTGGTTCGTGCTCGGCTGTTGCGAAAGCGTCGCCCGGTCGGGCCGGATCGAATTTCTCGATGAGATCTGCTCATTCTGGGATGGTGATTCCGGCACGGTCTGGGAGCACATGAAACGGGCCTTCCACTGGGTGCGGGACCAGATCGGCCTCGGTCAGCATGGACTCATCCTCATCCGGGAAGGGGATTGGAACGATTATCTCGCCACGATGGGCGTTCGTGGCCGCGGCGAATCGGTGATGAATTCCGGCATGGCTTGCCGTGCGTTCGCCGCCATGGCCCAGCTTGCGCGCACGCGCGGCGAGCTGACCCTTGTACAGGAACTGGAAACCTATCTCGCGAATTTGCGCCGGGCTGTGGCCGAGTCCTTTGACTGCGGCTGGTTTCGCCGCGGTTATACCGACTCCGGCCGGCCGGTCGGTTCCTTCGCGGAAAACCGTGTCTTCATCAACGCACAATCGTGGCCCGTGCTCGGCAAATGCGGCACTCGGGAACAGCGTCGCACGGCCTTGAAAAACGCCATTGCCCATTGTCACACCGAGATCGGGCTTATGCTCATGAGCCGTCCCTTCAGCAGCCCGGCCCCCGACGACATCTCGCGCTGCGCCATTCCCGCGGGAGAGGGGGAAAACGCCGGCATCTGGCCCCAGACCGTCCATTGGCTCGTCTGGGCGCTGACAGAGGAAGGATTGATTGACGAAGCCCTTGCAGAATGGAAGTGCGGAACCCTGCGCAGCCATGCGCTCCGCTTCCCGACCATACCTTACGGAATCTTTAACGGCCCCGATTGCTTCTCTTCCAAGTGGGCCGGTAAGCGTGAAGGAGGCACACAGATCCAGTTGCTCAATCGCGCCCAAAACGTTCCGATGAACCCGATGATTGCATGGCAGGGATTTACGCTGCAAAAAATCAACAAGTGCCGAAAGATACCTCTCATGTAGGGAATCGGTTTCAATTCGATCTTCCCTGCCTTCAGCTTGACGTAAGGTAAAGCTGCCGGGACTATTTGATAATTATTAATAGTGTATTGCCGCGGTTGTTGCTATTGCAACTTTTCATCGTCATGTCATTCCGACGATCTGACAATCAATAAAGCGAGTCGGAAACGGGGCAACGGAAGTCATAAAAGCAACCTATTACGGAGGGAACGATATGAAGATGAGATTACTATCCATGGCGATCTGCACGCTGGTTTTGGGGTTGTGGACCACGCAGGCAAAAGCTCAGGTCAGCGTCATCATCGACCAGGACATGTCGAGCGATCATGACGATTTGGGTGATTTGGTCGTTCTGAACGCCCTGATGAATTTGGGAGAGTGCAATATCCTCGCCTGCATGTGCGATTCCACCAACGGTGCCACACCGTTGTGCATGAATGCGATCAACACCTACTACGGCCATCCCAATGTTCCCTGCGGCCGGTGCTTCAATTCGGGCGGTGGCGGCGGGTATCCGGGAAACATTGCTGCGGCATATCCCCATCCGTTGTACGCGACTGTTACCGATCCCCCTCTGGCGGTGAATTTGTATCGGCAGGTTCTGGCTGCCCAGCCCAATCACAGCGTGGTCATCGTCACGACCGGTTTTATGACCAACCTGGCCGGCCTGCTCCAGTCCGGTCCGGATAGCTACAGCTCGCTCAACGGCATGCAACTGGTTGCCCAGAAGGTCAAACTCCTCTCCTGCTCGGCTGGAGCCTACCCGAGCGGAGATGAATTCAATTTTGCATCTTCGGGTGACACTTCGGCTTCGGTTGTGGTGAACAACTGGCCCACGGCCGCTTTATTTGTTGGCTTCGATGTTGGGCAGGCTATCTATACCGGCGGACTGCTGTCGAACGCGCCCTCAAGCGATCCAATCAGCCCCTACTATACGGGTCCTTATCCCTGTTGGGGCCAAATCGCGGATTATAATGCTGTTCGCGCCGCCGAGTCCGCAGTGCTGTGGAATACGAACAGTTACGGTCACAATACGTGTGACACGGCCGGATATAATGCCTGGAGAACTGATTATGATCCCACAGGCAGCCTCGATCAAGCCTATCTATTGGAGAAGGAGAGATACCCGATCCAGGAATCACTCAATTCACTTATCATGGCGCTTGCCCCCAGCATATCGGGACCGCCCAGCCAGCCCAGCGATCTGCGCGCCACGGTCGTCAGCAGCAGCGCGATCAACCTGCAGTGGACTGACAATTCCTACAACGAAACCGGCTTCAAAATTGAGCGCGGCATCAACGGCGTCTACACGCAGATCGCCACCGTGGGCGCCAATGTCACCACCTATTCCGACGCCGGACTTTCCTACACGAACAACATCTCCTATCGGGTCAAGGCCACCAATGCCAACGGCGATTCGGCCTACGCCTCCATCTGGATTTACAGCGGTTGGACGGAGTACAATTTCGACAATCCCAGCCAGCTTCCCTTGTACCAGTACTTCCAAACCTGCGACCTGGAACCGGCCGTTAATCCTCTGAACTCCAATCACGTTGCGGTCAACAATGACTCGACCCATGGCCAGGATGTGACGATCAACGTCATGGCGGCGGGTATGAGCGGGGCGGCCAATACCTATGTCTATTTCTTCTATCAAGACCAAAACGATTGGTATCGGCTGAATGTCACCGGCTCATCGAGTCAATTTGAAAAGGACATCAACGGCACGATTACCGAGATCGGGGCGGCGGGAGCGGGTGTTTCCATCAGCAGCGGCAGCCAGTTGCAGCAATGGCAGATTGTGGCAAGCCATACAGGTTCCCTGCAATTCATCTCGTATGGGAACACGTTCGACTCCACGGCCACGGCCACGACGATCCTCAATGTAACCGATACGCTGAGCTACACCACCGGCAAAATCGGTCTGGGGGGCAGGGGCGCCACTCCCGTCTGGCAGAATTTCAACTTTGTCACCACCGGCGGTGGCTCCAGCAGCACCGCGCCGGTCATTACCAGCGGCACGCAGGCCACAGATTCGGTGGGTTCGGCCTACAGCTATCAGATCACGGCGACCAACAGCCCTGCCAGCTATAACGCCATCGGCCTGCCGGCTGGTTTGTCGATCAATACCTCGACCGGCACAATCACCGGCACGCCTACGACGGTGGGCACCACTCCCATTTTCGTCAGCGCCACCAACGCCAGCGGCACGGCTACGGCCACATTGACGCTCAACGTCGTTAACAGCGCGAGCAGCAGCGCACCGGCAACCCCGGCCGGACTCACCGCCACCCCGGGCAATACCCAGGTTTCCCTGAGCTGGTCGGCCAGTTCCGGAGCTTCGGTCTACAACGTTTACCGCGGCACATCCGCGGGGGGTGAAGGCTTCACCGCGTATGCCACCTTTATTTCCGGGACGAGATTTACCGATCTGGCCGTGACGAATGGCACCACCTACTATTACCAGGTGGCGGCCGTCAACGGTTCCGGCACCTCGGCAGTTTCCAGTGAAGTCAGCGCCACGCCGTCCGTTGCCGCGGGCGGGGGAATCCCGGTCTTTGTCAATCCGAGCTTCGAAACGCCGGCGATGAACACCTACTTGGTTGCCCCGTCCGGCTACGGATGGACCTTTGTCAACAGCGCCGGCATCCAGCACAACGGCTCGGCCTACAGTGGCACCACGACGATTGCCCCGGATGGAGCCCAAACCGCCTTTTTGCAAGGTACGACCAGTTCGCTCGGAAGCATGTCGCAAAGCCTTAGCTTCCCTGCAGGTAGTTACACGGTCAGTTTTTATGCCGCGCAACGCAGCGGCCAGATCCAGCCTATCCTGATCAGTGTCGACGGTACCAGCGTGGGCACCTATACGCCCGCCTCCACCAACTTTGCGCAGATCACCACGGTGCCGTTCACGGTCGCGGCCGGCAATCACACGGTTGCCTTTGCCACGACGGATGGCTCATCGGACAAGACCACTTACGTTGACCTGGTCACCATCAACAGCGCCACCGGGGGTACTCCAACGCCAACTCCTACGCCTACCCCCACCTCCACGCCGACACCCACACCAACTCCTACCCACACGCCGACACCTACTCCGACTCCAACTCCCACCCCGACGGGTGCGACCCCGACGCCCACTCCCACTCCGACCCCCACCCCAACACCGACGCCTACCGGCAGCGGCAGCGTA
>JAJSLK010000058.1 GCA_021272165.1 Methylacidiphilales bacterium
TCCCGTTGGGACTAGCCCTCATTGAGGGTTGCACCAAGAATGCACCAAACCGTGTCCGTGGAATAGGCCGCCGCGCGCCGCTCTGGCGGAAGACACCGCTTCGCTGTATCGGGGTTTGGTGGCGCTCCCGCTCCTGAGTGATTGGCGGAACGATGCCGTCCGTGAGTTGAGCCTTCGGTTGTACGACGCAGGACGCGTTGAAAACGCCCCCTCCTTCGCCAAGGCGGTGCTCCAGCATGACTCTCGTGATTCCCTTGTGTTTGACCGGATTGCCTTTTCATTCGCTTGTTCGCAGGCCGTCAAGACGCTCTCGTTCGCGTTGGGAATTGCTCCTCGCGGTGACCTCATGTGTTTTATATTAATAAGAGATCGCTTGTATATATTCTATATTTCGAATACTCTTAATCCGATATGTATGACGCAAATGCCTTACGCCGATTCAAAGCCGATATTTTTCAGGCCCTGGCCCATCCCACCCGGATTGCCATGGTTGAGTTGTTGCGAAACGGGGAATTTTCTGCCGGCAAGCTGATCGAATTGCTGAAACTGGAGCAGGCCAACGCCTCCCAGCATTTGAGCGTGTTGCGCTCCAAACAGGTGGTGGTGGGCCGCAAGGAAGGCAACCAGGTATTTTATTCGCTGCGCGATCCTGCCCTCATCGAAGTGCTCGACAGCCTGCGTCGTTATTTTCAAAGGCATATCGCCGGGGTAAGAGCTACGCTCAAGAAAATCAGCAAGCTTGAGGCGCGGGAACGTTAATCGCTGCCGGACGAGGACGGTGGCCATCTCCATGACAACTTTATTGCTCGCCATCTCCGGGTTAGGCCTGCTCTTGAGCCTGCCTGCCGGCTTTAGCGGATCGAAAGCGTGGCTGGCCGGAGTTCTCGTCGCCATGACGGCCGGGCTGGTGGCCGCCGTGGTCGTTCTGCAAACCGGCGAGGTGTGGGACTGGCGCGGCACGCTGACCGTCGGTGGCGAAGCGGTCCATTTGCGGCTCGATGCGGTCAGCGCCCTGTTCCTCGCGCTGCTGAGTTTGGTCGGCGGGGCGGGTGCGGTTTACGGACGCGAGTATTGGACGGAGGAGAAACATCCCCGCACGGCCCGGTGGGGGCGCGTCTGGTGGAGTGCCCTGCTGCTTTGCCTAGGGTTGGTGCTGCTTACGGCCAACGGGCTCCATTTTCTCATCGCCTGGGAACTTTTCACGATTTGCGCCTATTTCCTCATCACGCTGGACCGGCGGCGCCCGGAAGTCCGCGCGGCGGGCTGGCTCTATCTCGCCGCCTCGCACGTGGCGATGCTTTGCCTGGTCGCCTTCTTCACCTGCCTCGCCGTACGTACGGGAAGCTGGGAGCTGGCCGACATGCGCGACCACGCGGAGTTGGCCCCGCTGTTCTGGTTGGCGCTGGCCGGGTTCGGGGTCAAAACCGGCTTGTTCCCGCTGCACATCTGGCTCCCCTCGGCGCACGCCAACGCGCCCAGCCACGTCTCGGCCATGCTGTCGGGCGTCATCCTCAAGATCGGCGTTTACGGGCTTATCCGGTTCAGCGGCTGGCTGCCGATGCCTCCGGGGGCCGGCTGGATGGTGGCACTCATTGGCGTGGTCAGCGCCGTCCTCGGGGTCGCGTTTGCCCTCGGCCAGCACGATCTCAAGCGCCTGCTCGCCTATCACAGCGTCGAAAACATCGGCATCATCCTCATCGGGCTCGGTTTCGCGCTGGTCGCAGCGCAACAGGGAAACGCGCCGTGGGGCCGGCTGGCGCTGGCGGGCGCGCTTCTCCATGTGTGGAATCATGGCCTATTCAAATCGCTCCTCTTCTTCGGTGCCGGTTCAGTCTTGCACGCCACCGGCACGCGCGAGATGAGCCGACTCGGCGGGCTGTGGCGCGCGATGCCCTGGACGGCGTCGCTCTTCACGCTCGGGGCGGTGGCGATTTCCGGTTTGCCGCCGCTGAACGGTTTTATCAGCGAATGGCTCGTCTATCTCGGGCTCTTCGATTCCACCAATGCGCACGGCCCCTCGGCGTGGGCGGCCATTCCCGCGATTATTTTGCTGGGCGTGACCGGCGCAATGGCGCTGGCGTGCTTCGTGAAGGTCTGCGGCGTGGTGTTCCTGGGCGCGCCGCGCTCGGCGGCGGCGGAACAGGCGCACGAAAGCGGTCCCGCGATGCGCGGTGCGATGATGACCCTGGGCGTGGCCTGCGCGGCCATCGGTCTCGCGCCGATGCTCTTCTGGCCAATGGTGGCCCAAGCGGTGAGTGCCTGGAACCCGGCCTGGGCTGGCACGGAAGTTCCCGCCGGACTCGCCGCCCTCGGCGCGTTCCACCTCGCGCTGGCCACCTTCGCGCTGGTCGCGGCGGCCACGCTCTGGCGGCGGATTAGGCAACGCGGCGTGACGCGCGCCGTGACCTGGGATTGCGGTTACGTTCTTCCCACGCCGCGGATGCAATACACTGCCGGTTCGTTCGCTGGCATCATCACCGAATGGTTTAGTTGGATCCTGCGCCCGGAGCGTCACGAGCACCGGCCCGATGGGGTGTTTCCGTTCAGGGCCGATTTTACCGAGCGCACGCCCGAGACAGTGCTCGAATCGGTGGTTGAACCGGCCGGTAGCGCCGTCATGCGAATGGCCCGGGTGTTCCGCCGCCTGCAGCACGGGCGGGCGCAGGCCTACCTCCTTTACCTGCTGATTGGGTTGGCGGCGATGGCGGTCCTCGTGCTGATCGGAGCAAATAAATAACGATTTATGTACCTCAACCTGATTCAAATTGCCGAGTCGTTCGGCGTGTCGGAAAGCGTCGTGGAGGGTTGGATTCGCCACGAGGGATTGCCTTATACGCTGGACCGGAACCGGTACATCTTCGATCGCGCGCAAGTGGCCCAATGGGCCGCGGCTCGCGGGCTGGCGGCCCAGGCCGGATTCCTCGCGCCGGAGTCATCCGTTTTTGCGACCGGCTGCCAGATGGAATCGCTCTTGCGCGCTGGCGGTATTTGGCGCGACATCCCCGCTACGAAAGTGCTGGATGTTTTTGACCGAATTGTCGCCGCGTTGCCAGCGGCAACTCCACCCGTGCGTCAGCTTCTCGCCCGACGGCTTCGCGCCAAGGGCGGCGTGACCTGGGCTCCCATCGGCGGCGGTTTTGCCTTGCCCCACCCGGCGACGCGCATTGCACTAGGCCGCGACTCCGGTACCTTGTCGCTGCTGCTGCTGCGGGACGGACTGCCTGGCCAGGAGACGGATGGCATACCTGTGACGCGGCTCTTTTTTTTCATCGCTCCGTCGCCTCGCGCGCATCTCGACCTGCTCGGGCGGCTGAGTCATCTCATCGCGCACAGCCCACTGCGGGATTTACTAAGCAGCAACGCGAAGGATGATGAGATTTTTATCGTCGTTTCCACCGCCGATGCGGCGGCCCACAGCTCTGTCCGGGAGGTCAAATCATGATTGCCGGGGGGGGTGCATTGATCTTTCGCCTGGTTCTGTGGCTTATGCTAGCGCCGCTGTTGCCGGGCATTATCAACAAGGTGAAAGCCTGGGTGGCGGGCCGACGCGGCCCTCCGGTGCTGCAACTCTATTACGATCTCGCGCGACTGTGGCAAAAGTCGGTGGTGATGAGCGCGCTGGCGTCACCCGGCTTCATCATCGGACCAGCAGTGGCCTGGGTGGCGCTAACGGGCGCGGCGCTGCTGCTGCCGCTCGGGCCGGCCGGGGCGCTGTTCAGTTTTCGAGGCGATTTCCTACTTATGATTTACCTGCTCGCCCTCTCCCGATTCGGCACCGCCTGGGCGGCCCTGGAAACCGGCTCGGCTTTCGAGGGCATGGGCGCCGCACGGGAAGTCAGCTATGCCGTGCTCACGGAAGCAGCGGTCATCACGGCGATCTTGTCATTAAGCGTCCACTCCGGAAGCACGAGCCTGGCCACCATGCTTGCGCCTTCGGTTGGCGCGGGCGTGGTGTTGCTTGCGGCCGGATTGTTCATCGTGCTCCTGGCGGAAAATTGCCGCGTGCCTTTCGACGACCCGAACACGCACTTGGAACTGACGATGGTTCACGAAGCGATGGTGCTCGACCATAGCGGTCCGCCGCTGGCCGTGATTTTGCACGGCGCTTCCATGAAACTGCTCTTCTTCGCCCTGCTGCTGACTGAGGCCGTGCTGCCGGTTGGAAACCTGGCTCCGATGCCGGCGGCGGGCATCCTGGTCGCGGGCGTCCTGGCCGTGACGGTCGGCGTCGGGCTGGTCGAATCGCTGCTGGCCCGGCTCGCTTTTCGCCGCGTGCCGCTGCTCCTCACGACGGCATTCATCCTCTGCCTGTTTGCCCTTCTGCTGGCGTGGAAAGGAGGTGCGGCATGAGCGAACCGCTCAATCTGCTCATCGGTCTCGCCATGGGACTCAATCTCCTGGCGCTGGGCAGCAGCCGCTTGCTGGCGGTCATTCGCGCAATGTCCGTGCAGGGGATGGTGCTCGGGGTGATGCCGCTGATGATCGTGGGACTCTCCGGCTGGAACGTGCTGTTCGTCGCCGTCATGACCGTTGTCATCAAGGGTTTTTTCATTCCGGGTTTGCTGCGCCGGGCCATGCGCGCGGCCCGCATCACTCGCGAAGTCGAACCGATCATCGACTTTGTGCCGTCGCTTCTGCTCGGGGCGGGCGGAACGGTCGCCGCCGTGGCGCTGGCGCGCGTCCTGCCGCTCCTCCCGGAGCACGCCGGTACACTGCTGGTGCCGGGGGCACTGGCCTCCGTCTTGACCGGATTCGTCCTGCTCATCGGCCGCGCGAAAGCCATCTCCCAGGTTTGCGGTTACCTGATCCTGGAAAACGGCATTTACCTTTTCGGCCTTTTGCTCCTTGAGGCGACGCCGGTCCTGGTCGAATTCGGTGTCCTGCTCGACCTCACCGTCGGGATTTTCGTCACCGGCATCATCATGGACCGTATTCAGCGCGCCTTCGATTCCCTCGACACCCGGAAACTGACCGTGCTCCGCGAATGAACAGTCTGCTCCTCGTCTTCGTGCCTCTGCTGGGCGCAGTCCTTGCGGCCTTCTGGCCCGACAACCGCTCCCGGCCCCTGCTCCTGCCGGCGGTCGGGTTGTTCCATGTCGCGGTGGCGTTCGGGTTGCTCCTGACCCCGGTCGACATCCCGCCCGGCGCCTGGATCGGCTATGACTCACTGGCCCGGGCGGTGTTGCCGGTTGTCTCCCTGCTGTTTTTGCTCTGCGCCTTTTACGGCGTGGCCTATCTTCGCATCCGGTCGGAGCGGCCCAACCGCGCCTTTGTCGCGTTGTTGCTGGCCGTCCTCGGCCTGATCAGCGCGGGGCATCAGGCCTGCCATCTCGGGCTGCTTTGGATCACGACCGAGGCGATCACGCTCATGGTGGTGCCGTTGATCCACTTCAATGGAACGGCCCGCGCCATCGAGGCCACCTGGAAATTCCTGCTCGTGGGCGGCACCGGCATCGCGCTCTCCTTGCTCGGTTCGTTCTGCCTTGGCTACGCCTCCATCTACGGCGGCGGCCAGGGCGACCTGACCTTCACCGCTCTCATCGCCCAGGGCGCGGGCTTGTCGCGGCCGTGGGTCCTGACCGCCTGGGTGTTGTTGCTCATCGGCTACGGAACCAAAATGGGCCTGGCCCCCATGCACACCTGGAAACCCGACGCCTACGGCGAAGCCCCCGGCATCATCGGCGCGATGCTCGCGTGCGGCGTCACTACCGTGGCCTTCACCGCCATTCTGCGCGTGCGCGCGGTGGTGACGGCCGCGGGTGAAGGCCGTGTGGCCGATCACTCCCTGTTGGCCATCGGGCTTTTCTCGATGGCGGTGGCGGCGCTTTTCCTTTTGGGCACGCGCGATTTCAAACGGATGCTGGCCTACTCGAGCATTGAGCAGATGGGCATTCTTTGCCTCGGCGCGGGGCTGGGCGCGACCGGGGCCTGGGCGGCACTCTTTCATGTATGGAGTAACAGCCTGACCAAGGGAGCCCTTTTCCTCTGCGCCGGCAACATGCGCCGCGCCGCCGGAACCAGCGCGGTGGATCAGGCGAGTGGACTTGCCCGGCTGGCTCCACGCTCGTCGGCGATGTTCGTCGCCGGCGTATTTGCGGCAACGGCCTGTCCGCCCTTTGCCCCGTTCTTCAGCGAACTACGCGTCTTACGCGCAGCGTTTGCGACAGGCCACATCGGTACCGCCACGATTTTCCTCGGCTGCCTCTTGCTTGCATTCTTTGGGATTACAAGGCTCGCCTTTGCCGTCGTGGACGGCCGCCCGCGCTCTGCACGTAAAACAGACCGCAAACGGTTGGCCGAAACGGCTGGCGTGATCATTCCTCCGCTCATGCTGCTGGGTTTATCATTGTGGCTGGGACTGGCGACGCCCACCTTCCTGACCAGCGCCTGGACCGCGGCCGTTGCCCAAATATTTTCCCCGAAATGAGCTTCTCCACTCCCTTCGCCCTGTTGTCCAACGGCACGAGTCTCCCCTGGCTGGACGTGCCTGAATGGTCCGTGGCCGATTTCGTGTGCGCTACGGCGGGTGAATTGGCGCGCGGCGCCCGCCTCTGCGCGTGGTTCGGTGTCCCCGAAGAGGCCGGAGTCCGCCTGGTCGCGGTGATTGCTTTCGACGCCGACAACACCCTTGCCATCGCCCGGAGCCAGCCCGCCCGCGGCGCTTATCCCACGCTGACCATTGCCCACCCGCAGGCGCACCTCTTCGAGCGCGAGGTTTGGGAGCAGCACGGCCTCAAGCCCGAGGGGCATCCCTGGCTGAAGCCAGTTCGAAAAGGCAATGGCCCCGCGCCCGCCAACGGAGAATTCTTCCGCGTCGACGGCGGCGAGATCCACGAGGTCGCGGTCGGCCCGGTGCACGCGGGCGTGATCGAGCCGGGACATTTTCGTTTTCAATGCGCGGGCGAGGAAGTGCTCCACCTCGAAATCTCCCTGGGCTACCAGCATCGCGGCATCGAGGAAGCGCTGGCGGGCGGTCCCCATCTCGCGACGGTTCACCAAATGGAAACGGCGGCGGGCGACACGAGCATCGCCCACGCGACAGCTTACGCGACTCTCCTCGAAGCCCTCGGGCAGACCGAAGCGCCGCTCCGCGCTCAGTGGCTGCGGGCCATCGCCCTCGAACTCGAGCGACTGGCCAATCACACCGGCGACCTTGGCGCACTGGCCGGCGACGTGGCTTTTCTTCCTACCGCTTCAGCATGCGGAAAAATTCGCGGCGATTTCCTGAACATGACCGCCCTAATTTGTGGCAATCGCTTCGGACGCGGTTTGGTTTGCGCGGGGGGCTGCGGCCGGGACCTGGAGCCGGAGCGTGCCACGCGTTTGAATGAATACCTGGACCAGGCCTTGATCGAAGTCGAACAGGCCGCCAATTGGTTGTGGGACGCAGCCTCGGTTCAGACGCGGTTTGAGAACACCGGCGCCGTTTCGGCCCGGCAGGCCGTGGAGATCGGTCTGGTTGGCCCGGCGGCGCGAGCCTGCGGGCTGGTACGCGATGTGCGCTATGACCATCCGGCGGGCTGGCACCGTTTCGCGCAGGCCCCGGTGGCCGTCTGGCCTACGGGTGATGTGTTGGCGCGCGCGCGGGTGCGCTGGCTGGAAGGGCAACGTTCCGGCCAATTACTCAAGGAACAAATCGCCGCGCCGGTCGACGGCGAAATACGCAGTGAGCTTCCACCTCCCGCGCCCAATGCCATCGCGGTGGCGCTGGTTGAAGGATGGCGCGGCGAGGTGTGCCACGTCGCCCTTACCGATGAGGCCGGGCGCTTCCGCCGCTACAAGATCGTTGATCCGTCGTTCCATAACTGGACCGGGCTCGCGCTGGCCATGCGCAATCAGGCGATTTCCGATTTTCCCCTGTGCAACAAGAGTTTCAACCTCTCCTACTGCGGATTTGACCTGTGATCTTTCCCTGACGCTATGTTTGTTTTCGATACTCTTCTTCACCGGCTGAAACGCGGTTGTGAAACCATGGCCTATCCCGACGGCCCGGCTCCCGTTTTGCCTGACCGTCACGGCGGCGCTTTGAGGGTTGATCCGGTAAAATGTGCCGAAGGCTGTTCCACCTGCGTACCCGTATGTCCAACTCGCGCGATTGAAAAAACGGCGGCAGCGCCGGTGATGCTTGACTTGGGCAAGTGCATCTTTTGCGCCGCGTGTGTTGAGGTTTGCCCAACCCAAGCCATCACCCAGACGGGCCGTCACCCGATGGCCGTGCGCCGCCGGGAAGACATGCTCCTGGGCAAGCCGGGTGAAGAGGAAGTGCGGCTGGCCGCCAAACTCGACGAGAAGCTGCACAAGCTTTTGGGCCGCTCGCTCCGTCTGCGCCAGATCAGCGCAGGCGGTTGCAACGCGTGCGAAGCCGATACCAATGTGCTTGGCACGATCGGTTGGGACCTTGGCCGTTTTGGCATCCAATTCGTCGCCTCGCCCCGCCATGCGGATGGCCTGTTGATTACCGGCGCCGTGCCGAAGAACATGGAGTTGGCGCTTCGAAAAACCTACGCCGCCGTCCCCGCGCCAAAAATCGTAATCGCTGTCGGAGCATGCGCAATCGCGGGCGGCCCGTTCATCGGTCATCCACAGATTCACAACGGTGCAAGCGCCATTGTGCCGGTCGATTTGTTCATTCCCGGATGCCCGCCACATCCCTTGACTATTCTGGACGGCTTGCTGCGACTATTGGGTCGATTGGAAGCCAAGTCATAGGCGGGGTTAACGTCAATGCTGCCAATGTGCGGTTCGTCGACCAAGTGAACTCCACAAGCCAACCCTAGAACTCATTTCAAAAGTAGAGGTGAACCCGTTTTTTTGTATTTATTCGCCATTGTAGTTAGAACCCGAAAAATCAGGTCAACGTTCAGAGGTAACTAGCTCTGAATAGACGTGAATAGTGCCATAGAGTGGCTCCCGTTGGGACTATTCTTTTGATTCTCTAAATATGCCTTTGCGTATATCTCGCAAAAAAGGACGCCTTTGCTACTTTTCCTGCCGGGATGTCCGAAAATTTTGATGCTGCCTTCGCCGGCGTAAAACAGTTAGTCGAAACCTTTGAGGCTAATAAGCAGCACTATCTGTCCCAGCAGTATCAGGAGGCTGAAGCCCGGCGCGACTTCATCGACAAATTCCTGATCCTGCTCGGTTGGGACGTCAACCACGACCAACAGAAAAATCCCTACGAGCAGGAAGTCAAAGTGGAACGCAAGGAGCACGGCGTTTCGCAGCGCCGTGCCGATTACGCCTTCTACCTCGCGCCCAATTTTCGCGATGTCAAATTTTACGTCGAGGCGAAGAAGCCCTTTGGCGACATTGCCACGGCGGACAACTACTTCCAAACCATTCGCTACGGCTGGAACAGCCAGACGCCTATCGCCGTGCTGTTTGACTTTGCGCAATTAGAAATCGTCGATTGCCGCTACAAACCCGATTTGGAAACCGCACTACAGCGAAACGTCAAAAAGTTCCACTACACCCAATACGCTGACCAAGAGGCTTTTGCTGAAATCTATTGGCTCTTCTCCCGCGAAGCGGTGGCCCATGGTTCGCTGGAAAAATTTGCCGAGACTTTACCCAAGAAAACTCGCGGAGCCGTTCAGCGTGGACTGTTTAAGGGAGGCTGGCAGTCCATCGACGAATCATTCCTGGAAGAGCTGGATACCCATCGGGACACCCTTGCTCGCCTTTTCAAAAACAGGAATCCCCACCTCGATGGTGACACGCTTACAGAAATCACGCAACGCACGTTGGACAGGCTCGTTTTCATCCGCTTTTTGGAGGACAAGCTGATTGAGCCGCAATACCTCGTCTCCAGGTTCGGCGAGCGGGGTAACGCATGGGGTGATTTCATTGCCACTTCCCGGCGACTCGACGGCATCTATAATGGCATCGTTTTCAAGAAAAACGACATCCTCGATTTCCCCTCCTTCAAGGTGGATGACGACCAGTTTGCCCAGATTTGCGAAGAGCTTTCCCACATCAATTCACCATATGACTTCAATGCCATCCCGATTCACATTCTCGGCAGCATTTACGAACGGTTTCTCGGCAAGGTCATCGTCGCCACGGAAAAAAGGGCGCGGGTGGAGGAAAAGCCCGAGGTCCGCAAGGCGGGCGGCGTTTATTACACGCCGGAATACATCGTCCGCTACATCGTTGAGAGTACTGTCGGTCAGCTCATCGCCGGAAAAACACCCGACAGGATTGCCGGAATGCGTTTCGCTGACATTGCATGCGGCAGCGGATCGTTTCTCCTCGGCATCTACGATTTGCTCATTCGTTATCACACCAAATATTACAACGACAATCCCGGCAAAGCCAAAAAGGGTGAAACGGTCGAGCGGGAAGACGGGGTGCATCTCTCGCTGCAAAAGAAACGCGAAATTCTCCTGAACAATATTTACGGTGTCGATATTGACACTCAGGCCGTGGAAGTCGCTCAACTTTCGCTTTATCTCAAGCTGCTCCAAGACGAAACCCCGGCTTCCGCACGCCAGTACCTGCTTGATTTCGAGCAACAGGCATTGCTGCCTTCCCTAAGCAAAAACATCGTGTGCGGCAATTCGCTGATTGGCCGTGATGTGACAGCCGCCGATCTTTTTGAAAATGGTGAAACGGAAAGAAAGCTCAACCCGATGGATTTTGAGGATGCGTTTCCTCAAATCATGAAGCGAGGAGGGTTCGACGCCATCGTTGGTAACCCGCCTTATATCCGAATTCAGATAATGCAGGAATCTAGGCCACAATCTTCTGAATACCTGAAACAACATTATGCGGCTGCGGCCAAAGGTAATTACGATGTCTATGTTGTTTTTACTGAACGAGGACTACGTCTGCTAAATCAGGCAGGCATGCTTGGCTTCATTCTCCCGCACAAGTTTTTCAATGCCCAATACGGAAAACCACTTCGGACAATTTTGAGCGAAGGAAAACACTTAGCGCAGATCGTCCACTTTGGCTCGGAGCAGGTTTTTATGGGGGCGACAACCTATACTTGTTTATTAATACTTTCTAAAAAGCCACAGCCTAAATTTTGCTTTGCTAAAGTGGACAAGCTTTCAACATGGTATGAAAATGGAAGAGCAACTGAAGGTTTAATTTCTGCCTCTCGTGCGACTGGCGAAGAATGGAATTTCAACATCGGCAACGGAGCGCTCTTGTTTGAGCGTTTGCGAAAACTGCCGCTTACTCTTGGCGATGTGGCTGATGTTTTTGTCGGCCTACAAACCAGTGCAGACGATGTTTTCATCATGGATTTAGTCGAAGCAAAATCAACAGTGCTCCGTCTAAAATCCAAAATTTTTGGCCGGGAGGTTATTTTAGAACAAAATATGCTTTTCCCGCTCGTCAGCGGAACTGATGTGAAAGGCTTTGGCGTGCTGCCGGAACGACAATACATCCTCTTCCCTTACCAAGTGGAGAACGGGCGTGCTGAGCTTATTCCGTTTGTGGAAATATCAAGACGCTTTCCTCAAACGGCAGCCTATTTACTTGAAAATAGAAAAAGGCTGGAAGAAAGAGAAAAATGCAAATTTAAAGATGCCGAATGGTATCGTTTTGGACGCAGTCAAAATCTTGGAATTCAACAGAAGAAGAAAATTTGTGTTCCTCGTTTGGTTGACCAGCTTTGTGCGGCATATGATGAGAGTGGAACCCACTTTCTAGACAACGTGGATGTGGGCGGGGTCACATTCAAATTAGATTATCAAAAGCACGACTTGCTCTATTTACTTGCTCTTTTGAATTCGCGGCTATTGCGTTGGTATTTTCCATTTGTCAGCGCGCCGTTTCGTGGTGGGTGGATGTCCGCAAATCGGCAATTCCTTTCACAGCTTCCATTCCGCCAGATTGATTTTTCAAAACCCGCCGATAAAGCACGACATGCTAAAATAGCTTCCCTTGCCGAATCTATGCAGATAGCTAAAAAACAGCTTGGTTTGGCCCAAAGCGATAGAGACAAAGATTTTTACGAAAACAAATGTACCGCGCTGGATCGGCAAATTGATTCCCTCGTCTACGAACTTTACGGCCTGTCCGAAGATGAAATCAAAATTGTGGAAGAATCAGTTCACTAAACGGACGTAAAGTGTGAAGGCATATTCCGTCACGTTAATTACTAACCAACAGTTCTAAGTGATTTCTTGTGGATTCCTTCTCCGGGACTTGCTACAGTTCCCAACCTATTTGCGTCGATTAGCTGTTTACTTTAAGGAAACCCGGATAACTATCCCATTGCCCATGAGCAAGATGAACCAATTCATCGGAATACTGGCGCTCGCCATGGCCCTGACCGCATCCTCACATGCGGATGATGCCTCCCCCATTGCTCGCATCTTTCATTCGTCCCATCCCTACTCGTCCAAAGGCACCGTTTCGCGTCAATACTCGCAGCAGGATCGCGTCCGCTACCAGCTCTGGAATTACACCTGGAAGCCTGATCCCAACCAACCCATCACGCGCATTGAAGTCCGTATCGGCGAGCAGAAGGTCTATGTCTATCAGGGCGACGACGTCGCCGGGGTCAGCCCCACCACCACCGGCAAGCCCGGCCACGAAACGCCCACGGGCCATTACACGATTTTGATGAAAGACATCGACCACAAGTCGAACCTTTACGGCGTCTTTCTCGATCCCAACGGCTACGTGGTCGATGGCAACGCCAGCGTCGGCGAGAAGCCGCCGCCCGGCGCGGTCTACGACGCCGCCGACATGCCCTATTACCTCCGCATCCGCGAGGATGGCGTTGGTCTCCACGCCGGTTACCTGCCCGGCTATCCCGCCTCGCACGGCTGCATCCGCCTTCCCCACGCCTTCGCCGAGCTCCTCTTCTCCAACGTCTCGCTCGGCACGCCAGTGGACGTCGTTCCTTAAACGATCTGGTCGCGACGGGGATGGACAGGCCGGGAACGGTGGATTAAAATAACCGCTTCATGGATACCGTTGCCGCGACTCTTGACGAGGCCGCTCCGCTGCCGTTGAACGCGCGCAAGCCCGCCTGGCTGCGGGCCAAAATTCCCGGGGGCCCCGTCTATCACGAAACCACCGGCATCGTCCGCGAGCACAAGCTCCACACCGTCTGCGAAAGCGCCCAGTGCCCCAACCTCGGCGAATGCTGGGCCCGCCGCACCGCAACGATCATGATCCTCGGCAACATCTGCACCCGCAGTTGCGGCTTTTGCGCCGTGCAGACCGGCCGCCCCACCGAGCTCGACCGCGATGAACCGCGCCGCGTCGCCGAGGCGATCCGGCTCATGGACCTCAAGCACGCTGTCATCACCTCCGTCGCGCGGGACGAATTGCTCGACGGCGGCGCCGGCATCTGGGCCGAGACCATCCGCGCCGTGCGCGAGGTCAATCCCCACACCGCCATCGAAGTTCTCATCCCCGACTTCAAGGGTCGCTGGCAGGACCTCGAAACCGTTCTCGCCGCCAGGCCCGACATCCTCAATCACAACGTCGAGACCGTGCCGCGTCTCCATAAGGAAGTCCGGCCGCAGGCCAAATACGAGCGCTCGCTGGAACTCCTCCGCCGCGCCAAGGCCGCCGGGTTCGTCACCAAGTCGGGCCTCATGCTCGGCATCGGCGAGCGCCTGGCCGAAATCGAATCGACCCTCCGCGATATGGCCGCCGAGCGGATCGACATCCTCACCCTCGGCCAGTACCTGCGCCCCTCCGCGCAGCATCTCCCGCTCACCCGCTGGGTCACGCCGGAGGAATTCGCCCGCTGGAAACGGTTCGGGCTCGAGATCGGTTTTCGCGTTGTCGAATCGGGCCCGCTCGTGCGCAGCTCCTATCACGCCGACGAACAATCCGACTCCCTTGTCCCGCGTTCTACCGGGCCGGTCTGATGCCCTGGAAAAATCTCGGCCTGGGCCTTACGCTGGCGGCGATGTTTTTCCTCTTTCCGCGTCTTCGCGCCGAAACGCCGCTTCACGCCCAGGTACTCGTTTTCATTCCCGCCTACGAAGGTTCCGCGCTCTACGACACGACCCTCTTCGCCAGGGACGAGGACCCGCCATGTGTCTGGGGCGGCGTCGACGCCATTCGCAGTGCCGAGCTTTATCTCTCGTTGCGAATGCCCAATCCGCTCGCGGCCCGGCCCATGCTCACCGCCGGGCCGATCGACGTCTACAGCAAGTTCGTCGCCGGCATCACCGCGCCGCAGAAAAGCGCGCCCGGGTTTTGTCCCTACACCCCTGGCTCCGATTTCTTCGTCTTCGCCTACGACTGGCGCCAGGAAATCGCCACCGTCACCGCGCCGCTCCTCGCCCAGGCCCTCGATTCCTACGCCCGCATTCACGAGGAAAAAACCGGCATTCCCGCCGCCAACACCCAGTTCGTCCTCGTGGCTCACAGCATGGGTGGCCTCGTCGCGCGCACCTTCCTCGGGGAAAACCCGCAATGGGCCGATCGCATCGCCGCGCTCTATCTCGTCGGTACGCCAAACCTCGGCTCGGTCAAGGCGATCAAGACCCTCATCGTCGGCCCGGGCGGCCTCAAGGAAAACGCCATCAACTTTCCCGCCTCGCTCCTCAACCTCCTCCCCAACAACGTCGACGCCAGCCTCACCAAGCTCGTCGCCGTTACCCGCCCCAGCCTCTACGAATTGCTTCCCTTCGACGACCCGCGCTGGGAATGTGTCGATGCCGATGGCACCCGCCGCCGCATCTCAGCGCAGGACATCCTCCGCATCGGCCCATGGCAGCCCTACTGGCCCAGCCCGGAACTTGAGCAGCGCGTCTTCCTTAACGACTGGCTGAAAAAACGCCAGACCGAGGGCCGCAAGCAGATCAACGTCGCCGACTGGCAGTTCTGCCAGGACCCCGATCTCCCCGCGCTCCAGAAAATCCTCGCCCAGGTCCGCGAATGGCGCCTCAAGATGGGCAGCCTCGCCTATACCAACACGCTCCTCACCCGCCCCGGCGAACCCTCCCGGCTCCGCGTCATCGTCGGGACCGGACTCAAGACGCCCACCGGCATCATCACTGAGGGCGCCCACGATTTCTCGCTGGCCCGCTATACCTACGAACCCGACAACGACGGCGACGAGACCGTCACGGCCGCCAGCGTCCTCGACGATCTTCATCCCGCTCCCGACCGGATCAAACGCTTCACCGGCATCACCCACGGCAAGCTCGTGACTGACCGCCAGTTCCTCGATTATTTTTGCGGTGAGCTCGCCGCCGGGCCCGTCGTCCGGAAGCACGACATCGTCCGCAGTGACGACTCCGACGACGTTCCGCCCGTCCACCTCGCCCCGGGTAGTTCAGTCCCGTAGTGCAATCGCAACTTGCGGGTGGGGCGTCAAAATCGTTAATCTCTCCCATTCATGGCTTCCTCCGTCTATCCCCGCCTGGCCGGCACGCTCGTGCCCGTGTTTGCCCTCCGCCATGACCACGACTTCGGCATCGGCGACACCGAGGCCGTCAAGCAGGCCATCTCCTTCTGCGCCAACCAGAGACTCGGTCTCCTGCAACTCCTCCCCATCAACGAAACCGGCGACGACCACAGCCCCTACAACGCCATCAGTTCCGTTGCACTCGATCCAGTCTATCTCACCCTTACGCCCGGACAGGTCCCCGGCCTTACCGCGGAAATCCTGGCCGAAACCGCACCCGATTCGCTTCGCGCCGAATTGCAGAAAGGTTCGGTCCAATACAAAAAGGTCAAGCTGCTCAAGCTCGAGGTTCTTTCCAACGCCTATGTCGAGTTCGAGGCCATCGACCTCGAGACCGGCACCGACCTCGCCTACGAATTCCAGGCCTTCGTCGAAGCAAACATGGGCTGGCTTCCCGGCTACACGCTCTTCCGGACGCTCATCAACGAATACAGCAGCGCGGTCTGGCCTGACTGGATCGCCGGACACCAGGGCCTCGTCGCCGCCGAAACGTGGCTGGCCACGTCGCCTGACCGCGACGAACTCGTCCGCTACCGCCAATTCACTGCTTATGTTCAATGGATCGCCTGGCGCCAGTGGCTTGGGGTTCGCAAATGGGCCGACGAAAAGAAAGTCCGGCTCATTGGCGATATTCCCTTCGGCGTCAGCCGCTACAGCGCCGATGTCTGGTCGGAGCGCGAACTATTTGACCTCACCTGGTCCGGCGGCGCGCCCGCCGAGCCTTATTTCTCCGGCAGCAAGTTTCTCCATCAATGGGGCCAGAACTGGGGCATCCCGCTCTACGACTGGGCGGCCCATCGCGCGCAAAATTTTGCGTGGTGGAAGCAGCGCGTCATCTGCACGGGTCAGATTTTCCACGGCTTTCGCATTGATCATGTCCTTGGCTTCTTCCGCCTCTACAGTTTCCCGTGGCAGCCGCAACAGGACAACGACTACGTCGACCTCACGCCCGAGCAGGCCAGGGAAAAAACCGGCGGTCGCGTGCCCCATTTCATTCCCCGCGCCGATGAGCCCGAGGCCAACGCCGAACTCAACTGTGCCGACGGCGAGGCGCTCCTGCGCATGATCCAGGAAGCCGCCGGTTCCACCGCCGTTGTTGCCGAAGACCTCGGCGTCGTTCCGAAGTATGTGCCAAAGCTGCTCAAAAAGCTCGGCATCCCCGGCTTCACCATTCCCCATTTTCTGGTCGATCCCGAGACCCGCGAATTTGTTCCCAAGGACAAGATCGACGAGGTCACCGTCGCCACCTGGGGTACGCACGATCACAATCCACTCCCTGTCTGGTATGGCGATCTCACCAGTCGCTGGCACGGCCCTGACGGTCACGAGGCCTGGCTCGAACTCCAGCGGCTCATGCGTTTCCTCGGCGAGAACGAAAACGATCCTCCCACATCGTTTACCGACAAGCTTCACCACGCCATGCTCAGCGCGCTGCTCGAGTGCAAGGCCTGCTGGACCGTCTTCATCATCAGTGACGTTCTCGGCATCGACCTCCGCTTCAATCATCCCGGCACTGCCAATGACGACAACTGGAGCCAGCGCCTCGACAAGCCTCTTGCCGCCTACGTCGAGGATCTGGTCTTTGGCCCGAAACTGAAATTCCTCCGCGAGGAAATCGAAAAAACGAAACGTTTGCCGGAATAATTCTTAAATAGAAAATCCGTCATCCCGAGCTTGTCGAGGGATCAGTTCCGCCTCTGCTTTTACCACTAACTAAACTGATCCCTCGACAAGCTCGGGATGACGGATGCGGGATTTGATTCGCCATGGCTGGAGGGAAGGGCCGGATCTGCTCATTTTCTTCTGCCAATGGCCTTTTTGGGCAAAGCCGTCGATTTGCGGGCCCGGAGGACTGATTCTCCGGCTTCGCTCAGGATGGCCGCAAGTGACTGAACAGATTAAATCGAAGATCTCTCAGATCGTCGGCATGATATTGCCGCCCGTCACCGGCAAATAAAGCCCGGTGATAAACGACGCCAGATCCGAGGCCAGGAACGCCACCGCCTGCGCAATCTCCCGGTCCGTCCCGCGGCGCCGCAGTGGCACATCCTTGTCGTAGTGCTCCTGTTTCTCCGACTTGTTCTCCCGGTCGCGGTCGCTGATCGTCCAGCCCGGCGCCACCTGGTTTACCGTGATGCCGTGCATTCCGATCTCCTTCGCCAGCGCCCGCAACAAGCCATCCATGGCTCTTTTTGCGGAGGCATAGTTCGATTGTGTGGGAAGACAGAGCATGGAACATTCCGTATTGATGGCGATAATCCGGCCCCATTTTTTCTTGATCATGGCCGGGGCGAACGCCTGCGCCATCAGGACATTCTGCACCGTGCAGGAGCGAAACTGCCCTTCGTAACTTTCGACCGTCTGCTCCAGGATGGGCTTCCAGGAACTCCCGTCACTGACACTGGCGTTATTCACAATGATGTCAGGCGCGCCCAATTCCTTCTCGATCTCCTTTTTCATCGCCCCGATGGACGCCTTGTCGGTCACGTCTGCCTGCACCACGCAGGCGCGGCGGCCCAGTTTCCTGATCGCTGCGGCCGTATTTTCCGCCTGCTCGCGGTTCTTGTGGTAATGCACCGCCACGTCGGCGCCGCATTCGGCCAGAATGACCGACATCGCCCGGCCCAGTTGACTGCCGCCGCCGGTCACCACGGCAATTTTTTTTGAGAGATCAATCGCCAGCATGGTCGTGAAGTTCTAGGGAGTTAGAGAGTTTCACCGCGCACTAGATCGGCCACCGTTTCCCGTTTGCGGACAATGCGGTGCCTGCCTCCCTCCACCAGCACCTCGGCCGCGCGGGGTCGCGTGTTATAATTGGAAGCCATGACAAATCCATACGCTCCCGCGCTCAGCAACGCAAGCCGGTCGCCCGGCTTTTGCGCGGGCAGGGGACGGTCCTTCGCGAAATAGTCGCCCGATTCGCAAATCGGCCCGACCAGGTCGGTCGAGACCACCTTCGTCCCGCGTCGCTGCTTCAGCGGCACGATCTCATGGTACGATTCATAAAATGCGGGCCGGATCAGGTCGTTCATCGCCGCATCGACGATGACGAATGTCTTCTTGCCCGTCTTCTTCAGATAAAGCACCTCGGTCACCAGCGCGCCCGCGTTGCCGACCATGAACCGTCCCGGCTCGACCAGGATGCGCAGGCCCAGCGGCTTCAACAACGGCACGATCGACTCCGCGTACGTCGCGGGGGTGAGAGGGCGCCGCTTCTGTTTTTGCCACCAGCCCGCCTGACCGCTCGCCAGCGCGGGATCGTAAACAATTCCGAGTCCGCCACCCAGGTCGAAAAACTCGATCTTATGCCGCGCCTTTAATTCCTGCACCAGCGGCGCCATCTTTTTTACCGCCTGCGCGAAAGGCCGCACCTCGGTGATCTGCGAGCCGATATGCATCTGCACGCCCAGTAGCCGGATGTTCTTCAGCCGCGCCGCCCGTGCATAAAGCGGTACGATCTCCTCGAACGCGATTCCGAACTTGTTCTCGTAGGTGCCGGTGGTGATTTTGGCGTGCGTCGCCGCATCGACGTTCGGGTTCACCCGGATCGCAACACTCGCCTTCTTCTTTTTTTCACCCGCGATTTGGTTGATGAATTCCAGTTCCGCGGTGCTTTCGACGTTGAACACATAAATGTTCGCCGCCAGCGCCTGCTCGATCTCCGCGCGTGTCTTGCCAACGCCCGCAAAACTGCACATCGACGCCTTGCCGCCCGCCTTCAGCACCCGCGTCAGCTCGCCGCCGCTCACCAGATCAAACCCGCAACCGCGCTTTGCCAGCAGCCGCAGCACCGCCAGGTTCGAATTTGCCTTTACCGCATAACAGATCAGGTGATCGAGCGGTGCCAGCGCGGCGTCAAGCCGGTCGAAATGATCGGTGATCGTGTTCGCGGAATAGACGTAAAGCGGCGTGCCGTAGGTCTCGGCCAGCCGCGAAAGCGAAACCTTCTCGGCATAAAGCTCGCTGCCCTTGAAATGGAAATGATGCATGGAGGTTTGACTGTAGCGGCGGTCTGTGACCGTCGCACTTTAAAAATCAGAAGTGCAGCCGTTGGTCGCGGGGCGGCGGCCCATCGTCAGCGCTTGTTCAGAAGGGTCTTCCACTTCGCCAATTGCTTTTGCACCAGCTTGGGATTCGGTGAGCCGAGGGTCACCCGGCTTTGCAGCCCTTTCGCCACTGAAAAAACCTCGAGCGCCTGCGAAGTGAAAACCGGACTTATCTTTTTCCATTCCGTCTGCGACAATTGCGTGATCGGCACCCGTTTCGCTTCGGCCAATGCTACCGCCTCGCCCACCAGATGATGCGCCTGCCGGAACGGTACGCCCTTTTGCACCAGCCAGTCGGCCAGGTCGGTCGCCAGCAGCAGAGGGTCAGCGGCCGCGGCCCGGCACGACTCCCCATGGACCGCCACATCGCCCAGCATCTCCGCCAGGATCAGCAGCGTTTCCTGCACGGTCTCCGCCGTGTCGAAAAGCCGCTCCTTGTCCTCCTGCAGGTCGCGATTGTAAGTCATAGGCAATCCCTTCAGCAGCGTCAGCAACGCGACGAGGTTGCCGATCACCCGGCCCGATTTTCCGCGCGCCAGTTCCGCGATGTCGGGATTTTTCTTCTGCGGCATCAGGCTCGATCCGGTCGTGTAGGCGTCGCCGATCCGGATGAACCGGAACTCGGCCGTCGACCAGAGAATCAGGTCCTCCGCCAGCCGCGACAGATGCACCGCCAGCAGCGCGCATGTGGCGTTATATTCGATGATGAAGTCGCGGTCGCTCACCGCGTCCATGGAATTGTCTGAAACCCGCGCGAAACCGAGCAGCTTCGCCACGTAAACCCGGTCGAGCGGCAGCGTGCTTCCCGCGATCGCGCCCGAACCGAGCGGCAGGACATCGGCCCGCTTCGCCCCGTCGCCCAACCGTTCCCGGTCCCGCTCCAGCATCTCGACGTAGGCGAGAAGATGATGCGCCAGCAGCACCGGCTGCGCCCGCTGCAAATGGGTGTAACCCGGAATCACCACCGCCGAATCGCGCGCGGCCCAGGCCACGAGCGCCGATTGCAGCGCGGAGATCGCCCGCTGGTTTTCCGCAATCTGGTCCTTCAGCCAAAGCCGCATGGCCGTCGCCACCTGGTCGTTCCGGCTCCGGCCCGTGTGCAGCTTCGCCCCGGCGGGATAACGCCGCGTCAGCTCCGCCTCGATGTTCATATGCACGTCTTCGAGCTGCATGCTCCAGGCGAATTTTCCTGCGTCGATCTCGGCCCGGATTTCCTCCAGGCCCCGCACGATGTCGGCCAGCTCCTGCTTCTTCAGCACGCCGATCTTTTGCAGCATCTTCGCGTGCGCGATGCTCCCCGCGATGTCGTGCCGGTAAAGCTTCCAGTCGAACGAGACCGATTCGGTATAGTCCCGCAGCCGCTCGGCCGCGCCTGCCTTGAACCGCCCGCCCCACATCGCCTTGGAATTCAATTTAGCCATGAGCCAGCTCCCGGGGCCCGGAGGGTCCCTTTTTCTTCGATGATAATTTTTTCGCGGGCCGCGGCGCCGGTCCGGCGGGGAAATAGCGCCGCACTTCCTCCTGCGTCAGCACCCGGTGCTGACCCGGGAGCAGGGGATCAAGCGGGAGCGAGCCGATCTGCACCCGCACCAGCCGCTTCACCTCGTGGCCCGCTTTGAAAAACATCTCGCGGATCTGTCGCTTCAGTCCCTGCGTCAGCACCACTTTCACCCCCCGCGGCCCCACCCGGAAAATCTCCTCCATCCGCGCGAAACCCTCCTCGATGGGAAAGCCCTTCTTCATTTTCGGCGCCTGGGCGAAATCAAATTCCCGGTCCAGCGTCACGATATAGGTCTTCCGCAACTTGCTCGACGGATGGGTCAGCCGCTGGGCCAGATTCCCGTCATTGGTCACCACCAACAGACCCTCAGATTCCTTATCCAGCCGCCCAACATAGACCACCCGCGGCCACCCGGTGGGCAGCAGGTCATAAATCGTCTTTTCCTTGGTCGACTCCGGCGACGTGCAGAGATAGCCGGGCGGTTTGTGGAGGATGGCGACAATCGGCAGCGGCAGTTTTACCGGCTTGCCGTTGACCAGCACCCGGTCGTCCGCGCCGACCCGCGTCGCGAGCTCGCGCAGCCGGTGGCCGTTGATCGTCACCGCGCCCTCGCGAATCAGCTCTTCGCAGGCGCGCCGCGAGCCGAAACCGGCCCGCGCCAAATATTGATTCAAACGCACAAGGTCTCCTTTGGCCTAAGTAGCCGAAAAAAGCAATCCGCGCGATGGCGGACGCCAAGGGTTCCGAAGGTGAAGAAAAAACGCAGAGGCCCGATCAGGCGTCCGGCTTCGTCTTCGGCAGGTTCATCACGCTACGGCCCTCTTTCCACAGGCCACGCTTCTTGAGCAGGTCGACGCGCTCGAAACGCTTGAGAACGTTGCGCTTGGCCGCAATGGTGCTGGAGGAACGGAGGCTGCGATGCTGGGACATAAGAATCTCTTGGATGAAAGGGACGCTCACTCAAGCAGAAACGGCGAGGAGTACAAGCATAAATTCCGTTTGTTGTCGGCCCGCTTTCAGGGCATGCTACGCGGTTCTTATGAATCGCGTTGGCATTGGTTATGACGTCCACCCTCTCGTCGAGGGTCGCAAGCTCTTCCTCGGTGGCATCGAACTGGCCCACCATAAGGGCCTGGAGGGCCATTCCGACGCCGACGTCCTCATCCACGCCCTGGCCGACGCCATCCTCGGTGCGCTCGGCGCGGGCGACATCGGCCATCATTTCCCCAATACGGATGAACGCTGGCGCGGAGTCAGCAGCCTCATCTTCCTGCGCGAAATCCGCGCCCTGCTCGAAAAACGGGGTGCCGTGCTCGAAAACATCGACGCCTCCGTCATCGCCGAGGCGCCCAAGATCGCCCCGCATCTCGACAAGATGAAGGCCAAACTCGGCGAGGCCCTCGGCCTCGCCACCGACCGCATCAACCTCAAGGCCACCACCAACGAAAAGCTCGGTTTCGCCGGCCGCGGCGAGGGGATCGCTGCCATGGCCGTCGCCTGCGTCACCCTGCCGGACTGACGGGCCACAAAAGAACGCAGAGAATCCAAAGATGTTGCGAAGAAAAGTAGTTCCTTTTTTTGAGTTCTTTCGCATCTAAATTTCCTGATCCATGCCCCGTCCTGCGTTCCAGCTCTACAACACGATGACCCGCGCGGTCGGCCCCATTGTGCCGCTCGATCCCGCCGGGAAACGGGTCACTCTCTACGTCTGCGGCCCCACCATCTACGACTACGCCCACATCGGCAATTTCCGCACCTACGTCGCCGGCGATCTCCTCCGCCGCGCCCTCAAACATTTTGATTACCAGGTCGACCACGTCATGCAGTTCACGGATGTCGACGACAAGACCATCCGCGGTTCGCGTGAAAAAAATCTTCCGCTCCGGGAATACACGGCCATTTATCGCGAAGCCTTCCTCAAGGATGCAAAGGAACTCAACATCCAGGTCGCCGAGCGGACGCCCAACGCCACCGAGCACATCCCGGCGATGATCGCCCTCATCCAGAAGCTCGTCGACAAAAAGGCCGCCTACGTCTCCGATGATGGCTCCGTCTATTTCCGCATCAATGCCTTCCCCAAATATGGCTGCCTCTGCCATCTCGATCTCGCCAATCTCATGACCGGCGCCCGTGTCAGCCAGGACGAATACGAAAAGGAAGGCGTCGGTGATTTTGTCCTCTGGAAAAAATGGGTCGCCGCCGACGGCGACGTCGGCTGGGACTCGCCGTGGGGAAAAGGCCGCCCCGGCTGGCACATCGAATGTTCCGCGCTCAGCATGGAGCATCTCGGTTCCCAGATCGACATCCACGGCGGCGGCACCGACCTCCGCTTTCCTCATCACGAAAATGAAATCGCCCAGAGCGAGGCCGCCACCGGCCTGCCCTTCGTCCGCCACTGGTTCCATGTCGAGCACCTCCTCGTCGACGGCCAGAAAATGTCGAAATCGCTCAGGAACATGTATACCGTCCGCGACGTTCTCCAGCGCGGCTACTCCGGTCGCGAACTTCGCTACGCCCTTCTTTCCGGTGCCAATTACGCCAAGAACCTCAACTTCACCTGGCAGGGCATGGACGACGCCCGCACCGCCCTCGCCCGCATCGACGAGTGGCACAAGCGCATCAAGGCCGCTGCGACCGGCGCCACCGCTGCCGATGAAAGCGCGGCGTCGCTCAATCTCTTTCAATCCATCGACGAGGCCATCGCGCAGGATCTCAACATCAACGATCTCCTCGGCACGCTCTTCACCTGGATTCGCACTTCGAACAAGGCGCTCGATGAAGGCACGCTCACGCCGCCGCAGGCGCTCGCCTATCTCCAAGCCTGGGATCGTCTCGACGCCATCCTCGGCCTCGGCGAAGTCGCCGTCGCGATTCCCCCCGAAGTCCAGACCCTCATCGACGAACGGGCCGCGGCCCGCCAGGCCAAAAATTTCGCCAAGAGTGATGAACTCCGCAAAGCCATCGAGGCTCTCGGCTGGAAGGTCAAGGACACCGCCAAGGGCCAGGAATTGTCGAAAAGCTGACGCGATTTTTTTGCGTTAACACACTGTCATCCCGAGCCTTCTCTTCGTGACGAAAGTCGCCGGTCCCAGAACGTCATTCTGAGCAAAGCGAAGTCGAAAAAGTGTCGAAGATCGGTTCAGTCTCTCTTTTGGGGTAGTCGCCGATGTCCCATCGGCGGAAACGCTTTCCATCCTCGTTCCCAAACTTCCTTTGAGAACGAGATCCTACCTAAAAAAACCAAAATAATGCTCGAAGAACCGTCTCACATCCACCGTCGTGCCCACTTCATGCGGCCCGTCGACGCGCGGTTCCCACAGCGTCGCCCCGGCCAGTAAATCGCTCTTCCAGTCGACCGTTACCTGCCCGCGTTCAAAGCCGCAGAGCGTTTCGTCGAAAATCACCGCCGCCGCCAGCGGGTCATGGAACGTGATATCTTTTCTTCCCTTGAACCAAACCTCCGCGAAATCGAGTACCGGCCGCAATAGCGGCGCCTGGAATTTTTTCCGCACTTCGGCCTCCGGCATCCGTACCTGCTCCGTCACTTCAAGGCCCACGGAGCGATGCACCGGCGCCGGTGCCCGGTAAACGATGTCCGTCGCCGCCGGATCCAGCCTCGCGTTCCATTCCAGCCAGGGCAATGAGGCGATCTGGTTCGAAAAAACGCCGCACATCAGCACCAGCCCTTTCAGCAGTTTCGGGATTTCCTCATCGGCGATAAACAATGCCGCGATATTCGTCAGCGGCCCAATGCCCAGAAGCACGATTTCGCCCGGGTTTGCCCGGATCGTTTTGCGCAAAAATTCCACCGCCTCGCCCCGGCTGAAATCGGTGTCATGGGCCCACTTGCTCAGCGCGCCCGCCTGATGTACATGCGGCTGCTTTTGCTCGATCAGCAGCGGATTTTGCGCTCCGGGATGAATGGGTATCTGTTTCCCCGCGATCTTGCATAACACGGAGGCCATCTTGGCCCGCAATACCGTATCGCCGGTTACCGTCGTGATTCCCAGGAGATTGCAGGCGGGATTGGCCAGGAGGTAGGCCAGGCAAACGGCATCATCGATGTCAGAGCCGATATCGGTATCAAGAAGAACTTTGGTAGGCATGGACTTGGATAATTCCGGCCCACTTTCCAAAGGCAAGCGGATTAATGCCTGACGTTTGGTCATTGCCTATCGCATCGAACACGGCATACTGGCCGATTGACCATGCCGTCACGTGCCGTTTCTTCGTTGCCTGCGCGTTCGGGTCAGGAAAGCCCGACCCTGACCCGTCTGTTCCAGGCCCGCAGCGAGTGGGACCGCCTCTATCAGCTCAGCAACCTCCTCAAGGAAGCGCAGATCGACCTGCCCGATTTCTTCGATTCCAACATCGGCGCCACCATTTGCCGCGAGCCCGATACCGAAAAACTCGCCTGGCGCCTCGCCCGGGAAATCCATCGCCGCAACAACGGCAAGATTCCCGCCTCGCTCCAGCCCTATCTCGACCGTCCCGATTTCGAGCAGGAAGAGCGCACACAGGAATCGGCTGCTTTCCGCAAGGAGCTTCTCGAGTGGCTCACTGACGGCCCCGACGACACTCCCGCCCATCCCCGCCGCGAACTGCGCATTGTCTGGAAAATCGATCCCGGCTTCGATCCGCTCGAGGCCCGCGTTCAGGTCGATCTTCGTGTCAATTCCCCCAAGCTCCGCGAAGGCAGCCGCAATTTCTTTCAGGTCCGCGGCCTCTGCAACGAAGCCGCCAACCGCCCCGAGCTCTTCACCACCGAAGACCAGGTCCTCCTCCGCTGGCTCAGCGATTTCCTTCCGCTTCTCCTTACCGACAAGAACCGCTCTGCCAGCCCCTTCCTCCATGACAACCGCAGCCTCCTCACCTGGCTGACGCAATGGGGCACCAGTGGCCGCTGTCAGTGGGAGGAGGGCTCACCGGTTGAGTTCAGCCCGCTCAGCGCCCGCATTGTTCCGCAGCTTCATCCCGCATCCGAGTCGAGTTCGGGCCGTTCCGGCGGGTCGCGCCTGGACCTCAATTTCGAGGTTGTCACCGCTGCCGGTCTCCGCGAGCCGCTTGAACACGCCCACCTCTTCCTTGCGCCCAAATCGGACCACCCCCGCCCCGAGCTCGAACTCATCTGCGTCCGCCATTGCTTCTACCGCCTCACCGAGCGCCCGCCCCGTTCCCTCATGGCCCTCGCCCTGAAAAGCGGAGTCAGCGCCGTCGACCTCGCCGCCGCCGGTCAGCTTCTGCCGCCTCTTCTGCGCCGCTATCCGCATCTCCAGCAGCAGGTCAAAGTCCATCTCCGCCAGATCCCCTCGCAGATCAAATTCTACTTCCATCTCGACGAGGATGACGCCCTCCAGATCCGGCTCCGGGCCGATGCTCGCGAAGGCAGCTTCCACTGGGAATGGTCCGACGACGGCTGGGTCAAGACCCAGGCCCGCCATGCCGAAAAAGCCGGCGGCGATCAGGACGCCTACATCCACATCCCGCCGCCCGAGATCATTGTCCACGAAACCGCTTCCGCTCCGGCTGAACCCGCTTCCATTACCGCTTCTACCGCGCGTGATGTCGAAATCTGGGACGACGTTCCCGCCGATGCCGATACCGCCGCGGCCCTCGCCTGGCTCCGCGGATTCGAGGCTGAGCGTGGCGAACTCTGTGGCCGTCCCGACAACTCCGGCTGGTGGGTCATCCTCCAGCCCACCCGCATCCCCGCCCTGCTCCAGCATTGGAAGGACCGCTCGGCCGCCTGGACCTATTTCGCCAATCACCGTTTCCAGAACCTCATCAGCGGCAAGCGCCGCCGTTTTCCCAAGCTCAAGATTCAGTCCACCGGTATCGATTGGTTCAGCGTCCAGGCCGAATGGGAGGACGAAACCCTCGCCATGACCGAGGAGGACTGGGCCCGGCTCCATCAGAGTGACGATCCCTACATCAAACTCTCCAACGGCGCCTGGATGGAACGCGAGGAGGCCACCGCCATGGCCGACGCTGTTACCGCCCTGGCCGAAATCGGCGTCCAGGTCGGTGCGGGCGAGCAGCAGGTCGGCGCCTGGCAGATGTCCGGCGCGCAGCAGGGCGCCTGGAAAAAACTTGAATCGCTCGTCGACGGCGAAAGCGACACTGTCATCCGCCAGCTCCGCGAGGCCGTCGTCAATTTCAAGGGCCTGCCTAGCATCGCCGTCCCCGCCGGGCTCCGCGCCGAGCTGCGGCCCTACCAGGAAACCGGCCTGCACTTCCTCGCCTACGCCTCCCGCTTCAAGCTCGGCGCGCTTCTTGCCGACGACATGGGTCTTGGCAAAACCATCCAGGCTCTCTCCTGGCTCCAGCACCTCCGGGAAGTCCAGGGCCCCGGCCCCAGCCTTGTCATCTGTCCCGCCAGCGTCGTCTTCAACTGGCATCGCGAGGCCCAGCAGTTCGTCCCCGACCAGAAAGTCCTTCTCCTCACTGCCGGCGAACATCGGCACAGCCTTCGCCAGGAAATTCCCCAGCACGATCTCGTCGTCACCAACTACGCGCTCCTGCGCCGCGACCTCGCCGCCCTCCAGAAATTTGCCTTCCGCGCCATCATCCTCGACGAGGCCCAGAACATCAAAAATCCCGAGTCGATGGTTGCCCGCGCCGCCAAGGCCCTCAAAGCCGACCACAAGCTTGCCCTCACCGGCACGCCGCTCGAAAACCGCCTCCTCGATCTCTGGAGCATCATGGAATTCGTCCATCCCGGCTACCTGCCCGAGCGCGGAAAATTCCTCGACCAGTACGACCGCGGCGCTTCCCAGCCCGCCCGCGCCCTTCTCTCCAGCCGCATGCGGCCCGTCATGCTCCGCCGCCTGAAACGGCAGGTCGCGCAGGATTTGCCCGACCGCATCGAGGAACGGCTCGACTGCGAACTCACCCCCGGCCAGCGCAAATTCTACCTCGCCGAGCTTCAGCGCAGCCGCCAGGCCATCTCCACGCTCGACCCCGCCGCCGGCCAGTCGCGCATGCACGTTCTCGCCGCCCTCACCCGCCTGCGCCAGATCTGCTGCCATCCCATGCTTGCGGGCGGTAAGAAAAACCTCGGCTCCGGCAAGACCGCCTCGCTTTTCGAGGTGCTTGAGCCCCTTTACGCCGGCGGCCACAAGGTCCTCGTCTTTTCCCAGTTCGTCGAGATGCTCAAAATTCTCAAGACCGAGCTCGAGGAACGCGGCCGCCCCTACTTCATGCTCACCGGCCAGACCACCCAGCGCGGCGAGGTCGTCGAGGCCTTCCACGCTTGCAAGGAACCGGCCATCTTTCTCCTTTCGCTCAAGGCCGCCGGAACCGGACTCAATCTCACCTCCGCCAGCTACGTCGTTCTCTACGATCCCTGGTGGAACCCCGCCGTCGAGGCCCAGGCCATCGATCGTACCCACCGCATCGGCCAGGACCGCACCGTCATCGCCTACCGCCTCGTCACCCGAGGCACCGTCGAGGAAAAAATCTGGCGTCTCCAGCAAAGCAAGGCCCAGCTCGCCCAGGACGTCCTTGGCGAGGAAGGCTTCACCGGCAGTCTCTCCAAGGCTGATTTCGATTATCTCCTCGAGGACACCTCGGAGGAACTCGAAGCGTCCGCCGAAAGCTGATTTGCCGCGAATCTGGCTTCTGGCAGCCGTCGACCGCCGGATGACAGCCTGGTGGGACTTCATTCCGCGAACCCTCCGAATTAAATCCTGTTCATCCCGTTAATCCTGTCCAAAATCCGGTATATGTCCGTGCCACTTTCCCGCTTCATTTCCCTTGAAGGCGGCGAGGCCGTCGGCAAATCGACCCAGATCGACCGCCTTGCCCGGCGGCTCACCGACCTTGGCCAGAAGGTCCTCATCACTCGCGAGCCCGGCGGCACGCCCCTTGGCGAATCGATCCGCCATCTCCTCAAGCACTCGCCCGAGGGAAGGGGAATGACGCCTTACACCGAACTCCTCCTTTTCCTCGCCAGCCGCTCCGAGCTCGTTCGCAAGGTCATCACTCCCGCGCTCGATCGCGGCTCCTGGGTCTTGAGCGACCGCTTCCTCGATTCCACCACCGTCTATCAGGGCGCCGGCCGCCAGCTCCCCATGGAGATCGTCGAGCGCGTCAACGCCTTCGCCGTCGGTCCCTGTGTTCCCGGCCTCACCCTCGTCCTCGACCTCGAGCCCGAAGCCGCCCGCGAGCGCCAGATTCGCCGTTCCCATCCTCCCGGCAGCGGCTCCTTTGATCGCATGGAAGCCGAGCCGGTCGATTTCTTCCAGCGTGTCCGCGGCGGCTATCTCGAGCTCGCCAAGCTCCATCCCCAGCGCATCAAAATCGTCTCCGCCGCCGGTTCCATCGACGACACCGCTCAATCCATCTGGCACGAAGTTTCCCGCGCCTTCGATCTGAAATAAGCCGGTGGCCGTTGGTAGCCGCCGATGTCCCCATCGGCGGAGTCTTTATTTTGCCTCGTTCCAAAACTCCATTTGGGAACGCAGTTGCGGCGGCAACTCCATTGCCGGCCTAACCCACTAATATTACCCTTCAGGCGCAAACTTCATACCCTTCACAAGCGGATTGCAGAACACATTCCCTGTCACCGTATCGGTAATCGGATGTCCAAAAATTCGCACGTTCTCGAACGTCATATTCCTCGCCTCGTGCGTCGCGTCGAAACACTCGGGAAGGCAACATCGGTCTCATGGTGCACCTATGATGTAATGCGCAAGAGCAACGCAAAGTTTTTAATGTCGCGGCAAATAAGGGCTGGCAGTAGCTTGGTAACATGCCATTCCGTGCGGAAGAACTTCGCCAGCGCTTTGCCGCCAGCATTGAAAAAGGCCGCATGGGCCATTCCTACCTGCTGACTGGCGATCGTTCCGACGCCCTCGAGAACCTCGCCCTCAGCCTCGCCGGGCAGGTCCTCGGCGCCGCGCCCGGTGACCATCCCGATTTTCATTCCATCCGCCCCGAATCGAAATCGCGCCACATCACCGTCGAGCAGGTCCGCGAACTCGAGCGCGAGCTCTACCTCCGCCCCTTCCTCGCTCCGCTGAAAGTCGCCGTCATCTTCGACGCGGAACGCATGTGCCTCGGCGCGGCCAGCGCCGCCAACGCCTTCCTCAAGACCCTCGAGGAACCTCCCGCCCACACCCTCATCCTTCTCACCTCCGGCCGCCCGGCCATGCTCCTGCCCACCATCATCTCCCGCTGCCTCCGGCTCGATCTTGGTTTCGACGACTTTGATTCCACGGCTGTCGCCGCCCCGGCCTGGCTTTGCCGCTGGCACGACTCCCATCCCGCTCCCACCCTCCGCGCTTATGCCCGCGCCCAGATTCTGCACGAACACTGGGCCGGCATTCGCGAAGCCGCCGAAACCCGCTTCAAGGAAAATGCCGGTGAGGTCGAGGAGGATGTCGCCAAGGCCCTTGTTGAAGCCGAATTCCAGCTTGGCCGCCAGGAATCGATCGCCCAGCTCCAGCGCTGGATCTGGCGCCGTGCGGAAAATGTCGCCGACTCGACCGAACCGGAACGCCTCCGCGCCGTCAAAGCCCTCGAGGAACTCCAGACCTCGCTCGCCCAGAACCTCGATGCCCATCTTGCCGTCGAGGTCGCCTGCCTTCGCATCGAAGGGTTGATTTAATAGGGGATCCGTACCTGCGGGTCATGACGTGGAAAATCGCGGTGGTTGCGTGTGACAAATAAAAGTCCATGGACCCGCGCCGTGGCCAGAATGATGGCATCGGGAAGTTTAAGGCGTGTGCGTTGTCGGAGGGAAATGGTTTCCCGGCTTACGGCTTCATCCACTTCGAACAATTCAAAGTCACTTAACAGGGATCTTCTTCGGGCTTCGATTTCGGTTGTTCTCGCGCCGGTCAGAAACTCGATCCAGACAATTCGTGAAACCGATAGTTTGTCGTACCTCGCCAGTTCTTGAACGGCCGCCTCGACTCCATGGACGCAGTCCACCAGAATGTTGGTATCAATAATCGCCTTCATTTGCGCGATGATCCCATTCGGCCCGAAGTTTGCGGACGTATTCGACCGAATTAAATCCCTTAGGCATCTTTTCGCTGCCAAACGCCGGATGCTTGAGCCAGTCAATCTTCTTCTTTTTCCGCATTGGAAGATAGGTCGCGACCGCCTCGCGCACCGCGGCGGCGCGCGAAATGCCCTTGCCCTTGGCGTAGGCGTCCAGGGCCGCAATCTGTTCCTTCGGCAGGTCCACGATCGTTCGCACGACGATATCGTGCCGTGATATCGTCAGGCTGTCAATGTCACCCCGGCCTCAGCACGGTGTCGCTCGGCGGATGACTCTCGTCCAGTTCGGGATAATCGAGCGTGAAATGGAGTCCGCGGCTCTCGTGCCGGCTCAGTGCGCAATCCACGATCAATGACGCCACCAGCACCAGGTTTCGGAGTTCGACCAGGTCACACGTGATCTTGTAGTTCCAGTAGTAATCCTGCACCTCGCTGCTCAGGCTCCGCAACCGGCTTGCCGCCCGCTGCAACCGCTTCGTCGTCCGCACAATCCCCACGTAGTCCCACATCAGTTGCCGGATCTCCCGCCAGTTGTGATAAATCACCACCAGCTCATCCGGATCCTGCGCCGAGCCGCTCTCCCACTGCGGAATGTTCTTCTGCCGCGGCGGCGCCTTTTCTTCCTTCACCGCTTCCGCCGCCCGGTGCGCCACCACCAGCGCCTCCAGCAGCGAATTACTCGCCAGCCGGTTCGCTCCGTGTAGCCCCGTGCAAGCCACTTCGCCCACTGCCCAAAGCCCCCGCAACTCCGTCCGCCCGTCCGGCGCCGTCACCACGCCGCCACACTGGTAATGCGCCGACGGCACCACCGGGATCGGTTGCAAGGCCATATCAATCCCGCATTCCAGGCACTTCGCATAAATCGCCGGAAACCGTTTCTGCAAAAATTCCCGGCTCTGATGCGTGATGTCCAGGTAGACGCATTCCGCGCCCGTCTTCTTGATCTCCGCGTCAATGGCCCGCGCCACGATGTCCCGCGGCGCCAGCGATTTCAGCGGATGCACCTCGTCCATGAACGCACGCCCCGCCCCGTTGCGCAGGATGCCGCCTTCGCCCCGCACCGCTTCACTGATCAAAAACGACTGTGCCTTCGGATGGAACAAACACGTCGGGTGAAACTGGATGAACTCCATGTTCGCCACCGGCACGCCCGCGCGATAGGCCATCGCCACGCCGTCCCCCGTCGCGATGCTCGGGTTCGTCGTGTAGAGATAAACCTTCCCGCAACCGCCCGTCGCCAGCAGCACGTGCCCCGCCGCGAACGTCTCCACCTGACCCGATTCCACATCCAGCACATAAACGCCGAGGCACCGATTCTCCGTGCTAAACCCCAGCTTCCGCCGCGTGATCAGATCGATGGCCGCGTGATTCTCGAACAGCTCCACATTCGGGTGCAGCGCCAGCGCCGTCAGCAGCGCCGTCTCGATCTCCCGCCCCGTCACATCCTTCGCATGCAGAATCCGCCGCTTCGAATGTCCTCCCTCCTTGCCCAGATCAAGTTCATGAGCGCGCCCATTCTCCCGCTCGCTGAACGACATTCCCAGCTTGATCAATTCCCGGATCCGCGCCGGGCCCTCCTCCACGATTCCCCGCACCACGTCCTCGCGGCAAAGACCCGCGCCGCATTCCAGCGTGTCGCGCACATGCAGATCGAACGTGTCCTCATCCGACGTGACGCAGGCGATGCCACCCTGCGCGTAATTTGTGTTCGAATCGGCGCGGTTCTTCTTCGTGATCAGCGCCACCGACCCCTTCTCAGCCACATTCAGAGCAAAAGTCAGCCCCGCAATGCCCGAGCCCAGCACCACGTAATCGTACCGCCGGTTTGTCGCCATGGGCTAACCTGCTCCAAACTCCGCCCCCGCGCCAATCCAAAATCGCTTCGGTCACCTCGGCGTGCGCATCATGGGTAGACGCCGATGTCCTATCGGCGGAAAATCGCGTCAACGCCTAAGATTCTCGTCATCCTGAGCGGAGGCGAGCCTTGTTGCCCGGTTGGGAAAAAGGCTGGCTCGAGCGCAGTCGAAGGAACTTCCTCCTCGATCAGAACGTTCGTTTTGTTGGCGCATAGCGCTTTGATATTCACTCGCGGTTGATCGCCCCCCCCATCCTCAATTCCGTCTCTTTTTTGGTCCGTCTCCCGGTTGTCGACCTGCTTTTCCTGGTCTATTTTGCCCCATGCCGGCCTCGACCACCCACGCCCTCGACTTTAATCAGGAAGTCATCGTCACTCAGCGCCCCGGCGAAAGCCTAGCCCTCGTCGATCCCGAGACCTACCCCTCCTTCATTGGCGCCAAGGCCGACCGCCTCGATCTCATGGCCCACCTCCACGACCAGGCTCTCGCCCTCAGCGCCTTCTCCTGGCTCGTCAAAAACCGGGCCATCAAGCTCCGCGTTGTTGTCACCGGCGACCACCGGGCCATGGAACGCCTCACCTTCTCCAATCGTCCGCCCTCCGCCTCCGGCACCCTCCGCACCTTCGGCCGTCTTTGCCTCGTGGGACACGACCGGCTCCTCGATTGCGCCCGCCATCGCAAATACACTCTCTTCACCGGCGGCGACATCCCGCGCGGCGGCCGTCCCCAACTTTTCCAGGTCCCTTCCGGCATCTACTACGCCCTGGTCTATTACCACTTCCCCTATCCCGACGGGGCACGCCCCGGCTACACCCGAAACTCCGACCGGGAAACCGATTACACCGTCTTCCTGCACCACTATCCCCATCCGCCGCCCCGCGTCGCCCCCGTCCGCCTCCACAGCAACTTCCTCTCCCAACTCGATGGCGCCGAATCCGCCATCACCTCCCACTATCCTCGGCCCACCTGATTCTTATTTCCCAAGCCGGAGGCTTGCACAAGACAGATGGTTGGCTGTGCTTTCTCTTGTTTCCAAACTCCTTTTTGGAACGCCATAACCTGGGCCTTTTCATTGCTTCCGCCATCCTATCAAAAAACTCGTAAAAAACCTCTTGCACCGCCCCCGGCTTGTGGCATGATCCCATTCCCCCGCAAAACGGGGACCTCGTCGAGCCGCTCTATGCGATCGACCGGGTACGAGTGATGAGGAAGCGTGTGACGGCCTTCCATCAGCGGCAGGTCGTCCTCCATGCGAGCTTCAAAAGCTTTAGCACGCCACCCAATGGCGTGTTTTTGTTTCTGAGCCCGGTGGAGCAATCGTTTCCGCGCCACCCGAAACGACAGATTTAAACCCAAACAGAATTACGGAATGCCCACGATCAACCAGCTGGTTCGCAAAGGACGTCGCAAAGTCGTCTTCAAGACGAAGTCGCCCGCGCTCAAAGGCGCGCCGCAGCGCCGCGGTGTCTGCGTGCAGGTCATGACCCGCACGCCCAAAAAGCCCAATTCCGCCTTGCGCAAAGTCGCCAAGGTACGCCTCACCAACGGCCAGGAAGTCATCGCCTACATCCCCGGCGAGGGCCATAACCTCCAGGAACACTCCATCGTTCTCGTCCGCGGCGGCCGTGTCAAAGACTTGCCCGGCGTCCGCTATCACATCGTCCGCGGCACGCTCGACGCCCTCGGCGCCTCCGGTCCCAGCAACACCAACAAGCTTACCCGCAACGTTTCCCGCTCCAAATACGGCGTCAAAAAGCCCAAGGCCGCCGGCTCCGGCGCCGCTGCACCCGCCAAGAAATAACCCTTTCTCCCCTAACTTCCACTCCTTCCTCCTATGGCCCGCCGTCGCCGCGCCGAAAAGCGCCAAATCATTCCCGATAGCCGTTACGAATCCCAGGTCGTCGGCCGCCTCATCTCCGCCATCATGCAGCGTGGCAAGAAATCCCTTGCCCAGCGCATCGTTTACGGCGCGATTGATGCCGTCAACGAACAGAACAAGGACGGCGATCCCCTCGATGTCCTCAACAAGGCCCTCGAGAACGTCAAGCCCCGCCTCGAGGTCAAGTCCCGTCGCGTCGGCGGCGCCACCTATCAGGTCCCCATGGAAGTCCCCCCGGAGCGCCAGCTCGCTCTTGCCATGCGTTGGATGGTCTCCAATGCCGCCAAGCGCAAGGGTGTGCCGCTCCAGAAGGCCCTCGCTTCCGAAATCAAGGAAGCCTCCAACGGCCAGGGCAACTCCGTCAAGAAACGCGATGACGTCCACAAGATGGCCCAGGCCAACCGCGCCTTCGCCCATTTCCGATTCTAACCTTTTTCCTTCCAACCCTTAACTTTCACTCCTATGGCCACCGCAACTGCTGCTCCTGCCACTCAGGCCAAAAGTCCCAATTCCCCCAAGCGCCCCTATCCCATGGAGCGCACCCGCAACATCGGCATCGCCGCTCATATCGACGCGGGCAAGACCACGCTCACTGAGCGCGTTCTCTTTTACACTGGTTCCATTCACAAGATCGGCGAGGTCCATGAAGGCACCACCGTCACGGACTGGATGGAACAGGAGCGCGAGCGCGGCATCACCATCACCTCCGCCGCCACCACCTGCTTCTGGCCCGCGCGGAAGGAAGCCGGCATCACCAAGATTTACGAAGGCCAGAAATTCCGCGTCAATATCATCGACACTCCCGGCCACGTCGACTTCACCGCCGAGGTCGAGCGTTCCCTCCGTGTGCTCGACGGCGCCATCGCCGTGTTCTGCGGCGTCGCCGGGGTCCAGCCCCAGTCCGAAACCGTCTGGCGCCAAGCCAACAAGTACGGCGTTCCCCGCATCGCTTTCGTCAACAAAATGGACCGCGTCGGCGCCAACTTCAACAACGCCATCCACGAGATGCGCGAAAAGCTCGGCGCGAATGCCTGGCCGGTTCTCATCCCCCTCGGCGCTGAAGACCAGCTCAAGGGTCAGATCGACGTCATCAACCAGAAGGCCATTCTTTATCTCGACAACGACAAGGTCGGTTCCACCTACGAACTCGCCGACATCCCCGACGAAGTGAAGCCTCTGGCCGAAAAGGCCCTTCGGGACCTCATCGAAGCCGTCGCCGACAAGGACGAGGAAATCGGCACCCTATTCCTCGAAGAAAAGGCCCCCACGGCCCTGCAACTCAAGCAGGCCATCCGCCGTCTCACCATCAGCAACCAGTTTGTTCCTGTCGTGGGCGGTTCCGCCTTCAAGAACAAGGGCGTCCAATACCTCATCGACGCCGTCATCGATTATCTCCCCGGCCCGCTCGATATTCCCCCCGCCGTCGGCATTAATCCCCACAACCGGGAGGAACGGGTCGATGCCCCCGCCGATGACAACGCCAAGTTCTGTTCCCTCGCGTTCAAGCTCTGGACCGACCCCTTTGTCGGCAAGCTCGTCTTCTTCCGCGTCTATTCCGGCACCCTCAACAAGGGCACAACGGTCTATAATCCGCGCACCAACAAACGCGAACGCATCAGCCGCCTCGTCCAGATCCAGGCCGACAAGCGCGACGAACTCGATACCGTTTACGCGGGCGACATCGCCGCCATCGTCGGCATCAAGGACGTTAAGACCGGCGACACCCTCTGCATCGAGGACTTCGACATCCAGCTCGAGCCGCCCTCCTTCCCTGAGCCCGTCATCTCCATGGCCATTGAGCC
>JAJSLK010000044.1 GCA_021272165.1 Methylacidiphilales bacterium
GCTCAACCCCCGGCTAATGGCTGGCATCCCTGCGGGATGGCCGGACGCGAACCCGGGGTCGGAACAGTTAGCCGCGCTCGACTGCCGGCGAATGGCTGGCATTCCTGCGGGATGGCCGGACGCGAACCCGGAGGGTTCGGAACAGTTAGCCGCGCTCGACTGCCGGCGAATGGCGGGCGGTCCGCCGCTCCGGCCGGGGCGGATATATTTTTGTGGGCGGTTTCCCGGGGTGGCGCTCCCGGTGGTCGCTGACCCCGGGCTTATATCCGCAACACCGCCGGCGTGGCCCTTTTGCCCGGGGCCGGCGAGGCGGTTGGTCAGCGGCGCCATTGGAACCAGGCTTCCCATGAACCCAAAGATGGTGGGACGAGCACCTCACCCCGGCCCTCTCCCCATCGGCTCCGCAGACTCCGCCGACGCGGAGAGGGGGAAACGCTCCCTGCGTTTTGGCGATGGACCGCGCGGAAGTGGTTCATGGCCCGTGAGCAGGTCCAAATGGAACCATGTCCAATGGCGGCGAACGCCAGTTCGCCGCCACGGGGGAAGGGAGGCGAAAAAAATCCCGGCCGGGTTTGAGGCCGGCCGGGGGGATGAAAGTTCAGGCGGTTTAGCCAATGCCCACGCGCTTGCCGGCTTTGCGGGCTTTGTACTGTTGCTCGATCCACTTGTAGGTGGCGGCCAGGCCCTTGTTCAACGTGGTGGAGGGTTCCCATTTCAGCACCTGCTGGATAAAGGTGTTGTCGGAGTTGCGCCCGGCCACGCCTTTGGGCGCACTCAGGTCATAATTCCGGTTGAGTTTGACGCCGGCGATCTTCTCGATCTTGGAGAGCAATTCATTGATGCTGACCAGTTCGCTCGACCCGAGGTTGATCGGGGTGGCAATCAAGTCGTCGCAATGGGTGATCATGTCGATGCCCTTCACGCAGTCGTCGATGTACATGAAGCTGCGGGTCTGGGAGCCGTCGCCCCAGATGGTGATGTCCTTGTTGCCGGTGTCGATGGCCTGGATGACCTTGCGGCAAAGGGCGGCGGGGGCTTTTTCGCGGCCGCCATCCCAGGTGCCGTTGGGTCCGTAGACATTGTGGAAGCGGGCGATGGCGGTTTTCATGCCGCGCTCGGCCCAGTATTCCTGGCAGAACATTTCGGAGACCAATTTTTCCCAGCCGTAGCCGCGCTCGGCCATGGCCGGATAGGCATCGGATTCCTTGAGGGCGCGGACGTTGGGATCTTTTTGGAGGAGGGTGTTGTAGGCGCAGGCCGAGGAGGAATAGAAATAGCGGCGGGTGCCCGCCCGGTAAGCGGCCTCGACCATGTGCGTGTTGATCAAAATCGAACGCAGACATTCCACGCGGAAACGCTCGATGAAGCCCATGCCGCCCATGTCGGCGGCGAGGTTATAGACTTCCACCGCGCCTTCGCAGACGCGCCGGCAATTTTCCTCGAGGCTGACGTCCAGGCAAAGGTTCTCGGCGCCGGGCGTGTGGAGGTACCACTCGTACAGCGGCTTCTTGTCCACGGTGCGAATGTTGGTGAAACCTTTTTTGGTGAAATACCGCGCCAAGTTGCCGCCAATGAACCCACCGGCGCCGGTGATGACGATCAAGTCGTCTTTTTTCATGGGGGCATCTTTTTCAATTACACGTTTTGTATGTTCCATATATTTGATGTTTTAAATGCAGGCGGCGTCGGTGACGCCAAAAGGTTGACTTGATTATATCTTTTCGCGGGTGTTTGGAAAGGTTAGAAACTCAAATAGGTGTAGCCCTTGAGACCCCGCTCATAATCATCCAGCAGGCGCATGGCCTCGTTCGGTTTCATGCGGTCGGATTTGATGGCTTCATCCATCTGCGCCTTCATGCGGCGCTTGAGTTCGTTTTCATCGTACTGGACATCGGCGAGGGACTGGACGATGGTGGCGCCCTCGATGATTTCCTCGATGTAATAGCCGGCGGGCTCATCGGGTTCGAGGAAGACGTGGACTTCATTGACGCGGCCGAAGAGATTGTGGAGGTCGCCCATGATATCCTGGTAGGCGCCCATGAGGAAGAAGCCGAGGTAGTAGGGCTCGGGCATGCCGTTGCCGTTGGTGTTCAGGGCATGCAGGGTGAGCGTGTCGCGCACGTCGCGCAGGTCGATGAACTTGTTGACCTGGCCGTCGGAATCGCAGGTGATATCGACGAGGGTGGCCTCGCGGGTGGGGCGCTCGTTGAGGCGGGCGACGGGCATGATGGGGAACAACTGGCCGAGCGCCCAATGGTCGAGCAAGGATTGGAAGACGGAAAAATTGCAGAGGTATTGGTCGGCGAGGCTGTCTTCGAGCTTGCGGATTTCCTCGGGGGTGTAGGGCTGGCCGCGAAAGCTTTCCACGACGTCGCGGCTGATTTGCCAGTACAACTCCTCGATTTTGGCCTTGTCGGGCAGGTCGAGCATGCCCAGCGTGAACATGTGCTGGGCGTCTTCGCGGCGTTCGAGGGCATCGTGATAGGCCTCGAGCTTGTTGAGCTTGCCGAGATTTTTCCGGATATCGAGCAACTCGCGGACGAGGGCGTGCTCACGGTCGCCGATCTTGAGTTCGCCGGGCCGGATTTTTTCGATGGCGCCAAAGACTTCGACGATCAGGACGCTGTGATGGGCGACGATGGCGCGGCCGCTTTCGCTGACAATCTCGGGATGGGGGACGTTCTCGGCGCTGCAGACCTCGGCGATATAATATACGACGTCGTTGGTATATTCCTGCAGGGTGTAATTGGTGGAGCTGTCGAAGGCGGTGCGGCTGCCGTCGTAATCCACGCCGAGGCCGCCGCCGACGTCGAGGCATTCGATGGCGAAGCCCATTTTGTGGAGTTTGGCGTAGAGGCGGGCGCCTTCCTGGACGGCCTTTTTGATGGTGAGGATATCGGGCACCTGGGAGCCGATATGGAAATGCAGGAGCTTGAGGCAATGGCCGAGGTTCTCCGCCTGGAGCATTTCGGCGGCGGCGAGGATTTCGGCGGTGCTGAGGCCGAACTTGGCATCTTCGCCGCCGCTTTCGGCCCAGCGTCCGGCGCCTTTGCTGAGGAGCCGCGCGCGGATGCCGACGAGGGGCTCCACGCCCACGGCTTTGGAAATGGCGATGATCTGGCGCAACTCCTCGAGTTTCTCGACGACCAGGATGACGCGTTTGCCCAGCCGGAGGCCGAGCAGGGCCATGCGGATAAATTCGGGGTCTTTGTAGCCGTTGCAGATGATGAGGCAACCCTGGTGATTCTGGAGGGCCAGGCCGGCGAAGAGCTCCGGCTTGCTGCCCACCTCCAACCCGAAGTCGTAGGGTTTGCCGGCGTCGAGGATTTCCTCCACCACCTCGCGCAACTGGTTCACCTTGATGGGGAAGACGCCGCGATATTTGCCCTGGTAGCTGAATTCGGTGATGGCATTGCGGAAGGCGGTGTTGATGGCCTCGACGCGGTGCCGCAAAATATCCTGGAAGCGAATCAGCAACGGAAATTTGAGCCCGCGGCCTTTCGCCTCTTCGATGACATCGGTGAGTTCCACCGTGGCGCCAGCTTCATGCAGTGGGTGCGCCACGACATGACCGGCATCGTTGATGTCAAAGTACTTTGCGCCCCAGCGCTGGATGTTGTAAAGCGCACGCGCCGCTTCGATGTTCCATGGCGGCACGGCCTCAGTCGAACTATTCATCAGTAATCGTCAGACCAGCGCATTATGAAAAGCCGGGCGCAGAAATCAACAAACACCTTGAAAAATCTTTGTGTCATTTCGGCGGCTGGCGGGGGGGGCTTTTCCTTGAAGGATGAACCACAGAGGCACCGAGGCACAGAGACTGGGGGCCATTCAGGGGGCAAAAAGGGGCTTCTTCTTGGAACAAATCGCCGCAAGCCACCCGCTTCAGGCCTTGCCGGAGCACCGGAATGTTGAACTTGATCAAAAGGATGAACCACAGAGGCACCGAGGCACAGCGCGGCGAAGCCGCAACCAAAGGGATTAACCACGGATGAATACAGATGGACACAGATAAAAACAAAGACGTTGACGCGAAGTCCGAGCCGGACCGGCTGACGTGAATTGGAGAGGCGGGGGAAATTAACCACAAAGGCACGGAGACCACGGAGAAGGGGCAGGCGACGGCAATGCCAGGGGG
>JAJSLK010000013.1 GCA_021272165.1 Methylacidiphilales bacterium
TGGAAATAAAATTAAGGTTCTTCAAGTTATTCGAGGTTCTGTAGAGGGCCAAGTTACTATCTCTTTTAAGATAAGGGGTGGTTTACATGAGCAGCCTCCTCAAGAGGGCGACACATACATTTTTTTCGCTCACAAGAACACTGAGCCGGGATGGGATAATTACACGGTGCTTAAGCTCCTCCCCGCCACCGACGACAACATTGCCAAGGTCAAAGCCTTGATCGCCGCCGCGCCTGCGCCCAAATGAGGATAACATTTTCAGTATTGCTGATCGCCCTCGGTGTTGCGCTAGGCGCCATGGGCGCGAAAGCTCAAAGCGAACCGGTACTTACCGGCAGCAGTATAAAAGTAGAAGATGTCGTATTAAAGTCAGATGCTATTTTTAGTGGAACTATTACACAAGAATTAGGGCCTCCAAATTTGAAAGGTATAGGCGAAAATTATTATGGAGTTCACGTTCACGTAATAAAGATTTATCTTGGCACCGTTGCGCAAGACGTAACGGTTTCAATACTTGTTTTACCTCGTCGGCTAAATGAATGGGCTCCTTTACAAGGGCAAACATATATCTTCTTTGTTAAAAAGAATGCTCAAGCAGCCTCCGACCAGTTTACTGTGCTCAAACTTCTCCCCGCCACCGATGCGAATGTGACCAAAGTGAAGGCATTGATCGCCGCCGCGCCTGCAGGCAAGTAAGGCCCCCTAGAATTCTGCCTACTTGCTCTCCGACTTCAGCACGGCGATGAACGCCTCCTGCGGAATATCGACGTTGCCGATCTGCTTCATCCGCTTTTTGCCTTCCTTCTGCTTCTCCAGCAGCTTCCTCTTCCGCGTGATGTCGCCGCCGTAACATTTCGCCGTCACGTTCTTGCCGACGGACTTCACGTCCTCGCGCGCGATGATCTTTCCCCCGATCGCCGCCTGGATCGCGATCTTGAACAGGTGCGGCTGGATGACCTCCTTCAGCTTCGCCGCGATATGCCGTCCCCGCGCCGGCGCCTTGCTCCGCTCCACGATGCACGAAAAGGCGTCCAGCGGCTCGGCGTTCACCAGCATGTCCATCTTCACCATGTCGGAAACACGATAGGGCGCGTTTTCATAGTCCATGCTCCCGTAGCCGCGCGTGATCGATTTGATCCGGTCGTTGAAGTCGACCAGGATTTCGTTCAGCGGCAGGTCGCAATGGAGCATTACCCGCTTGCCGTCGAGCGACTCCGTGTGCTCGCAGGTACCCCGCTTTTCCATGATGAGCTGCATGATGTCGCCGATGTTCTCATTCGGAATCATGATGAACGCCCGCACCATCGGCTCGGCAATCGACTCGATCACCGACGGATCGGGCATCTGCATCGGGTTGTCGATCATCAGTACCTCGCCGTTCGTCCGCTTCACCTCGTACACCACGCTCGGGTAGGTCGCGATGATATCCATCTGGTACTCGCGCCGCAGCCGCTCCTGCACGATCTCCATGTGCAGCAGCCCGAGAAAACCGCAGCGGAAGCCGAACCCCAGCGCCACCGAGCTCTCCGTGGTGTAGGTCAGCGCCGCGTCGTTGAGCTGCAGCTTGCCCATCGCCAGCTTCAACTGCTCGAACTGCGACGTATCGATCGGATAAATCCCGCTGTAAACCATCGGCGTGATGCTCTTGAAGCCCGGCAGCGGCTCCGGCGACGGCTTTTGCGCGTTCGTGATCGTCTCGCCGATCTTCACCTCCGCCGTCGTCTTGATGTTCGCGACGAGATAACCCACCTGCCCCGCCTCGAGCGAGCCGGTCCGGATCTGCTTCGGCGTGAAAATGCCGACCTCCTTCACCTCGTACTTGTTGTTCGAGCCCATCAGCAAAATCGGCGAGCCCGGCTTCAGCTCGCCCGAAAACATCCGTACATACGTCACCACGCCCCGGTAGGTGTCGAAAAGCGAATCAAACACCAGCGCCCGCGTGTAATCGTCCTCGAATGGCTTGGGCGACGGAATCCGCTCGATGATCGCCTCCAGGATCTCCTCGATCCCGATCCCGTTCTTCGCGCTCGCCAGGATCGCCTCCTCGGCCGGGATCGACAGCACGTCCTCCAACTGCCGCTTGCACGTCTCGATGTCCGCGTTCGGCAGGTCGATCTTGTTGATCACCGGAATCAGCTTCAGGTTCTGCTTGTTCGCCAGGTGCACGTTCGCCACCGTCTGCGCTTCGACTCCCTGCGCCGCGTCGATGATCAGCAGCGCCCCCTCGCAGGCCGAAAGGCTGCGCGACACCTCGTATGAAAAATCGACATGTCCGGGCGTATCAATCAGGTTCAGCCGGTACGTCGTCCCGTTCTTCGCCTCGTACAACATCGCCACCGGATGCGCCTTGATCGTGATTCCCCGCTCCCGTTCCAGGTCCATCGAATCGAGATGCTGCTCCGTCAGCACCCGGTCGCTCACCGTCGCCGTCGCCTGCAGCAGCCGGTCCGAGAGCGTCGTCTTTCCGTGGTCGACGTGCGCGATGATGCAAAAATTACGGGTCAGTTTCTGGTCCAGCATGGGAACGGATAGTGTAGCTCAACCGCCTGACAAGGAAAGCGCAAGAATTGCTTTCTTCCGGCATGCCGGTTGCTCAAAGGAGAAGCCAAAACCACCCACCATGCTCTCCCTGGAAAAAGAACATCCCGCCTACGCCAAATCGTGCCGCAACCTCCGCATGGGCCGCTCGGCCTACTCGCTCATCGCGGAAATCCCGTTCGATCTCCACCGCTACCGCGACGGCTGGCATGTCTACTGGAAGAATCCGCCCGACGGCCAGATCGGCCGCCATCTCCGCACCCGCATCGAACTCAACGCCTTCCTCACCGGCAATTGGCGCGTCGGCTCCATCCTCGAATCGCCCGTGACCCATATCCGGTTCCGCCGCGCCACGCCGAAGAAAAGATCTTAAGTCATCCCCCCGCCCCCACCTCATTCGCCCGGGCACGGAGCAGGCGGGAAACTTCGCCCGCATCCTTGTTCGCGAAAAGCTGCCGCCCCACCACCACCTGGTTTGCCCCCGCCGTCACGCACGGCCCCACCGTCTCGTCCGTCACCCCCCCATCGATGGAAATATCGAAATGAAGATGCTGCTTGTCGCGAAACGCCCGCGCCAGCCGCACCTTCTCCAGCACCTCGATAATGAACGGCTGCCCCATAAAACCCGGATTCACCGACATGCAAAGAAGCTGGTCCGCGTTCTTCAGCAACGGGTAGGCATTTTCCACCAGCGTCATCGGGTTGATCGCCAGAGAACAGCGGCACCCCATCTCCTGCACCAGCGCAATCGTTCGCTTCGGATCGTGATACGCCTCCAGGTGCACGATCAACATGTCCGCGCCCGCCTCGATAAAGGCCCGCGCATAACGGTCCGGCTGCTGAATCATCAGGTGCACCTCGATCGGCAGCCGGGTCACCCGCCGCGCCACCTGCACTACCTCCGGCCCCAGCGCAAAATAGGGAACGAAATGACCATCCATCACGTCGATGTGAATGGCATCGACCTGCGCCTTCTCCATTCGCTTCACCTCCTGCTCGATGTTCCCGAGATCGGCGGCCAAAAGGTTCGCGGCGAGGCGGACGGTTCTCATGCGAAAATCATTTCTTCTTTTCGATCAGTTCAAACTCATAGCCTTCCGGGCCGTCAATGAAAGCGATTTTACTGCCCGAGCTCGTCACCGTCGGCCCGTCGCTCAGGGGATAGCCCTTCGCCGCCGCCGCCTTGGCGAAGCCCTCTAGGTCCTCCACCTCGAAAGCGATATGCGTCAGGTCCGGCTGCACCACCACCGGCCCGCTCGCCGGATAATGGCAGAGCTCAATGGTCTCCTCGCTTCCCGGCGCCTTGAAAAAGGCCAGCGTCGAGCCCCGCGGCGACGTGTGCCGCGAAATCTCCTTCAGCCCCAGGATCTCCCGGTAAAACGTGGCGGTCTTTTCCAGATCGTTCACCCGGTAACGGGTATGCAGCAGGCGTGTAATCATGCATAAAAGTCCTGTGTTGTGGGAATGCTGTCAACCTCCGCTTGCTGTCATCCTGAGCAAGCCGGGCCTGTCCCGGCGCTGTCGAAGGATCTCTAATTTCTTCTCATCCCGAAAATTCACGTGGAAACGCGATTGCCCGTGCAACTACCTCGCCCTTTCGCGCTCTCCGTATCCCCCGTGCGAAACATCGTCTTCATTCCCCCTTCTTTGTTTTCTCTGCGTTCTCTGTGGCTAAGTGCCTTCCCACCCCTCTCGACAAACCCCCGGCTCTGCGATTAGTTTCTCCCATGCGCCCGGAATCTCTCGACTTCCTCACCCGCCTCCTCAACACCCCCACTCCCTCCGGCGAGGAACACCGCGGCCAGCGCGTCTGGCTCGACTACGTCAAACCCTTCGCCCACGGCGTCGAAACCGACACCTACGGCAACGCCATCGCCACCCTCAACCCCAAGGGCTCGCCCAAAATCATGGTCGAGGGGCACGCCGACGAAATCGCCTTCCAGATCCAATACATCGACGACGACGGCTTCATCTACTTCAGCGGCGTCGGTGGCCACGATCCCGCCCTCGCCCGCGGCCAGCGCGTCCACATCCACGGCCGCAACGGCCCCGTCCTCGGCGTCATCGGCGCGCTCGCCATCCACATGCAGGACCGCGGCAAAAAAGCCGAAATCCCGGAACTCCACGAACTCTTCATCGACATCGGCGCGCCCAGCCGCAAGGAAGCCGGGGAACGGGTCGCCGTCGGCGATCTCATCACCTACATCGTCGGCTGGCAGCAGCTCAACGGCGACATCTATATCGCCCGCGCCTGCGACAACCGCATCGGCACCTTTGTCGCCGCCGAAACCCTCCGCCTCTGCGCCAAGGCCGGCAAAAAACTCAAGGCCAGCGTCGTCGCCGCCTCCGCCGTCGGCGAGGAAAACGGCCTCTACGGCGCTCACATGATCGGCTACTCCGTCCGCCCCGACGCCGCCCTCGTCGTCGACGTCGGCCAGGCCACCGACATCCCCGTCGCCAACCGGAAACGTTTCGGCGACACCAGACTTGGCCAGGGCCCCATCCTCAGCCGCGGCAGCGTCAACCATCCCGTTCTCATCAAGCGGCTCGAGGATGTCGCGCGCAAAAACAAAATCGCCTTTCAGCGCGGCATCGATCCCCGCTACTCCGGCACCGACGCCGACGCCATCTTCCTCCAGCGCGGCGGCATCGCCACCGCCGCCATCGGCGTGCCCAACCGCTACATGCACACCCCCGTCGAAGCCGTCCACCTCCAGGACCTCGAAAACCTCGCCGAATGGCTCACCGCCTTCATCCTCGACCTCCGCCCCGGCGAAACCTTCAAGGTGAAGATTTAGGGTAGCCGCTCATATCCCATCGGCGGATCGCCTTTGGAGCATGATGGCTAAGCCGCTGCCTCAGGATAGAATTGATGGACCCGCTCAATCTGCGCCAGGTAAAGCTCGTCAAAATAACAGTCCAGCCGCTCATTCACGCCCCGGCACCGGGAAACCACCTGCGCCAGCCATGTCATGTAACCATGCATTCGACCCAGGGACCAATCTTTCGCCGGTTCCTGAGCCAGCTCCTGTAACCGGCAGATTTTCTCCGCCACCACGATCTGCTTCGCCTTCGGCGACAGCATATGCGCGTGATCCAGGAGTGCCTGCAGCCGTTCCGGCTGGGATAAACGCTTGTTCTCCGACAATTCCTGCACGAGCACACGTACTTCCGGCCCGAAATAATGATCGAACTCGCGCTTAAGCTCCTGGCTGCCATCGTAGACTTCGTGAAGGATTGCGGCGGTCAGCATCGTCGCATCATTAATCTGCCCCACCCGCGAAAGAATCTCCGTCACCAGGATTCTTCGATTGATGTATCCCCCATTGTCCGGTTGCCCATGGAGTTCGCGCAGGTGCTTCTCCACAGTGAATTGCAGTGCTGCCAGAATGACCGCCGTGTCCCCGCTTTGAATGGAAGGTGGATTATTCATGATCTTGGGAGAGAATATTTTTCTCCTCTCGATAGGCCTTGCAAGCCGGATGCCAGGGCGGAAATTTTTTACTTCTAGCTAATAACAAGCGTCTTACGCTAACTTAAGGTCTTAAGTTGCCATGCAATTTGCCCACAAATATTACCTCTCGATGCAGATTGGTTTCAAACTGCGAGAGCGCCATAAAGAATTAAAAATTGGGCCTCCATTTCCCATTCAGGCCTCTTCTTCTTTCATTCCCAATTTCCCTCAGCTCGCGCAAAAACTTCCGTCATCCTGAGCAGAGGCGAGCCAACGATCTGATTTTGCTTTTAGATTCTCCGAGCCGAAGTCGAAGGACGTAGCTCTCTTTCCACATAATTTGGAAAACCGCCTCCATATCCCCTCGTTCCCAAACTTTCCCTTCTTTGCTTTCTCTGCGTTCCTTCGCGGCTAACTGCCTTCCCAAACTCCGTCACTCCTCCGCCTTCTCTCCTGATGGCGTGGGCATCGGCTTCGTCTCCACCCGAAGCGAGGCCGCCTGCCGCGCGAGGTTCCGGAACGTAAGCTGCGCCTGGGCCGGTTCCTTGCCGGGCGGGCAGACCGCGCGCGTGTAAGTGCCATCGGAATTCAGAACCCGCGCCTTCACGCAATCGCTCAAATAGGCCGGAAGGATTTCCTCGATTACCCGCTTGCGCAGCCCCGGGTCGCGCACCGGGAAAACAACTTCAACGCGCCGGAAAAGATTACGCGGCATCCAGTCGGCGCTGCCCAAATAAACCTTCGGCTTCCCGCCGTTGCCAAAATAGAAAATCCGGCTGTGCTCCAGGAACCGTCCCACGATGCTGATCACCCGGATGTTGTCGCTCACCCCCGGCATACCCGGCCGCAGGCAGCAAATGCCGCGCACGATCAGGTCGATCTTCACCCCCGCCTGTGACGCCTCGTAAAGCGCCGCGATCAGGCTCTCCTCCACCAGCGAGTTGAGCTTCACGATGATCCGCCCCTCCTTCCCCTCCCGCGCCAGATCGCGCTCATGTTGGATCAGTTTCAGGAACGAATCGTGCAACTGGAACGGCGCCACCAGCAGATGCTTAACGCCTTTGAACTCCGAAAGGCCGGTCAGCGTGTTGAACAGCATCGCCACCTCCTCGCCCAGCTCCTGGTTCGTCGTCAGCAGGCTCAGGTCGGTGTAGAACCGCGCCGTGCTTGGGTGATAGTTTCCCGTCCCGAGGTGCAGGTAATGCCGCAGCCGGTCATCATCGCGACGCACGATCATCAGCACCTTGCAATGGGTCTTCAGCCCCACCAGCCCGTAGACGACATGAACACCCGCCTCTTCCAGTTGCCGCGCCCAGAGAATATTGTTCGCCTCGTCGAACCGCGCCCGCAATTCCACCAGCACGGTCACCTGCTTGCCGTGCTCGGCTGCCCGCACCAGCGAACGCACAATCGGCGAATCGCCGCTGGTCCGGTAAAGCGTCATCTTGATCGCCAGCACCGCCGGGTCCGACGCCGCATGCTCCAGGAACTCCACCACGCTGGCAAAACTCTCGTAGGGATGATGCAGCATCACGTCCTGGTGCCGCACGATCTCGAACAGATCGCTCCCCGGCGGCAATACATGCGACGTGACCGGAACGAACGGCTTGTCCCGCAGGGACGCCAGCGCGTCAATCGACGTCAGCGGCATCAAATGGAGAAAATTCAGCGGCCCGTTGATCAGGTAAACGTCGTCCTCCGTCAGCCGGAAAATATCAAGCAGCACCCGCCGCATCTCCGGCGGGCACCCGTGCTCAATCTCCAGCCGCACCGCGTTCCCGCGCGCCCGCTTGCGCAGCTCGTCCTCGATCGTCCGCAGCAGGTTCTCCGCTTCCTCCTCGTCGATATAAAGGTCGCTGTTGCGCGTGATTCGGAACCCGTAAACCTCATCAACCTCCAGCCCCGGGAACAAGTCGTGAATATGGTTCTGGATCAAATTCTGGATCAGGATGTAATGCCACTCATGGGTCGACGCCCGCGGAATCCGCACCAGCCGCGGCAGCACGCGCGGAATCGCCACCACCGCATGCAGCACCTCCGTCGGATGCTCCGGCCGCTTCAGGCTCAAGAACAGATTGTGGCTCTTGTTCTGCAATTGCGGAAACGGATGACTCGCATCGACCGCCAGCGGGGTCAGCACCGGGAAAACCTCCTCGCGGAAATAATGCGACGCCCACGCCACGTCCTCTTTGTTCAGATTCCTGAAATCATGCAGATACACCCCGTGCTCGCCCAGCGCCGGCAGCAGGTCGTTGTGCCAAAGCTTGTACTGATCCTCCGTCATCTTCAGCACATCCTTTCGGATCGCGTCGAAGGTCTGCCGCGCGCTCATCCCGTCCGGCCCCGCATCGTCCGACTCGTGCTCGATCTGCTGCTTGAGCCCCGCCACCCGCACCTCGAAAAACTCGTCCAGGTTCGACGTCACAATGCCCAGGAACCGCACCCGCTCCAGCAGCGGCTGGCTCGGGTCCTGCGCCTCCTCCAGCACGCGGCGATTGAACGCCAGCCAGCTCAGCTCGCGGTTGATATAGAGCCGTGGATCGGACAACTCGGTAATCTCGCGCTTCGTCATGGGAGACGGGGAGGATACCTTCTCTCGGGGTGATCGGGCAACGCGCGAATTGTAACGACCTCGCGTCGTGTGCCCCAGCCGCGCCACCTCCCGCTTCAGGAACTCGTAGCCCCGCACCAACCCCGGTCCCGCCTGCAAAATGTCCCCGGACGGAATCTCGAACAACCGCCCGTTCCGCACCGCCGGCACCGCGTCCCAACCCCGCCGCGACGTGATCTCCTCCTTCTGCACCGGCTTGCCGCACCACGACGCAAAAATAATCTCCGGCGCCCGCACCAGCACCTCCTCCGGCGCCACCACCCGCGCCGACGCCTTCTTCTCCTGCCGCAACTCCTCAAAAACATCGGCCCCCCCCGCGCGCTCGATCAACTCCGACACCCACCCGATCCCCGTAATCAGCGGCTCCGGCCACTCCTCGAAATAAACCTTCGGCCGCGACCCGTTCGCCGCCACCGGCCGCAACGCATCCTCCATCTCCGCCACGATCTCCTCCGCCCGCGCCGCCCGCCGCACCAGCCGCCCCAGGTTCCGAACTGCCTCGTAAATCTCCTCCAGGCTCCGAGAATTCATCGCCCATACCGTCACCCCCGCCTTGATCAGCTCCGCCGCTAATTGGTGCTGCACATCCGTCGACGTAATCACCAGGTCCGGATTCAGCTTCAGGATCGACTCGATGTTCCCCGAGCTGAACCCACTCACCCGCGGCTTTTTCTCCACTCCCGTCGGTGGCGTATAGAACGTCGTCACTCCCACCACCTGCGGCCATACTCCCAGCCGGTACAGGATATCCGCGCCATCGGCGCCGAGCGCGACCAGCCGTTGGGAAGAGCGGGAACGAGACACAATCGGTGAATCTACCCGGTTTTTCACTCCGGAGAAACCCTAGATTTTCGTCCGGACTGCTTCGCCTTTCACTTGTGAATCCGCAGGTGGCAGATTGGATTGATTCTCGATGCCCCCGCAGGAAATGATCGAGACCGTCGCCGAAGCAGAAGCGGACTATGCCCGCGCGAAGGCCTGAGCTGCGACGCCATCCGAAAACAACTCGGACTTTCGTGACGATCAAATACTCCTCGCGCTGCCGCCGGGGGCTTATTTGGGAAAAATGGTGTTTTAACCTTCTGCCATCCTGAGCTTGTCGAGGGATCAGCCGCCATGTGATGCTTCCCTCGTGAAGCAATATCTCTTTCCTATTTCGGCCGCCTTTCTTCTGGGCGCCCTGGCCGGTTATATTGGCCTTTTGCTCGCCATTCATCACATACAGGAACCACTGGCGAAATCGATTCACTATGTCTGGTATGACTGGTTCATGTATACGGCCTGGCCCGGATTTATTCTGGCCAGTTGCTTCTTTGATCCTCATAACCCGGCCTCAAAAAGCTTCGGCATGGCTGCCATTTCTGTTGCCAATGGCGTGGTAACCGTAGTTGCCTTCCTGGCTCTTGAGGGACTATTGCGCCTGGGTCGGATGATGGGCAATAAAAGCTGACCCCTCGACAATCCGGAGCTAACCGGGCATTTTAACCCCATGTCCGGCAAACCCGCCCTCGACGCCATCGCGCCCGACCCCAAGCTGGAGGTTACGCTCCGGCCTGCGCTGCTCGACCAGTTCGTCGGCCAAGCGCGGATCAAGGAGCGGCTCGACGTCCTCATCGGCGCGGCCAAACAGCGCGGCGATTCGCTCGAGCACCTCCTCTTCTGCGGGCCGCCTGGACTTGGCAAGACCTCGCTGGCCAACATCGTCGCCAAGGCGATGGGCGCGGCCATCGTCACCACCTCCGGCCCGGTGATCGAAAAGGCGGGCGACCTCGCCGGGCTCCTCACCACGCTCAACAAGGGCGACGTCCTCTTCATCGACGAAATCCATCGCCTCAACAAAAACATCGAGGAATATCTTTATCCGGCGATGGAAGACTTCCGCCTCGATATTATCATCGACCAGGGCCCCAATGCGCGCAGCGTCCGGCTCAACCTGCCCCGCTTCACCCTCGTCGGCGCCACCACCCGCGCCGGCATGATCAGCGCGCCGCTCCGCTCCCGCTTCGGCCTTGTCAACCGGCTCGATTACTACCCCGCCAGCGACCTCCAGCAGGTCGTCCTCCGTTCCGCCCGGCTGCTCGAGCTTGAAATCGTGCCCGAGGCCGCGCTCGAAATCGCCCGCCGCTCCCGCGGCACGCCCCGCATCGCCAACAACCTGCTGCGCTGGGTGCGCGACTATGTCCTCGTCCGCTCCCAGCCACCGGTCACGCCCGAGGCCGCCGACGCCGCGCTCTCCATGCTCGAGATCGACCAGGACGGCCTCGACGAAATGGACAAGCGGCTCCTCGAGGCGCTCGTCCACAAGTTCGACGGCGGCCCGGTCGGCCTCAACTCCCTTGCCGTCTCCATCGGCGAGGAAGCCGGCACGCTGGAGGAAGTCCACGAACCCTATCTCATCATGGAAGGCTTCCTCAAACGAACGCCCCAGGGCCGCGTCGCCTCCAAGCGCGCTTTCGATAAGCTCGGCCTCAAGCCAACCGGCTCCCAGCAGCAGTTGTTTTGAGTTCGCTATGGATAAACAGGCGTAGACACCCCGTAAAAACTCATCCAAATTTTCGTTAATTTGGAAAATTTAGTAATTCCGTATTTCCGTCAATTTTTTATGAAATCGTACCGCCACGAACTCGTGTTCAATCTTCCCGCCCGCCGCGGCTTTGTGAACATAACCTCGAAGGTTCAGGATTGCATCAAGGAAAGCGACGTGCAGGAGGGCATCGTCCTGGTCAACTCGATGCATATCAGCGCGAGTATCTTCATCAACGATCACGAAAGCGGCCTGCTGGAGGACTGGGAACGGTGGCTCGAAAAACTCGCGCCCGAAAAGCCGCACGATCAGTATCGGCACAACGACACCGGCGAGGACAACGCCGACGCCCATCTCAAGCGCACCATCATGGGCCGCGAAGTCGTCGTCGCCATCACCGGCGGCAAACTCGATTTCGGGCCATGGGAGCAGATTTTCTACGGCGAGTTCGACGGCATGCGCCGCAAGCGCGTCCTGGTCAAAATCATCGGCGAATAAGCCAGCAGGCGAATTTACGGGCTGAAGGAAAAGCTCGATCCGGCCAGCCCCCTGGCCACAATTGCCAGGGCATAAACGGGAACTTCAATCGCATATTTGCCGATGGTTTGCAGCAGTTCGCCCGCATCCACCGGCAGGCCCGGTTCCTTGATCAGGATGACGTTTTGAAACTGAGCCTCCTCACTGATCATCGCCGTAAGATCATGCTCCCGGTAAGCAAATTCCTGCCGGCTGATTCTCCGGTGTTTCCGCTCGTTTTCCAGCGTCTGCAAGGCCCGGTCTTCGATAATCAGCCGCGTTTCGCTTTCCCGCAGCGCCATGATTTGGGTCTCGGACAAATCGTTATATGATTTTATCGCCCCTCTCCCGGATGACATGAGACAAGTCCCCATGACCATGAACGCCACGAGGAAGATCGCCCTGCGAGTCATGCCCAAGCTTAGAGCGTGTCTTCAAAATAGGGCAAGACTGCGTTGCCAGCGCCGCCACCGCCACCACACTCGCCAGGGCGATGGCGTAATTGCGGCCATAAGTTACCAGACGTCGTTTCCACTCTTTTTCTTGGGCTCGATCCGCTGATCGGCGTTGATCCATCCGTGCCGGAACATGTAATCGGAAAGCTGGGCGGTGATCATTCGCGCCGTCCTTTTCGTGTCCTCGCTCAGCCCGTGGGCCACGCCGGAAACCCCGCCGATGGCCAGTTGCAGCGGATCGGTCGACATGGCCAAAACCGCCCCCGGCTCCGCCCCACTCCCGCCCGTGGTTGAAAACGTCATGATTGGTTTCGTGAGGTTCCCTGAAAGGTCGTAAACATGAACGCGCGTCTCCATCTTGGTTCCACCCGCGCCAAAGCCAATTGCGCTTCGCAGAAGCCGGCTCCCCTGGTTCACCGTCGTGAACTGGCCCTGGATCAGCCAGGCGATTTTGTCGTGGCGCCGCGCGGACTTGGTCGCGTCCGCCGCCGGCACGAGCTTGTCGGTCAGGTCGGTTACCATCGCCGTCTTGAGCATGAGCTGCAGGTTCTTTTTGAACTCGGCCAGCTCCGCGCCTTTCCGGTCGACATTGAAGTCGCTGTGCGCGGTGCTGAAATCGCTCACATAAATGATTTCCGGCATTCTTTCCACGGACCGTTCCGCCCCATCCTCCACACTCACCGACGCGCACGAAGCCAGTATAAATACCGGACTGAAGCTTAACACGGCTCGGATCCAGGTTTTTATCATAGGCTTTTGGAATTAAATGTCTCTCGCCTCAACCTGCCGGAATTCCGGAAAGAAGGGATTGCTGGTCTTTTCCTGGCCCACAGTCGTGAGCGGCCCGTGCCCTGGCGCGATGATCGTATTGTCCTGCGCGGAAAGAATGTTATCGCGGATATTCTTCAACGCGGCGCGATAATCGGAACGAATACCTCCCGCCGATCCGGCGAAAAGCGCATCGCCGACAATGACCAGCGGCACGTCGAGCCCATGGATGTGGTAGGTCGTGCCGCCCGGCGAGTGCCCCGCCGTGTCGCGGGTCTCGATGTGAAGCCGCCCCAGCGAAAACGTTACGCCCGGCTTGAAGATCGCCGCTCTGTCGATTGGCTCGGCCTCGTTGACATGCACGCCAATCGAGCCGCCCGCCTTTTCGCAAAGACGATCCAGCTCCGCCACATGATCGACATGCGTATGGGTCAGATAAACGTCCTGCAGCTTCAATTTGCGCTTCTTGATTTCATCCAGCAGCGGCGTGGCATCGGCGCCCGTGTCAAAAGCGGCGGCCAGACCCGATTCAGCGTCCCAGACCAGATAGGCATTCACGGTTATATCGCCGTAGGGCGTATTCGCCTGGAAAAATCCGGTCTTCGGCAAAGCGACCGTCGGCGAATACTTGCCCTCGGCCAATGCCACCAGCGAACGCGGCCCCAGCTCCAACGCCTTCGCCATTTTCTCGACTTCCGCAAAAGCGACGCCCTTCACCTGCTTCACCGCCTCCAGCTCGCTGATCTCGATGCCAATCCTGTTTGCCAGGTCCGTGTCGTTCAGACCCAACCCGCGTTGGGCCTTCCCGATAACATCCGTTACGCCGTCCTCCAGGGGAATGGTCATGCCGACAAGGTAAGAGCCAAAAGTGAAAAGGTAAAGGGTTCCAGATTCCTTTTTCCTTTTGGTCATTTTCCTTTTAAGTTCGGCTATGATTTACGCCGCTATCACCGCCGCGCAGGCCGCCGGCGAGCGCCTCCGCCACGCTTTCGGGCACGAACTCCGCGTCACCGAGGAATTCGCCCACGACATCAAAATCGCCGCCGACAAGGAATGCCAGGACCTCATCTACCATATCCTGCTCGGCCTTTTTCCCGACACCAAATGCATCGGCGAGGAAGGCGACTCCGGCGACCTCGGCAACCCTGACGCGGAGATCGAATGGATCGTCGATCCCATCGACGGGACGATGAACCTCGCCCATGGCATTCCCCATTTCTGCGTCTCCATCGCCGCGCGCGAAGCCGCCACGCAGCGCATCCTTCTCGGGGTCATTTACGATCCCATGCGGCACGAGCTCTTCACCGCGGAGCGCGGCAGCGGCACGTGGCTCAACGGCATCCTCCAGAAAGTCAGCACCCGCGACAAACTTTCCGAAGCTGTCCTCGCCGTCGGCTTCGCCAAAAGCCAGGACTCGATCGACCACTGCCTCAAGCTCTACCAGGTCTACGGCAACACCGCGCGCAAGCTCCGCGCCATGGGCTCCGCCGCGCTCGATCTGGCCTACGTCGCGACGGGTCGGCTCGACGCCTATATCGAGCAGGGCGTCAATCTCTGGGACATCGCCGCGGGCGCCATCCTCATCGAAGAAGCCGGAGGCGTGTTCGAAAGCGAACTCCGGGCCAAAGGCAAATACCGCGTCTGCGCCCACAGCGGCCGCATCGATTATCCGGTGAAGTAAGCCCGCCAGTGTGCTCTTGTTTTTCGGGGCAGACATGCTACCTCTCAGGAATCAGCTTCTCGGCTCATCCTGATGCTGTCTGTCATCTATCACCTTGTGGCGGCCGAAGAGTTGCGCGAGGCCTTCGCATGGTACGAAATGCGAGAGCGGGGCCTCGGCTCGGAATTCATTCGTTGCATCGACAAGCCGGACTAATTTGATCTCACGACACCCCGAAATTTTTCCCATCGTCCACCAGGGAATCCGTCAGACTGTTGTCCGACGCTTCCCCTCCTCAATCTTCTATCTTGTCGACGGCGACAAAATTATCATTCTCTCAGTCTTTCATGCCTCACGCCAACCGGCGCTGGCATCGACCGTCTTAATCGAATCTTTTTCATGCCTGACAAAAAAAATCCGCCGCGCCGGCCGCTTCTCACCCGCAAGGAACAGACTCTTCTCGCCTTTATTCTTGCTCTTCTTGTGGTCGGTGGCATCGTGCATAAGTTAAGAACAGATTGGCGTGCGCCCGGTCCCGTGCCCGTGCGCCAACCCTGATCAGAAAACATGGCCAAAATTAATTTCTCGGAGGTAGTGGAACAGATTTGCGAGCAGGATCTCCGCTACTCAACCGACGCCTACCATTTCGTCCAGGAAGGCCTCAACCATACGCTCAAGTCGCTCAAGCGCGGCGGCCAGCATGCGCACCGTCACGTCTCCGGCCAGGAACTTCTCTCTGGCCTTCGTGAATTTGCGCTCAAGGAATATGGCCCCATGAGCAAGGCTGTCCTCAACGAGTGGGGCCTGCGCACCACCGATGATTTCGGCCAGATCGTTTTCAACCTGGTCAACGCCAGCGTCCTCGGCAAGAACGAGACTGATTCACCCAACGACTTTAAGAACGTCTTCTCCTTCGACGATGCGTTCGTCAAGCCATTCGTCCCCCGCAACTCCGTTGCCACCGACGCCGTGCGCAAGCCGGCCCGGACCAACGCCAAGAAGCGGACTTCTTCCGGCACGAAAAAGAAGAAGGCCGGCTCCCTCTGAGCCATTTTTACTGCGGGCGTTTCGAATCTCTTTCGGCGTGACCTCCCGCCGCTTTTGGGACAAACTAAGGCGATAATGCCTTCCGATTCACGCAGCGGCCTTCAGGCAAAGGCCCCCAACTCAGGCCATTCCCTCATCGCCCAGCCGACCGTCGAACGCCGTCAGCTCGAAAACGGCCTCAACATCCTGGTCCAGCCCGACTACACCGCCCCGGTCGTCTCCATCCAGTTCTGGTGCGCCACCGGCAGCATCCACGAAACGCCGTGGCTCGGCGCCGGTCTCTCGCACCTGCTCGAGCACCTCATGTTCAAGGGCACGCCCACCCGCGGCAACAGCCAGCTCGCCCAACAGATCCAGGACCTCGGCGGCCATCTCAACGCCTACACCTCCTTCGACCGCACCGTTTACCACGTCGACCTGCCCTCCGATCACGCGCTCCCCGCGCTCGACATCCTTTCCGACGCCGTCTTCAACTCGACCATCCCCACCGACGAGTATGAAAAGGAAATGGAGGTCATCCGCCGCGAGTTCGCCATGGGCCGCGACAATCCCGACTCCGAACTCGGCAAGCTGATCTTCCAGACCGCCTTCACGCGCCATCCCTACCGTCATCCCGTCATCGGTTACCTCGATCTCTTCAACCAGGTCACCCGCGACGTCGTCGTCCACTATTACCACGAGCGCTACGCGCCGCAGAACCTCACCCTCATCGTCTGCGGCGCCGTCCGGGCCGAAACCATCTTCGCCCGCGCCGAGGAATTGCTCGCAAAATATCCACGCCGTCCCGTCGCCGACATCTTCATTCCCGCCGAACCGGTCCAGCATCGCCGCCGCGAACTGCGTCGGGAGTTTCCCACCCAACTCAGCCGTGTCGCCCTCGTCTGGCCCATCCGCGGTTTCGACCATCCCGACACCCCCGCCCTCGATCTCCTCGCCATCCTCGCCGGGGGCGGACGCAGCTCGCGCCTCAACCAAAGCTGCGTCGAAAAACTCGGCCTCGCCGAACAGATCGACGCCTTCGCCTACGCTCCTGCCGGTCATGGACTCTGGGGTGTCGAGGCCCGCTGCGCGCCCGGCAAGGAAGAGGCGCTCGTCACCGAAATCGGACGCCAGATCCGCGCTTTTCAGGAAGAAGCCCCGCTGGAACGGGAAGTCGACCGCGCCAAGCGCCAAAGCCTGCTTCACCAGGTCCACAGCCAGAAAACCATGTCGGGCAAGGCCGGAGCGCTCGGACGCGGCTGGGTCTACCAATGCGATCCCCATCTCGACGCCCGCTATTACGAACGCCTGCAGGCCGTCACTCCCGCCGAAATCCTCTCCGTCGCGCGCCACTATTTTCTTCCCGAGCGCGAAAATCTCGTCTCGCTCGTCCCGGAAAAAGAAAAAACATCTTCCCCTTCCATCTCCCAGGAAGCCCTGGCCCGTCCCATTCCTCAATTCATCCCGCTCGGCGCCCAGCGGCGCGGCCTCTACATGCCGCAACACACGCTTCCGCTGCTTTCGCTCCGTGCCGTTTTTCCCGGCGGCCTTTTGACCGAACCATCGGGCAAGGAAGGCCTCGGACGCCTCGCTGCCAACCTCCTTGTCAAGGGCACCCGCCGCCGCAACGCCGAACAACTTGCCGCCGAAGTCGAGCAACTCGGCGGTTCGCTCCATTCCGATTCCGGCAACAACAGCGCCACCCTCTCGCTCGAGCTCCTCAGCCCCGACGCCAAGGCAGGCCTCGCTCTCTTTCTCGAGATGCTCACCGAAACCAGCCCGGTTGAGGCCGAGCTCCAGACCGAGAAGCGCAAGCAGCTCTCCCTTCTCCAGGCCGAACTCGACTATCCCATGGCCGCCGCGCGCGACCTTATCCGTGCCACCCTCTATCCCGGCCATCCCTATGGAGGAAAGAATTACGGCACACCCGAAAGCATCAGATCGATCACCCTCAAGGACATCGTCAGCTACCAGTCCTCCCGGCTTCTGACCCAGGACATCGTCTTCACCGTCACCGGCCCCGTTGCTCCAGAGGAATGGCGCGAACCCGCCACCGCGGCCCTCTCGTCGCTCGCTGCCCACGACACGCAACCTCGAACCAAGGTCGCCATTCCCGTTCTGAAAGAAGTCATTCGCCGCGAAAAAATCGTGCCCAAGGAACAGGCCGTCATCCAACTCGCCTATCCCACCGTCCCCGTCACTCATCCCGACCAGATCGCCCTCTCCGTCCTCGATGAAGCCCTTTCCGATCTCGGCTCCCGACTCTTCGTCCGCATCCGCGAAGAACTCGGCCTCGCCTATTTCGTCGGCACCTCCCAGTTCCTCGGACTCGAAGCCGGCCATTTCTTCTTCTATCTCGGCACCGATCCCGCCAGGCGCAGTCAGATCGAAACCGAACTGCTTAAGGAAGTCGCCCTCCTCGGCCAAAAGGGGATCACCCGGGACGAACTCACCCGCGCCCGCGCCAAGATGCAAAGCCAGGACAAGCTCGAGCAGCAGAACCCCTCGCAGATCGCCTACGCCGCTTCACTCGACGAACTTTTCGGCCTCGGCTACGCCTACGGCCAGACCCGCCGCGACCGGATCGCCTCCATCTCGCTCGACGAGGTCAACGCTGTTGCCGCCAAATACTTCTCCTCGCCCAATTACGTCCTCGCCGTCCTCTCGCCGGAATAATCGAATTGCTTCTACAAACCGTAGAAATGCAAAAGATAGGTGATCTCCCCGGTTCCGGTTGGATTTACACTGGCGACTCCCGCCAGCGCCGTCACCGCCATGACTCCTCCGACATATCGGGCGCAAAAATAAGGGAGATAATCCCAAAAATTCGAGAGAAAATAATAAATGTCATATAAGGGAATGAAGAAGATCATGAGAATGGTCAGGTAATCTTCGTCCATCAACCTCACATACATCAGGCACGTCCCCACCAAGGCTGCCCCGGCCCCTGCCACCGCGAGGCATATGCCGATTGGAGTGTCTGCCCGGGCAATAAAATAAACTGCCACGCCAACGATCAAAAGCGCTATGACCATTCCCACGATCTGGAGGATAAATTCCCTGGAAGGCAGTGGAATCGGCGAGGCCGACTCAAGCCCCTCGTCACGCAGCGCCTCCGCTCTCTGCGAAACGGCGCCTGGCGGCATCTCCCGAGCCACAATGAATTCAGGGTGCCAGCTAAACGGTTGCCAGTGCTCTTCACCTTCCCGCCGCGTCGGGGTCTCGCCCGTGATCATTTTTCTGCGGAGCAGCCCCGCCATCTGCACAATGTCGTAAGGGCCGTCCTCTTCCTGTTCCGACCAGGCGATGTAAAATAGTGGTTCCTGTTTCGCCGCCATGGGGAGACATTAACTTCTTTCGGCATTGATTCAATCATTCGACATTAAGCATCGGCGTGTTATTTTTCCCCTATGGCAGAACTCGACCAGCAAAAGTCCCCCATCGGCAACGCCGAACTGGCCCAGCGTTTCGTCCAGTTCGTGATGATGCAGGCGCAAAACATCTTTTACGTCCTCGGACGCATCCCCTCGCCTGATGGCCATCCCATTCCGCCCAACCTCGAGGCCGCCAAGCTCCTCATCGACCAGCTCGAAATGATCCAGGAAAAGACCCGCGGCAATCTCTCCAGCCAGGAAGCGTCCATCCTCGACGACGCGCTCAAGAATGTCCGCATCGCCTTCGTCGAGGCCAGCGGAGGCACACCCGCCAGCATGATGCCCAAATCGAATCTTCCTGATTTTCCGATCGATGACGAAGAGGCTCCCGCCGCTGTGCCATCCGCTCCGGAAAAACCGAAGGCCTCCGCTCCCGCCCCGGCGCCCAAATCCGAACCCGAAAACAAAAAGAAGTTCACCAAGACCTACGGCTAAAAGGCAGCGGCCGCCGGAGCCTGTCCTAAGCGAAGCTGATGGAACCGTTGCTGATTCTCGGTAGCCGTCGACCGCCGGGCGACGGAATTCCCTCGTTCCCAAACTCTATTTGGAAACGCGATTATCGGTGCAACTCTGTTGCCGGTCTAAATCCTTACCCATTTCTTTTTCTGCGCTCTTTGTGTTCTTTTGCGGCTAAAACCCTTCTCAACAGCCGCTCCTGCGCTTCCGCCATTTCCTTCGCCAGTTTCGGCCTGGTATCGTCGTAACCGGCCAGATGGAGGAGCCCGTGCAGGCCATAAAGCAGCACTTCCTCGTCCGTGCTCAGGCCGTGCGCGGCCGCCTGATCCCGCGCCACCACCGGACAAACGAGAATTTCACCATAGGGAAACGTGATCACGTCGGTCTCGGTCGGATCGCCTAGAAAATCTCCATGCACCTTCGCCATCGTGGCGCGATCGACCAGGATAATATCGACGGCCTCAAGCTGCTCCGGCAAGGGCCGGGGAAGGAACGGCAGCGCCGCCTTAAGCCGCCGCAGAAGCGGACGGACCCGTAGTGGAACTTCGCCTTGTTGGTTTGACAATCGTAGACGCATTTGATTTTTCCTTCCGGGCGTAGGAGATGCGCGTGTGCAGCATGTTCTTCAGCGTGGCCGACATCGCCTCCGCCGCCGCGCGAATTTCATTCATTGTCAGGTGGGACTCGTCAAGCTGGTGCGTCGAAATCTTGTGCTCGACGATCTCGTTGACCAGGTCCTCCACCCGCTGGGCCGTCGGCTTCTCCAGTGATCGCGAAGCCGCCTCGACCGCGTCGGCCAGACTCAGGATCGCGATCTCCTTCGTCTGCGGCCGCGGCCCGGGATAGCGGAATGAGTTCTCGGAAACCTCCGGTACGTCGTCCTCGCGCATGTTCATGATCTTGCCGCCTTCGCGCGCGTCCCGCTGCTGCTGCAACGCCCGCTGGTGGAAATAGGTCACCAGCGAATCGCCGTGATGCTGCTGGATCGCGTCGAGCACCTGCTTCTTCAACCGGTACTTGAGGGCCAGGTCGATACCCTCCTTCACGTGCGCGATGATGATCAACGCGCTCATGGTCGGCGACAGGTTCTCGTGCGGGTTCGCCCCCGGCGGGATGTTCTCGGTGAAATACTCCGGCTTGATGATCTTGCCGATGTCATGGAAATAGGCCATCACGCGACAGGCCGTCGGATCGACCCCTACGGCCTTTGCCCCCGATTCAGCCAGGTTCGCCACCATCAGGCTGTGATGATAAGTGCCCGGCGCCTCCATCGTCATCTGCTGCAACAGCGGATGGTTCAGGTCCGCCAGCTCCAGCCAGGAAATCGGCGTCGTGATCTGGAACATCCATTCCACCAGCGGCAGAATCGAACTCACCACCATCGGCGTGATGATGCCCGCGCCGATTCCGCACAGCGCCTGCCAGCTGAGCGCGTCCCAACTCCGCCCGTGCACCAGCCCCAAGACCACCGCACAAAGAAGATTCAGACATCCCACGGCAAAGCCCGCCTTGATCAGGTCGAACCGCTTGCGGACGTTGCGGCTGAAATAGACCGCCGTAAAACCTGACAGCAGGCTCACGAATAAAAATGTGAAATTCTTGTCGATCAGCACCCGGTCGGCCAGCAGCGACGCCAGCATGCTCACCTGCACCACCGAGAAAAGCCCCGCCCGCGTTCCCAAAAGCATCGTTACCAGGAACGGCGCAAACGTACAGGGACTGATAAAATAGAGCCGCGCCACGACGGCCGGGTCGTTGCTCGACCAGAACAGGAACAATGCCTTGACCATCGCCAGGTTGATCCAGGTTGCGCCGAACAGCAGGGTTAGCTTGGAATTGGACCCCCAGATGGTCCCGTCATCGATCTCCAGCAGCATCAGCCCGCAGATGAAAACAATGAACGCAAAAATCTGGTCTTCACGATTGTCACCGTGATTGCCCCAGGCCACGCCGAGATGCAGCAGCACAACGAAAAAGGCCAGGATCAGCAGCCGCACCATCCAGCTCGAATCGAGCCGCCCCGGCAGGTTGTCCTCCGGGTTGCTCAGCCGCGTCTTGTCACATGCCAGGCCCTTGCGGACGAGGCGGCGGCGTTCCAGCCAGTCGAAGATCATAATTTACAGGGTAAGGCTCGTCGCCTTTTCTCCTCGGTGGGCCTTGTACGCACGGATGATCGTCTGCACCAATTCGTGGCGGATGACATCGACCTCGTCAAATTTCGTGAAATAGATGCCCTCCGTGCCATGCAGAGCCTGCATCGCCTCGACCAGCCCCGACTTGCGGTTGTGCGGCAGGTCGACCTGTGATGGATCACCCGTCACCACGCATTTGGAATCCTCGCCCAGACGGGTCAGGAACATGAACATCTGCTCGGTCGTCGTGTTCTGCGCCTCATCGAGGATCACGAAGCTGCGGCTCAGCGTCCGCCCGCGCATGTAGGCCAGCGGTGCGATCTCGATGATCCCCTTGTCCATGCAGCGCTGGATTTCCTCGTTTTCCAGCATGTCGTTCAACGCGTCGTAGAGCGGCCGCAGGTAGGGAAAAATCTTTTCCTGAAGATCGCCCGGCAGGAATCCAAGCGCCTCGCCCGCTTCCACCGCGGGCCGCGTCAGGACGATGCGGTTGACCTCCTCGTTCTTCAGCGCCGCCACGGCCATCGCCATGGCCAGGAACGTCTTGCCCGTGCCAGCCGGTCCGATCCCGAAGATCAGGTCGTGGTCCTTGATCGCCTCGACATATTTCTTCTGCTGCAGCGACTTCGGGATGATCGGCGGCTTCTTGGCCGAAATCTGAATCCGCGCGGCATGAAGGTCGGGTAGCCGCACCTCGCTGTTCCGAGCCACCGAATCGAGCGCGAAATTAAATTCGCTCTTGCGAATATAAAGCCCCTTTTCCCGGGCCAGATGCAATTGCTGAAAAACATCCCGCGCCCGTGAAATCGATTCCGGCAGGCCGTCGATCTTGATCCAGCCCTCCCGGGTCGTGATCTTCACGCCAAACTTTTCCTCCAGCCGCCGCAGATTGTGCGGATCGTTCACATAAAGGGCCTGGGCAGCCCGGGCATTCTCAAAGTTAAGCGTTTCGCTGTTTACAGCCGGTTTCGTCAGTGCATCAGTCGTCATAAATCGGGGATCAGGATCAAAAGCTAGGCGGTATTTGGCAATATTCCACTCCGGAGGCTGGCTTACGTAGGCCAGTCCTCACGGCAGCGAAGCCGCCTTCCCTCCCAGATCGAGGAAAAGCTTGGCAAAAATTAGCCCAAGTAAAAGACCTGTTCCCAATCCGGCCAAAAAAATTGTTATCCACCACCCCCAGCCTACCACAGGAACAACGTTTTTCTTTGTTACCGGCTCGTCCACAGCGACTTCCGGGCTTTTAATCAAGTGCGAAGAAGAAAGCGAAGTTATGGGCTCTTGGACCCCAAGTTGTTCGGCCTCAGTTTGTTGGGTTTTAAAAGATTGGAAAACCGGGGCGCTCCCAAAACCAGCCGGAGCGGTTTTTGCGGGAGCGGGAGCCGACTTTTTTGATTCTGGAAGAGGCGTTAACCCGGGTTGAACTCGGGGCAGCCGCATCGGTTCCATTGGCAGCGGTTCCGGCTCGCGAATTGTGATCGCATTAAGCTCCTCGGCATCCCCGTCCTTCGTTTCATCTACGGGCGGGGCGATCAGTCTTTCCGGCGATAAGGTCTCCACTACCCGTGCAATCTCACCCGCCAGCGGCAACCGTTCCGTGTCCCGCCGCATGCTCGATTTCCGCGCCGAGCGCAGCCCGGCCGAAGGTGCCACGTCGCCCGCTTCGCCCGCAACTTCGGGGTCAACCCGGAAGGGGACCGAGCCGATATGAACGACATCACCAAAAGTCACCTGCGTCCGCTCTGTGACCAAAACCCCGCAGGTCGCCGTGCCATTGGCCGAACCGGTGTCTTCAATGAAGAAGGCATCGTCGAGATTGAAAATCTTCGCGTGGCGGCGGCTCACCGAGTTGTCCTCGATATGCACATAGGCATCGTCGGCCCGGCCCACGGTAAATTCACCCGGCGGAATGGGAGTGGCCTGCCCCGTATGCAGGTTGCGGAACTTAAAAATGGCCACAAAAGGAAATTAGAGCGACTGCGGTTTTTGCCAAGTTGTTTCCTTTTTCGGCGACTATTTACGATATTTTCGTAACAAGAAAGTCGCGAAATATTCGCCCAAAACGGGTTTATGGCTTGAATTGCCTTCGCATAAGTTTATTTCTCATGGAGTCATGCCGGACAATAACAGTTCTGCCGCCCAGCCCGAGCCGGAAGCCTCCACGGGCGAGTTCGATTTCGCCAAGTCGGGCGCGCCGGCAAGGCGAATGAAGCGCCGGTCGCTCAAGCCACAGACCCAGCCCGTCCTCAAACCCCTCTCAAGAACGCCGGGTGAGTTGGTCGAACCCGCCGCCGATACCGCTCACGCGCAAGAACCGGCTCCGGCCCGTACCAAATCAGCCCCTGCCCTCACCACCCGCCCCGCCTCGTCTCCGGCCGAACCGGGCCCCCGCATCGCTTCCACCACCAACCCCAGTTCATCTCCGCACGGGACACGTCCCGCCACCCTTTATTACAGCTCCACCCCCCGCAAGGATAAGGAAGAACCCACCCCTATGAAATCGACCACCACCCCAACTCCGGCCTCTTCTTCCTCTGCCACGTCACCCGTTTCGAGTACCGTCTCACGCACCACTACAACCGCCTCTGTCCGTCCCTCTTCGATCTCCGATTACCGCACCAATGCCGAGCGCCAAGCCCGCGAACAAAAGTCGGTCGGCAACATCCTCGCCTATCTTGTTTATACGCTGATCGCCTTCTTCGTCATCGGTGCGGCCTTGGCCGGTTACGGCGCCTATGTCGTTTCCAAGCAGCTCCATCAGCAGAGCGTCACTGTCGATGATCTCGACGCGCGCCTTACCGCGCGGAGTGATGCCCTCGAAGGTCAGTTGAAGACGACCATGACCACGCTGAGCGAGGCCCAGTCCCAGATCGCCCGCCAGCAGGAACTGATTCTGAAGCAGCAGGAGACGATCAACAAACTGATCGCCGCCGCTCAGGATAACGCCGCCGCGATCCGCACCGAAAGGGCCGCCCGCGCCGGCGAGACCGCCAGCCTGCGCGCCCGCGTCAAGGATCTGGAATACAAGGGCCCCATCACACAAAGATATTGAGCCTTCCTGCTGACTGATGATTTCGCCGGTTGAATTGCAGCGCATCGTGGCCGAATGGCGCGTGCGGTTGCACCGGGTCAAGGACATCCTCCAGCCTCCGACCTGGAGCGAAAAGGAATGGCGCCAGTTCTCACAGGCGCTCGCCCTCATGGTCCGCGACCATGGCCGCAGCTGGATCATCGAGCCGAATGTCTATTGGGACCTCCGCTGGCACTTGCAGGAGGGCGGCGAATTGATCTGCCAGATCGAGCACATCCCCGGCGAAAAAACCTCCCTCGTCGTCGCCCAGAACGGCGGCTTTGCCGAAACGGTCGGCAGCTATACGTGGCTCTGGGCCGAGTTCAACATGGAAGGCAATTTCGCCCGCGATCCCTACTGGGTCGAGGGAACCTGGAAGGAAGCCCTCACCTCATTCCTCATCCCCCTCAACCGCCAAGCCTCTTATCTGCTCGCCGGTCGGGCCGAGACGCCTGACTCGCTCCTGCTTCAGGAAGGCGCCCGTCCCAATGACCGCCATCTCTCGCTCATGCCGGGGCTGAACCAGACGGAAGATTCCGCTTTTGCCGAATTCCGCGAGGAAAAAGTCGTCGAAAACGGCCACGCTTCCAATGGCGTGCCCAAGACGGAATCGACCAGCGAACTCCGCGTGGAATCGGTCATCGCTATCACCGATTCCCTCCGCCACGAAGCCGGCACCGAAAAATCGGCCGAACCCGAAGTCAAGGCTGAAGCAAAATTGGAGAAGGAAAAGCCAGCGGAAGCCATCGTTGAAGCCGTTTCCGTCTCTGCGCCGGCCACCGCACCCGAACAATCCCAGAACGGCCATGCGGCCCGGATTGACACGCCAGCGCCCTTCGCTATCCGTTGGGGAATGCCTCAAAAGCTTACCTGGAAAGATTCGGACGAAATCGCCTATGCGTTGATCGATGCCCATCCGGGCCAGGATCCGATGAAGCTCAGCCTCTCCAAGCTCCATCAGATGGTAACGGCGCTGGAGGACTTCGGCGACGATCCTCAAAAATCGAACGAAGCGATTCTCGAAGCAATCCTGATGGCATGGTATGAGGAGGTCAAATGAGCAATAAAAAAGCAATTGTCGCATCCGATGCCCCGCCGGCCATCGGTCCCTATTCACAAGGCATCCGCGCCGGCTCCTTCATTTTTCTCGCGGGCCAGATTCCCCTCGTGCGCAATACGGGGCAACTGGTCGAAGGCGGTATCATCGAACAGACCGAGCAGGTCATCGCCAACATCAAGGCGCTGCTCGCCACCCAGGGCCTTAGCGTTAACGACGTGGTCAAGACGACCGTCTTCCTCGCCGACCTGGAGGATTTCGCCGCCATGAACGAAGTCTACGCCAAATACTTCACCGTCCTGCCCCCGGCCCGCTCCACTATTCAGGTGGCCCGGCTGCCACGTGATTCCCGCGTCGAAATCGAGGTCATCGCCCAGGCGTGGAGTTGAGGATGCCGGACGCTTCTCTCGCCAAACGAATCTACGATACCGCCCACATCACCGGCGAGTTCACGCTCCGCTCCGGCGCGAAGAGCAACGAATACTTCGACAAATATCTCTTCGAGGCCGATCCGAAACTGCTCAAAGACATCGCGACAGCCCTCGTGCCGCTGGTTCCCCAGGATGCCGTCGCCCTGGCTGGGCTCGAAATGGGCGGCATTCCCATCGCCACCATGCTCTCCCAGCTCACCGGCCTGCCCGTACTCTTCGTCCGCAAAAAGGCCAAGGAATATGGCACCTGCAAGATCGCCGAGGGCGGCCCGGTCAAAGGCCGGAAACTCCTCATCGTCGAGGATGTCGTCACCTCCGGCGGCGCGATCCTCGATGCCGCCAAGGCCCTGCGCGCCGAGGGCGCCATTCTGGATCGCGTCGTCTGCGTCATCGACCGCGAATCGGGCGGCCCCGCCAATCTCGCCAAGGTCGATCTCGCGCTCCGGCCGCTCTTCATAATGTCGGAATTGAAAAAAGCCGCCGGCTAAAAGGCATTAAGCCGCTTCACCGCCACTCGTGCTTCGGGTAGCGCCGCTGCAGCTCCTGCTTGATCTTTGGGTAACTCTCCTTCCAGAAATTGGCCAGGTCGGACGTGATCTGCACCGGCCGCTGATTCGGCGCCAGGATCTGGATCGTCACCGGTTTGCGCCCCTTCGCCACCGTGAGATTGGTTACGCCGTACAAATCCTGAATGCGCGCTGCCGTCATCGGCGGTTTGTCCGGCATATAGATCACCTTGGCCTTCCGCCCGCCCGGAAGCTCCAACCGCTCCGGCGTAAACTGGTCGAGCCATCGCTGCCCCTGCGGCGAAAGCCAGTCGCGCAGCACCGGCCAGACCTCCGCATCCTTGATCGCCTTGTAAGTGAAAGCCCCGTGACAGATCTGGCCCACGATGAATTTCCGCGTCTCCTCGTCGGCCTTGGGCAATTCCAGTTCCGGCATCCAGTCGCGCAGACAGCCGAGCCGCACGAACCACTGCTCCACCGCATCGTCCCAGTTTTTCAACGGGCACCGTCCGGAAAGGACCTCCTCCGCCAGTAACTGCGCTGCCGCTTCGACATCGGTCGTGTCCTGCTCGGTGTAATCGAGCACCAAGTCACGAAAGAGCCGCGTCTTGCGCGTCACGACCCGCCGCAGATTCGGATCGAAAAGCGTCTGCGTGCCCTCGGAAAAATCGTCCGGGAATTCATCCCGCAGCCACGATTCCTCCACCGCCGTCGCCTGGCTCAGCAGCACCCGCAACTCGTCGCGCGACTCGACTTCGCGAATTTCCCCCGCAACGAAAAGACTGCTCTTGCGCACGACGCTCTCCCGCGCCAGCTCGCCCGTCCGTTGATGCACCAGCCGGCAGCGCAAGGTGCCCTGGTCGATCCGCCGTGCGAGCTGATCGGAGAATCCGGTCACGATGCAGCGCTGGATCGCCTCCGGGCCGGCCGCTTTTTCTGAAACATCAAGTCCGGCCCGCTCCGAAAGCCGCAGCAACTGGTCGAGCGTCCCGGCCACTTCGCGCGCGCTTCCGGCATGAATACCCAGGGGACGGCACCGCTGCGGATCGAACTGCCGCCCCCGCGCGAATTGCCAGGCCCGCATCAGCATGAAGCAATCTGATTCCCCCTCCCCGCCCAGGACATCCTCCCGCGTCTCATCCATCCGCTTCCCCTCACTTCTCAGCAAAATCGGCCGGCTCTGCGCCAGTGCCGCAATCAGCGCCGCCGCACGCACGCACCCCAACCCGTGCGCCGCCAACAGCATCCGCGCATAGCGGGGATGTGTTGGAAACGACGCCATCCGTCGCCCCATTTCCGTCAGGGCGTTTTGATGATCCAACGCCCCGAGATCGCCCAGCAACTGCATCGCCCGGGAAAATGATTTCGCCTCCGGTGCCTCGACCCACGGAAAATGTTCCAGATCGTCGATCCCGCTCGCCTTCAAGGTCAGCAATGCACCGCTCAGTTCCAGCCGCCGGATTTCTGGCAGCGTCTGCGCCGCCCGCTGCTCATGCTCGCGCTCGGTCCAAAGCCGAACGCCGTGCCCCGGCGCAGTCCGTCCCGCCCGGCCCAGGCGTTGCTGCGCTGAGGCCCGGCTAATTTTCTCGATCAGCAGCGTGTTGATCCCCCGGTGAGGATCGAACCGTGCGATCCGCGCCAGGCCGCTGTCGATGACCACCCGCACGCCGTCGATGGTCAGCGATGTCTCCGCTACGTTGGTCGAAACGATGATCTTCCGTTTGTCGCTTGGCGTCACCGCCGCGTCCTGCTCCGCCGGCGGAAGCTCTCCATGCAGCGCATGAAAGGCGAAGTCGCGCGCGCCGACGCTTTCCCGCACTGCGTTCAACGTCCGGTGAATTTCGTATGCACCCGGCATGAAGATGAGGATGTCGCCCTCGGGACATTTTCCCGACCGCAACACCTGCTCGCACGCCTCGGCGGCCAGTTCCCACGCGGGCGCCTCGCTCGGCTTCGGCAGGTATTCGAGCGAGACCGGAAACATCCGCCCCGGCGATTCAAGGATTTCAACCGGCTGCAGATAATCGCGCAGCAGTCCGGTCTCCAGTGTCGCCGACATGACCACGATTTTCAGGTCGGGCCGCGCACTTTGCTGGATTTGCCGCGCCCGGGCCAGCGCCAGGTCACCCTCCAGGTGGCGCTCGTGAAACTCATCGAAGACCAACACCCTCACGCCCGGCAGCAACGGATTCTCCTGCATCTGGCGCAGCAGAATCCCTTCGGTCACGTAAAGAATCCGCGTTTCCCGCGACGAAACATTTTCGAGCCGGTACTGAAAGCCGACCTCGCCGCCCAACGACACACCCCGTTCCTCCGCCACCCGCTTGGCCAGCAATCGCGCCGCCAGCCGCCGCGGCTGCAGCACCACAATCCGCCCGCTTCCCGCCAGGCCGTCATCGAGGAGATATTGCGGCACCTGCGTCGACTTGCCCGACCCGGTCGGCGCCTGCAGGATCACCCGATCCTGCCCGCGCAACACCCGCGCGAGATCGCCGCGTAGCGATACGATGGGAAGCGTGGACGAATTCAGACTCACGCGAGAACCGGTATTAAATATCAAACTGCCACTCGGTCGTCTTCGACGCGCGCTTCTTCTGCACTTCCTGGATCAGCTTGTTCAGCTTGTAATTGTCGAGAATGCCCGCAATCGCGTCGCGCACCTGCTGCATCGCGATCCGCAGCCCGCACGTTTCTTCGTCCGGACACGAACAGGGCTCATACGCCGCCTTGCTCACGCACGGGATCGGCGCCAGCGGCCCGTCCAGCAGCCGGATCACCTCGCCCAGCGTGATGTTCTCCGGGGCCTTCGCCAGCGAATAGCCGCCCTCAACCCCCCGCTTGCTTTTCAGGATTCCACCGTTGCGCAGCGCCAGCAGGATTTGCTCGAGGAATTTTTCCGGGATATTGGTGCGCTGGGCCACCGTCGAAATTTGAATGAGATTGTTGGGGTGAAGATGCGATTCAAAGCCGATCTCGACCAGGGCGCGAACCGCGTATTCCCCTTTCTTGGAGAGACGCATGCCCCATACTCGACCATTTCGGTCGACTTTGCAAGTAATCCGTTCCGTGTCGCCCGCAAAGAGCACCTTGGCAGCGCCTAAGTAACCGTTAGCCTGAGTCCGTGCCTGCCTCCCCAGTCCCCTCTTTTCGCGAGGCCCTCCATTTCTGGTGGAAGCTCGGCTGGATCAGTTTCGGCGGCCCCACCGGCCAGATCGCCATCATGCATCGCGAGGTGGTCGAACGAAACAGCTGGGTCGATGAAAAGCGGTTCCTCCACGCCCTCAACTACTGCATGCTCCTGCCCGGCCCCGAGGCACAGCAACTCGCCACCTTTCTCGGCTGGTATCTCCACGGCGTCCGCGGCGGTGTCTGCGCGGGAGTGCTCTTCGTTCTTCCCTCCGCTTTCATCCTCTGGGCCCTGAGCCTCATCTACGTCTGGTACGGGTCGGTCCCCATCATCGCCGCGGCCTTTCACGGGCTCGTCCCCGCGATCATCGCCATTGTCTTTCACGCCATGCTCAAGCTCGGCGGCAAGACCCTGCGCGACACCGTCCGCTGGATCGTCGCCATTGCGGCAGCGGTTTTGATCACTTTCTTCCACGATTCCTATCCGCTCGTCGTCCTCGGCGCCGGACTAGTCGGCTGGATTTTTCATCACCAGATCAAGAACACGCACGAGGCTGACCAGGAAAGCGAGAAGCAAAAGCCGATCCAAATCGTGCCACTCATCCGCACCGCCTTGGTGTGCCTCGCCCTCTGGTTTGCGCCTCTCCTGGCATTCGGCCTCTGGCTCGGCTGGGGCCACACTGTCGTTCAGGAAGGAATCTTCTTCAGCAAGGCGGCGCTCATCACCTTTGGCGGAGCCTATGCCGTCCTTCCTTATGTCGCCCAACATGCCGTCGATTATTACCATTGGCTCACGCCGGAGCAGATGCTCCACGGCTTCGGCCTCGCCGAAACCACGCCGGGCCCCCTCATCATGGTGCTCCAGTTCATCGGCTTCCTCGGCGGCTGGCATCAGCCGGGATCGCTTTCGCCCCTCACCGCCGCCACGCTCGGCTCGTTCCTCACCACCTGGGTCACCTTTGCCCCCTCATTTCTCTTCATCCTCGTCGGTGCGCCGTTTGTGGAAAGGCTCATTCACGTCGCGGCGTTACAATCGGCCATGAGCGCCGTCTCCGCCGCCGTGGTTGGCGTCATGGCCAATTTCGCGCTCTGGTTCGCCCTGCACGCCATCTTTCCCGCCGGCGCCGCGACACATCCCGACTGGTTCGTCCTGCTCACCGGCCTCGCTACGCTCTTTGTCCTTGGTGTGACCAAGATCGACATCCCCATCGTCATCGGCCTTTGCGCCCTGCTGGGCGTGATTCTTCACCTTGCCGGCATCATGGGCCTGTGACTAATCAAGCATGTCCAGCAGCACGTCGTCGAAGCCCATATTGATCAGGCCCCACGTCTTCTGCGGCCGGTAATAGATAAACCGCCAGCGCAGCGGCTGGACCGCGTGCCGCGACAGATAAGTCAGCACCAGCACATTCGATCCAACGCTGTAATTGTCATAAATCTCATAGTCGTTCAACGCCCCATATAGTCCAAACGCCTCCTGCGTCTTCGAGATAAACACCGACATCTTATCCTTCTGCTGGCCCAGCCGCGTCCCGGCCAAAAATGTCTCGTAGGCGTCGGCGTAATTACCCGCCTTCAGGCCCTTGAAGAACTTGTCGATCGGCTCCGCGATCTCCGACGGCGGCGGTGTCGCGTTCGGCTTGTGATTGATCGACATCGGCATGATGTTCCGCGGCGGCGCGGGGACCGCGGTCGAACCCGGTCCGCTGTCGGAGGTGGTCGCATCGGATGAAGTCTGCGCCGGCAACGGCGCCATCAGACAGGCAGCGAAAAGAACGAGGACGAGGGCGGATTTTTTCATGATCAGGAATCAAGCAGGGTGGTGAGCTTTTCTTTCGCTTTGGTGGTGACCGGCGCGCCATGCGCGAAGGTCAGGGTATGAAAATTGAACTCCAGCAGCTTGCGTAGCGAGGCCCGGTTCTGCTTCGCGTCGGTGCAATACTTGTCCGGCAAAAATTCGAACCCCTTCTCGGGACTGGTATGGATCACTGCGTCGCCCAGCACCATCACGCCCGTGTCGGAAAAAAAGGCGGTCTCGCCCGGCGTCGCCCCGGGAATGGCAATCGCCGCGATACCATAAAGTAATTCGCCCGGCAACAACGCCACGTCCGGCTTAAGCTCGCTAATATCGCGCCGCGTCTCCGGCGCGGTCACAATCGGCACCGGATGGTCCTTGTGTAGCGTTGCGGCGTCCCGCACATGATTGCCGTTGGTCAGCAAGATTGCCCGCAATGGCGCCAGGGCCAGCAGTTCCTTCCACGCACTTTCCCGCAGTGGAACCGGATCAATCACCACCCAGCCACTCGACAATTTCAGCGCCGTGCAGCCCATCTCGCATTTGACGGCAGGATGGTAAAACGACCAGTGATAGAGCGTATCACTCAAAACTTGGAATTCTTCCGCGCAGGGAGTCATGATTTTGTATGGGTTACGACTGATACGATTCCATCGGCGGACACGAGCAGATCAGGTTCCGGTCGCCGTAGACATTGTCGATCCGGCCCACCGCCGGCCAGAACTTGTATTCGCGCAGCCACGATACCGGATAGGCCGCCAGCTCGCGACCATAAGATCGCTGCCATTCGTCCGCCGACACCACCGCTGCCGTATGGGGCGCGTTCTTGAGCGGATTGTTGTCACGCGGCCATTCGCCCGCGACGATCTTCTGCATCTCTCCGCCAATGGCGACCAGTGCGTCACAAAAACGATCCAGCTCCTCCTTCGATTCGCTTTCCGTCGGTTCGATCATCATTGTCCCCGGCACCGGGAACGAAATCGTCGGGGCATGAAAGCCGTAATCCATCAGCCGCTTTGCGATGTCCTCCACCTCCACGCCCGCCTTCTGTTTCCACGAGCGGACATCGAGAATGAATTCATGCGCGACGAGATCGGAATGGCCGCGATACAAGACCGGAAAATGGGGACTGAGCTGCACCGCCATGTAATTCGCGTTGAGGATCGCCGTCTGCGTCGCCCGCGTCAGCCCCTCCGCGCCGAGCATCGCGATATACATCCACGAAATTACCAGGATGCTTGCGCTGCCCCACGGCGCCGCGCTCACCGCGCCGTCGCTGCGCCGTTCCTCGCCCGGAGGAATGACAGAGTGCCCCGGCAGGTGATTGACCAGATGCGCCGCCACCGCGATCGGCCCCACGCCCGGCCCGCCGCCACCGTGCGGAATGCAAAAGGTCTTGTGCAGGTTCAGATGGCATACGTCCATACCGAAATCGCCCGGGCGGCAAAGGCCCACCTGCGCCGTCAGGTTCGCGCCGTCCATGTAGACCTGGCCGCCGTGTGAATGAATAATTTCCGCCGCCTCGATGATCGTCTCCTCGAAGACGCCATGCGTCGACGGATAGGTAATCATCGCGCACGCCAGATCCTCCGTGTGCTGATCCGCCTTCGCGCGCAGGTCGTTAATGTCGATGTTCCCATTTGCGTCGCACGCCACCGGCACCACCTTCATCCCCGCCATCACCGCGCTGGCCGGATTCGTCCCATGCGCCGAGACCGGGATCAGGCAAATCCGCCGGTGTTCCTGCCCGTGGGCCTGATGATAAGCCCGGATCGCCAGCAGTCCGGCGTATTCCCCCTGAGAACCGGCATTTGGCTGCAGCGACACCGCCGCCATGCCGGTGATCTCCGCCAGCCAGTCCTCCAGTTGCGTGAAAATCGTCTGGTAACCCCGCGCCTGATCCGTCGGCGCGAAGGGATGAATCCGCCCCACCGTCGGCCACGTCACCGGCAGCATCTCTGCTGTCGCGTTCAGCTTCATTGTGCACGAGCCAAGCGAAATCATCGAATGGCACAACGAAAGATCCCGCGATTCGAGCCGGCGGATGTAGCGCAGCATTTCGGTCTCGGTGTGGTGCGTGTTGAAGACAGGATGCGTCAGGTAGCTGCTCGTGCGGCGGAAAGCCTCCGGCAGCCGCGCATGGGTCACCGTTCCCTTCACGCGGTCGAGTTCCTGGATCTCGCAGCCCTTGCCGAAGACATCCACCAGCGCGTGGACGTCGGCCAGCGATGTCGTCTCGTCGAGCGAAACCCCGATGGTATCCGAGTCGATCACCCGCAGGTTGATCCCGCGCGAAACCGCCTCCTGCGCCAGCTCATGCGTGCTCCAACGCGCCGTGGTCTCGATCCGCAAGGTGTCAAAAAACGGCTCCGGCTCAATCTTGTAACCCAGCGCCAGCAGGATGCCCGCCAGGTGCGCCGTGAGTCCGTGCACCCGCTCCGCGATCTCCCGCAATCCCTTCGGCCCGTGATAGACCGCGTACATCGAGGCCATCACCGCCAGCAGCACCTGCGCCGTGCAAATGTTGCTCGTCGCCTTGTCGCGACGGATATGCTGCTCGCGCGTCTGCAACGACAGCCGTAACGCGGGGCGGCCCTGCGCGTCATGCGACACGCCGATCAGCCGGCCCGGCAATTGCCGCTTGAATTCATCCCGCGTCGCGAGAAAAGCCGCGTGCGGACCGCCATAGCCCAGCGGCACGCCAAAGCGCTGCGCCGAGCCCAGCGCCACGTCCGCGCCGAATTCACCCGGGGGTGTCAACAGCGTCAGCGCCAGCAGGTCGGTCGCCACCGCAACCTTGCCGCCCACCTGGTGGATCGAATGAATGAACCGGCTGAAATCGGTCAGCGTCCCGTTGGTGTCGGGATATTGCAGCAACGCGCCGAAGCACGATGAATCGGGATTGAACTCCCGCACATCGCCCACAACCACTTCAATCCCCTGCGGCTTCGCCCGCGTCCGCACCACATCAAGCGTTTGCGGATGACACCGGTTCGAGACGAAGAAAAGCGACGCCGCCGAATTGACCCGGAGGTTGTGGAGCAACGTCATCGCCTCAGCCGCGGCGGTCGCCTCGTCGAGCAGCGATGCATTTGCGATCGGCAGTCCCGTCAGGTCGGCCACCATCGTCTGGAAATTGAGCAGCGCCTCCAACCGCCCCTGCGCGATCTCCGCCTGATAGGGTGTATAAGCCGTGTACCAGCCGGGATTCTCCAGGATATTCCGCTGAATCACCGGCGGCGTGATCGTGTCGTAATAACCCTGTCCGATGAACGACCGGAAGACCTTGTTGTGGGCCATGATCTCCCGCAGCGTCTCGATGGCTTCCCGCTCGCCTTTCGCCGGAGGCAAATCGAGCGAGCGCCGCAAACGGATCGCCGGGGGCACCACGTCGTCGGCCAGGTCCTCGAGTGTTTTGTAACCGACCGTCTCCAGCATCGCCGCGACATCCTCCGGTTGCGGACCGAGATGGCGGCGGACAAACGTGTCGAGCGGAGCGAAAGGATCGGCGGACGTTTTCAGGGGCGAGGAAAGAGTTTCAGGAGGGAACGGCTGGGAAAGAGAATCGGCGACAGGCGCCACTCGGGCTTCGTGCATTCGTCACATTAAAATCCACCGACGACAAATCAAGCGGGATCATCGGTTATGGCGTTTTCGCCTTCTCCACCAGCCCGAATATCGGGCCAAAGGTATGCGGCATCGGGTCCTTGTCACCGGGGACATAAAAGGCGGAAATTTCGCCGTCGAGGTAGAGGGCATTGGGACACTTCAACTTATCGAGAAAAAGGGAAGCAAAGTCATAGAAATTCACCGGCCCGCGCGAAATGGCGAACACAATCAGCCCATTCTTCCGCACGCCCACCCCACTCCGCACCTTCCGGTTTTTCGAGTCCTGCATGAAATCGGGTAGGATGTCGCCGCCATGCACCAGCAGTGGCCCCGACTGTGTCGCCCACACCGCCGGCGACAACAGCGCCGGGTAGGTGCTCGACTCCACCACCAGCGCCTCGTGCTTGTCGTTCACGAGAAAAATGCCGTTCGGCTTCATGTAAAAATTGCCTGTGCCGTCCTTCAGATTCAGCGGCGATTGCTCGGCGCCGTTTTGCACCAACAATCCAACCGGCCGCGTGTCCACTTCGTACATCCCCGCGTTCGCGGCAAAGACCAGTTTTCCGCCCTGCGCCGTCACCAGTTTGTCCAGCGCCGGAAAATCATTGAGCCGTCTCCCCTGGTCATCGTTCCAGAAAAGCCGCAGGTCCTCCATGCGCGGATCGACCGTGCGGGTCAGGAACCCCTGACCGCGAAACGTCACGGCATTCAATCCGGCCGGGACCGGCTCATTCACCGCCGGGGTGCCCGAGGCGGCGAGCCCAAACCATGCCGCCCCGACATAAAGCCAGGCCTGCCTCATGCGATCAGATGTGGATCGGCTTCCCCTCGCCGGCCAGCGCCGCCTCATGCACCATTTCGGAAAGAGTCGGATGCGCATGGATCGTCAGGCTGAGTTCGTCCGTCGTGGCTTCGAGCGTCATCGCCAGACCCAGCTCCGCGATCAGTTCCGTCGCGTCCGCCCCGACAATGTGTGCGCCCAGGATTTCTCCGTGAGGCTCGCCCAGGATTAACTTCACAAAGCCTTCCGAGTCGCCTGCCGCCACGGCCTTGCCGCTGGCGCGATACGGAAACTTGCCCACCTTGAACTTGAGCCCCTGCTCCTTCGCCTTCTTTTCGGTCACGCCGATGCTCGCGATCTGCGGCTGGCAATAAGTGCAGCCCGGGAAATTCGTCACCTTGTGCGGCTTCTTGCCCGGAACAAACAACCCTTCCACCGCTTCCACCGCCTCGTGCGACGCCACATGCGCCAGCCATGGCGGCCCGATAATGTCGCCCGCGGCGTAAACGCCCTTGATGGACGTCTCGTACCGGTCGTTCGTCTTCACATAGCCACGATCCAGTTCCAGCTTCGACTTGAGGTCAGGCACCAGCAGCCCGTCGAGATTCGCTTCAACGCCGATGGCGATCAGCAACTGCTCCGCCTCCAGTGTCTTGCCGCCGGTAACGGTCAGCTTCACGCCTTTGCCGCTCACCTCGGTCTTTTCGACTTTCGTCTCAGTCAAAACCTCGATGCCTCCCTTGATGAAACTCTTCTTCAGCAGTTCGGCCACTTCCGTGTCCTCCACCGGCAAAATCTGCGGCAGCATCTCGACCAGCGTTACTTTTGATCCAAAGGAATTAAAGAAATAGGCGAACTCGCAGCCAATGGCTCCGGCGCCCAGAATGATGATTGATTTGGGCAGCTTCTTCACCGCCAACGCCTCGCGGCTCGTCAGGACTATTTCGCCGTCCGATTTCACGCCCGGCAGTTGCCGCGCCTTCGCCCCGGTGCAGATCAGCACCGCCTTGCCCGTCAGCGTCTGCGTCTTGCCGTCCGACGCCGTCACGACCACCTTTTTGATCGGCCCGTCGGCGGGCGACTGGATTTGCGCCTTGCCCAGCACGTAATCGACCTTTTTGCTCCGGAAAAGATACTCGATCCCCTTCGCCATCGTGTCGGACACGCCCCGGCTCCGCTGCATGATCTTGCCAAAATCGAAGGATACCTCGCCCTGGAACGAAAGCCCGTAATCGCCCAGGTGCCCCATCAGTTGCTTCACTTCCGCGCTCTTCAACAACGCCTTGGTCGGGATACAGCCCCAGTTCAGGCAGGTGCCTCCGGCCCGTTCCATCTCGACACAGACCACCTTTTTCCCCAACTGCGCGGCACGGATCGCCCCGACATATCCCGCCGGGCCGCCGCCAATGATAATTAAATCGTATTCCATACGGCCCTAGCTTACCACAAGTTCCGTGCCACAAAACAATCGATTTGCTCGGTTGAATCGTAACTATTTCGAAAACTAATGCTCCTGCTGCCGCAGGGGTAGCCGGATCACGATCGTCGTCCCCTTCCCCAGCTCACTTTCCGCATGCACCGACCCGTGATGGGCCTGGATGATGTGTTTCACAATGGAGAGCCCCAACCCCGTCCCGCCCGAGGCCCGGCTCCGTCCCTTGTCGACCCGGTAAAATCGCTCGAAAACATGGGGCAAATCGCCGGGCGGAATCCCGATCCCGTTGTCCGCCACCCGGATTTCCATCTCCTTCCCCGCCATCGCCGCCGAGAGAAACAACTTCCGCGGCGGATTGGAATAGGCCACCGCATTCTCCATCAGGTTCAGCATTACCTGCTCGAACCGCAACGTGTTCACCTCCAGCGACGGCAGATCCGGGGCCACCTTCAGCGCGATCTCCACCGTCCGCGGGTCTTTGTGCCGTTCCCAATCCTGCACCAGTTGCTTGAAGAATGCTTCCACCCGGATGGTGCTGAATTCCGCCTCGATCTTCCGCGCCTCCAGCCGCGTCAGGATCAGCAGGTCCTCCACCAGCGCGTTCAACCGGTCGGAATGGCGCCGCATCGTCTCCAGCAGCTTCCGGCTCTCCTCCGGCGAAACGTCCGGGTTCTCCAGCAGCGTTTCCAGGTAACCGCGAAAAATCGCCAGGGGCGTCCGCAGCTCGTGCGAAACATTCGCCACGAATTCCTGCCGCAATACTTCCAGCTGTTTCATCCGCGTGATGTCGTGAAAAACCACCACCGCCCCGCCCACTTCACCTTTTTTGGAATGGATAGGCACGGCGCTGATCTCAAAATGCCGCTTCGCCAGGGCGGTGCTTTCCATCGTCACCTCCTGCTGGCGCGGACTGCCGCTCAACAACGCCTCCCGGACGATCATCTCCACCCGTGCTTCCCGGATCGACTCCAGCACCGTACGCCCCAGCGGGCTTTGTTTCAGTTCAAAAAGCCGCGTCAGCTCATCGTTCACCAGCCGCACGATGTGCCGCTGGTCCACTACCATGACGCCTTCCACCATGTTCGCCAGGAGCACGTTCAAGTTGAAATCCTCCTCCTGCTCCCGTCGCCGGAAGTCCTCCAGTTGCGAGCCAATCGCTTCAACATGCCGCGAAACCTCCTCCACCAGCGGCGGACCTCCGACGTAATGCGACTTTGGCCGCTGTCCCGCCACCAACTGCTCGGTCACCCGTCTCAGCTGCCGCAACGGCAACCGGTAGCGTTGATGGATAAAGGCCAAAAACAGCACCAGCTGGATTACCTCCACAAACGCCAGCAAGGCGATCAGGCCGTTGTTATTGTCCATGACCCCGCGAATTTGGGCATCTCTTTAAAAATGGGCAAGGCCGCGTTCGCGTTATTAATCTCAGCAAGATGACAAAAACGTAAGCGACTCCTTCCCATAGCGGTGTTTGCTATTGGCCGACTGGCATGTTAGCTTTGTTCGAATATGCCCACACCGCCAGTCAAGTTCCCCAAACCCGGCCGCAGCAGTGGCAAGCCTCCCGTCCGCAAAAACGACGGTAATGGCTCCGGCCCCGGTCCCGCCAATGAACAAAACTGGCGCGGACTTATCTTCCTGTCGGCCACGCTCCTGGCGGTCTTTGCTTTCTATTACGTGCTCATCCATCCCGGCCTCGTGGAGCAGGAAATCACCCAGGCCCGCCTCTTTGAACTCATCAAGGCCGGCCAGGTCGAGACCATCGTCAACGAACCTGATCCTTCCACCGGCGTCCGCCTCCTTACCGGCACCTACAACCATCCCGTCAGCAACGTCCCCGGCGCGCCCATGGAAAAGGCCGCCTTCAAGGTCCCGGTCGATCTCCAGCTTGATCCCTATCTCTACAGCGAGATCAAGGAAGCCGGTTATAAAAGCATCATCGAGACCAAGAACGACTCCAATATCCTCTGGCAGGTGGTCCTCAATCTCCTCCCCATCATCCTTTTCGTCGGCCTGATGTACTTCCTCTTCCGCCAGCAGATCCGCATGGCCGGCAAGAGCGCCTTCAGCTTTGGCAAAAGCAAGGCCCGCATGATGACCCGCGACCGCAACAAGGTCACCTTCAAGGACGTCGCCGGCATTGACGAGGCCAAGGAGGAACTCAGCGAAATCGTCGAATTCCTCAAGGACCCCCGCCGCTTCCAGCGCCTTGGCGGACGCATCCCCAAGGGCGTCCTCATGATCGGCCCTCCCGGCACCGGCAAGACCCTTCTCGCCAAGGCCATCGCGGGCGAGGCTGACGTTCCCTTCTTCAGCATCAGCGGCTCCGACTTCGTCGAAATGTTCGTCGGCGTCGGCGCTTCCCGCGTCCGTGACATGTTCGAGCAGGGCAAGAAAAACGCTCCCTGCCTGATCTTCATTGATGAAATCGACGCCGTCGGCCGCAGCCGCGGCACCGGCATGGGCGGTGGTCACGATGAGCGCGAGCAGACCCTCAATGCATTGCTGGTTGAAATGGACGGCATTGAGACCCAGGAAGGCGTCATCATCATCGCCGCCACCAACCGCAAGGACGTCCTTGATCCGGCCCTCCTTCGCCCCGGTCGTTTCGACCGCGAAGTCCGTGTCAATCTCCCCGATGTCCGCGGCCGCGAACAGATCCTCCAGGTCCATACCCGCAACGTAAAGCTCTCCAAGAAAGTCGACCTCGGCCTCATCGCCCGCGGCACCCCCGGATACTCCGGGGCGGAGCTCGCCAACGTCGTCAACGAGGCCGCCCTCCTTGCCGCCAAGCGCAACAAGGACGAGGTCACCCAACCCGAACTTGAGGAGGCCCGCGACAAGGTCCGCTGGGGCCGTGAACGCCGCAGCATGGCCATGACCGAGGAAGAAAAACGCGCCACCGCCTATCACGAGGCCGGTCATGCCCTCCTCAACGTCGTCCTGCCCCACACCGACGCCCTCCACAAGGTCTCCATCATCCCGCGCGGCCCCGCCCTCGGCGTCACCATGTACCTGCCTGAGAAGGACCGCGTCACCAACTGGAAAAAGGAACTTCTCGACCGCCTCATCGTCATCATGGGCGGCCGCGTCGCGGAGGAAATCTTCCTCGGCGACGTCAGCAGCGGCGCCTCCGGCGATATCCAGATGGCCACCAGCTATGCCAAAGCCATGGTCTGCGAATGGGGCATGAGCGAAAAACTCGGCATGATCCAGTATGGCGATGACAGCTCCATGAACTTTTTCGGCCGCGATGTGGGCGGCGCCCGGGGCTACAGCGAATCGACCGCGCAGGAAATCGACCGCGAAGTCTTCAACCTCGTCAACACGGCCCTCGAAAAGGCCCGCGAACTGATCTCCACCCATCGCGAAGCCATGGAAAAGATCACCGCCGCGCTGCTCGAATACGAGACCCTCGACGGCAAGCATATCAAGGACATCATCGAGCACGGTCACATGCTCACGCCGCCGCCCGCGCCCATCACGCCGCCTTCCAATCCGACGCCCCAGGAACCGCTCCCCGTCAATCCCCCGGTCAAACCGAAGGAAGACGACGGCGGCCTCCTCCCCGGCCTGCCCGCCCCGGCTTGAGTTGCCCTGTCATCCCGAGCTTGTCGAGGGATCAGTTCCGTTTGCCTTCTTCTCGTTCCCAAGCTCTATCATACGTGTGTGTTTGGGAACTCATTGCCTGTGCAACTTCGTTGCCTCCTTTCCCCAATTCCGTCATTCCGTCCAAATTCAGCGCCCCCTCCTAACTATTTTGTTCCCAACCCGCCCGAATGCGGAATAGTTGGGCCGAATGGCCCGTCCTTCCTCCACGACGCAATCCTCCTCCTGGCTGAGCGACGGAGTGCTTCTGGTCTCCGCCAATCTCGTTGCGGCGGTCGCCAATTATCTCTTCCAGGCCACGATGAAGCGCAGCCTCTCCTGGAGTGAATTCGGTTATCTCAATTCCACCGTCAGCCTCATCATCTTCACCTCGCTTCCCCTCACCGCCGCCAGCCAGACCATGACCCATCACCTGGCCCAGGTCCATAAACGCGACGAGCCTGAGAAAATTGCCGAACTCCAGGCCGCCAGCCTCAAGCTTCTTCGCCGCCTCACCTGGGTCATCTTTGCCCTCAGCGCCCTCCTCATCTATCCCGTCAGCGAGTTCCTCCGCTTCCCCCGCTTCAGCCTCGCCGGCATCGGCCTCCTCTGGATTCCGGTCATTCTTTGGAGCGCCCTCGGCGGATCGTGGTGCAGCGGTCTCAGCCGCTTTCGGCTCCTCGCCGGACTGCTCATCCTTTCTGCCGTCATCCGCCTCGTCGCCGGGGCTATCGCCGCCCATTTCTATCCGTGGGCCGAATCGGGCCTCATTGCCACCATCCTCTCCGGCGTCGCCATGGCCGCCGTGGCCCTTTTCAGCCCGCACCACGCCACCCCCGCCCGCATGCGCGCCATTCTTTTTCAGCGCACCTTCCTCGCCTACGGGGCCGCTTCCCTGGCCGTCACATTCGCCGCCTATGTCTTTCTCCATGGCGACCAAATCATCGCCCAGCGCTATTTCCCCGGCGAGGAACTTGGTCGCTACACCGGCGCGGGCCTGCTGGGCCGCGCCATCATCTGGGCCTGCGTCCCCCTCCTCACCGTCTATTTCACCCACCGTTCCGGCCACGATTCCACCCGGCCCGTCACCAACCGTCTCCCCTGGTTCTTCCTCGCGCTGCTCGTCACCGGAGTCATCTTTGTCGCCCTCTTCCGCGGCCTGCTGCTTCGCATCTTTCTTGGCGAACACGATGCGTCAATGGACGCCTACGCCGCCCGTTTCGCCGTTAATATCCTTCCCATCGGCGTGCTCCAGCTTCTCGGTACCCATTGCCTGGCCGCGCGACGTCTGCCCGAATGCCTGCTCATTGGCCTCTGCGGCATTATCTATCTTTTCGCCATGATCCTTTTCGGTGTCACACCCTCGGACATGCTCACCTGCATGGGTCTTGTCCCCACCATTTCGCTGCTCGTGGTCGGAGGATTTATGCTCGCGCGGCACGGCCATTTTTCCACAGCATCGGGTTCATGAGCCGCGTACTCATCGTCTACCGCCAACGGCTCGGCGACATCGTCGGCTGTCTTCCCGCCGCCCGTCATCTTGCCGCCGGCGGTCATGAAGTCGATTTCTGCTGCTTTCCCCAATACCATTCTCTCTTCGGCGCGGTCTCCTATTGCCGCCCGGTCGGTCCCGAGGCTTTGCGCCATCGCTCCGATTACGATCACGTCTACGATCTCGAGATTCGCCGCCGGGAATATGACGCCTATCGCGCCTCGCAACGCAAATGGCGCGATTACGTCTACGCCAAATATCCGGACCTCGAACCCGCGCGAACGCTGCTTCCCTATTTTGACCGTGCGCCTATAGCGTCCGGTTATGCGTTGCCGGAACGCTACAATCTCGCCTGCCCCAAGGGCATTAGCCAGGTTCCTTCCGTCGATGGCGAATGGTTCCACCGGCAGTGTCTCGCTCTTTCGCCTGGCCCGTGGTACATCCTCACCGAAAAGCTGGGCTCAGCTCCATCCTCCTGGGCCAAGCCGCTTCAAGCCCGATCACTCGACCATCTTCCATCTCTAATTGCCGGAGCAGACCTTTTCGTCACGATCAATTCAGCCCCCAATTACATTGCCACCGGAGTCCGCAAAACATGGCATCTGGTCTATGAATCGGGATTTTGCGGCCAGAGCAATTACGAGGCCCCAGGCCAGATCATCCTTCATCAACCGCCCGAGCTGGCCCGTTACAGCTGGCGTTTCTGGGTCCACCATTGGCGCCGACGACTCACCGGTCAATCGGTCGAACATGACTTTTCCTGATCACGCCATGAACTTTCGATCCAATCGCGTGCTCCTGGCGCTTTTCATCCTCGTCCTGCTTGCGACCGGCCTTCTCATCAGCGGCGGCCTCCTCTCCGACAACGCCGTCCCCTACGGCGATGGCGAGCATTACGCTCTTCGCGCGCTTTCGCTCTATGGCTTTCTCCATACTGGACAATGGATGCAATTCTGGAACGAACTGACCGTGCCCGGTCAAAGCCTGCTTCCGCCCCATTATCTTCTTTTTTTCCTTGTTCCGCCAAGTCTCGCCAGCGTTGCGGTTTACGGCATCATCCAGACCTTCGTCACCTGCGCCCTTCTTGCTTTCGGAAGCTACTCGCTCTGCCGCGCTCTCGACCGTCCCTCCTGGAGCCCCGCCCTCTTCCTCCTCTGCCTCATGCAGAACGTCTCTCTTGACGCTTCCTATTTCTATTTCGCCGACACCCCTTTCCTCGCTGTCGTCACCATCGCGCTTGCCTGGCAGATCTCGGCCTGGCGCGATTGCCATTGGTGCGCCAGCCTCCTTTCAGGAATCGGCGCCGCTCTCCCCTTCTGGATCAAACCGGCCAATGCGCTCCTCTTTTTCGTCGTGTTCGTTCTCACCGAAATCCTCCGGCTTCTGCTCAACAAAATGGCCCGGCACATGCCCCCCCAATTTCTTCCTCATCTCGGCTTTCTTCTCCTTGGCTTCATTCCCCTCGTCCTGGCTGCGCTCCTCTGCGGCGGCCTTCAATCCATCGTCTATCTCGTCAACGCGAACGAAACTTCCGGTCTTTTCGTCACCCACCTCGAATGCACCGGACTTTTCCGCCTTCTCTACTTTCCTCTTTGCCTCACTTTCTTCTACCAGACCGAATTGCTTCTCTTCATCGCGTTCCTCGTTGCCCTCATTGCGTTCTGGTTGAAAGGCAGCTCCGCCGCTCCCCCATCGACTCCGTCGTCACCCTTCCCGGAGCATCTCCTCCTGCCATCGCTCATCGCCTTTACCGCCTTTGGACTCTTCTTCTCCTTTGGCATAACCGAAAAGGAAATGCGCGGCCTGCTCATGATGCTCCCCGTCCTGTGGCTCGGCCTTTTCTGGGCACTCGATCGCTGGAAAATTTCACCGCCAATTCTCTTTGCTGTCGCGGCTCTCTACACCTTCTGCGCCGCCCTTCAGATTTTCTGCGGCACCTTTGGCGGAGGCTTCCTCAATTCCGGCTCCTACCAGCTCAGCGATGACTGGCTCAGCCGCTTCCCGCCCAAACATATCGTCAATCCGAATGGCGCCTCTCTTACCCGCAACCTTCTCGCCGTCATCCGGCAGTCGGTCCCAGGCGGCGGCAAAATCGCGGTCGGCACCGAGCAAATGTTCCTCACCTCCGAAAGCCTCACCTGGATGGAACAACGCGACACCGCCCTCCGCGGTCAGTCTCCACTCTACCACTTCAACAATTTCCTCACCAACCAGGGGAAATATTCACGCCCCGCCCTCCTCGATGCCCGCGCCATCCTTCTCATCCTCCATCCCAATTTCCAATACAGCCAGCAGGTCCAGACCGCCAGCAACGCCCTCGCCCAATTCGCCTACAATCAATGGATGCTCCATGACCACTCCGCCCAGGTCATCCCCATCGCTCTCGGTCCCAACACGCTCCTCGGCGTCCTCATCGCCCCCAACGAACCCCTCACCGACTCCCGCATCACTCAGGTTTTGACCGCCACTGGCGCCCAGGAACTTGCCGACCCCCTCGCCTTCTCCGCCTCCACGCCCAAACGCTTTACTTTCGGCGAGTGCTGGCAAATCCTCTTTCGCGGCAAGTCCCAAGGCATCAATCCCTAACATCGGTTTTTTCGATCTGCCTGCGGGTTAAAAATTGGCTTCAGGCCGAGTCATTCCCTCGTGACTTTTTTCGCAAGTTGGGGATAGTTCCTGCTGTCTCGCTCAGGGAGGAGTCCACTTTCATGTCCATTCACGCCGCACTCAGTCACGTCACCCACTACCGCTACGACAAACCCATCTCGCTGGGGCCGCAAGTCGTCCGGCTCCGTCCCGCCGCGCATTGCCGCACGCCCATTCTCAACTACACCCTCCGCATCACGCCTGAGACCCATTTCATCAACTGGCAGCAGGACCCGCAGGGAAATTTCCAGGCCCGTCTCGTTTTCCCCCAAAAAACCGAGGAATTCAAGGTCGAGGTCGAGCTCACCGCCGACATGGCGACCATCAACCCCTTCGACTTCTTCCTCGAGGACACCGCCAAGGAATTTCCTTTCTCCTACGACGCCATCCTCGCTCATGAACTGAGGCCCTACCTTGAGCTCGAGACCCTCGGGCCCCGCCTCCGCTCCCTCCTCCATAAAATCCCCCGCACCAAGCGCAACACCATCGACTTCCTCGTCGACCTGAACAGTCTCGTCCATAACGAGGTCAAGTACATCGTCCGGCTCGAGCCCGGGGTCCAAAGCTGCGAGGAAACGCTCGGCCTCAAGAGCGGTTCCTGCCGCGATTCCGCCTGGCTTCTCGTCCAGATTTGCCGCCAGCTCGGCCTCGCTGCCCGTTTCGTCTCCGGCTACCTCATCCAGCTCACCGCCGACGTCAAACCGGTCGACGGCGGCGCGGCCGGTCCCGAAACCGACTTCACCGATCTCCATGCCTGGGCTGAAATCTATCTCCCCGGCGCCGGCTGGGTCGGACTCGATGCCACCTCCGGCCTCCTCGCCGGTGAAGGCCACATCCCCCTCGCCGCCACGTCCGATCCCATCACTGCCGCGCCCATTACCGGCGAACATGAACAGGCCGAGGTCAAATTCGACTTCCACATGGGCGTCACCCGCATTTTCGAATCGCCCCGCGTCACCCTCCCCTACAAGGAACAGCAATGGCGCGAAATCGAGGCCCTCGGCCGCAAGGTCGACGAGGAACTCATCGCCCAGGACGTCCGTCTCACCATGGGCGGCGAACCCACCTTTGTCTCCACCACCAATCGCGACGGCCTCGAATGGAACTTCACCGCCCTCAGCCCGGAAAAGCAGGAAAAGGGCGAAAAGCTCCTCAAGCGTCTCCGCGACCGCTTCTCCACCGGCGCCCTCCTCCACTTCGGCCAGGGCAAATGGTATCCCGGCGAATCGCTCCCCCGCTGGGCCTACGGCTGCTACTGGCGCAAGGACGGCGAGCCCATCTGGCATAACCACGACCTCGTCGCCGAAACCGACCGCGATTATCGCGTCACCTCGGAGCATTCCGCCCGCTTCCTCCACCTCCTCGCCGACAAGCTCGCCCTCGATTCCAAGTATGTCCGTGACGGCTTTGAGGACGTCTATCACTACCTCTTCGAGGAAGGGCGCCTGCCCTACAATGTCTCCGTCTTCGATTCCAAGATCAAAACTCCGGAGGACCGCGCCCGCCTCGCCCGCGTCTTCCGCCAGGGCCTCGACGCCATCGTCGGCCATGCCCTTCCGGTTCTCCGCGCCCACTGGCTCCCGGACAAGCCGTGGCAATCCACCGTCTGGCATCTCCGCACCGAACGGCTCATGCTCATCCCCGGCGATTCCCCCATGGGCTACCGCCTGCCGCTCGAATCACTCCCCTGGGCCAGTCAGGGCGACGCCGTCCAGATCGTCGAACAAGACCCCACCGAGCGCCGCCCGGCTCTCGCGCCTGCCGTCCGCCAAAGAAAGCGTGCCGGCGATAGCCAGCTTAAGGGCGATTATCCACCCGTCGCCACCGGCCAGCCTGACAACAATCTCATCCGCACCGCCATTTGCGCCGAGCCCCGCGGCGGCATCCTTCACATTTTCATGCCGCCCACGGCCTATACCGAGGACTATCTCGATCTCGTGGCCGCCGTCGAGGAGACCGCCGCCGATCTCTCCCTCCCCGTCCGCATCGAGGGCTACACCCCGCCGCACGATTACCGTCTCCAGCATTTCAAGATCACTCCCGACCCCGGCGTCATCGAGGTCAATCTCCAGCCCGCAGCCAACTGGCCCGAGCTCGTACGCAATACCGAAGTCCTCTACGAGGAAGCTCGCCATTGCTATCTCGGCAGCGAGAAATTCCTGCTCGACGGCCGCCATGTCGGCACTGGCGGCGGCAACCACATCATCCTGGGCGGCGCCACGCCTCTCGACAGCCCGCTCCTCCGCCGACCCGATCTGCTCAAGAGCCTCGTCGGCTACTGGCAGAATCATCCAGCCCTCTCGTATCTCTTCTCCGGCATCTTCCTCGGTCCCACCAGCCAGATGCCCCGCATCGACGAGGCCCGCAACGACGCGCTCTACGAACTCCAGCTCGCCTTCAGCCAGGTTCCCGAATTCGGCCACGTCCCGCCCTGGCTCGTCGACCGCATCTTCCGCAACATTCTCACCGATGTCACTGGCAATACCCATCGCGCCGAGTTCTGCATTGACAAGCTCTTCACGCCCGAGGGCGGTTCGGGCCGCCTCGGTCTCCTTGAGCTCCGCAGCTTTGAAATGCCGCCGCATGCGCGCATGAGCCTCACCCAGCAATTGTTGCTGCGCACTCTCGTTGCCCGTTTCTGGCGGGAACCTTACAAGTTTCCGCCCGTCCCATGGGGTACGCAGCTTCACGACCGCTTCCTCCTGCCCCATTTCTGCGCACAGGATTTCTCCGATGTCATCGAGGACCTCAAGCGCTCCGGCTATCCCATCAAGCACGAATGGTTCGCGCCCCACGTCGAGTTTCGCTTCCCCCTCCAGGGCGAAGTCGCCTACGACGGCGTCAAGCTCGAGCTCCGCACCGCGCTTGAACCGTGGCACGTCCTCGGCGAGGAAGGCACGCCCGGCGGCACCGTCCGCTACGTCGACTCCTCCGTCGAGCGCCTCCAGGTCAAGATCGACAACGCCATCGAGGGCCGCCACGTCGTCACCTGCAACGGCCGCCGCGTTCCCATTCATCCCACCGGCACGCCCGGTCAATATGTTGCCGGCATCCGCTACCGTGCCTGGGCGCCGCCCGAGTCACTTCACCCCACCATCGGTATCGACGCCCCACTCACCTTCGACATTGTCGATAAGTGGACCGGACGTTCCCTCGGCGGATGCGTTTATCATGTCGCCAGTCCCGGCGGTCGCAATTGGACCACCATGCCTATCAACGCCAACGAAGCCGAAGGCCGCCGTCTCTCCCGTTACCGCGCCTTTGGCCATACGCCGGGTCCTGTTTTTGTTCCGCCTCTGCCCATCATGCGTGCGGACTTCCCACTGACTCTTGACCTTCGTCAGCCCTAAACGAGATAAAAAGGGGAACGGAAGGCCAATTGATTTAATCTTTTGGATTGAATTCCCGGAAGATTGCTTCGGCCTGACTGGAAACATTTCCGAGGTAACCGCCGCTGGGGACAGCGGCGGTTGCGCTGAGGTTCTTTACTCCACTTAATGGGGAGCGATAAAAAGGGCCTATCAATATTTGGGACTGATATGGTAGCTTCCCACCGGATTTTGCGAAAATAATATGAGCCGTCATCAATCCGAAGAAATGTATCGCAGCATTTTCGAGAATGCGATTGAGGGCATTTTCCAAACGACGCCTTCCGGCCAGTATCTCAATGTTAATCCGGCCCTGGCCAAAATGTATGGCTATGATTCACCCCAGGCCCTGGTCGATGGCCTCACGGCCATCGACAACCAGCTCTACGTTGATCCCAGCCGCCGCGGTGAATTCATCCGGCTGATGCGCGAAAACGGCGTCGTCCGCAGCTTCGAATCGGAAATCTATCGCAAGGACGGCTCGATCATCTGGATCTCTGAAAATGCCCGTGCCGTCCGCGACGCCAGCGGCGAAATCGTCTACTACGAGGGCATGGTCGAGGACATTACCGAACGCAAGCGCCTCGAAAAGGAGCTGAAGGAGGCCATGATCGCCGCCGAGGCCGCCAACCGGATGAAGAGCGAGTTCCTCGCCAACATGAGCCACGAAATCCGTACGCCCATGAATGGTGTCATCGGCATGACCGACCTCCTTCTCATGACCGACCTCACGCGTGAGCAGCGCGAATTCGCCCGCACCGTCCGCGTCAGTGGCGAATCACTCCTCATCGTCATCAACGACATCCTCGATTTCTCCAAGATCGAAGCCGGCAAGCTCGACCTCGAAATCATCGACTTCGACCTCCGCGAGGTCATCGACAACACCATGGACCTTCTCGCCGCTCAGGCCCACAGCAAAGGCCTCGAGCTCGCCGCTTTCATCCGCCCCGAGGTCCCGCTTCATCTCCACGGCGATCCTGGCCGTCTCCGCCAGGTCATCAACAACCTCGTCGGCAATGCCGTCAAATTCACCTCTCATGGTGAAGTCGTCGTCACTGTTTCCCGCATCAGCGAAACCGCCGAAACCACCGTCCTCAACTTCGAAGTCCGCGACACCGGCATCGGCATCGATGAAAAAGCCCAGGCCCGCCTCTTCCAGGCCTTCCAGCAGGCTGACGGCTCGACCACCCGCAAATATGGCGGCACCGGCCTCGGCCTTGCCATCTCGAAGAAGCTCATCAACCTCATGCACGGCGATATCCGGGTCAAAAGCACTCCCGGCCAGGGTTCCTCGTTCATCTTCCACGCTGAATTTGGCAAACAAACCGCCGAAACCGCTGCCGCCGTGCAGCGCGCCGATCTCAACGGCCTCCGCGTCCTCATCGTTGACGACAACGCCACCAATCGCGAAATCCTTGAGCACCACACCCGCGCCTGGAAAATGCGCAGCGACTCCGCCGCCAATGGAAGGCAGGCGCTCGAGCTGCTTCGCAGCGCCGCTCCCGGCGATCCCTACGCCCTTGTCATCCTCGATATGCAGATGCCCGAACTCGACGGCCTCATGCTCGGCCGCCTGATCAAAAGCGATCCGCCCATCGCCTCCGCCCGCCTCGTCATGCTCACCTCCCTGGGCAAGCACCTCGAGGAGGCCGATATGAAACTCGCCGGCATTGAGGCCTGTGTCCTCAAGCCCGTCAAGCAGTCGCGCCTTTACAACTGCCTCACCGAAGTCATGGCGGGCCATGTCCCCGTCACCCGCAAAACCGCCCCGATCGAGGTCGCCCCGGTCAAATCATCCACGCTCAAGCCCTCGCTCGCTTCCTCCCGGTATAAAAACGTCAACCTGCTCCTCGCCGAGGACAACACCATCAACCAGAAGGTCGCCCTCGGCCTCCTCGGCAACATCGGCTACACCGCCGACGTCGTTACCAACGGACTTGAAGTCCTCGAAGCCATCGAGAAAAAAACCTACGACCTCATCCTTATGGATTGCCAGATGCCCGAACTCGATGGGTACGAAACCACCCGGCGCGTCCGCGCCAACCCCAAGGCCGCTCCCACCCGCATCATCGCCATGACCGCCAATGCCATGCGCGGCGAAAGCGAAAAATGCCTCGCCGCCGGCATGGACGACTACCTCAGCAAGCCGGTCCGCCTCGAAGCCCTCCGCGACATGCTCACCCGTTGGGTCCCCGAAAAGAAAGAATAGCGGCTGCCGTCCATTTCCGGCGCGACCCGTGTCTACTTTTGAAATGAGTTCTAGCCACTACCTGATTAACAATGCCTTGTCAGAGGTCAAATAGCTTGGAGCAAACTTTGCAGCCACTATCTAAAACTTACTTTTAGAAGGTTTCTGCTGGCACTTTCGCTGGCAAATTCACTTCATTGTTTCATTACTGTACCCCACCAAGGTTCATTCGTAGCCGCCGTGCTGTCGGAGCAACTCCGACACTTCCTTGTGGCTTTTGCCCGGAAGCCTCTGGAAAGGCGTTATCGCCAAGCTAAAGAAGTCGTGATTCGGCTCCGCATCGGCCTTAACGGCCAACCCCAAAGGCGTCATGCCAAAGTTGTCCTTGGCATTGATATCGGCCTTGTTGGCCAGCAGCAACTCCACTAGGTCCGTGTAGCCATTCAATACCGCATAGTGCAAAGGCGTCCGACCCTGGCCGTCCTTGGCGTTGATATCGGCTTTGTTGGTCAATAGCAATTTCACCACCTCCATATAGGCATCCCAGTTTGAATCAATCGAAGGCACGGTGCTGGCGTTGGCTCCAGGATGCGCCCTGTATCTATCACTTACTGCCGCATGCAAAGGCGTCATGCCAGCATCGTCCGGGGCATCGACATCGGCTTTATTGGCCAAAAGCAATTCCACAACCTCCTTGTAGCCCTTGGAGGCGGCCGAGTTTAGAGGCGTCATGCCTCTATTCCCTTCGATATTGACCTCTGCCCCGTGGGCCAAAAGGATTTCCACTATGTTCGTATTGTGGTACTCCACCGCCACATGCAACGGTGTATCACCGCGATAGTCCTTCGCATTGAGATCGGCCTTGAGGGATAGCATCCATTCCATTACACGCTGGTTGCCATTTTCCGCCGCTTTGTGCAAAGAAGTCCCACCGCTTGTCTTGGCATTAACGTCGGCTCCGTTCGCCAGCAGAAGTTCCATCACGTCCTTGTGGTCATTTTCCGCCGCCACGTCCAGAGGCGTTAAACCCATGTCGCCTGCGGCATTAATATCGGCCTTATTGGCCAGCAATAATTCCACAACGTCTTTGTAGCCTCCGCCTGCCGCTTCAACCAAAGGCGTATAATGGAAGATGTTCGTGGCGTTGACATTCGCCCCATGCGCAAGCAGAACTTCTACCACATCCTTGTGACCATTCTCTGCCGCTTCATGCAGGGGTGTGTCTCCGTTATTGTCCCCCTTAGCATCGATTTCAGCCTTATAAGCAAGCAGCAATTCGGCCACTTCCCTATTCGCCGCCCAGTGCAAAGGCGTTTCGCGTCTGACTTTGTCTTTGCTGAAAACCAAATCAGGATTGTCTTTGAGTAGTGCCTTGACCTTTTCCGTGTCGCCATGCTTGGATGCATCAACAATCTCGCCGCTTTCCAATTCAGTCCTCCCGCAGGAACCAAGGCCGATCAAAACAAACGCGGCCAATATGGCGGTAGCAAGGCGCGGAATCGGTGGACAGCAGAGTCCCCTAAAGAAAGAGTGCATATTAAACGTGGTTGCTCCGATTATTTGAATGCTAAAAGCAATGCTCCGGTTCCATACAGTTTATTCGTGGTCGCCGTTTTAAAAGCCCCAGCTAGCCGCTTCTTCGGCTATGGCCCGAGCATCTCAAATCTGCTGGCAGTGAGGCGTTTTCAAGCTGCTCCAAGAATACAAGTAATGACCTTTTAAGAAGTTATGACTTATGCACCGCGGTAGCCGTCGACCGCCGGGCGACGGTGATTTTCCAGGCAGTCGCCGATGTCCCATCGGCGGATATTCCCTCGTTCCTAAACTCTATTTGCTAACTCACTTCCAGCCACACCGTCTTCGCGCCATGGCCCATGGGAAAATCGGGCAGCGCCGCACTCGCCTGAAACCGTCCGCTCCGTCCCGCCATCCGCAACGCCCCCCGGCCCGCCCGTTCCAGGTCGGCCACCTGCATCTCCGAATGGTTCACCGACAGCAGCAGCCTCGCCCCTGGCGCTGCCACTTCCAGCGCCAGCACCACCAGTTGGTCGAAATCCCGCTGCACCTGAAACGCCTTCCCCGCCTGGTTCCGCGAAAATGTCGGCGGATCGAGAATGATCGTGTCGAATCTCTCCCCCCGCCGCGCCAGCCTCGGCAACACCCCCAGCACATCGTCCGCGATAAACTTGTGCCCATCCGTTTCCAGCCCATTGCGCCGGAAATTTTCCTCACCCCGGGTCAACGAGCGCCTCGATAAATCCACGCTCACCGTCTCCGCTCCGGCCAGCGCCCCCACCACCGAAAACGAACACGTATATGCAAACGTATTCAGCAACCGTTTCGGCTGCGACGTTCGCACCCGCGCCCGATTTGCCCGCTGATCGATGAACAGCCCCGCCGAATAGCCCCCACCGAAGTCGAGCCCATACCGCACGCCCGCCTCCCTCGCCTCTGTCTCCAATGTGCCACCCATCTCCTCTCGTAACAAAACCGGCGCACCCCGCTCCGAGGCTGCCAGCGGCAGGTATTTCCCAAAAATCCTTTGAACTTCCAAACCATATCCGGCGCATCGCTGGCCAATTTCCGCCAGCAGCTCATCACGCCCCTTCTCCGTCTGGTAAGAAAGCAGCAGATTGGCTCCAAATCGCTCCAGCCAAAAATCCGGGCCCGTCGCCAGCCGGTGCGCATCGGTCCCCTCCGCCTCCAAACCCGCCAGAACATCCGGTGAAACCCACTCCATCGGCCCCGATTCCATCCCTGAAACCTTCCGGGGAACAGATTTCCCACGCTGAAAAGGGACCGCTTCGGGACGCTTCCGATCGTTTCTCACGTGGCCCCATTTATGCCTAATTTGGCCGCCATCGGAAAGGACGAACGCCCCTCCCTTTCGTTCTTTCGTGTTAATACCGCGTATCTTTTGTGAAAATCCGTTGGCATAATACGTGCTGATGCTCTGTCCGTGCATTTGGCTAACCTCAGGGTAACCAAGAGTTGCAGGAGGAGATGGACGGGATTTGTGGCGGCGGTGACTGTGAGCATCACAGTCTGCGATGCCCAACAAATCGGTTTATCGCCTTCCTTCGGCCTTTCGTTGACTGGCCAGGTTGAACCCTCACTCCAAACTAAGCGTCCTGAGCAAAAAACGCCAGACGTCATCGCTCCTTTCTCGCTCGCCAATGAGCCGGTTGTGGGCCGCACCCCCCTTTCCGCAAGTTCCTCATGCTTTGTTGGTTCAGAAGGATTTCGTTATACCCTGGTCCTAGCGGCCTGGAGCATTCCTTTTTTCCTGCGCTTGAACTCCTGTGAAAGCCCAAGAGCACCCCCGCCTATGGACCCACCATTTCGTTGTTAGCCTTTTTTTTCGAAGCTTTGACTTCGGTCGAAGTAATCAAGTTCAGTCAGCATATAAACCAATTTTTATCAAAAAACTAATTTATGATTAAACGTCTTTCCTCCATTACCCGATGGTCGGTGTGTGGTCTTGTCTTGGCTTTTGGAGCCATCCAAGCCCACGCCCAGGCCACTAACGCAGCTCCAGCCGCTGCTCCGGCGCCAGCCGCAGGGGCTGCCGCTCCGGCTGCGGCCCCTGCGGCGGCTCCGGCCCCGGCCAAGCCGACGACCGATCAGCGGCTCGCTGACCTCGAAGCCTACGTCAACAACGGCACTCCCGGCGGCGATCAGTCGCCTGCTCTGCCGTCGAATCTGACTGGCCCTGGCCCTGGCCATAACGCCTGGATGCTCACCTCCACCGCGTTGGTGCTCATGATGACCCTGCCCGGACTGGCCCTGTTCTACGGTGGCTTGGTTCGTCGCAAGAACGTCCTCTCCGTTTGCGCCCAGTGTTTCGCCATCACCGGTTTGGTGACGATTCTCTGGTGGCTCTGCGGTTACGGCCTCGTCTTCGGCATTAACCACGGCTACTGCGATCCCAAGACCGGCGCCGCTGGTACCTCGCCCCTGGGCGATCTCCAGTATGCCGCCTTTGGCGATCCCTCGCTCAATCCGTTTGCGAAGACTTATAACAACGATCCGCAGCCGGCAGCGGTCAATTCCACGCCCAATGGTGGTTACGGTTACTGGATGTCGCAGAACGTTTATGCCTGCTTCCAGCTCACCTTCGCCATCATCACACCGGCGCTCATTGTCGGCGGTATTGCCGAACGCATGAAGTTCTCCGCCCTGGTGATCTTCATCGGATGCTGGATGTTCCTCGTCTACTTCCCGCTGGCCCACAACGTCTGGGGCGTGGACGGTTACATGAACGGCGTCTGGAATGCCAATGCGCCAATTAAAGCCATGGACTTCGCCGGAGGTACCGTGGTGCATATGTCCTCCGGTTGGTCCGGCCTGACGCTCGCCCTCATCCTGGGCAAACGCCTCGGCTGGGGCAAAACCCACTTCGCTCCCCACAGCACGGTGCTGACCTTCATCGGCGCTTCGCTGCTCTGGGTCGGCTGGTACGGGTTCAACGCCGGTAGCGCCTGCGCTGCTGACGTCATCGCCGCCAATGCCTTCACCACCACGACCCTCGCCACGGCCATCGCCTCCTTCGTCTGGCCCACGGTTGAGTACTTCATCAAGGGCAAGGCCACCGTGGTTGGTTTCTGCTCCGGCGCCGTCGCCGGACTGGTTGTCATCACCCCGGCTTGCGGCTATGTGACGCCCACGGGCGGCGTGATCATCGGCATCCTCGCCGGTACCATTCCGTTCATCACCACCACCTACCTCAAGCCGCTCCTCGGTTATGATGACGCGCTCGACGTCTTCGGCGTTCACGCCGTCGGCGGAATGTGCGGCGCCATTGCCACCGGCTTCCTGGCCTCCGACACCATCAACGGAAACCTCGACACCAACGTCAAGGACCTCTGCGACTGGAGCAAGGGCCATCACCTTTACATCTACCAGCTCGAAGCGGTGGGTGTGACTATCCTCCTCTCGGTCATTGGCACGGCGATCATTGGCTTCGCGCTGAAGTTCACCCTCGGCCTGCGCCCGACTCCGGAACAGGAAGAGGCTGGTCTCGACATCTCCGATCACGGCGAAGAGGGCTATATCCTCTAGTCTTTATCGGATAAGGAGCCATATTACTAACAGGCGGCGCGCCGTGGATTACGGTGCGCTGCAGAACAAAAAACATTTGGGAACCATATGAAAAAAATTGAAGCCATCATCCAGCCCTTCAAATTCGATGATGTAAAAGAAGCTTTGACCCAGGCTGGGGTTGAAGGCATGACCATCACGGAGGTCAAGGGATTCGGCCGACAGAAGGGTCACAAGGAAATTTACCGTGGCAGCGAATACACGGTCGATGTCCTCCCCAAGGTGAAGGTCGAAGTCGTCGCCACCGACGAAAGAGCCTCCCTCATTGTCAAAACCATCCTCGAAAGCGCCAAGACCGGTAAAATCGGCGATGGCAAAGTCTTCGTCCAGGCGGTCGAACAGGCCTTCCGGATTCGGACTGACGAGACCGACGACAAGGCGGTTTAGTTCCTTATTCCATTAATCAGGGGCAAAGGGCGGACCATTGTGGTCCGCCCTTTTTGCTTTTACCTCTCATATCTGGTCATATCTGCATTGACCGCAAATGCTTCCGAGTGTATTTAAGGTGCGTGCCGCGGAAACTCCCCCTTCCGGTCTCCCTCTTGGCCATCACTCTGGTGGCAGGCACATCTCTGCTGCGCGCCAGCGATTCCTCCGATTCTGACGGCTATCGCAAAATCCCCTATAAAGCGGCTGATGGCAAAACCGCCTATATCCGCGTCAAAAAGGATGCCGATCCCCTCGGCAGCATGCCCAAGCCTGCTCCGGGCGATAAATACGATCCCGAGCGCATTTTCAGTCATACCAGCAGTTTCGCCGACAAATCTTTTTCCGCTGGCGACACCTCCCTTTCCAAAAACGATTCAGCGGACAAGGATATTACCGAACACGCTTTCGTCACCAAATCCTATAATCCGGGCGCCTCCTCCGGGCGGGATGAAACCACCCCCAATCTCAACACCCATTTCTCCACCCAGGCCACCACCGCCTACGGCTACAATTTCGACGAATATAACCGGGCCTTCGCCGCGGACGTTAATTCCGACCAAAACAAAAAATCACTCTTTGCCTCCCGAACCTCGTCCGACCAGGGCCGCACCGCCGACATTGGCGGCAGCGCATTCAATACCTATTCATCCTCCCTCGCCGATAAAACCTATGGCGGCCCCGAAGCTGAAGCCATCCACCGCGACCTTCAGAAAATCAACGACGGCCTCATGCAAATGAAGGACCTCCCGAACCGTCCCCTGACCGTCGATGAAGTCCGCGCCCTGATCAACCATGGCTTCAAGCCCGATACCAATGAGCCTCCGGCATCCGAAAGCAAGCCGCTCAATGACCCTTCCTATCAGCCTGAACCGCTCCGCGACGCGCCTCCTCCCGGCGATACTGAAGATGACAAGGACGATTCCGTTCCGCCTCCCGGCACCATTGCCCAGCCTCCGCCGGAAAATTCCGAGCCTCTCCCTAATCGCTAAATTTTTGGGAATGCTCTCATCTTTCGCCTGACGGAAGAATCAGGGCGTCACCGTCAATTGCGTTTGCGCCGTCATCTCGGGATAATTCGCCATCACCGCCTGCACGGTGTAGGTTCCCGGCGTCAGCGGCAGGCTCATGTCATCGAAATCAACGCTTTCCGAATAAACCAGCTTGTCGTCCTGGTTCACCATCGACGTACCCACCGTCTGCACGAAGTCGTGGTCATCCGTGTAGGTGTAAACCACCCCGCCGGAGCTGTTCACGATCCGGAAATCCCACCGCTGCGCCGTCGGAAACGAAAGCGTGTAAGTCTTCTTCGCATGATTATGCACTGAAAACGTGATTTTAACGCTCGGGTTGGGCCCCACCGCCTTCGCGGTCGTAAGTGAAAGTGGATTCGGCGTTATCTCCAGCTTCGAATCAAACGACTTCGGATCGACCTCATTTGCCCGCTGGATCCGTTTCGGGTCTCCGTTGAAAATGCTGAAGTGATTTCCACCCGTGTCCCAGGTGCTCCGCGGCACCGTATTTTTGCTTGGATTGACTTCAATGGCTGAAGCCATGCCGAAAAAAGCCGCTGCTGCTCCGAACCAAAGAAAAACCGGTGAAATCCATCGCATAACCTCTCATCCTATCAAAATAGCCTTTTCGTTCAAATCTTTTGCCTTCAATGCCCCAGCGGCCCTATCTTCCCTTCATGCGCCTGACCGGCCTCATCTTTGCGTCCCTACTCCTCGGATTTCTGCCCGCCGTTGCCGGCCACAGCCCGCCCAAGGTCTTCCTCCGGGTCCACATCCAGACCGCCGGCCAGGGACTTCCTGAAACCCAGGCCACCACCATTGAGCTTCCCCCCGACGGCGAGACCATCCAGATTCGCGCCATTCCCGAAGTCACCGAACGCAACCTTATCGACGTCAAAACCGAACCTGATGGCGGCGTCCGCCTCTTCTTCAACCATCAAGGCTCGGTCGCCCTCAATGTCGCCACCGGCGAAAACCAGGGTCGCATCATGGTCGTTCTTATCAATGGCTATGTCGCCTATGCCCCTGTCATCGACGAACAGATCACCGACGGCCAGCTCGTCATTCCGCATCGACTCAACGACCTCGCCATCAGCGCGCTTCAGGAAGTCGCCCGTGAAAATGCCCGCCAGGCCAACAAAACTTGATGTCTCAGCGGTAGCCATCGACCGCCAGGCGACGGAACTGCGCGTCAGCGCATATCTGGAAATCAGTCATCCTGAGCAAACCGGGCTTGTCCCGGGCAAAGCTGTCGCTCGCTAAAAGGCGCTACTTTATAGCGGCACCGATTCGGAATCAGGCTTCCGGCCCAATAGCGACTCCAGGGCTCCTACCGAGACCAATACCTTAAATGCGGAAGACGCGAAAGCGCTCAAGTTCTCCAACAATCGGCGATCCTCCAACTGAAATTTGCGGTTCTTGTTGTGAATGACGGCCCAGATTGTACCGACGGGCTTGTCTTCAACGTGAAATGGTATGAGTAAAACCTCTTCCAAAGGAGGCGTAATGGGCTCGAGGTAGGTAAAATGCCTTTCCGGATGCAAAAACAGAATGGCTTCATTCCGATCCAAAACCGTGCCGCACGGGCCAAAACTCCTCGGCGTGCCTCCGCCCAAGAAAGGAGACAAGCCTCCCGCCACCGCAGGCCAAACGAATCGTCCGTTCTTTTCGTCCAATAAACTGATTCCCGCGGAGTCGGCCATGGACAACTTGAGGACCATGTTCACCAATTTTTGAAAGAAATCATGCGGCGACTTGGCCAGCTCCTGAGTCAGCTCAAGCTCCGCCTGATTTTCGGCATCCCGGTCCCTGGTTCGAGTCTTCCTCTGCTTCAGTTCGCTGGTTGCGATGACCGACTCCAAGTCGCAGGCCGTGGGCTTCAAAAGAGAAGCAGGAGGGGCTGCGTTCATTCTCGGATTCTCATTAGGATACCAGCGTAGACCAAAGTCGTTGGGTAGTCCAAGGCTTACTTAACCGAGAAGAAAAAGGGAATAGGCACCTTTTCGGTTTCGGAATTAGTCTTCTTTTTCATCCTAGGAAGTGTTAGCGATTTAGCTTGATCTGGATGAGGGTTGAGCAGATAAAGTGGGGATGCGACAACGAGAGGAGCAACCCCGAAGACTAATCAACGACGAGATGTGGCGGATGCTGGAAAAGCATCTGGAAGAAATCC
>JAJSLK010000087.1 GCA_021272165.1 Methylacidiphilales bacterium
AATGCAAATAAACTGCCAGTGGCGCCGGCAACCGATGCCGTCACCAATGCGGCCCCGGTCACCACAGTCACCGTGATCGATACAAGCGCGAGCGCGCCGGGCCGGGACCAGAAAGCCGGGGCAAAGGATGCGAATTCCAGCCCGGACCTTTCCGGCCTCACCCGCGAACAACTCGAGGCCAGGGTCAAGACCCTGACGGAAAATCTCGCCTCGGCCAACACCGAGTCGGAATACTTCCGCGAGCAATGGACGGAGTTGAAGTTGCGCGATGAGGCCCTGGGCGTCGAAGCCCTGACCGGCGACGAAGGCAAGACGCAGGACAAACTGGTCCAGGCCGTGGCCGAGCTTTACCGAAGCGAGATGAAACGCCGCGAGGCGCTCGTCCTTCTCGATAAGCTCGTCAGCACCTCCGGCAAGATGCTCCAGACCGCGCCCAATTATGATCCCAAGCTGAGAGCCGACTACGAAGTCGCCTCACGCGCCGCCCGGGAATACCTCGGCGGACATAATGGGGCCGCGATCCCGCTCGCCGCGTCACTCACCGACGGACAGATCTCCGACATCAACCCCCAGTTGAATGCGATCATCATCAACGTCGGCAAGACCCAGGGAGTCAAGGAAGGCATGCCCTTCCTCCTCTTCCAGGGCGACGTCGAAGTCGGCACCGCCAAGGTGGTGCTGGCCCGCGATCTGGTCAGTGCCGCGCTGGTCGAAAACCTCAAGCCCAATACGGTGCTCAAGGTCGGCGACCGCGCCTCGGTTTATGCGCAGCAGTAGGGCGCGCATCTGCATGAGATGGAAATAAGAATTTTAAGACAGACAGAAAAAGAGACAGAAAAACCAAAACGGATTTGAGATATGGAAGTAAAAGCTGAGCACAGATACGCGAAGATTTCCGCCTTCAAGGTGCGGGAAGTCACCCGCGAGATTCAGGGACTGCCCGCGGAGCAGGCCCTGGAGATCGTGCGCCTCATTCCCAAAAAAGCCGCCCGCCTCATCAGCAAGGTGCTGGCCTCCGCCATCGCCAATGCCGAAAACAACGAGAACAAGGAAAAGCGCACCCTCCGCGCCGAAAACCTCATCGTCAAGCAGGCCATCGCCGGCGAGGGTCCCACCCTCAAGCGCATGCACGCCCGCGCCCGCGGCTCGGGATCGCGCATCAACAAGCGCACCGCCCACATCCGCATCACTTTGACTGAAGCCGCCCCCGCCGTCGAAAAACCGGCGAAGACCAAGGCCGCCAAGAAGAACAAGACCAAGGCTCCCGCCGCCGAAAAACCGGCCGGGGCCTCCGCAGAAACCAAGAGCTAATCCTATGGGACAAAAAGTTAATCCAATCGGCTTTCGCGTCGGCTTCAACCGCGCCTGGCGCTCCATGTGGTATGCCTCCAAGAAGGACTTCCCCGTCTTTCTTTACGAGGACGCCATGATCCGCAGATTCATCAAGAAGAAGCTCGAAGGCGCCGCCGTCTCCAAGGTCACCATCGAACGTGCCGCCAACCGCGTCCGCGTCAACATCCACACCGCCCGTCCCGGCGTGGTCATCGGCCGCAAGGCCGCCGAACTCGACAAACTCAAGGAAGATATCCGTTCCATCACCCAGAAGGACCGCGAGATCCTCGTCGACGTGAAGGAAATCAAGAATCCCGAACTCGACGCCCAGCTCGTCGCCGAAAACATCGCCCTCCAGATCGAGCGCCGCATCACCTCCCGCCGCGCCATGAAGAAGGCCGTCCAGACCACCATGGATATGGCCGGGGCCGAAGGCATCCGCGTCCGTTGCTCGGGCCGTCTCGGCGGCGCCGAAATCGCCCGCACCGAGGAATATCGCGAAGGCAAGGTCCCCCTCCACACCCTCCGCGCCAACATCGATTACGGCTTCGCCGAGGCCCACACCGTCGCCGGCAAAATCGGCGTCAAATGCTGGATCTGCCGCAAAGACGAAGCCGTTCCCGCCGTCACCGCCTAACCCCTTACTCCCATGCCGCTCCTTCCCAAACGTGTCAAATACCGCAAGTCCCAGCGTGGCAGCCGCAAGGGCTTTGCTTCCCGCAACAACAAGATCGACTTCGGTTCCTACGCCCTCCAGACCCTCGACCGCGCCTGGATCACCAACATCCAGATCGAGGCCGCCCGCGTCGCCCTTACCCGCAACATGAAACGCAAGGGCAAGCTTTGGATACGCATCTTCCCCGACAAGTCCGTCACCGCCCGCCCGCCTGAAACCCGAATGGGTAAAGGTAAAGGCGCGCCCGAATACTGGGTTGCGGTCGTCAAGCCCGGCAACATCCTCTTCGAACTCGACGGTCTCCCCGAGTCCGTCGCGCGTGAATCGCTCCGGCTCGCCGCCACCAAGCTCGCCGTCCGCACCCGCTTCATCACCCGTGGCCTATTAAAAGCTTTATGAAAATTGCTGAAGTTCGTAATTTCACCGACTCGGAACTGGCCGCCAAAAAGAAGGAAGCCCGTCAGGAATACTTCAACCTTCGGCTCCAGCAGCAGACTGGCGCGCTCGAAAAGCCCAGCCGTCTCAACGAGCTTCGTAAGGATGTCGCCAAGCTGGAAACCGTGGTGAGCGAGCGCCGGCTCGGCCTCAAGGTCAAGAGCCGCGCTGCCCAAAAGGCCGCCGACAAGAAAAAATAATTTAGAAAATCCATGAGCACTGAAAATACCAGCACGCGGACATCGCCTTTGGCCGCGGCCGAAGTTAAAACATCGGCTCCTTCCCGCAAGGAACGGACCGGCGAAGTCATCGCCGCCCGGATGCAGAAAACCATCGTCGTCCGCGTCGAGCGCCGCGTCGCCCATCCCAAGTTCAAGAAAATCGTCCGCGTCCACAACAAGTTCTACGCTCATGACGAAAAGGGCGAGGCCCGCCCCGGCGACCGCGTCCTTATCCGCGAAACCCGTCCCCTGAGCAAGCTCAAGCGCTGGGAACTCGTCTCCATCCTCAAACACTAAACTGTCATGATACAAATTCGCTCCTGGGTCGACATCGCCGACAACACCGGCGCCCGCCGCGCCACCATGATCGGCGTCATCGGCAAGAAAACTCTTCACGCCGGAATTGGCGACGTCATCACGGCCAACGTCAAGGAGGCCGCCCCTGATGGTACCGTCAAGAAAAGCGACGTCGTGCGCGCCGTCGTTGTCCGCACCCGCCAGCCCATCCGCCGCGGGGACGGATCTTATCTCCGCTTCGACAACAACGCCGTCGTCATCATCGACAAGGACCTCAACCCCCGCGGCACCAGCATCTTCGGCCCCGTCGCCCGCGAGCTCCGTGACCGCAATTTCATGAAAATCATCTCCCTCGCGCCGGAGGTCGTCTAACCATGGCTCTTTACCGCATCAACAAGGCCCGCTTCCCGCAGGCCAAGTTCCACGTCAAAAAGAACGACGAAGTCGTCGTCCTCACCGGCGTCCAGCGCGGCAAGCGCGGCAAGGTCCTTCAGGTCCTCCGCGACCGCCATCGCGTCATCATCGAGGGCGTCAACTTCATCAAGAAAGCCACCCGCAAAACCCAGGAACAGCCCCAGGGCGGCATCATCGAGCGCGAAGGCCCCCTTCACATCTCCAAGGTCATGCTCGCCGCCGACTACGACGCCCGCAAAGGCGCGGCCGGCAAGGAAACCGCCGAAGCCAAGCCCGCCAAGAAGGCTGCTCCCAAAGGAAAGAAATAAGCCATGCCCGCCGCCGTCCCCGTTAAAGAACCCGTTACGCTCGCCCGCGAGTACAAGGAGCGCATCATCCCCGCGCTTCGCCAAAGCCGCGGCTACAAGAACGTCATGCAGGTGCCCAAGATCGAAAAGGTCGTCGTCAACTGCTGCATCGGCTCCGCCCAGGATACCAAGGTCGCCCTGGAGGACGCCCTCAACGAAATTCAGATGATCACCGGCCAGCGCCCGGTCAAGACCAAGTCCACCAAGAGCATCGCCAACTTCAAGCTCCGCGAGGGGCAGGAAATCGGCGTCAAGGTCACCCTCCGCGGCCCGGTCATGTACGAGTTCCTCGAACGCCTCATCCGCACCGCGCTCCCCCGCATCCGCGACTTCCGCGGTGTCTCGCCCCGCGCCTTTGACGGCCGCGGCAACTACACCCTTGGCGTCAAGGACCAGACCATCTTCCCCGAAGTTGAGCTCGACAAGGTCAAGCGCAACCTCGGCATGGACATCACCATTGTCACCACCGCCCGCAAGAACGACGAGGCCAAGGAACTCCTCGCTCTCTTCGGCATGCCGTTCTCGGATCGCAAACTCACCACCGCCCCAGCCCAATAATCCCCTATGGCCAAAACCACCTGGATTCAAAAACAGAAGCGCAAACCGAAGTTCTCGTCCCGCGCCTACAACCGCTGCAAGCTCTCCGGTCGCCGCCGCGCCTACATGCGCAAATTCGGCCTCAGCCGTATTGCCTTCCGCGAGCTCGCCCTGCGTGGCGAAATCCCCGGCGTCACCAAGGCCAGCTGGTAACCGATTTTTTCTATGCAAACCGATCCCCTGGCTGATTTTCTCACCACCATCCGCAACGCGGCCCGTGCTTCCAAGAGCGAGGTCCGTGTGCCCTGGTCCCGCATGCGCAGCGACGTCGCTCACATCCTCAAGAACGAAGGCTACGTCCTCGAGGTCGAAAAGGTCTCCGACAAGGAAGCCAAGGCCGGCAAGCCCGAACTCCTCGTCAAACTCCGCGGCGCCGGCAAGACCCGCGCCATCACCCAGATCACCCGCGTCAGCAAACCCGGCCGCCGTCAGTATGTCGGCGCCAAGGAAATCCCCCGCGTCCTCGGCGGCATGGGCATCTCGGTCATCTCCACGCCCCGCGGCGTCATGGCCGGTCATCAGGCCAAGAAGCAAAACCTCGGCGGCGAATTGCTCCTCACCGTCTATTAAGGAAAACGTATGTCCCGCATCGGTCAAAAACCCATCATCGTCCCTGACAAGGTCAAGATTGCCGTCCAGGGCCCTCTCGTGAACATCGAGGGCCCCCGCGGCAAGCTCAAGCACACCCTGCCCGACGGCATCGCCGCCCGGCTCGATGGCAAAACCCTCCTCGTCGAAAAGCAGGGCGAAACCCGCCAGCACAAGGCCCTCCACGGCCTCTCCCGCTCGCTCCTTGCCAATTTCGTCCAGGGCGCCAACGAAGGCTTCCAGAAAAAGCTCGAAATCCAGGGTGTCGGTTTCAAGGCTGCTCTCCAGGGCAAGACCCTCGTCCTCAACCTCGGCTTTTCCCACCCCATCAACTTCGCGGTGCCGGATGACATCAAGGTCACCGTCACCGACAACGTCAACATCCTCATCGAAGGCGCCGACAAGCAGAAGGTCGGCGCGGTCGCCGCGGACATTCGCGCCTTCTATCCGCCCGAGCCCTACAAGGGCAAGGGAGTCCGCTATTCCGGCGAACAGATCATCCGCAAGGAAGGCAAGACCGCCCAGAGCAAGTAAAGGATAACGCCCATGCCCCGACTCACCTCCAAAGCCTCCCGCATCCGCACCCACGTCCGCATTCGCCGCAAGGTGGTGGGGACCTCGGAGCGCCCCCGCCTTGCCGTCAACTTCTCGGGCCAGCACATCCGCGCCCAGGTCATCGACGACTCCACCGGACGCACCCTCGTCAGCGTCTTTACCACCGAAAAATCACTCAGCGGCTCCAAACTCCGCCCCAACATCAAGGGCGCCGAGGAAATCGGCAAGCTCGTTGCCGAGCGCGCCAAGGCCAAAAACATCAGCCAGGTCGTCTTCGACCGCGGCGGCTTCACCTATCACGGCAAGATCAAGGCCCTCGCCGACGCCGCCCGCCAGACCGGTCTCCAATTCTAATCCACCCACGCCTATGCCACCCAAGCCCGATCCCATCATTGAAGAGAAAATCGCCGAAGAGACCGTGGTCACCGACCCTGTCGTTGAACCCGTCGAACCCGGCCCCGTCGAAGCGGAGGTAAAGGCTCCCCACCCGCCCGAACGCGGCGACCGTGGCGGACCTCGTGGCCGCGGCCGTGGCCGCGGACCCGGCGGCAATCGTGGACCCCGCCCCAACCGCAACGACGAGCAGAAATCCGACCTGCTCGAAAAAGTCGTCTTCATCAATCGCTGCGCCAAGGTCGTCAAGGGCGGCCGCCGCTTCAGCTTCAGCGCCCTTCTCGTCGTAGGTGATCGCAAGGGCAAGGTCGGTGTCGGTTTCGGCAAGGCCAACGAAGTCACCGAAGCCATCCGCAAGGCCACCGACGCCGCGCGCAAGCATTTGGAACCCGTTTCCCTCCGCGGCCCCACCATCCCGCACGAAGTCCTCGGCCAGTTCGGCGGTGGACGTGTTTTCCTCCGCCCCGCTTCGCCCGGAACCGGCCTGATCGCCGGCGGGGGCGTCCGCGCCGTCGTTGAAGCCGCGGGCATCAAGGACCTCCTCGCCAAGTCACTCGGCTCGGGCAACCCGGCCAACGTCGTCAAGGCCACCCTCGATGCCCTCAAGCAGCTCCGGCCCAAGGAAGCCATCTTCCAACTCCGCGGCAAGACCATCAAGACCGAGCCGGCTCCCGCCGCGCCGGAAACCGCCGAAGCCGCCCCCGCCGCCAAGCCCGCCCATAAGGGCAAGGCCAAGGCCCCCAAGGCGGAAAAGGCCGAGAAGCCTGAAAAGACCGGCGACGCCGATCCCGCTCTGGCCTCGTAACCAAGGAAAGGAGCCAGAGGAAGCCAAGCTATGATTAACTTTCAGTCTTGGTGTTTTAACTTCTGCCTTCTACCTTCAACCTTCTAACTTTTATCCTTATGTCCTCCTCCATCCGACTTCACAACTCCAAACCCCGCCCCGGCGCCCGCCATCGCGTCAAGCGCCTCGGCTGCGGCGAAAGCTCCGGCCACGGCAAGACCAGCGGCAAGGGCCATAAGGGCCAGAAAGCCCGTTCCGGCGGCAGCATCCGCCTTGGGTTTGAAGGCGGCCAGATGCCCCTTATCCGCCGTATCCCCAAGCGCGGCTTCAACAACGCCGCCTTCAAGATCACCTACGCCCCCGTCAACCTCGCCGATCTCGAGAAGCTTTCCGTCTCCGGTGTCGTCGACGAAAAGGCCCTTCGCGAGGCCAGCCTCGTCAACGGCCGCTGGGATGGTGTCAAGATTCTCGGCGGCGGCGACATCACCAAGAAGCTTTCGGTGAAAGTCGATGCCATCAGCGCCGCGGCCCGCGAAAAGATCGAAAAGGCCGGCGGCACGGTGGAAATCATCGCCAAGGCCGCCGCCAAAGCGACTACCTCCGCGAAGGCTTAATCCTTAACAGCCCCGCGCGCCAGTCCCCATGCTTTCGGCTTTCGCCAATTGCTTCAAAATACCTGAGCTGCGCCAGCGCATCCTCTTCACGCTGGCCATTGTCGTCGTCGTCCGTATCGGCGCAGCCATTCCGTGCCCCGGCATCAATACCGAAATCCTGGCCCATTATTTCCGTTCCATCATCGAGAAGGATCCCACCAACTCGGTCATCGGGATGTTCAATCTCTTCAGCGGTGGCGCCGTCGAAAACTGCGCCGTCTTCTCGCTTGGTATCATCCCCTACATCAGCGCCAGCATCATGCTCCAGTTGATGACTGCCGTCGTACCCAGCCTCGGCAAGCTCGCCCGCGAGGAAGGCGGCCGCCAGAAAATCACCCAGTACACCCGCTACGCCACCATCCTCATCTGCGTTTTCCAGGGCTACTTCTATGCCCGGCAGTTTGAGACCCCCGAGCACAGCCCGCTCCTTCCGAACATCGCCCAGGTCACCACCAAGTTTGGCCCCCTCGTTTCATTCCCCGGGCCCATGTTTGAATTCACCACCATCCTCAGCCTCCTGGCCGGCACCCTCCTCCTCATGTGGCTCGGCGAGCAGATCACCGACAAGGGCATCGGCAACGGCATCTCGATGGTCATCACCATCAACATCGTCTCCCGCCTGCCCGCCGCCTTGCTGCAGGGCTGGCAGATGATTCGTCCTCCCGCCGGCAGCACTCAGGAATCGAACGTCCCCGTCATCGCCTTCCCGCTCATGCTCGTCTTCCTCTTCGGGGTCATCGCCGGCACCATCGCCATCACCCAGGCCATGCGCAAGGTCACCATCCAATACGCCAAGCAGGTTCGTGGCAACAAGGTCTACGGCGGCCAGAGCGCCTTCCTTCCGCTCAAGGTCAACTACTCCGGCGTCATGCCCATCATCTTTGCCCAGTCGATCCTCCTCGGCATCAGCTTCATGCTTCAGATTCTCCCCATCGGCCATTATGCGTGGGCCACTCAGCTCGTCCAATCGCTGCTCAGCGGATCGCTTCATTACGCCTTCTACATCGTCATGATCTTCTTCTTCTCCTACCTCTGGGTCTCTTTCATGTTCAACCCAATCCAGATCGCCGAAGACGTCAAGCGCAACGGCGGGTTCATCCCTGGCGTCCGTCCCGGCAATCCCACCGCCGATTTCCTTGAATACACCATGACCCGCCTCACCTTGGCCGGCGCCATCTTCCTCGCTATTCTCGCCATTCTTCCCATGGCGGCGCAGACCCTTTGCCAGATCCCCATGCTTACCAGCCAGTTCTTCGGCGGCACCAGCCTCCTCATCATGATTGGTGTCATGCTCGACACCATGCGCCAGATGGAAACCTACCTTCTGCAGCGCCATTATGACGGCTTCCTCAAGAAGGGCCGCATCCGTGGCCGCTCCGCCAGTTCGGTGCCCTCGCTCGGTCAGGGTCACGCGGTCGATTCCGGTAACTACGTCTGGCTCTTCGTTCTCGTCGCCATCATCCTCATCGTCGGCGCTGTCTTCTCGCTCGTCTAAGTTTTCTTCGGCCCAGGCCGAAAGTTTGAAGTGGAAGACCGGTCGTTTCTCTTTATGCTTTTTTGGTTGTCCCGTGAGTATTCCCATCAAAACACCTGACGAAATCGAGGCCATGCGTGTCAGTTGCCGCGCAGCCCGCGAAATCCTCGAGGAAGTCTCCCTCGCCGTCGTACCCGGCGTCTCCACCGGCGAGATCGACAAACTCGCCGCTCGCCTCATCAACGACCGCGGCGGCCGCAGCCCCTTCCTCAACTACCGCGGCTTTCCCGGCCACATCTGCATCTCCGTTAACGACGAGATCGTCCATGGTATTGGCGGCGCCCGCCGCATTCAGTACGGCGACATCGTCAAGCTCGACATCGGCGTCATCCTCCACGGCTGGGTCGGCGACACCGCCACCACGATTCCCGTCGGCGAAATTCCCGCCGCCACCACGCGCCTTCTTGATAAGACCCAGGAGGCTCTCTACATCGGCATCGACCAGGCCCGCGCCGGCAATCGCGTTCACCACATCTCCGAGGCCATTGAAAACTTCATCGTCTCCAACGGCTACAGTGTCGTCCGCGAATTTGTTGGGCACGGCGTCGGTCGCGCCCTCCATGAGGAACCTCACGTGCCCAACTACGGTCGCGAAATCAAGGCCAAGCTCAAACCGGGCATGACCATCGCCATCGAGCCCATGGTCAACCTCGGCCGCGCCCAGGTCCGCCAGCTCGCCGACGGTTGGACCGTCGTCACCGCCGATGGCAAACCCTCCGCCCATTTCGAGCACACGGTCCTCATCACCGAAGACGAGCCCGAAATCCTCACCTGCCTTCCCGAGACCGCCGCCAAATCGAAAGGCAAATAACTTCATGCCCGCCGCGGACCGGATCGTCGCTCCCGCCGTCGTCGTCGAAGTCCTCCGCAATGGCGCCTGCCGGGTCGAACTCGCCAACGGCCATCGCGCCATCGCCCGCCTGGCCCGGGATTGCTCTGTCAACGCAAACGCCCTCTCCTCCGGCTCCTCCGTTCAGGTCCAGTTTCATCCCTACGACCTCTCCCGGGGTTACATCACCGGGCCTTAAAAAGAGCGCGGTAGTACAGCAGTCCATTCTTTCCAAGAAAGAATTTGAGGCCCCGGCTATGCCTGACCTACGCTTCGTCGGCCTGCGGGCGGGATCATGCTGTTCAATTCCTTCAGCTTCATCTTCTACTTTCTTCCCGTCACCCTGCTTCTCTATTTCCTTCTCGGCCGTTTCGGCTCGCTACGCTGGAGCGGTTGCTGGCTCACCCTCGCCTCTCTTGTTTTTTACGGCGTCTGGAACCCCTGGTATCTCTTTTTGATCGTCGGTTCCATCGCCATGAATTATGGCATTGGGGTCGGCATCAACAACGCGCGGCACGGACGTGCCCCGCTTTCGGCAAAAACGCTCCTCGTCCTCGGCGTCACCGCGAACCTCGCCCTCCTCGGCTACTACAAATACGCCAACTTCTTCGTCGATAGTTGCCGCACCTTCCTGGGCGTAAGCTGGCACCTGCCGCCGATTGTTCTGCCGCTGGCCATCTCCTTTTTTACCTTCACCCAGATCGCCTATTTGGTCGATGCTTTCCACGGCGTCACCGAAGAGTACGATTTCCTCCACTACGCGCTCTTTGTCAGCTTTTTCCCTCACCTCATTGCCGGCCCCATCGTCTCCTATCGCCGCCTCATGCCCCAGTTCGCCGAGCCGGCGGTGGCCCGCTTTCAGGCCGAACATCTCGCCGCTGGTCTTGGCCTGTTCGCTGTCGGCCTGACCAAAAAAGTTCTCATCGCGGACCATCTCTCCCCGTTGGCCCAGGCCGCATTCGATCAACCCGCGCTTGCTCCGGGATTCCTCACGGCCTGGATTGGGGCGCTCGCTTATACGTTCCAGCTCTATTTTGATTTCTCCGCCTACTCCGATATGGCCATCGGTCTGGCCTGGATGTTCAACGTCCGCTTTCCGCTCAATTTCAATTCGCCCTACAAGGCCGCCAACATCTCCGATTTCTGGCGGCGATGGCACATGACCCTTTCCCACTTCCTGCGAGATCATCTCTACATCCCTCTCGGTGGCAACCGCCGCGGCGAACCCCGGCAGTTGCTCAATCTCATGATTACCATGCTGCTGGGTGGCCTGTGGCATGGCGCGGGCTGGACCTTTGTCGTCTGGGGTGGCCTGCACGGTATCTATCTGATCATCTATCACGTTTGGGAACGGTTGGGCGGGAAGGGAAAACAGGCCGAAGACTCGAAATGGAATTTCGCCGGCTGGGCCTTGACCTTCCTGGCCGTGGTTATCGGCTGGGTCTTCTTTCGGGCCCATTCTCTTCGCCAGGCATGTGCTCTTTTGCTTGGCATGATGGGAGGGCATGGATTGGGGCTGCCATTGCCGGTCCTGCTCGGTGCTTCCAGCTACAAGGCGCCTCTTCTTACCTTGGCTTCCGCGGTAGCCCTCGCTTTCTTTGCGCCCAACGCTGATGAGATCTTCCGCATCGCCGAACGATATTCTGATCGTGGCAAGAAGCCCGTCTCTCCGCCGATCTGGCATCTTTCTCCCATCTGGGCCATGGCCACCGGTGCTATTTTCGCCATCACCCTCCTCAATATCTGGCAGTTGAGCCAGTTCCTCTACTTCCGATTCTGAAGAACCATGTCCGGCTTTTCCTACCTCCGATACTTCTTCCTCACCGTGGCAGTCATCCTCGCTCCGGTGATTGCGATCAATTACATCGCCGATCCAGCGGGTATTTATCATTACGGCAAATCGTGGGACTGGATCAAAAGCCGTCCCTCGCTCGACGAGATGATGTATATCCACAAGGCCCACGCCGTTGCAACCGCTCGGGCCGATATCCTGCTCCTTGGCACCTCCCGCGTGGCCAACGGCCTCGATCCCTCTTGTCCCGCGCTTCCCTATCCGGCCTATAATCTTGGCCTCCACGGAGGCCAGGTCTACGAAAGCTGGCGTTACTTTCAGCATGCCGCCGCCGCCCATGTTCCGCGCATGGCCGTATTGGGTGTCGATCGGATGATGTTCTCGGCCGACAAACCGGTCTGGCCTTCTTTCACGGAGGAACGCCTGAGTGTCCAGCCGGATGGACGTCCCAACTCATTTTATCGTTGGGCCGATATATTGCCTACGCTCCTGTCCTTTCACGCCTTTGCGGTCAGCCTCAATTCTCTGCTGACCCGGACCAGGAGCCCCATCGTCTACACTCGGGGATACGAAGCCGACGATCCCGCCATCATTGAGCATTTCGATCTCGCGGCCTATGTCCTCAAGGAAAGTCGGCGGAGTCTGGGTGAGGGCCCGCCCCATTCCCTCTACAATCCTGACGGAACCAGCCTGCAGATGGACGCCTACGACCATCTCATTTCCTGGTGTGCCGCCCATCATGTCCGCCTCATCGTCTTTGTCCTCCCCCTCCATGCGAGTAAGTTGGACACACTGACCGTCGACTGGAACGACTACAGTGAATGGATGCGGATCATGCTGAATAAGCTCGATGCCCAGCCCGGCCTCGATTGGGAATTCTGGGACTTCGCCGGTTACAACTCCATGAGCACTGAGCCTCTTCCCGCCCCGACTGACACCGTCAGCCACATGAAATACTACTGGGAAGCCAGCCACTTTCGCAAAAATGTCGGCGATCTCGTTCTGACACGGCTCTTCAAGGGCACCGGTCCCAACGGCTTTGGCTACCGCCTCACCCCAGCCACGGTCGATCAGGACCTCGCACGCCTGAAAGCCGAGAAAGACGCCTGGCATGCCCACGGCACGGTTTCCTCGCCCTAAAGAAAGGTTTCTTGAGGCCCAAAAATCCTCCAAAAGGCGCTTGCCATCCCCCTAGCGTTTGATAATCTCTCCCCCTTGCGCTTTATCGCGTGAAGGCATTTTTGTCTCCACGTTCAGGGCGTAAACCAACCACTTTTAAGAGAGAAAACCATGAAAGTACGCGCTTCCGTCAAACGCCGCACCTCGGACTGCCAGGTCGTCCGCCGGAAGGGCCGCGTCTACATCATCAACAAGAAAAATCCGCGCCTCAAACAGCGCCAGGGTTGATCCAATTTTCCTGACTTACCATGCCACGCCTTCTCGGTATCGACATTCCCGGTGACAAGCGGATTGAAGCCGCCCTCCCTTACATCTACGGTATCGGCCCCAGCCGCGCCAAACTCATCCTGGAACAGGCTGAAATCAGCCCCGACGTCCGCGCCAAGTCCCTCAGTGACCAGCAGCTCAACCGCATCATCCAGGTCATCCAGGAAAACAAGTACGTCATCGAAGGCGACCTCCGCCGCGAGCTCCAGCAGAATCTCAAGCGCCTCCAGGCCATCAACTGCTACCGTGGCATCCGCCATCGTCGCGGTCTCCCTGTCCGCGGCCAGCGCACCGGCACTAACGCCCGCACCCGCAAGGGCCCCCGCAAGACCGTCGGCGTCCAGCGCAACAAGGACGCCAAGGCCGGCAAAGTCTAACCCCCGTTTGAATCCCCATGGCTGACGAAACTCCCATCACACCCGCCCCCGAGAAACCCGCCGCGGAAAAGAAACCCGCGGCCAAGAAGGAAGCCGCTGCTCCCGCCGAAAAGAAACCGGCCGGCGAGAAAAAGCCTGCGGGCGAAAGGAAAGGCGCTTCCGCAGCCACCGCTGCCGCCCCGAAACCCGCCGACCAACTTCCCACCAGCCTCTCGCTCGATCCCAACGACATCGAAAAGCCCAAGATCGTCAAGGCCAAGGGCAGCAAGAACGTCTTTGTCGGCATCGCCCACATCTCGGCCACCTTCAATAACACCATCGTCTCTATCACCGACACCAACGGCAATGTCATCGGCTGGTCTTCGGCGGGCAAATGCGGCTTCCGTGGCTCGAAGAAGTCGACCGCCTACGTTGCCCAGGTCGTCGCGCAGGATGCCTCCCGCCAGGCCATGGGCCATGGTCTCAAGGAAGTCTCTGTCCGCGTCAAGGGTCCCGGCACCGGTCGCGAATCGGCCATCCGTGCCCTCCAGGCCATCGGCCTCGAAGTCACTTCCATCACCGACGTCACTCCCACCCCCCACAACGGCTGCCGCCCCCGCAAGCAGCGCCGCGTCTAAAGCACTTCGTTTCAAAGTTCCTATGGCTCGCTACACCGGACCCCGCACCAAGAAAAGCCGTCGCTACGGCGTACCCCTCTTCGGCCCCCACAAGGCCCTCGAACGCCGCAATTATCCCCCCGGAATGCATGGCGACAAGGGCCGCCGCAAACAGACCGAATATGCCATTGCGCTTGGTGAAAAGCAGAAGCTCCGCCTCATGTACGGCCTCCTCGAGCGCCAGTTCCGCCGCTACTACGAGCTCGCCTTGAGCCGCCGCGGCGTCACCGGCGAGACGCTCCTCCAGCTTCTCGAAACCCGGCTCGACAACATCGTTTTCCGCCTCGGTCTCGGCAACTCCCGCCGCGCCGCCCGTCAGATGGTCAATCACGGCCACATCAACGTCAATGGCCGCCGCGTCTCCATCGCCAGCTACAACGTCAAGATCGGTGACGTCATCGAAGTCCGCAACAACGCCGTCTCCCGCCAGCTCGGCACCCGCGGCCTCAATGCCACCCAGATTACCGCCGTGCCCGACTGGCTCGTGCTCGACAAGGACAATTTCAAGGGCGAAGTGAAGCGTATTCCCACCCGCGACGAAATCGCGCCGATCGTCAACGAACAGTTGGTCATCGAGCTCTACTCCCGCTAATCCTTTTTCGCGGTCCCGGTGTTCGGGACCGCCTGATTCCCTTCCGAACGACGGTGCGGAAGGGGGCAGCAGCAGAACATCACCGTCATCCGGCTGTTGGTCCGCGGTGCGATGGCCTGTCGCTCCCTCGGGAAACCCAGCCAAGGAGAAAATCAGATGCCAATCCGTCTCGGTCGTTTCGAAATGCCCAATCGTCTGGCAAAAGACGAAGCCGCTTCCAAGGGCAATTACGCCAAGTTCGTTGCCGAACCCTTTGAGGCCGGCTACGGCCACACCCTCGGCAACTCCCTGCGCCGCGTCCTCCTTTCCTCGCTGGAAGGGGCCGCCATCTCCAGCATCAAGCTCGAGGGCGCCGTCCATGAATTTGCCACCCTCCCGCACGTCGTGGAAGATGTCACCGATATCGTCCTCAACCTCAAGAAGGTCCTCTTCAAGCTCCCCAACCGCGATCCCCGCGTCCTCTTCCTCAACGTCACCAAGGAAGGCCCCATCACCGCGGGCGACATCAAGCTCGATGCCGGCGTTGAGGTCCTCAACCCCGACCAGGTCATCGCCACACTCGACAAGAAGCAGCGCTTCGAGGCCGAACTTGAGGTCAAGGTCGGCCGCGGCTACGCCAGCGCCGAATACAACAAGCACCCCGACCAGTCCATCGGCGTTATCGCCATCGACTCTCTCTTCTCGCCCGTCCGCAAGGTCAAATATTCGGTCGAGAACACTCGCGTTGGCCAGCGCACCGACTACGACAAGCTCATCCTTGAGGTCTGGACTGATGGCCGCCTGACGCCCGATGAGGCGCTTCTCCAGGCCTCCGCCATCCTCCGTCATCACCTCGACCTCTTCGTCGACTTCGACAAGGAGACCATCGAGTTCGAGGAAAGCCAGCCCCAGGTCAGCCAGGAAAACTCCAAGCTCAAGAAGCTGCTCAACATGAGCGTCAATGAGATCGAGCTCTCCGTGCGTGCCGCCAACTGTCTCAACAACGCGAACATCACCACGGTCGGCCAGCTGGCCATGAAGACCGAGGCCGAAATGCTCAAGTACCGCAACTTCGGCAAAAAATCCCTCAACGAAATCAAGGACAAGCTCCAGAACCTCGGCCTGAGCCTCGGCATGAAGCTTGAGCCCGGACTCGTCGAACTGCCCGCCACCGACGGCAAGGCCGAGTAACCCGGAACAGGGAAAAAGGTAAAGGGTAAAGGGAAAAGGGAAAAGGTACTGCAAGAACCGCTTCACGTTTTCATCACTTCACCCTCCGCCTCTTTACCCTTTAACTTTCCACCTTTACCCTTATTCCCATGCGCCACCAGAAAAACACCCGCAAACTCGGACGCACTTCGCAGCATCGCGATGCCATGCTGGCCAACCTCGTCGCCAGCCTCATCCTGCACAAGCGCGTCAAAACCACCCTGGCCAAGGCCAAGGCCGCCCGCCCGCTCGCGGAAAAGCTCGTCACCCTCGGCAAGGGCGGCACGCTCCACGATCGCCGGCTCGCCGTCGCCAAGATCGGCCAGAAGGACGCCGTGGGAAAACTCTTCCAGGAAATCGCTCCCGGATTCAAGGACCGCAAGGGCGGCTACACCCGCATCGTGAAACTCGGGCCGCGCGATTCCGATTCGGCCCCGGTCGCCCTCCTCGAATGGGTCGATTACGTCGTCGAAGCCGAAGCCGCGCCCAAGGCCGAAAAAGCTGAGAAGGCCGAAAAAGCCGACAAGCCCAAGAAGCAAAAGAAGTCCGAGGAATAAATCTTTGCGTAGCGGCGGTTCTTTTCATGGAGGGTCAGACTCCTGTCCTGACCCATTCTTCGCCTCCCCGCAGCGGTAGCCATCGCACCCCGGCGGTGCCTCCCGAAATCGCCATCGCACCCCGTGCGACGGCGCTCAGTCCGCTTCTTCCATCGCCGGACGCTGTGCCAGCACCTTGCCCGAAATGAAATAGGACCCCAGCACCAGCGCCAGCGCGATCACCTGCGCGATGATCGTCTCCCAGGTCGGATAGAGCGAGAACCAGACCCCGGCCCAGTCGGGAATCCGCCCGTCCAGCGCGGCGATGGTCGACGTGTGCAACCACCCGGCCTGCTGCATCTCGAACGCTTCTTCGCCCACCATGACCAGCAGCACCACTCCGAGCATCACGCCGGTGACGATCAGCATCTTGCGATAAGGCATCCGCTGGTGCGCCCAGAACGTGATGACGGCCACGACGAGCGTCAGCGCCAGCCCGAGCAGCGACCCGTAGAAAACCGTCCATCCGCCCAGCTTGAGATAATAGCTCTGGAGAAAAAGCACCACCTCGAAACCCTCGCGGTAGACCGACGTGAGGCCGAGCAGCACCAGGCCCCAGAAGACGAACCCGGGCGATCGTCCCTGCTCGGCCGACTCGATGATTTTCTTTTTCTGGCGATTGTGGACCACGATCCAGCCGGTCCAATAAAGCTTGTGGAAAAACCAGTTCATCACCACCAGGAGCACGACCACCGCCAGCAAGCCCGTGCCGGCCTGCAGCGCGAGATAGGAAACGTTCTGGCTGATGTCCTCCACGATCCCGCGCACCACGAACCAGGTCGCCAGCGTCGCGAGAAAACCGGTGCTCGCGCCGATGAAAATCGGGCCGGCCATCCGGTCCTGTTTGCGGCTCAACCCGGCGGTGATCGCCGCCAGCACCAAAATGCTTTCGAGTCCCTCGCGGAACACGAGCACGCTCGTGTCGAGGATCGCCGCGAGATGGCTCGTCTTGGGCAGCGTCGGATCGGGGTTGCCGCTCGACGTCACGCCCTGCCAGATCAGGAGGCCCACGACCGGAAGCGCCGCCAGCGCAACCAGGGCATAGACGATCCGGCGCCAGTTGGCTGAAGAGGTGGGAAGGGAATGGTCGTGCACGGTCGGAGAGGACGTTGGCATCGATTCAACATGCAACAAAGCCGGGATGGGCGCTAACGACTCGTTGCTATTTACTGGCGGTCAGTTGTGCTGCTCAAAATGTAGCGGCGATCTATGATGGTTGCCAGCCCGCCATCTCCTTTCCTAAGATACTATAATTTAGCATCTTAGGACATATCTCGCAAGAGGTAAAAGGTAAATTTCTGCACCTTTCGGCATCGATTTGCTATGCGTTGCGAGGGGATGTTATGCAATTTTGATCGCCCTTGCTGGTTGAATTATTCCAAGCAATCCTCTCGGGTAGCCAATCGGGAAAATGGAGGTTGTGGGAGTTTGCTTTGGACTAAA